>JBNKCG010000033.1:0-26649 GCA_050287605.1 Gammaproteobacteria bacterium | reverse complement strand
CTTCTCGGGGTCCTTGAGCACCTCGTAGGCTTCACCCAGCTCCTTGAAACGGCGCTCCGCCTCCGGCTCCTTGCTCACGTCCGGATGGTATTTGCGCGCCAGCTTGCGGTAGGCGCGTTTGATCTCATCCTGGGTGGCGCTACGCTTCAACCCCATGATTTGGTAATAATCTTTGAATTCCATGGCTGCTTTGTCTACGCCGTATCGCTCGACGCGCCCTGCGGCGCACCTATCTGTATTTAGCGCCGGAACGGCGCGTTTCAAGGGCCCGTTCGCGGACCTTTTGCCCCGTCCAGGGCATCTTTCTCGCGGACAATTCGCCAGGCACCCCGCTGTCGCCCAGCGGACCGGACATGTCTCACCTAGACGCCATCGCGACCACGCGACCACCCACCCAGCACTCGATTAGCCCGGCGTCATCACATCACCACGGAGATCCGCGCATGATCCAGGTGGAACACTTGACCCGACGCCATGGCGCCTTCATCGTCGTGGACAACGCGAACTGACACAGCACGCACCGAGGAGTTCACGGCTAAGCCTACGAAGAACTTACTCCAAGGCAAACGCACTCAGATCATGGCCGTGGACAAACTCGCCGGCCTCCTGCCGAAACTGGAGGTGGGTACCGTTCCCGGCTGCGACGGGCGGAGTCGCTTCAGATCGGAACTACCAGAGTTCCAGGCGCCGCTCACTCGCAACGGCGGCCAACGTGGAGTACCGAATCGGCAAGGCCGCGGATAAGGAGGAGTACACCCTGAAATCGTCGCAACGGCCGGAGTACTTCCGGCTGCCCGCGTACGCGACGAAACCGCTGATCGCGGCCGCCCAGCGCGACACCCTCGCCGCATCCGCCACGTCCGACCCGGCGCTCACCGCCGCTCAGACGCCCAAGCAATAGCAGGGATGGCTTCGCTCCGCAGGGACGCGGGGCGCGGTGCCGATCGAGCGATGCAGCCGGAGCATATCACTCGGAGCCAGTGACGGGGATCGCGTGCCGGCCCGGCATGGCGCCACTCCAGCGCGCGTAGAGATCGTGCTCGATGTCGAACAGGTCGAGGGCCTTGCCGACGCTCTGGTAAACGATGTCCATGAGGGTTTGCGGGGCATGGTAGAAGGCCGGCACCGGCGGCAGGATGACCCCGCCCAGATCCGCCACCCGGCTCATCAGGTCGAGGTGCCCCTTGTGCAGTGGGGTCTCGCGCACCATCAGCACCAGGCGCCGGCGCTCTTTGAGCGTGACGTCGGCGGCGCGCACCACTAGGTTGTAGTCGAACGAATTGGCCACCGCCGACAGGGTTTTGATGCTGCACGGCGCGACGATCATGCCCCGCGTGCGCAACGAGCCACTGGCCAGTGCCGCGCCGATATCCTTGTTGTTGTGCACCTGCGTCGCCAGCGCGCGCACCTGCTCCAGCGAGCAATCGGTCTCCAGTGCAAGAGTACGGATACCGGATTCGCTCAGGATCAGGTGGGTAGGAATGCCCAGCGCCTGGAGCGCACGCAGCAGCTCGACGCCGTAGATCACGCCGCTGGCGCCGGTAATGGCCACGATCATGGGCAGGCTCATATCACTTCCGCTCCTCGTCTCCCGCAGGCCGGGAGGGACGTTTGATCCGGTGTCAGAAGGCACTATAGCCGCCTGCGGCGCAGGGTCAAATGGCGCCGGCCGGCGCGGGCCATCACTTCACGTCTGACCCTGAACGTGGAAGCGCTTCGCCTTCAGCTCGTAGCGCGGCAGCGCGTGGCGTGCCACCAGCAGCACCGTGGGCCGGAACGCCAGCATGCTGGCCAATGTTTCGGCAAT
Organism: Gammaproteobacteria bacterium; assembly: GCA_050287605.1. Lineage (GTDB taxonomy): Bacteria > Pseudomonadota > Gammaproteobacteria > QQUJ01 > QQUJ01 > QQUJ01. Next base: position 24,842 of record JBNKCG010000033.1, on the reverse strand, counting down.
GGTCTCGACGACCGCCGCATCGGTGCCGTCGATCAGTTCCACCTCCACCTGCATCTCCTCCATGTGGCGATGCTTGCGCACCGTGACGCGAAATTCGTCGACCACGTCGAAGCGGCGGATGATGTTTTCGACGGCGCTGGGAAAGACGTTGACGCCGCGCACGGTGACCATGTCGTCGGCGCGCCCGAGGATGCCGCCTTCAAAACGCAACGATGTCCGTCCGCACGCGCAGGTTTCGAGATTGACGCGCACCACGTCCCCCGTGCGGTAGCGCACCACCGGAAAGCCCCAGCGCCCGAGATTGGTGATCACCAGTTCGCCGCGCTCACCGGGGGCCACAGCGGCGCCGGTGTCGGGGTCGATCACCTCGGCGATGTATTCACTCTCGATCAGGTGCGTGCCACCCGGTTGCGCCACGCACTCAAACGAGTGGGCTCCCACCTCGGTAGCGCCGGCGTGATCGAAGCACTTCGCTCCCCACACCTGTTCGATCCGGTATTTGGTGGCCGGTACGTTGGCGCCGGGCTCACCGGCATGAACCGTCGCGCGGATGGGAAGGGATTCGAGGTCGAACCCGATCTCGCGCGCCACCTCCGCCAACCGCAGCGCATAGGTGGGGGTGCAGGCCAGTGCCGTGGCACCGGCGGCGCGCATCAGTTCCAGGCGCTGCTGTGAATCGCGTCCACCGCCGGGAATCATCATGGCACCGATCTGCCGCGCCCCCTCCACCGCCGCCCAAAACCCGATGAAAGGTCCGAAGGAGAAGGCCATGAACAGCCGGTCCGCAGGGGTCAGTCCCGCACCGGCCAGCACGTGCCCCCAACAACGCCCCCACCAGCCCCAGCCGTCCGCCGTATCCGGCACCTTGAGCGGCACACCGGTAGTGCCAGAGGTCTGGTGGAAGCGCACGTAGGATTCGACGGGATAGGTGAGATTGGTACCGAACGGAGCGTGCTCCTCCTGATCGAGCACCAGCTCGTGCTTGGTGGTGAAGGGCAACTGCGCCAGATCCTCCAACGCGGCGACCTCTCGGGGATCGGCGCCGGCCGCCTGCCACTTGCGGGTGTAGAACCGGTTGGTTCCCCGCAGCTCGTCGAGCATCGCCCGCAACTTCCCGAGTTGCAGCTCACTCAGCCGCTCGCGCGGCAGGGTTTCCGTCGCTTCATCGAAATAGAGCATGCGTGATCCTCTTACCGACCAGCAAGGCGGTCGGGCGAACAGCACCCTCCGAGGGCGGGGGGACACGACTCCGGACGATCGTCGCGCCGCGTACGGCTAGCGTAGCGCACCGAACTATTGGACACAAATCAGATGGAATTCCAACAAAAGGACTGCGAAGGCAGCCCAGACGAGACGGCGTGGCGCGAATCCAGCCCCGACGATGATCGCCGGCGCGGCCGTCCTCGATCCGTTACGAGGGGAACAGGTCGATGGTGTACTTGACGGTAGTGGCGGCGACGGCCTTGGCACCGAAATCGAAGCGCTTGATGCGCAGTACCAGCTTGCGTTCGAGCGAATCGTCGCCCAGTTCGCTACTCACCAGCTGTACGCTGGTCACCTCACCGCTGGGGGCGATGGTCAACCGAATCACCAGCGTTCCGCGCAGTGACGGGTTGGCGCGCAAGGCCCGATTATAGAGGTTGTAGATAGCCGATTTGTTGCGGTCGAAGACCAGTTTGATTTCTTCGTCGGTGCGTCCCGCCAAGCGGTTCTTGTCGTTGGAACGCGATTTACCCGTCTCCGGCTTGACCGGGCTTTTCACCTTTTCGACGCTGCGCCCGACCAACTCGGTGGCGCCGGTATCGCGACTCAGCGCAGCGGTGTTGATCCCCCCGCTACCCTTCGCCAGCTTGGAAGTCACCAGGGAACGCTCGGTGGTACGCGCCGTCTGCCCCGCCGAGGTGAGCTGCTTGCTCGACTCCAGCTTGGCGATGGCGGAATCCTGGCGCAGCTCCGCCAGCGTATCCTGGAAAGCCATGATGCCGGCACGCGAGGCACGTTCACGCGCCGACGGCTGGGGTTTGGGTTCCGGCTTCGGTTCTTTCTTCGGCTCGGGTTTGGGTTCCGGCTTCTTCTCCTCCACCGGCTTGGGTTCGGGCTTCTTCTCCTCGACCTTGGGCGGCGGGGGTGGCGGTGGCACGGGACGACGTTTTTCCAGCACCAGACGCGCGATGCGCTTGGGCACCTCCTCCACCACCGGACGGTCCACCTTGAAGACCGGCAACCGCGCAACGATGACCGACATAAGCAGAAACACGATTCCGGTGACCAGTAAGACGCGGCGGAAGCGGCGATCGTCGAGACTGCCGCCGTTCCAAGCGATGTCCAACGCGTAGGCCACCCGCTTAACCCTCCTTCACGCCGCGCTGCTGCACCGCCAGGGATACGGTGCCATAACCAGCCTCAGTGCAGGTGGCCATCACCTTCTTCAACACCTCGAACGGCGTGCTCTTGTCACCGAGGATCGTCACCTCACCCTTGTCCTGTTCGTCTTCCGCGTTCTTCACTAGGCGATGCCGCGCCTGACGCTCCAGCGCTTCGCGCAACGGTGCCAGTACCATTTCCCTGGAGTTTGCCGCCGCGCTCAACGGCAGCACAGCCTCGCCCTGCACCAGGATCTCGTCGCGGGTGACCAGCACGGTGATGGTCTGGCGCACCTTGGCCTCGATGTTGGATTCGGGGAGCTTGACCGCGCGACTGCTGGGCATCTCCTGCACATCCGAGGAGTTCACCAGCAGGAAGAACACCAGGATGGTAAAGATGTCCATCAGCGCCACCAGGTTGAGACCGCCGCCGAAGGTGCTGCGGCGGTGGTGGCGTTCCATACGTTGTGCACGTCGTGAGAGCTTCATGGGCGTGGACTATTTCTTGCTGACCACCGGCGCATCACCCAGCGCGATCTCGGGGAACAGCTCCGCTTTGATGCGCTGGTCGTTTTCCCGCACCTCGAAGGCGCGCACGGTGTCCATGATCTGAATCAGGTCGTCGTAGGGGATCTTCGGTTCGGCCAGGATGCTGGCGGCCAACGCGTCGGGGAACCGGGCCTTGATGCGCTGCAACCACTCCGAGAGCTGCTTGAGGTCGTAGGCGCCGGCCTGCTTGGGCAGCGTGACCAGATTGCCGGCGGCGCGGTCGCTGACGATCAGGCGATCGGTGCGCACGACAACCTCCAACTGCAAGCGCGGCTGATCGTTTTTGTCCTCACCCCCGGCGCCAGGCAGATTCAGCTCATGGATGGTGATGCGCGAAAACACCGCCATGATGAGCAGAAACGGCACCAGCACGACCATCAGATTCATGAAGGCCGTGACGTTGAGGTCGGTGGTGGCCTGCGCGCGGCTGCGCATGCGCCGGTAGTTGCGCATTACGCCGCCGCCTGCTGTGCACGATCGCCGATAAGGTTGACCACCTTCACCGTGGCCATCTCCATGTTATCGATAAGCTGCGTGCTCTTGGTCTGCAGCACCGCGTGCACCAGCAGCAGCGGGATACCAACCATCAGGCCGAAGGCGGTAGTGTTCATGGCCACCGAGATACTGGCCGACAGCATGTCCGCCTTCTCCGCAGGATTGGCGTTAGCCACCGCGGTGAAGGCCTGGATCAGGCCGATGATGGTGCCCAGCAACCCCAGCAGCGTGGCGATGTTGGCCAACGTGGCGAGGTAGTGGGTGCGCTTTTCCACCCTGGGAATCACCTCCATCAACCCCTCTTCCATGGCCATCTGGATATCGTCGCGGCGCCGCGCCTTGGCGACGCTGGATAAACCGTAAGCAAGGATCTTGCTGATCGCCGCACCCGATTTCTCCACCAACCCCTGGGCCTCGCGGTATTTACCCGAGCGCAGCAGCGGCATCAGATCGTTCCATGCCTTGCGGTTTCGAACCGCTGCGTAGGAAAGGTAGAAATAGCGCTCGACGGCGATGGCCAGACCCAGCGCCAACACCACGACGATGGGATACATGAACGCACCGCCGGACTGAAAGAACGAAACGATGTTGTTGTAGATCGTCATTGCCGTGTCCTCAACCTAGAACCGTTGACTGCAAAACGTGAATCAACTCCGAAGATGTCACCAAGGGGCGCATTCTACCCCCCACCAAACCACTCACACCCTGGTTTTTACCAAAGACTTCCTACTCGATTGGTTCGAGTAATCGCTAACGCGCAGGCTCCGCGCTTTGCAACGCAGCCCGCAATCTCAACTCTCGACGCACCACGTCGGGGTCGAGCGGCCCGATGCTCGCCTCCACCAGACTGTTCAGCGGCCGCAAGGTCAGGTCTCCCGGCTGGGCGGCTTTCCACGGCACGATGATCAGCGAGCGTGGTGCCTCCTTATTGCCGATGACGTTCATCCGCAACTCGTGCTCCGGCTCCTGGGCCAGGGCGTGGCCCGTCACAACCGTGAGTACGGCGGCGATTAAGCAAATCTTCATTTTTTGGTACTCGCGCGGCGCTCCAGATCGGCGATCCATTGCGTAACCTCGTCGTCTTCGCCTGATACCAACCGCTGGTATTTTTGATAGTTTGACAAAGCACAACTGTTGTCATGGAGATATAGATCACACAACAGCCCTAAATTCCGGTACGCCAGTGCGAAATCGGGCCGGCTGGCGATCGCCGACTCGTAGGAGCGGCGCGCCTCCACAAAACGCCCGTCCAGGCGCTGCAGCATGGCCAGCTCGTTGAACGCCGCCGCGAAATCGGGGAAGCGCTCCACGACCTGGGCGAGCAGCTTCTGCGCCTCTTCGTTCTTCTCCTGGTGTCGCAGTGTGATGGCGAGATCAAGCCACGGACCGCGGTGCTCCGGGTGTTGCTGGGTCAGCTGTCGGAAGCCGCGCTCGGCGTCGGTGTCGCGCCCGGCCTGCAGTGCGGTGAGCGCTTTCTGAAACGCCGCCACCACCGCGGGATCGGCGCTCGAGGGCGCCGCCCCCTGGGTGCCTGCCACGGGCTTGGGTGGCGCGCCCGAGCACGCCGCCAGTGCCAGCGCCAACAGCACGATCTCAATCGAGCGTTGCATACGCTTCGACACTGCGCTCCCCCTTCTTGTAGCGGACCGGCATCAGCTCGGCCAAGCGACGGTAACTGTTGCGTACCCAATCGTCATAGACACCGTCCAGGGTGCGCCGCGTGTTGATGGCGTGTACCTCGATCGCTTTCTCTTCGAAGGGGTAGGCCTGCTCTTCCAGCAGCAGGTCGTACTCTTCCTTCTCGTCGGCGTTGAGTTTTTTGGGGCGTTCCGATGCCAGCAGCGCCTTGGCAAACTGGCGATAAACCTCGCCGCTGCGGAAGGTCGCTTCGGTGGTCACGTCGCTCACGTTGTATTCGGCCGCTGTGGCCAACGACGCGAGCGTCCCTTTCATGGCCTGACGCTTGCGTTGCAGACTGCGCTTGAGTGGTTCGGTGAGCCGGATTGCAGCGTAGACCGCCTGCTCCTCGCTGGCCATCGCCAAGCGTGCGTGCGCCGCCAAAAACCGGGTGCGTTCGCTGCGTTCGCGCCCCGCCTCGCGGTCGGCCTTGATGATGGCGTTGCGCAAGCTGTGCACCTGCTGACGGTCATTCTGTTTTTGATAGATCTGCAGCAAACGGTAGCGAGCCTCGATGGCCTCGCCGGCGGGATGCGGATGATCCTTGACGTAGCGGTTCCAGGCACTAATGGCACGCGCAGTCTGCCCGTCCTGCTCGTAGAGTTCCGCGGCGCGCCACGACGCCTCGCGGCGCACCTTGACGTCTTTGTTCTCGCCGGCGATGCGCGTGAACTCGGCGGCGGCCGCGCTGCGATTGCCCCCCTCCAGAAAGGCCACCGCCAGTTTCTCGGTGACCTGCGCCTGCAGCGGGTGCTGCGGGTAGTTGCGGCGGAAGTTCTGCAACACCTGCGCCGCCTGCGGCCATTGCTTGGCCTCCATGTAGGCGGCCGCCGCATCGTACTCGGCGGTGGCGCGGATGGTGCTGGTGGGCGCCACTTGGCCAACGCGCAGGAAACCCGCCGCCGCACCGGCGAGATCGCCGTTTGCGCGCAACTTTTCAGCCTGCTTGTAGACCGAAGCACCCAGGCGGTCCATCACCTCGGCGCGATCTTTCGCCTGCGGCGCGGTCAGCGCCAGCACCTGGCGGTAGCCGCCCTCGGCCTTGACGTATTCACCCTGGTCGAAGGCACTGTGGGCGATCACCAGCCAGCTGCTGCGTCGCAGGTCCGGGGCGCTCTGCGGATAGCGTTCCACCAGGCGCTGCGCCGCCCAACTGGCCGCCTTGGCGTCGCCTGCGGCGAACAGCTGCTCGGCCATCTTGGCCAGCACCTTGGGTGTCTCGTTGTGTTTCGGGAACCGCTCGACGAAGCGTTCGCTGCTGGCCAGGGCGCGCTGCTGCCAGGCGGCGCGCTGGGCGGGCGCCAGGGCCGGTTCCTGGGCGGCGTACGCCAGCAACGCCGCGTAGCCCGCCTCGGCGGCCTTGGGGTGCTCCGGATAATCGTAGGCGGTGCGCTCATACTCGCGCGCTGCATCGGCGTACTGGCGGGTTTCGAACAGCAGTTCGGCAAGCAGGAAGTTGGAATTGGCGCTGTCGGCCTCGCCCGGGAAGTAGGCCAGGCGCTTGCGGTACCAGCGGATCGCCTCCTGGTAGGCGGCCGGCGTCTTGGTGGCTTGCGCTTCGGCGTGGTAGTGGCGCGACAGTTCGTCGAGCTGCGACTTGACCTCCGCCACGATATCCGGCGCCTGCTCACGCGTGAAACGGGCCCAGTAGGGCTGATCCATCCCGTAACGCGCCACGAACTGACGCTTGGCATCCAGCACCTTGTCGGAAAAGCCGCCCGCCTGATAAGCGGCGATCACCTTGAGCTGCAGACGCGGAGCCTCACGATGCAGCGGATGCTGTTCGACAAAGGCCTGGAACACCGCAGCGGCGTCGCTGTAGCGCTCCTTCTCCAGGTACTGCTCGCCCAGGGTGCGGTAGACCAGATGCTCGTAAGGGCGGGCACCGCGGCGTTTGAAATACTCCGCCATGCTCGACGGACCGCTTTGGTAGCTGAAGCTCAACGCCACTACGCGCAAGGTGTCGAACACGCGTTCGCGCTCGACGCTACTCAACGCCTCCAGCGCAATATCGTCACCCGCGACACGCCGATCCAGCACCGCGGTGAAGAGATCCAGTGCCGCGTCGTAACGATGCTGCTTAAACAGCGACCAGCCGCCCTTGTACAACGCCTGCTCGTAAAAGGTGGATTCGTCCCCGACGCCGATCACGGCGCGATAGGCGGCTTCGGCATCGCTGTAGCGCTGGTCGAGGTAGAGGATCTCGCCGCGGCGGAACTGCACCTCGTCGTAACGCGGGCTGTCAGGGTAGCTTTGCGCAAGCAGAGTCAAAGTCTCCAGCGCCTTTTCGCGCTGGCCGGCTGCATCGTAGGCGCGGCCGAGCTGGTACATGGCCTCGGGATTGCGCGGATTGTCGGGATAGCGGCGCAGCAGGTCGCCGTAGAGCTTGATGATCGCGTCGCGTTCGGCGGCCTGTGCCTGGGGAGTAATCTCCACCTCCGCCGCCGCACTCTTGTCGTCCAGGGTCTCCTGGCGCAGATCCGCCAAGCGCCGTGTCGCCTCGGCGCGCAACGGCGAGGTCTCCGGTGCATCGGCAAGAAAGGCACGGTAGGCATCGACCGCGCGGTCGCGACTGGCAGGCAGCTCCACCTTGGGTTCGGGCTCCTCCTGCGCCTTGGCAGCAAGATCGGCCAGCGTCGGCGCCTTGGGGCCGCGCGCGCAGGCACCCACCAGCGCCGCCACGGCCAGCAGGACCAATCCTCGCGACCAGTTCATTTCGCCGCGGCCCCCGACTGCGCGCGGTCGTAGAGTTGCGCCAGCGCATAGCGCGCCTGCAGCAGGTAGCTGTCGATTTGCGCCTGGCGGCCGACCAGCTCCTCGCGCGCCAACCGCTCCACGAAGGCGCGCTGGCGCGCCAGAGCCAGCGTAACGCGCGGTTGCTGGCGGGACACGCGATCGCGCGCGCTCTGGATACGCGCCCCCAAATCGCCCACGCGCGCATTGGCGTAGGCGCGGGCGCCGCGCAAGTGCGCGATGTGCTGCTGCAACTGCGCAAGCGGTTCGTCGAGCCCGGTAACGGCCTTGGTGGCCTGCCAGCGGCGCTCGGGAAACGCGGCGTGCACCCGCCAGTAGAGCACTCCGCGCAGGCGCTGCACGCGCTCCGCCAACGCCTGCCGGTCGTCGGACTGCGGCAGCTTGGCGAGGCGTTCGGAAAGCGCTTCGATCTCGTCCCGCGCCCCTCGCTCCTGATCGGTCGCCAACTTCCAGACGGCTTTGCCGTCGACGATCTGCCCCAGTTCACGACTGATCTGCGCCTTGCGCTGTTGGAGTGTCGCGACATCGATCTCGGTCAGGCGGCGCTCAATCGCGGGTACCACCTGGGCAAAACGCGCCTTGCGGGTGACCAGCATGGTGTCGTAGGCGGCAAGGCTGGTCTGCCAACGCGCCAGATTACGCTCCAACTGCTGAAGATCGCGGTAAGTGTGCCACGCCTCCTGGAAGGGGTGCCCGGCGATCAGGTGCGGCAGCCATTGACCCTCCAGCATCGATTGCCCGCCGCGTGTCGCCGCATCCGCCGCGCCGCCGGCCTCACTCAACCACTGCGGGTCGTCGACGGCGGCAACCGCTTTGGCAATGGCATCGCGCTCCTGCTGGTAGGCCTGCACCGCCTCTTCGTAGACTCGCGCGGCACGCGCATCCTCCTGCAGTTGGGTGTAGGCGTAGGGCACTGCGATCAACGCCTCCAATACCGGCGCATCGCGCGGCGTGCGTCCCACCAGTTCGCGCCACGGCGTCAGCGCGGCGCGGAACTGCCCCGCATCGCTGGCCGCCCACCCCGCACCCAGGAGGGCCAGATTGGAGATCGGCCCCGTGAGGCGCACGCGGTTGAAGAAACGCTGCGCCTCCTGCGGCTGACCCGTTTGCAGCAACGCAAACGCGCCGGCCAGATTGGCGTAGTCGCGGACCGTGGCCTGCTCTTCGTAGACCACCTTCTGCTCGCCCAGGCGTTCGAGCAGCGCCACGCCCTCCGGTGTGCGCCCGGCACGGATCAGCGCCACGGCGAGGTTGTACTGCAGATAGGGCTCGGAGTCGCCGCCCTGCCCGGCGCCGGCCTGCTCCAACACCTCGACCGCTCGTGCCGGCTGTTTCTCGGCCAACGCCACCAGTCCACCCAGTAATGCAGCCTTGGCAGCCTGCGCGTCATTCGGCTCGGCGATTCTCGACAAGGCCTGATCGGCCTGTGGCCAATTGCCGCGCCGGTAGGCCATGCGGGCAAGCGCATACCAGGCACGATTCTTCGCTTGCGATGTCACCGCCTCATCCAGCGCCCGATCGAAGGTGCGCTGTGCCGCGTCGTGCATACCGTAGGAGAGCTGCAGGCCGCCCAACAGCAGATCGGCATCCTGGTCATGGACACCCAGTTGGCGGCGCTGCTGGGCCGCCATCAACCGTACACCGGCGTCAAGGTAGTCGCGCTGGAAGTAGTAAAACAGGGCCTCACCGTACTCCAGACTGCGCACCGGCTGCGGAGCCGGCCCCGCAGCCAGCAGCGAGCCGCTGAGCAGTACGCCAAGCAGTGCGCTCAGACGCAGCACTGGCGTCACTCCCACTCCTTGATGCGGAAATCGGGTTGTTGGCGGTTCTCCAAATCGACAATCTGCAGCTCCAAGTATTTGGGACCGAGACTCTTTTCGAAACGCAGGGTCGCGCCGCGTTTGTAGTCGCGCCCGCGCGGCCCTTTGCCCACAAAGAACGCCGTCAATTCGTGCAAGCCGCTCTTCAGATTGCCGAGATGGATACGGTGCACGCCGCCGCGCTGCAGCGCTTCCAGCTCACGCGGCGTGTAGAGGTAGTTGGCCACCACCTTGTCGTCGATCTTCACCTGCACCGAATCGAGCGTGAAGAAGGTGCCCACATCCATGGACAGAAAGACCATCACCTGGGTATCGCTGGGCGCCAGCAGATCCTCTTCGAGAATGAACAGGTCACGGTTGAGGTCCATCAGATCCTCTTTGAGCGATTGCACCTCTCGCTCGAGATCGTTCGCCGGCGCGGGCGCTTCGTCGGCCAGCGCAACGTTGGCCGCCAATAGCACGCCCCCCACAATGACCCACAGACGCCGTAGCAATCCTGACATGTATCGATTCCCGTAGATGTTCACTGCGCACCCGCCTGGGCCGGCTGCAGCCCGCTGGAGTAGTGAAGTTTGCCGTTGTGATCCATGATCAACGCCTCGTATCCGGCCATCCCCTCGATCAGCGCCAAACCGCGCTCCACACCCATGACGAACACGCTGGTGGACAGCGCGTCGGTATAGGTCGCATCCGGACCGACGATGCTCACGCTGGTCACCTCGCGCGCAGAATCGCCGGTGGCAGGGTTGAGGATGTGGTGATAACGCGTACCCTGCTCTTCGAAAAACCGTTCGTAGTCGCCCGAGGTGGAGATCGCCTCGTCATCGAGCGGGATACGCGTAATCAACTGGTTGTCCTGGCGCGGATGACGGATACCGACTATCCACGGCCGGCCGACCCGGTCCCCCAACACCCGCGTATCGCCGCCCGCCGTGACCAGCGCGTGCTCGATGCCCTGCTCGCGCAGCAGCCGCACGCAGCGCTCGACGGCGTAGCCTTTGGCGATCCCCCCGAGGTCGATGCGCATGCCCGCTTTATTGAGCCCGACGCGTGCATGTGTCTTGTCGAGGGTGATCTGGTGATAGTCGATGACGGCAACGGCGGCCTCCAGCGCAGCACTCGACGGACGTTTGTGCTCGCGATAATTGTAAAGATGACCGGCGCTGGCAAAGGTGATATCGAACGCACCGTGGGTAAGGTCGGAGACGTGCTGCGCGGTGTCGATCAACCTCACCAGCTCACCGCTGACCGAAACCGGTTCGACTCCCGCATTGACATTAATCTTCGAGACCTCGCTCGCCGGTTTGTAGGGACTCATCTCAGCGTCGACATGGCGCATCTCGTTCAGGACACTGTCGATCGCCTGCCGTGCGCGCGCACCGTCTTCGTGCCAGACCTCCACGTGAATGGCCGTGCCCATGATGGGCGCATCGGCGCGATACCACTGCGCCTGCGCCACCACTGGGCACAGCAGCACCGCCAGCAGCCCCAGCCGGCGGTCAATACCAAAGGGAGAGAAAGATCTGCAGGACATCGGCATCGTAAGTGTAGAGGGGCTCGTTACCGGCGCTGTAGCCGGTCTGCGTCACGTCGCGGAAATCGTCGAACCGAAACTGAATGTGATCCAGGGAAAAATTGAAACTGGCGCGATCGACGAACCCCCAGCCGCCTTTGGCGAGATCGTAGCTGAAGCTGAGTCCCACCCCGCTGCTGTTGAACGTGCTCAGCTCCTTGTCGCGGGCAAGAAAATTCTGCGCCCCCTGGAACGGAAACAGATCGCTGTAGAAATCCGCCGCGCTCTGCGAATAGCGGCGCATGCGCGCCTCGAACGTCCAGCGATCACCCAGCGGATGCACGTAGCCGATCTCGTAGTTGCTGGCATCGATGCCCCAAGTATCGCGATACTGGCGGTACTCGCCGTACAGCGCGGCACGATAGGGAAGGAAATAGCGTATCCGCAGGGCCAGCGCATCGCTGGTGCGGGTATGCGGATAGACCTCGGGTTCGTAGCTATAGCCCGTGGCACTGCCGGCATCCACGTAGCGCACCGACCGGTAAGGGTTGTTCAGAAAACCTTCGTCGGTGATCGACTCCAGCGTAGCGCCCACGATGAGGCTCTTGGTTAATACCTGCGTGAGCCCCAATCGATACTGTTGCCGGTCGACCGGCTCCGAAAAACTGGGATCGGTGGAGTTGCCCACCGTATCGTGTCCGGCGCTGTATCCGAGCGTCACGGTGGTGAGATCACCGAACATGTCCTGGCTAATGTCGAACGAGACGGTGTTTGCCTGGTAGTCGCTCTCGTCGCTGGCGGTATTGGAAAGGCTGAGTGTGGTCCGGTCGTGCAGATAATCCACACCCAGGGTGGTTTCGGTGCGCTCGTCCTCATAGGGACTGGCAGTGGCGATCACGTCCACCGAGGCGCTGCTGACCGAGTCGGTGTAATACTTTCCGTACACCGACCAAGTCTGTCCGATGTTCTTGCGGACCAATAGCGAAGGACCCGTCACTTCCACACCGCCGCCGTCGTAAGAGTGGATCAGCAGATCCGTGCGCTCGTCGGGCAGAACCGCGGCACCCGCACCGGGCGTTATCAACACGCCCGCCGCCAGCAGCCAACCCGCGGCCGCAAACCGCCGATGCCGTCGTGTCAGTTGCACCCGCAACCTCCCCCGCCGGCAGTCCCCGCACCGCGCGCGCCTTCACGCACCTCCTGGACGTGGTTGATGTAGGACGTCGAAATCGGATCACGGCTGAAACTCATGATGGGATCGGCCAGGTTGGCACGCTCGTAGGGTTTGACCCACGGCTCAAGGGTGCAGCCCCCGGTCAGCGTCACCAGCGCGGTCAGTACGCTCAGAACAATAATGCGTGCATTCATTTCTTCATCGCCGTACGGATCATTTTGCTGTACTCCTGCTCGTCGCCGGGCACGAATCCGGTATGGCGAAAGCGCAGCTTGCCGTCACGGTCCACCACCACGGTAGTAGGCATACCGGACACCTTGTACAGGCGGCTGACGGTGTTCTCTTTGTCGTAGAGAATGGGAAAACTCACCGGCAGATCCTTGAGAAAAGACAGTGCCGCGCGTGAGTCTTTCTCCACGTTGACTCCCAGCATAGTGAATCCCAGCTTCTTGTAGCGTTGGTGGAGTTTCTCCAACAGCGGCATCTCCTGGCGACACGGCCCGCACCACGACGCCCAGAAGTTGATCATCACCACCTGTCCACGCAGTTCGCTCAGGCGAAGATTGGTGCCGGCACGGCTTTTCAGGGCGAAATCCGGCGCTGCCTCGTCCAGCTGCGCGGCATTCGCCACCACGAAGGGTGTAGTCAGCGCGAGCAGCGCCGTCAAAAACAGTGTGTTGATTCGTTTCATAAACGGGCCTCCTTCAGAAAAAGAACAGGATGGCGGTTTGCAATTCTAGGTTTTGTGCCGTTTTGTCCACGCCGAACAGGTCGTGCTGAAATACGTGGTCGCGAAACAGCACGTGAAACGCCAGCCAGTCGGTGGCGATGAAACGGTAGCCGACTCCGAAGCTCACTGTATAACGATCACCGCCGCCGAACTCCGTACTGCCCACTCCGCCCAGCAGGTAAAGAGCGGAATTGAAGGCCCGCTTCGCGCCGAAATAGGATTCGCCCGCAAACAGGTTGTAACCCAACGAGACGTTATAGTAGGTGTAGTCGCGCTGGGCATCGGTGAGCAGTGCCGCCGCTCCGCTCAACAGCTCGTAACTGGTTTCTTGGGCCTGACTGCTGCCGAACGAGGCGTCGACGAAGAAATCTTCTGTGATGTGGTAGGCGAAGCGCGCGCCAAACACCGTGTTGACGCCGAAATCCTCAATGCTCAAATAGCCCACGAAGGGGCCGAGCTCGAAATCCTCGGTATCGATATCGGCGACATCCACGAGGCGCCGCTCCACCTCGGGCTGGAACAACGGCTCCTCTTCCGCCGGCGACTGTTCCGGCGACGGAGCGTCCGCCGCCACTGCCGCACCGCCCATCCCCGCCAGGTTCAGGTTCAGGGTCAGGGTCAGAAGAAGAAGGCGAAGCCAATTTTCCATTCGTTGGGTTCCTCGTTCTCGTCACGGTTGGTAAACACCACGTAGGTTCGGTATTCGAAGCGCATCAGGAATCTGCGCGTCAGATACGTTTTGACACCGATACCTACATTCGAATAGTCCTCTTTGCGATCCAGGGGTTGAACCAGCGTTGCGGAGGGTTTGATCCGCACCTGCCCGGTGCCGAGCGTAAAGTAGGGTGAGTAACGCCACTCCGGAAAGGGCTGGTGAACGATGCTGAATCCCGTCAAATCCAGACTGGAGTAGCGTCCCAGCACTTTGGTGTAGTTCACCTCCACCGAAAGATTCTCGGTCAGCGCATAGCCGGCGGATAGCGCAATCTGGTTGGCGCCGTCGAAATCGCCAGTCATGGCGCTAAACTCCCAACGTCGAGCTTCAAAATCCTTCCAGGTGGCGTCGTTGATGGCCACCGCACTGCCGTCGGGATAGAGCGTGCGTGCCAGTTGGTCGCGGTACACCCAACCCTCTTTGCCGCGCGCCGTACGCACCTGAAACCAGTCGGTTCTGCGCTTGAGCAATGTAATCTGCTCACCGCGCTCCACAACGTAAAACACGGGAAACCCGCTCCCGGGTCCCGTGTGAAGTTCGATGTAGGGATCCGCAATCTCGACTGCTATTTCGCTATCTGCACCGACAACCTGCCCTGAGATCAACCACCCACATACGGCCAGAATCAACCTGAATCGCATAGGCTCCCATCTGCCGCGCGCGCCGCAGTTTCCGGGTTCTCCGGCGCGCCGACCCAATTATTTTATCCACCTCTCACTGCACCGATCAGTTGATGGGCGCGGTAAAAGGATCGTTATAGTACTGTGCGCCGAGATCGGCCCATTCGGCGATGAGCTTCAGCTCTGCCGGACTGAGATAGCCTTCGTGGCTTCCCCCCACATCGAAACGACTGAAAAACGTGCTACTCGCGGCCGCGCCCGCTGCCGACAGCGACGGGTTGACGATCACCGGCCCGGCCATCTCCTGCAACATGGTACCGACCAGCTCAAGCGCGTTGTCCTGCGAGAGCAGCTCGCGGTAGGCCTTGAAATGGTCCGCATTCAAATCGGACGGCCCGTCGCTGAGATCCAGCTGCCCATCCGGCACCTTCGGATTGCTCATGGCATCGACGATGTTGTGACAGCTGGTGCAGGTTACGTCCGCCGCCGCCACCGTACGTGGCAGGCTCCACAGCGGGTGGATGTGCTGCTCATAGTTGATGACGGTGCGGCACAAGCTGTTCCAGGCGCTCGTACACGCGGTGGGCGCCGGGGTCGCAAGATCGCTGTAGCGATAGGCGAAGCTGGCGTCCTTGGCGCGCACAGCAGGATCGGTCCAGACGTCATCGTACACGATATCCATGCTGGGATTCAGCGCCGCGCAGTCGGTTTGGCAACTGATGCGGGCGCGGGTCTCCGCCATGCTCTCGCCGATATCGGCCCACAGTGCAGATTCGGTGTTGGGAAACGGGATACCGGTGTTGGGTGCGCCCGGGTTGACCGAAGCCGGCGCCGCGCTGCGGCGCCCATGGGGCATGGTACTGGTCGCAGCATGGCAGCCGACGCACTCCAGCTCCTCGCCCGGCTTGAGCTGAATCCAGCTCCGGTGGCGCCCGCCAATGCGTCGCCCGTTGGCGTCTACCACGCTGATCGCCAGCGCCGCGTTGGCCGGTACCTTGATCTTGACCGAGCCGTCCGGTTCGATGGGGGCGTAGCCCACGATTTCGCGCATCAGCTGCTGGGTGCTGACACCGAAGGAGCTGTTCGTGAAATCACGCACGTTGCGGTCGGGGATGGAAACCGCCTTGACCACACGCAGGAACCGCGCCGGGCGATTCGCCGCCGTGGTCAGGGCGGGATCGCGCAACGTCGTGATGCTGGGGCTTGCGGTATCGGTGCCATCCACATCGTACACGCTGCGGATGTGCAGAATGCCGACACCCTCCGTAATCAGGTCCGAATCCAGGTCCACGCCCGGCTGCTTGTCAAAAATCACGCTGGGTGTTGTGTTGCGCCCGAGCATGGCCACCACTTCGGAATAGACCGTCCCCTCGGCGGGCTGCAGGATGGGTGTCTGCGTTCCAGCGCTGGTATCGTAAATCCAGATACCGAACAGCGGATCGGCAGCCTGGGCGGCAGGATCGGCCAGGCGCGCGGGCGTGCAGGGAACGATCTGCGCCGCCTCGACCAGCCGGCAAGGACTCCAGCTCACCAGCAAGCGCGAGGTGCCGTCCCACAACGGGTATGCCGAACGGTAACGCCCCCCGGGAGAGGGCTCGGTGTCGGTGCGCACCTCCTGGGCCGTCACCGAGGTCTGACCGTTGCCCAAAAGGCCGATGTTGACCCAGGTGGGCTGCTGATTGTCGCTGTAGGTGCTGAAATCGATGGCCACCAGATCGCCACCGCCATCGGTTCCCGTGAACGGCCTGAGCACTGCCATCAAGCGCCCGTCGGGCATTTCACGCGGCTGCAGAAACTGGACAGTGGTGCCGGCGGTACCGGTATCGTGGCTGTGCACCCCGTAAAGTGCTTCCAGGTCGGTCCCGTCGGGATTGGCGTGGTAGAGATGAATGCCGTTGCGCCCGCCCATGTGATCCCAACGGCTGAACACCACCCGTCCACTGGTCAACACCGACGGATCGAGATCGTGGCTCTGATTGAACGAGATCTGGTGGATATCGCTGCCGTCATCGTTCATGACGTGCAGCACCAGCGCGTGTTCGCGGCGATCCTCGTCGAGGGTGGCGAACTGCGTCTTGCCCTCGTCGAGGAGAATGGCGCGCGATTGGCGCTGGCGGGTGGAGTTGAACAGGATGCGCCCGTCGGGCAGGTAGTGCGGCGCCAGATCGTGCCCCTCTTCCGCCGTGATGTCAGAGGCGATGATCCGGCGCAGGGTAGCGTCCTGGGCATCGTACTCCCAGATATTCCAGGTTGGCTGATCGTCTTCGTTACCCCCTTCGACGTAGGGCCCACGTAGAGAGAAGATCAGCTTGGTACCATCGTAGGAGACGTCGAGATCGCGGACGTCATAGCGTTCGCCCGGTAGGAAGAGGTTGTCGGTGAGGCTGCGCTCCGCGGCAGTGGCAGATGCGCGGTCGCGCAACATCAGCGACGCGCCCGGCTCGAACGTGACCACCCGGCGCGCATCGGGCTGTACCGGATTGCTGGCGCCATCCAACGCCAACGGACGCTTGACGTAGGCCACCGCCGTGTCGACGACCACCGGGTCCTGATCCTGGCCGCCGCCGAATCCCACATCCCCGTTGCACCCCGTCAATCCGCCGGTGATCCCGAAGATCAGCCACAGGGCATACCGGGAGAGGCGTTGGGTTGGGGAAAAGTATCGACGGATCATGATCCCTACGTATTCTATGGTTGAGCCGGGGCAGGTCCCCGTTACCTCGGTCGCCGCCGGATGCGCGCTGCCCTCAGAGGGCGGATCGATCGGCGGTCACCAAATCACGAGGCTCGGTGCTGCTCCGGTTGCGGGGGTGCCAACGCCTCTCCCTGGCGCTAAGGCTTCTTGCACGAAAGGTTATTGCGAACAGTTCCCATTGATCTGCGAAGGTGGTCACAGAATCTATCTAGAAATTGCGTATCGTCAATAGCATCTCCTGGTCTTTTATTATCTGCGCTCGCGACACCGCGGCCCAGGACGAGAACAACAACCCAACAGGCCATGCGTCGCTCCACTGATCCCCCGGTTGAGCCGCGTTTGTACACAAAAGCAGCGAAGGAGTGCCGATGCCAATCCGCATCTCACACCGCCTTAAGCCTCTGTTTGCATCCATCGGACTCGCCCTGGGTGCGTTAGCGTTGCTGGCGCCCTACACGACGGCGACAGCCGGACCCCGCGAACAGGCCAAGCGCCTGCACGACCGCATCGCCGGCGTTCCACCCAGCGCCGCCGTTCTGGACGCCATGGCTGCTGACATCACCGCAAGCGATCCCATCGCCGCCGCCTACCGCGCCATGGACGATAACGCCTTCTACAACGTGACGTTGAAGAATTTCGTCACACCGTGGACCAATCGCGACCAGACCGTCTTCGCCCCACTGAACGATTTCACGGCAACGGTCATCGGCATGATCCGCGACGACGTCGATTTCCGTCAGGTGTTGTCGGCCGACATCCTCTATGTGGGCACCGGGGGCGGACTACCCGCTTATTCGAACTCCAGTAACGCTCACTACGAAGCGCTGGAGTCACAGGGCGCCAATCTCAAGGATGTGCTCAGTGCCACCACGCAATCCACCGTCACCGGCCTCCCGGTGTCGGGGACGGCCGGCGTCATGACCACCCGCGCCGCAGCCAAGGCCTTTTTCTACGAAGGCACCAACCGCGCCATGTTCCGCTACACGGTGCTCAATTTCCTGTGCAAAGACCTGGAGGAGATCAAGGACAATACGCGTCCCTTCGACCGCATTCGCCAGGACGTGTCGCGCAGCCCCGGCGGTGACAGCCGCATCTTTCTCAACAACTGCTCCGGCTGCCACACCGGCATGGCGCCCCTGGCCCAGGCCTACGCCTATTACGATTACCAATACGACAGCAATACCGACCCGAACGGCGAGAACGGCCAGCTGCAGTACACACCCGGCGTGGTGCAGCCCAAATACCTGAAAAACGACGGAACCTTCGAAACCGGTTACCGCACCTCCAACGACCATTGGGATAACTACTGGCGCGTGGGTCCCAATTCACTGCTGGGTTGGGACGGCGGCCTGCCAGGCACCGGCGACGGCGCGAAGAGCATGGGCCAGGAACTGGCCCATACCAGCGCTTTTGCCCGCTGCCAGGTGCAGAAGGTGTTCAAGGCCATGTGTCTGCGTGAACCGGGCAACAGCGCCGATCGCGCGCAGATCGACTCGATGGTGACTTCGTTTGCCGTCAGCGGTTACCAGATGAAACGTGTATTCGCCGAATCGGCCGTGTACTGCCAAGGCGACTGACACCAAAGGATTGAACAACAATGCACTCGCAGACCCCCTTTTCGACGATCGAACCGCGCCTGCCCCGAATCGCCCGCAGCGTGCTGGCAGTGCTGGCGCTGATGGGATTGCTGAGCGGCTGCGGCGGCGGCAGCGGTGGCGCCCCGACCGTGGGCAACCCCGGTTCCGCGCCATCGGGCGGCACCAGCTACACCGGTCCAGCCCCGGGAACGGCCGACGTGCAGGCGTTTCGCATCAACCTCTGGGAACCGTTGCGCGCGGACAACCGCTGCGGCAGTTGCCACAACACCGGCGGCCAAGTGCCTCTGTTCGTGCGTGAAGACGACGTCAACCAAGCCTACAACGCCGCCAATACCGTGGTGGATCTCAACAATCCCTCGGTATCGGCCATGGTGACCAAGGTCAGGGGTGGCCACAACTGCTGGGAAGCGGTACCCGATGTTTGTGGCGACATCATCCAGGGCTATATCAGCGCCTGGGCGGCGGCGACCGTCGGCACCAGCGGCACCCAGGTTCAGTTGACAGCACCTACCATTCGCGATCCGGGTGCCAGCCTCAACCTGCCCGGCGACTCCACGCTGTTCGCCACCTACGTGTACCCCTTGTTGACCGCCCACTGCGTTGCGTGTCACACAGACTCGTCCAGCACCCCGCAGGCCCCCTTCTTCGCCAACAGCGACGTGGCCTCCGCCTACGAGGCCGCGGGTCCCAAGATCAACCTCAACCGGCCTCAGGACTCGCGCCTGGTGGTACGGCTGCGCGACGAGTTCCACAACTGTTGGAGCGATTGCGCCAACGACGCCACCACTATGCAGACGGCGATCAGCAACATGGCCGCGGGTGTGACACCCACGCAACCCGACCCCGCGCTGGTACTCAGCACGGCTTTAACCCTGGCCGGCGACGGCATCGTCGCCAGCAGCGGCGGGCGTCACGAAACCAATCAGATTGCCTTCTGGCAGTTCAAGACCGGCCAGGGCACCACCGCCTACGACACCAGCGGCGTGGAGCCGGCCATCAATCTCAACTTCAGCGGGACGGTGGACTGGGTCGGCGGTTGGGGTATTCAGATCGTTGACGGCAAAGCGCAAGGCACCACCACGGCAAGCCGCAAACTCCACGACATGATCACGGCGACGGGTGAGTACACCATCGAAGCGTGGGTCACTCCCGCCAACGTCACCCAGGAGGACGCGCACATCATCAGCTACTCGGGCTCGGCGACGGCGCGCAACTTCACCCTTGCCCAGCGCATGTACAACTACCAGGCCTACGGCCGCAGCAGCACCAGCGACGCCAACGGCGAACCGGCGCTGGAAACCGCCGACGCCGACGAAGACCTCAAGGCAGCACTGCAACATGTGGTGGTGACCTACGACCCGGTCAACGGCCGCAGAATCTACGTCAACGGCGTGTTCACCGACGATGTGGACAGCGCCGGCGGCGGCAACCTTGCCGATTGGGACAACAGCTTCGCGTTCGTGCTGGGTAACGAAACCTCCAACAACCGCCTGTGGCAAGGCACCATCCGCATGGTCGCCATTCACAACCGGGCTCTGACTCAAGAGCAGATCACCCAGAACTTCGACGTAGGCGTGGGCGAGAAATTCTATCTGCTGTTCAGCGTCAGTCACCTCATCAACGTGCCCGACAGCTACGTAGTCTTCGAGGCCAGCCAGTACGACAGCTACAGCTACCTCTTCAATCGCCCGTTCTTCATCAGCCTCGATCCCAGTGCAGTGCCGTCAAGCATCCCGCTACGAGGCATGCGCATCGGCATCAACGGGCGCGAAGCGGCGGTTGGACAAGCCTACACCCATGTGGACGTTACGCTCGACGGTAGTAGTTATACGCCTGGGCAGGGACAGTCGATCTCGTCGATGGGAACGGTACTCGCCTTGGAGAACGGCCCACAATCGGACGAATTCTTCCTCACCTTCGAGCAGTTGGGCACCCACTCCCACGTTTTCGTGGAAGCCACGCCGACACCTCCCGGTACGCCGCCCGATCTTCCCGCGGCTTCCGATATTGGGATGCGGATGTTCAACGAGATCGACGCCGCGATGGCGAAAATGACCGGTGTGAGCCGTTTTTCCGCGGCCAACTCAAGCATCAACGACACCTACACCTCGTACGAGCAGCAGCTACCCGCGGTCGACGATATCAATGCGTTCCTCTCGTCGCAGCAGATGGCTATCGCCCAGCTCGCCATGGAGTACTGCAACGGCTTGGTGGAGAACCGGGGAGGCATTCCGCGTACAACCTATTTCGCCGGCTTTAATTTCGGTGCTGCGGCGAGTACGGCATTCGATGCCACCGGAAGAAGCCAGATCATCGACCCGCTGCTGGCCAACATGTTGAACGCCGATCTGGGCACGCCGTATTACTTGACCACGCAGCCGGACGACGCGGCGGCGCGGACCGAGCTGGAGGCGCTTATTACCCGCATGACCCAGTGCGCCATTGGCGGCACCCCGACATGCGCAACCACACAACGAACCCTGGAAGTGGTCAAAGCCACCTGTACTGCAGTGTTGGGCAGCGCGACCACGCTGCTCCAATAGCGACGACCACGGATAGCGAGGAATACGCACATGGCTAAACGACGCAGGCCGCTCTCCCCCAACGAGCCGTTGCGCCACCCGGATCACCCGCAGCCGGTCACCCGGCGCGACTTTATCCGACAGGGCTTTCTGACGGGCGGCGGGATGGTCATGGGAGGCGCGCTCTGGGGTCTGTTTCCGCGTCTGGCACAGGCGGTGCTATCCACCGACATACAGACCATGGCCACCGGTGCAGGTTGCCCGTTGGGGGCCTCCGCCATCAGTAAAGTCCCCTTTATCTGCTTTGACCTAGCGGGCGGCGCGAACATCGCGGGATCCAACGTCCTGGTGGGCAATCAGGGCGGACAACTGGATCTGCTGACCACCGCCGGATACAGCAAGCTGGGACTACCCGGTGACATGTTACCGGGCCAGGTGGAGACCGCCCCCTCCGCGACCAGCAACGGCGACTTCACCGACACCACGCTGGGACTGGCGTTTCACTCCACCAGCGCCATGCTGCGGGGAATTCTGGAAAGGGTTTCGCTCGCGACGGCGGCCAATATCAACGGTGCCGTCATCCCGGCCCGCTCCGACAACGACACCGGCAACAATCCTCACAATCCGATGTACGGAATTGCACGTGCGGGCGCTACCGGCGAAATCGTCACCTTGGTGGGATCGCGCAACTCCGAATCGGGCGGCAATTCCGTCGCTCCTGCGGCCATGGTCGATCCGGAGATCCGCCCCACCAAAGTGGATCGCCCGTCCGACGTCACGGGCATGGTGGACACCGGCAACTTGACCGGCATCCTGACCGACCCCAGCGACGTGGTTGCCGTGATGGAGTCCATTACCCGCATCAGCGACAGCAAGGTCGCGCTGAGTGCTGTCGATCCCAGGCTTTCGGCTGCGGATAATACCGCCATCAAGAATCGCATTCGCTGCGGCTACATCAGTTCCGCCGACATCGCGGACCGTTTTGCCGGCGTCAGCGTCGATCCTGCCGGGGATACGGACATCGTGGGCGCCGCGGGCATTTTCTCTCAGGCGGAGTTTGACGGTGACGCCGAATTCCGCAAGACCGCCTCGGTCATGAAAATGGTGCTGGACGGTGCCGCAGGCGGCTATGCCGGTGCCGGGACCATTACCATGGGCGGATACGACTATCACACCGGTGACCGATCGACCGGGGAACTGCGCGACCTGCGCGCCGGACGTTGCATGGGCGCATGCCTCGAGTACGCAGCCCGCAAAGGCCGGCCACTCATGCTCTATGTCTTCAGCGATGGTTCGGTCGCCAGCAACGGACAGGTCGACAACTCGGCCGACGGCGGCGGCAAAGGCGTATGGACCGGCGACAACTCCTCTACCGCGGCATCGTTCTTCCTGGTCTACAATCCTGCCAGCCAGCCGCAGTTGCTTGGTGCCAGCGTCACCGAGCAGGCCCTGCACCAGCAGATCGGCTACATGCGTAGCGATGCGTCGGTGGAGACCGCCTCCAGCCCCGCCGCCAACAACGTCAATCTGCTGGTAGAGACCGTCATACTCAACTACATGGCGCTGCACGGAGAGCAAGGC
This sequence comes from Gammaproteobacteria bacterium, assembly GCA_050287605.1. Lineage (GTDB taxonomy): Bacteria > Pseudomonadota > Gammaproteobacteria > QQUJ01 > QQUJ01 > QQUJ01. The sequence goes on along the minus strand of JBNKCG010000033.1, from coordinate 2,036 downwards.
AACTTTACTTCGCTGTTCGGCACCACGTTGGCAAATTCCGCCTCGCTGGACAGCCTAACGGCCTTTCAGCCGATTGTCTGACGCCCGCAACGCGATCTGCGCGAATTCGGTACGAGGCCATCCCAAGGGATGGCCTTTTTTTTGTCTCGCACCCAGGTTTGCGATTGCAGCAAACCGATCAACAGGTTGCGGTCTCCTTCCGGGTCCTGGGATTCCATTCGAGTTTCTTGCAATTTGGTAAGACCTATAATACATAAGTAAATTAATTGTAAATTGCTGTAATTACGTGTGAAATGTCAAAATCACCAATTGGCATTTGTCAATTTGGTAAAATTTCCCCCGCGCAGAAAAAATATTACTAAAAGATGTTGCACCGCATCAGGTACTGTGTATAATACTCCCCAACGCAGTACAGATTTTTACCCCTCCTCCTCCTTTGGTGGTAGTACCGGCACCTTCCTTCCAAATCTAAGGTGCCGGTCTTTTTTTGCCTGCTCATTACCCACTTTGTCCATCGTTGCCCCATCTGCGCGGATCGGCGGCTGCAATGCACACCCCTTCCCCGGCGGCGTGGCGATGCGGCCGAGTATCGAATTGAAGGCACTCGATCTTGCGCGCCCAACACGACGCAGCGCTTCCGCTGCACCTACGCTGAGTGGAGAATCACGGCAAACTGACCAACGACAGCGAGCCCCGCCGATATGGTGATCCGCCCGGACAGCCTGCTTACCGACCTCTACCAGCTCACCATGCTGCAAAGCTATTTCGAACAAGGCATGGATCGCGAGGCCGTGTTCGAGTTCTTCGTTCGCCACCTGCCCCAGGAGCGCGGCTTCCTGGTGGCTGCGGGACTGGAGCAGGCACTGGAGTACCTCGAATCGCTGCGTTTCGACGAGGACGATCTGCGCTGGCTCTCCGGCCAAGGCCTTTTCAACCGGGCGTTCATCGATCACCTACACAGCTTTCGCTTCACGGGTAACGTGGAGGCCATTGCGGAAGGGACCCCGTTTTTCGACGACGAGCCCATTCTGAGGGTCGTGGCTCCGCTTCCGCAGGCCCAGTTCGTCGAAAGCCGTTTGATCAACATCCTGCATTTCCAGTCGCTGATCGCTTCCAAGGCGGCGCGCTGCACGCTGGCGGCTCCGGGAAAACTGCTGGTCGATTTCGGTATGCGCCGCGCCCACGGCGCAGAGGCCGGCCTGATGGCAGCGCGCGCCTCCTACCTGGCAGGATTCGCAGGTACCGCCACCGTTGCCGCGGGCCGTCGTTTCGGGATCCCGCTTTTCGGCACCATTGCGCACTCGTACATTCTCGCCCACGAGCACGAGACGGACGCGTTCGCGCACTTCGCCCGCTCACAGCCCGACAACGTCGTGCTGCTGATCGACACCTACGATACGGAAGCCGGGGCGCGCAAAGTCGTCGAACTGGCATCGGACCCGAGCCTTGCGGGCGTCAGGATCAAAGCCGTGCGCCTTGACAGCGGCGACCTCGCCGCCCACGCCCGCGCCGTCCGCACGATTCTCGACGCCGGGGGACTGGGCGACACCGGCATATTCGTCAGCGGCAATCTCGACGAGGGGGAACTCGTGCGCCTGCGTCGCGAAGGTGCCCCCATCGATGGGTTCGGTATCGGGACTCGCGTGGACACCTCTGCCGACGCCCCGTACCTCGATTCGGCCTACAAGCTGCAAGAATATGCCGGCAAGCCTCGCCGCAAGCGCTCCGAAGCCAAAGCCAACTGGCCCGGGCGCAAACAGATCTTTCGCCGTCTTGGCGCGAACGGGCACTACGCCGGGGATCTGCTGGCCCTCGCCCACGAACGCCATCCCGGCACACCGCTACTGCATCCCGTCATGCGCAATGGTCACCGAGTCACCACGACATCGCTGGAAGCGGCGCGCATCCATTGCCGGGAACAACTCGACCGGCTGCCTGACGCTCTCCGACAGCTGCAGGGCGAACCCGCTTATCCTGTTGAAATTTCAGAACAATTAAGAGAACTCGCCAGGGCGCTGGACGAGGAACAACACTGA
>JBNKCG010000032.1:0-2458 GCA_050287605.1 Gammaproteobacteria bacterium | reverse complement strand
TCCGTATCGAGAGACATAGCGTGCAGCAATATCTCGAAGAACTCCTGGTGGCGAGTGATCGTCACGTCATCCCTTACCGGGCCTGGTTGACCGAGCATCCCGGCGCAACCCTACTGATTTCCCACGGCATGTCCGAACATGTCGGGCGCTACGCACCGTTCGCCGAATACCTGGCGGCGCGCAACGTCAGCACCTGGGCCGTGGAACACCGCGGCCACGGCGCACGATGCCCCAGTGACGATCGCGGACACTATGCCGACCACGACGGTTGGCGGAAGACCGTCTCTGACCTCAACCGGCTCAAGCGCCACGCATTCGAACAGAATCCCGATCTGCCGCTGATCCTGTTGGGCCACAGCATGGGCTCCTACGTCGCGCTAGCGGCGGTGATGGCGGAGGCGGAGAGCTACGCGGGATTGCTGTTGACCGGTTCCGGACTCAACCCGAAATTGCTGCTGCGCCTGGGTCTGGCCGCGACCTGGTTTGAGATCCTGCGCTCGGGTGTCAGGGGTAAGAGCACGCTTATGAATGCGGCTACGTTTCAAACTTTCAACCGTCGTTTTAGACCGAACCGTACCGCGTTTGATTGGTTGAGCCGCGACAGCGAACAGGTGGACCGCTACATCGCCGACCCGCTGTGCGGCTTTGCCTGCACAAACCGGTTCTGGCTCGATCTGCTGCACGGCCAGCTCGACCTGTACGCGTTGAAGAAACGCCACACCCTTCCCGCCGATCTGCCGGTGCGTTTGATCAGCGGATCCGAGGACCCGGTGGGACGTTTTGGAAGCGGGGTACACAAACTGGAAAAACTGCTGCGTACCGGCGGTGTGAGCAACGTCTCCGTCGAGCTGATCCCCGGCGCCCGCCACGAGGTACTCAACGAGATCGACAGGGACACCACCTGGGCCGGTATCGGCGATTGGATTCACGAGGTTGCGAACCGCGCACGCGGGCGCTGAATCTCGCGCCGCCGAGATCCGCTAGCGGCGCATCAGGTCACCACATCCGGCTGGGTACGCCCGACGCGTGCCTCGAGTTCCGCAAACTCACGCGACAGCGTGGCGAGCTCACCCAGCGCTTCGCTTACCTGTAGCGAGTGCTGGGCAGGGTCCGGTTCGTAGCGCTCCAGATAGACGCGCAGCGTTGCGCCTTCGGTGCCGGTACCCGACAGCCGGTAGACGATGCGTGAGCCGTCTGCGAAAACGATGCGAACGCCTTGGCGTTCGGTGATCGAGTTGTCGATGGGATCGCGATAGGCGAAGTCGTCCGCCAATTCCACACGCCGTCCTGCAAGCGTGTTCCCAGCCAGTCCGGCGCTCTTCTCCCGCAATCGCTCAATCAACCCATCGGCCGCGACGCTGTCGATAGCCTCGTAGTCGTGGCGCGAGTAGTAGTTGCGGCCGAAACGCCGCCAGTGCGCATTGAGGATCTCTGCAACCGGCTGACGTTTGACGGCCAGCAGGTTGAGCCAGAACAGCACCGCCCACAACCCGTCTTTTTCACGAACGTGATTGGAGCCGGTACCGAAGCTCTCCTCGCCGCACAGCACGATGCGGTCCGCGTCCAGCAGGTTGCCGAAGAACTTCCAGCCGGTCGGCGTTTCGAACAGTTCCATGTCCATAGCCGACGCCACGCGATCCACCGCTTGGCTGGTGGGCATGGAGCGCGCGACACCGCACACCCCGCCTTGGTAGCCGGGAATCAGGTGCGCGTTGGCCGCCATCAGCGCCAGGCTGTCGCTGGGGTTCACGAAGCAGTCGCGACCCAGGACCATGTTGCGGTCGCCGTCGCCGTCGGAGGCGGCCGCGAAATCCAGCCCCTCCGCACCGCGGGTCAGTTCGACCAGATGCGGGGCGTGCGCCAGATTCGGGTCCGGGTGTCCGCCCCCGAAATCGGTGAGCGGTACGCCATTCATCACCGTGCCCGGAGCGGCGCCCAACCGCTGTTCCAGGATGCGCGTGGCATAGGGACCGGTCACCGCGTGCATGGCGTCGAAACACATTGTGAAATCACCGGATTGGAAGAGGTTCCCGATGGCGTCGAAATCGAACAGCTGCGACATCAGCTCGGCATAGTCATCAACGGCATCCACCACGGTTACGCGCATCTCGCCGAGCCGAAACTCGCCCTGCCGGTCCAGGTCCACGTCTCCGGATTCGAGGATGCGGTAAACGTCTATCACCTTGGTGCGTTCGAACATCGCCTCGGTCATCGCCTGCGGCGCCGGCCCGCCGTTGGCGGCGTTGAACTTGATGCCGAAATCGTGAGCGGGCCCGCCGGGGTTATGGCTTGCCGACAGCACGATACCGCCCTGCGCGCCGTATTTGCGGATCAGGTGCGAAACCGCCGGCGTCGACAGGATGCCACCCTGGCCCACCATGACCGCGGCAACCCCGTTGCCGGCCGCCATCTTCAGAATCACCTGGATCGCTTCGCGGTTGTAGTAACGGCCGTCGCC
>JBNKCG010000031.1:0-23686 GCA_050287605.1 Gammaproteobacteria bacterium | reverse complement strand
GAGCGGCGCGCCGGCGACATGGAGGCCCACGTTTCCTCCGAGGAGTTCCACCTGCACAAGGAGTTCGACCGCATGCGCGACGGGAGCAAGGGAGACCGTTGATAGCAGCGGCGAGCGCTGCGTGTTTTATTGAGTTTTGTTTCACGCAAATACGCCAAGTTCGCAAAGATTGAACATTGGTTACGGGGGGTGAGATAGGCTCTAGGCATTGTAGGAATAGGTAATGACTTGGGTGATGAAATACACGCTGACCGCAATTCCGCCGGTACTGTTTTTTGCTCTCTGGAAACTGGCGGCCTTTTTCTACGGCCATTTCAATTGCCAAGGAGACCTAAAATCCCTTGCTCCGTGCTCAGCGGGTGGTTTTGATCTCCAACTTTTTCTGGGTATTGGCTTGTTCTGGGGGCAGCTCATCTTCTGGTTGTCGCTCCCAGTATCCGCATATTTCCTTATCAGTGTCGGTGCTAAACACGTTGGCTCCAAGCAGACTGCGCAACGATGATCACAATGGACGAGTTAGTTAGGTCTGGCTGTATGGTGCAACCCGGCAATAAGAACAAACCCGTGGGGCTGGCCCTGGGACAGGTCCCGTTCTGCGCCCTCGCGTTGAATACCATGTGGGCGTTGCGCGACTTTCGTCACCCCTATCCCTTTTCCAGCAACCCCCACCGTTTGTGCCAGTCGGCGATCGCCTCGTCGGGATAGCGGTCGAAGCGGTGCTGCCCGGCACCCTCCGCCACCGCCACCCACGGCGCCTTGAAGTCGAGCATGATGTGCACCGTCTCCGGTGGCACCGGTAGCGGCGTGTCGATGGCGGAGGCGAAGGGGTAGACCCACTCCGGCCAGCGCGGATCGGCCACCCACAGCGCGCTTCCGCAGGCGGTGCAGAAGTAGCGTTTGCCGGGGCTGGTGACCATGCGTCCGGGATGCCCTTTGTCTTCGACGCGAGCCTGGTGAAAGGCCAAGCGTCCCTGCTCGTCGGTTACCTCCAGCGTGTCGGCTTGGCCCATGATGTTGATGGCGTAACCGCCCCCGCCGCCGGTCTTACGGCAGATGGAGCAGTAGCAGCGCATGTAGGGGTACGGCGTCCGGGAAGCCAGGCGGAAGCGGACGCTGGTGCAGTAGCAGGAGCCTTCGAGCATCATGACGGATTCTCCGTGGAAGCCTGTGACAAGTCAGGCACAGCTTCGCGCTGCTGTCAGCGTTGGGGTATGGTTGCACGCATCGCGAGCAGCGGACACGAAAGGCGAACACGATGGATCTGGGCATCAAAGGCCGCCGCGCCCTGGTGTGCGCGGCGAGCAAAGGGCTCGGGCGGGGCTGCGCGGAGGCGCTGGCGCGCGAAGGCTGCGAGGTGACCCTGGTCGCCCGCACCGCCTCCACCCTGGAGGCGACCGCCGCGGCGCTGCGTGAGGCCACCGGCGCCACCGTCCACACCGTTGCCGCCGACGTGGCTAGTGAAGTGGGGCGCGCGGCGGTGCTGGCGGCCTGTCCCGATCCCGACATCCTGGTGAACAACGCCGGCGGGCCGCCACCGGGGGATTTTCGCGACTGGGACCGCGACGACTGGATCGCGGCGCTGGAGGCCAACATGCTGAGCGCGGTGTTCCTCATCAAGGCGACGGTGGACGGCATGATCACCCGTCGTTTCGGCCGCATCGTCAACATCACCTCCGGTGCGGTGAAGGCGCCCATCGCCACCCTCGGCCTCTCCAACGGTGCGCGTTCCGGTCTGACCGGGTTCGTCGCCGGCATCGCGCGCCAGACGGTGCGCCACAACGTCACCATCAACAACCTGCTGCCCGGCCCCTTCGATACCGACCGGCTCAACGGCACGCTGATCGGCGCCGCACGCGCCAGCGGCCGCAGTCTGGACGAGATACGCGCCGAGCGCATGGCCGGGATTCCTGCCGGGCGCTTCGGCGATCCGGCGGAGTTCGGCGATGCCTGCGCCTACCTCTGTTCGGCGCAGGCGGGTTTCATCACCGGGCAGAACCTGCTGCTGGACGGCGGCGCCTACCCCGGTACACTGTAGGCTCCTCAACAACAAGGGTCCGGCGGCGGTGGTACTCGAACTCAATCCCCTGGAACTGCGCATCATCGGCTGCCTGATCGAAAAAGAGATCACCACACCCGACCAGTACCCGTTGTCGCTCAACGCCCTGGTCAACGCCTGCAACCAGAAGAGCAACCGCGATCCGGTGCTGAACCTGGACGAAGCCACGGTGCAGGCGGCATTGGACGAACTGCGCAAAAAGCATCTGGTGCTGGAGAAGAGCGGCTTCGGCAGCCGCGTCGCCAAATACCAGCACCGCTTCTGCAACACCGAATTCAGCGATCTCAAGCTCACACCGCAGGAACTCGCCATCCTCTGCGAGCTGTTCCTGCGCGGGCCGCAGACGCCTGGCGAGCTGCGTGCCCACGCCGGGCGCATGAGTCCCTTCGGCGACGTGCATGAGGTGGAGCAGGCGCTCGATGCCATGGCCGCACGCGAAGCGGGCGCCCTGGTGGTACGGCTGGCGCGCGAGCCGGGCAAGCGCGAATCGCGTTACGCCCACTGCCTGGGGGGCGAGGTATATGCGGAGGCGCCGGCGACGCTCGCTGTGGCCGATGAGGGCAGCGGGTCGCTGGAGTCGCGGCTGGGCGAGCTGGAGGCCGAGCTCGACGCGTTGAAGCAGCGCGTCGCCGAGCTGGAATCGTCGCGCTGATTAGGAGCCCTCGTTGGGGATGTGCAGCAGTCGTCCGCAGTGCTTGCAATGCACCGCATCGGAATCGTGGCGGTTGAGCCCGCAGTCCGGACACTCGTAGCGTACCTTGGCGGGGCGGAAGATGGTCTGGATCAGGCGCAGAAACAGCGATACGCCAATGAACATGATCAGTATCGCCAGCAGCCGGCCCGCCTGTCCGGTGAGGGTGATGTCGCCGAAACCGGTGGTGGTCAGGGTGGTGACCGTGAAGTAGAGCGCGTCGATGTAGTTCTGGATGGAAGGATTGCTGTGCACCTGCAACACGTAGACCAGCGCCGAGACCACGAACACGAACACCAGCAGGTTGATGGCGCTGAAGATGATCTCTTCGTTGCGCGCGAAGAAGCGCGAGTATCCGCGCAGCTCGCGCAACACGTGGTAGGTACGCAGCAGCCGCACGGTGCGCAGCACGCGCAGAAAGGCGAGGCTTTCCACCATGGCGGGAGCGAATAGCGACAGAATCACCGCAAGGTCGACGATGGCGACGGGACGCATCAGAAACGCGATGCGATCGTCCGCAGACCACCAGCGTGCGCCGTAGTCGAGCAGCAGTAGTGTGCCGAGAATGTAGTCGGTGGTGATGATCCAGGGATCGTGAGGCAGAAACGTGGTCACCACGAAAAAGATGATCACCGCAATATCGAAACCCAGCAGAATCCAGCGTCCGATGCGGGCGGCGCGGCTGTTGCCTTCGTAAAGGGCCTTGAGGCGGGCGCGCATGGGTTTTCTTTCTCGTCGTTTCACCGGCGCCATGATAGCGCAAGGATGTGCCATCCGCGCCATTCCACCTTTTGGTTATCAGTGACAGGTACGGCAATGACGATCTCCACCCCCGATTTGTGCGATGCCCACCCCGACCAGCTCCAGGTCCTCGAACCGCTGTTTCGCAGCTACGGCGCCAAACGCTGTTTCGGCGGCCAGGTGGTCACGGTCAAATGCTTCGAGGACAACTCCCTGGTCAAGGAGTCCTCCACCCGCGACGGCACCGGCAAGGTGCTGGTGGTGGACGGCGGCGGTTCGCTGCGCCGTGCGTTGCTCGGCGACATGATCGCCGAGGCGCTGGTGAACAACGGCTGGGAAGGTATCGTGATCAACGGCTGCGTGCGCGATGTGGAAGCGCTGAACGCAATCGAGTTGGGAATCCGCGCCTTGAACAGCGTCCCGGTGAGGACCGAGAAGCGCGGGCTGGGCGACGCCGACGTGACGGTGCGTTTTGCCGGCGCCGACATCCGCCCCGGGCAGTGGCTCTACGCCGACGAAACCGGCATCGTCGTCAGCGATCGGGCGCTGCACGCTTAGCCCGTGGTGTGGGGCGCAAGCGTATTGGCGTAGTAGCGCAGGATCGGCAGCGAATCGGCCGGCGCGGTGTAACGGCCGTCGGCCACCGTGACGATGCGGCGCAGCGCCAGCATGTCCAGCGCGGTGCGCAGGTTGTGCTCACGGGTAAGGCGCGGCAGCGTGACCAGTACACCTTGCTGCTCCAGCGACGCGATCAGCGCCGCTGCCCGCGCGATCACGTCGGTTCCGTTTAGCGGCTCTTCCGGCTGGTCGGCGAAAACCTGTGCAATCGCCGCGGTGGGCAGCACCGGCAGCACCTCGCCAATGGCCTTCATCAGTTGTTGAGCCAGGAGCTGCAGGTGGGGCGAGCGCGAATCGGGGTCGAGGCGGCCGAAATTGATACGGTGGTTTTCGCAAAACACACGCGCCGATAGGGGGTAGCCGAAGTTGACCTGCGCGAATCCCAACCGGTGCCAGCGGCTGCGCACCATCAGCGCCAGATTGCGGGCGACGAAGCGCAGCGTGGTACCGATGACGAAGGTTTTGCTGCGCCGCTTGGCGTCGTCGTCCAGTGTACGCAGCAGGGTACGGTCTTCCAGCGTACGGTCGTAGTTCACACCCACCGGCACGAAGACAATCTCGCGGTCGTGTTCGGCATCGTAGTTGCGCAACATATAGTCGAAGATACCCAGGCGCGGCTCGCGCAGCGCACCGTCGCGGCTCAGCCCGCCTTCGGGAAATACCGCCTGGCATACGCCCTCCTGTGTTGCCATGGCGACGTAGCGCTCCAGCACACGTCGGTAGAGAGGGTCGCCCGAGTTGCGGCGCACGAAAAACGCCCCCATGGAGCGCACCAGCGAGTGCAGCGGCCAGATGCGAGCCCACTCGCCCACCGCGTAGGAGAGCGCCGTCTTCTCCGCTGCCAGGAACGAGACCAGCACGTAGTCCATGTTGCTGCGGTGGTTCATCACGAACACCACCGTCGCGTCCGGGTTGATGGCGGCGAGGCAATCGGGCTCCACGAAACCCACCCGTACGCGGTAGAGCAGGCGGGCGAAGCGTTTCGCCAACCAGTAGCCGATGCGGAAATAGAGATAGGCGTTGAACGCCGGCACGATCTCGCGTGCGTATTCCACCACCCTGGCCTGAACCACTTCGCGCGGCATGTCGCGCTCGGAGGCATATTGATTGACCGCTTCGATCACCTTGGTGTCGTAGACCAGCCGGTCGATGAGCACCTGGCGCTTGGTGAGTTGGAAGGGGCGGATGCCGATGTCCAGCACTTTGCTGATCTCGTCCAGCACCCGGTTGACGCGCCGGCGCAGAAACCAGCGCACGCTGGGAATCAGCAGCCGCGTCAGCAGCGCCCATAGCGTTGCCGCCGCCATGAGCAGCAGCAGCCAGAGGGGAACCGGATAGCTGTAGGTAAGATCCATCTCGTTGTTATTCTGGATGTCAGAGATAGGTTTTAGGGAACCTCTGATTAAGTCTGGTCAGATGAGATGGTGGTTCAGAAGGGGTGAGTTCAAGGCGAAAAGCGCAGGTAATAGCCCGCTATTGGCCAGCTTTTCAACGCCGAAATCGCCCCTTCTGGGCCGCAAGATCGCTGAGCACGACTTGATCAGAGGTTCCTTAGTGTAGCGTACCGGGCCGCGTTGCAGGCGACTATCCCCTTTGAGAGTGACAAAACGCATGGCTGGCAGATCGTGGGGTTTGTATCCTGGGCGGCGGTTTCCGCTTCCTGTTTCCGTTCCGAGGATCACCGCCCCATGACACCCGCCATCGACGACGCCGTCCGACGCAAAGCACGCTTTCCGCACGAGCTGCTGATGTTCAATCTGGCGGCGTTTCATCTGCTGCTGGCACCGGCGTTGCTGCTGCTGCACATCGGGCTGTGGGGACTGCTGCTGGTTCCGCTCTTTTCCGGGGCGGTCATTCTTTTCATCTATCTGCGCGGCAAACACGCCGAACGTTCCAGTCCGTGGCTGGTGATGGCGCACTGGAAACTGGCGTGGCGCCGCTCATGGCTGTTGATCATCGCCTACGCGGTCTCTGCCGTCATCATCGGCGGTGGCATGTTGCTGGCCGCCGGTGCGTCCAACCACAACATGGGCGATATCATGCTCACCATCGCCACCCGCATCGGCGTCATGCCGACGGTGATCATGGTGCTGGTCTGCTTCGTACTGTCCAACAGCGGGTTGGATTTCGCCAACAAGGGCGAGGTGCCGGAAGGCATCAAACGCCGTTTTCCAGCGCCCGCGGATTCGGTTGCCTAGAGGCCCGTCCTCGCCGCAGATTCGTCCGTTCGGGCGAGCGCTTCCCCATCAGGACGATAGCGCTGCCAGTTGCAGCAGATCGCCGATCCGATAGTCCACGGCCGGGTGTGTCGTCTCGTTTTCACTGATCCACACCGTGGTCAGGCCTGCCGCCTTTGCACCCTCCATATCGCAGCGCAGGCTGTCGCCGACGAAGATCGCCTTATCAGGCGCTGCGAATAGTCCTTCGAGGGCGGTGTTGAACAGTCGTGACGAGGGTTTCATGCTGCGCGTATCGGAAGAAAAGACCGTGGTGTGAAAGACGTTGCCAAGTTCTGCACGCGCCAGTTCCTCCAACCACCGCGTCTTGGGTGACCAGATGTTTGCCACCAATGCCAAGCGGTGGGTGCGTGCCAGCTCGCGGATGCAGTTGGCGTGGTCCCGCGGAATGGCACCGCACTCATGTTGGGCAAACACCTGCACCAGTCGGTCGATCTCACTCCGTGGTGCGTCGGAGAATCGGGTAAAACCTTCGGCCAGTGACGGAAAGTCGTCATAGCAAGCGGGATCTTCGTAGCAGGTGCAGAGTGCGGTGTAGCAGGTGAGCACGTGGCGGGTCACGGCATAGCGCGTAAGTCCGGTACCGCCCAGGGCACGGTAGGTGGCGTGAAAATCCTCGTCGTCGAACCGATCCTGATCGAACATGAACGTGCCGTTCATGTCGAGCAAGAGGCAGGGGAAGCGGTCAAGTAACCTCACGGTAGGGTGCGGTGGTCAGCGTGCACCGTAGACCGACGCAAACCGCTCTTCGCTGAAGCCGCTCATTCGCCGGGTGCCGCGCGCGGTCCCGATCAGCATCAGCGGGACACCGTGTCCGCCGTACGCCACGAACTCCTCGCGCGCCGCCTTCGAAGCCGTGATGTCTCGTTCCTGGTAAGGGATGCCTTTGCGTTTCATGTAGTCTTTGGCTTGGCCGCAGTAAACGCAGGTGGGCGTGGTGAACATGACGACCGAGCCGCGTTTCACGTACGGCAACGCGGACGTTCCCGACGCATCGCGCTGCGGTTGCTTCGGGGTGAAGAGATCCTTGGGGACGGCTACCGGCGTCATGGTGTTCAGCGGTTCCAGATCCACCGGTTCGGCCTTTTGGTGAGGCGCAGGCTTGTCACCGAAATGGATGCGCCCCTGGGCATCGCGCCACTGGTAGATTTCGGCGCGCACCGACATTGCCAGTAGCGCCAGCACCAGCGTGAGGAACAATTTGCGCTGCAACATCGGTGGTTTCCCCGAGCCCCGGTCCAGTCACGCTACCACGATCCCCATACCCTGCCCAGGTGCCGTTGCGGCAGGGGGGTGTCGGTTTTGTGACCTGATCTGTTGAGGGTCTACCGGGGTGGTTGTAAGCTGACTGCCCGCGATCCGTGGCAGTCGGCTCGGGTCGCGTCCCGATGAATGAACGGAGGCTCAGGGAGATGAACCTAGCGAAACTGGCCCTAAGTACGATGATTGCCCTGGTGTTTGTGCTGCAGGGCTGCGGTGGCGGCAGCGGCGGCGCGAGCAGCGGTGGTTCGGGAATCACCTATTCCGGTGTGGTGACGCAGGCTACGGTCGATGGGAGCAACGCCGATGCGCTGGCGCGAGCGGGTGCGGCGGGCGCCGGCCAGTCGGTAGCGTCGGACAACACGCCTATCGTCTTTCGTTCGCCCACCGACCAGAAGGCCAAGCTGCGCGAACTCTCCCTCCGGCTCATCCGGTTATTGGAGCGCGACGACGGCGCGTTGGCGGCGCGGGCGGCGGCTCGTACCCAAGATTACAGCTCCTCGCTCTGTCCGGGGGGCGGGACGGCATACTTGACGGCGCCGGACTACGCCGATCCCAACAACTACAGCTTCAGCTTCGAATTCACCAACTGCACGGACGACAGCGTCAGCGGAGTGACCTACGTCTACAGCGGTACCGTGAGCGCCTCCTACACGCAGGGCAGCGGTGGATTCTCGTTTGAGATCGCCTTCCAGAACTTCACCATCACCATCATCGATGCCTATACCCACACCGGTACCGTCAACCTGACCATGGCGTGCAGCGGGACCGATACGGAGGGTTACAGCGATGCCACGTGTACCTACCACTCCGATTTCACCGGTTTCGACGGACGCGTCTATCGCATCAGGAACGTCACCGTCTCCGGCGACGGCTCGGGTGGCTATACCATCACGGCGACCGTCTACCATCCGGACTACGGCTACGTCACCGTGACCACCGCGGCGCCGGTCACCTTCAACTGCAGCGGCGGATTCCCCGATTCCGGCACCCTGGTGTTATCGGGCAGCGGCGGCAGCACGGCAACCGTGGATTTCATCGACTGCAACCAGTACTCGGTGACCTACAACAGCGCGACGACGGTCTACGACTGGTAGGTCGATTTCGGTAACGAATCAGCCAAGGGCGCGGTATCCACCGCGCCCTTTTTCTATGGGCGGCCCCGGCTGGGCAAATGCGGCGAACTTGGCTACTCTCTGCTCTCGCTTCACCCTTGAAGAGGATCGCTGCCGTTGGAACTCAAAAAAAACCTGGTGCTCATCGGCGGGCGCGGTTGCGGCAAGAGCTCCATCGCCCGGCGCATCCAGCGCGTGGACAAGCGGTTCATACTGTTTGAGCTGGATACACTGATTCGCTACGAGTCTGGCGGCCTTACCATCCCCGAGCTGGTCGATCTCCACGGCTGGTCCCATTTCCGCGAGCTGGAATACCACGTGGTGGGCAAGGTGGCGGCGTTTCCGCAAGGAGCGCTGATCGATGCCGGCGGAGGCGTGGTGGTCGATCTCGATGCCGACGGCAACGAGATCTACAGCGAGCGCAAAGTGGCCGCGCTCAAGCGCCACGGGCTGGTGGTCTACCTGCAGCGCGACGTCGATTATCTGCTGGAACGCATCGCCGGCGACTCCAACCGCCCGTCGCTGTCCGACAGCGCCTCGTTCAGGGAGATCATGAAGCGCCGCGACCCCTGGTACCGCGAGGCGGCCGACCTGGTCCTCAAAGGCCGCAACCGCACCAAACAGGAGCTGGCGGCGCGGATTATGCGCTGGTTCGAAAAGGCATCCGCCGCCTGAGTCGTCGGCGCCGCCGCCCTTCCCACACAATTTCGCTATCGGTTCTACACTGGTAGTCACCCGGCCCGTTCGCGGGGAAGGTGACCATGGAATCGTTTCGTTACCTGTTGGCGCGCTACCTGTTGATCGCCCTGCTCGGCGGGGCGGGCTATGCCTGCTCCGACGACAGTTGGACGCGGGTGGATTACGAGGTTGCCCGCGTCTACCCCGCACTCAGTTTCAACCAACCGGTGCTGATGCTCCAGGCGCCGGGCCATGCCGACCGCTGGTACGTCGTGGAGCGCGCCGGCCGGGTGCTCCGGTTTGACGATCTCCCGGGTGTCGCCTCCACCAGCACGGCCATCGACATCGGCGCCAGCATCGACGGGTCCGGCGAGGGCGGCCTGTTGGGCATGGCCTTCCACCCCAACTTCGCCGTCAACGGCTACGTCTACCTCTCCTACACCGCTCCCTCCGTCAGCGCGGCACTGGAGACCCGCATCGCGCGCTTCACCAGCAGCGACGGCGGGCTGACGTTCGATCCGGGCTCCGAGTTCATCGTGCTGCAACTCGATCAGCCCTTCACCAACCACAACGGCGGTCACATCGCCTTCGGACCCGACGGCTATCTCTACATCGGCCTGGGCGACGGCGGTTCCGGCGGCGATCCCCTGGGCAACGGGCAAAACGTCAACACCTTGCTGGGCGCCATGCTGCGCATCGACGTGGACAGTGCCTCGCCCTACGCCATCCCATTGGGCAATCCGTTCGCCGGCGGCGGCGGGCGCGGGGAGATCTACGCCTGGGGGCTGCGCAACCCGTGGCGCTTCAGCTTCGATCGCGTCGGCGGCGGGCTGTGGGCGGGCGACGTGGGGCAGGGCGACTACGAGGAGGTGGACCGCATCCGCAACGGCCGTAACTACGGTTGGAACATCCGCGAAGGGGCGCACTGCTACAACGCCGCCTCGTGCCCCACCGCCGGCCTGACCGACCCCGAGGTCGATTACGACCACAGCCTGGGCTGTTCGGTGACCGGCGGTTACGTCTATCGCGGCAACGCCCTGGCCGAGCTATACGGGGTGTACGTCTTCGGCGACTTCTGCAGCGGCCGCATCTGGGGATTCGACACCTGGGCGAGCAGCGGCGTCGACGAGCTGATCGACACCGGCCTCACCATCGTCAGCTTCGCCGAGACCCAGGACGGGGAGTTGCTGATCATCGATTACGGCGGTGGGATCTACCGGTTGCAGGTAGCGGGTATCTAGGGCCCGTCCGAGTAGTGTGAACAGGCTCTACCAGAGAAGCTTCTCGCTAAGCTGTGAGAGTTCACAAGAAAGGCTGACCTACTTTGGGCGGCAGCAACTGTGACGGCGGCGGAAATGTGCCCTTTGACCGTTAATGCGGCAAAGAAGTGACGCATGGGTGCACAGTACAAGGGCCTAAGCATGGAATCTTGCTTATGACTGTGGGGGCTCTGACACAAGCGGTCATCTTGGCTTCAACGCCGCACTTCGGGCGGAGCTAAACATGCGTGATCGCATTGCCGTAGGGCATTTTGCACCCCTCGAATATACTCCCCTTGTTCACCCGGAGCGGGTTTTTATACCAATATGGGAAAAATAAATTTCACAAATTGAGCGGGGGCCCGATGTGAATAACCGCCAACGTATCAAATTCAACCGCCCGGGAATCAATGACCACTATCATCGCCAGCGACTGCTGGACAGGATCAAAACCTCCCTTCAGCAAAAGAAATGGTGTTGGATCTATGGTCCGCCCGGGGCGGGAAAGACCGTCCTAGCAGCCACCCTAACCGCGAACATCGATGATTCCCGAGTCATCTGGTACCGGATCGAGTCGGCAGACCGGGACATCCAAACCTTTCGCCAGAACCTCTATATTGCTACCGGGGCAAAATCCCCGCCAAGCGAGCCTTTTGTACCGGGCAGTACCGACCTGCTCGAGACACTCTTCGAGGTGACCTCCAAGCTTCCGCCCGCCGCCCTCTGGGTGTGGGACGGCTGCGAACAGCTGCCCCCCGACAGTCCGCAATTGGACAGCCTCGCGAAGTTTCTGGAAGAGCACCCGGATAATCCCCAGATGATCTTCGTCAGCCGCCAATCCCCTTGCGGCAGATTCAGACACCCCAAGGTGCTGCACCTGCTGGAGGTTTATGACTGGCAGGATCTTCGGCTGGACAGGGAAGAAACGGTCGCCATCATCAAACTGTATGGTCAGGATCGGAAGCTGGTCGAAGGGGCCACAAGCCTGCATGCCAGGAGCGACGGCTGGGCGGCCGCCCTGATGCTGCTTCTCCAGGGGGCGGGAGAGAAGGACATCGGCCATCGCGACAGTGCCCTGTTCGGCTATCTCGCCGACGAGATGCTGCAACACCTGCAGCCGCATACCCGGCACATGCTGATGCAGTTGGCGACCCTCCCTTGTATCCCCGCCGAGACGGCCCGGGAAATGCTGGCCGACGCCCAGGCCGATCTGAAGTTGACTCAGTTTTCTGCTGTTTGGCATCTGCTGGAAGTGAGTCAGGGAGAGCCCCCCGTATTTCGTTTTCATCCCCTGTTGCAGGAGTTTCTGCTCGCTCAACTGGGCGGGACCTTCAGCGAGTCGGAGATCCGGGATATCTACCTGCGCGGTGCCGTCGGTCTGGAACGGGTCGGGCTGCGGGAAGAGGCCTGCAGGCTATTTCACCGGGCAGGTGCGGGAGAGGATTTACAGCGCCTCGTCATGGCATTGGCGAAGGAGTTGGCCGACGCCGGCCGTTACCGTACCCTGCACGGCTTGCTGGAGACGATCCCGCAACCCGTTGCCGAAAAGGACGTCTGGCATGGATACTGGCTCGGCTTGTGCTTGCGGTTCGAAGAGCCAGCACGCGGCTGGCCCCTGCTTGAGGATGCTTACGAGAAATTTCGGACTCGGGGTGAGGTCAGTGGTCAGTACGCCGCGTGGCTTGCCGTCGTCGAAGCGATGCTGGTCGTCTTCGAGGATCTCGGGCCACTCAAGCGCTGGCTCGCCGAATACGAGGCCCTGCGCCAAAGGCACCCGCGCTGTCCCGACATGGGGATGCGGTTAAAGTGCCTTGCGCTGGCCGGTTCGGCGATGTCCCTGGTCGCACCACGGCACCCGAAACTGGCCAAACTGATCCGCCTCGTCGAGATGGGGGTTCGGCTGATCCCTTTCAAAACCCCGCGTCAGGCCGCCTTCGCCTATCTGACTCTGCACTACGTCAACACCGGCCAGATTTCCCGTATGCACGGCATGGCGAAACACCTGCTTCCGGGTTTGGATGACCCGTCTCTTCCGGGCCCCTTGCGCCTTTCCAGCCACAGCGTGATCGGCCTATGCGAAATCCTCACCGGAGGACCTGCTCCGGAAAGGATTCTCACTCCGGCGGTTGACTTCTCAAACCGTACCGGAGGCGGCCTGTTCCGCACCTACCCACGCGCCTTCCTGGTCTATTACGAACTCATCTGCGGGCGGTTGGCCGAGGCTCGGAAGCATCTTCAAGAATACGAACGGGTGATGCCGCCCCACAACCGCATGTTACAGGCGGCCCAGTACTTTATGTCCGCCTGGCTGGCCATCGCCGACGGTGAGACCGGCAAGGGTCTCGAACTGAGCGACCTGTCGAAAACCATGGGCCAGCAGCTTTCCTTCGATTTGGGCGTGGCTCTTAATGCTGGCTTACGCGCCCAGGCCTTTGCGGGGTTGGCTCGTTTCGACGCTGCCCAATCCGAGCTGGATGAACTGGCGCAACTGGCTGAACTGAGCGGCAACCAGCCGTTGCTGGTCATGCACGGTTTTTGTGCTGCCTGGCAAGCCCATTGCCAACAGGAGTTTGGCGAATGCCGGCGGTTGTTGGCCACGACGCTGGACAGCGCCCAACGCGAAGGGATTTTCGCTTTCCCCAGTTTTCTGCGCCCGGTGATGGCCGAATTGGCGCGGGTGGCGGCGTCTGAGGGTTTGGCGGAATCGTATATTCGGCGATTGGTGACCCGTTGGCAGTTGAGTCCACCGGAATTGTCGCAACTTGAGACCGCTTGGCCCTGGCCGGTGCGCATCCGTTGCCTGGGGCGATTCGAGCTGGTCGTTGGCGAACAGCGGCTGGACTTCGGTCAGGCCGCCCATCGACGGCCTCTGGAGCTGCTTGCCGCACTCATCGCTCTCGGTGGCCGGGACGTGCCCAAAAGCCAGCTCGGAGAACTTCTTTGGCCCGACACCGAGGCGGACAAGGCTCATCACGCCCTGGACAATCTGATCTATCGCCTGCGCAAGCTCCTGGGCAATGATAGCCTGATGCTCAGCGCCAGCCTGATCAGCCTTAACGCGACGCTGTGCTGGATCGATACCTGGGCCCTGGAGGCGCTCGCAGAGGATCGAGCCACAGGGTCAGGCCCGCACCACACCGCACATTTGGTGCAAAACCTCTATGGGGGGAGCTTTCTCATCGGAGAAGAGAGCTATTGGGCATTGCCCGCCCGCGAGCGCCTGCGTGCCCTGTTCATCTTGCTGGTCACGCAAATGACCGACAGACTGATCGAAGAGCGGGAAAGGGTTGCGGCGGTCGAGCTGCTGGAGTGGGCCATTGGCCGCGAACCGCTCTCCGAAAGCCTCTACCTGCTGCTGATGCAATGCAACGCAGACGACGGCCGGCCGGTGGACGCCTCGCGGGTCTATCAGCGCTGCCGCCAGGCCATGGCCCTGCATCTGGGGGTTGAACCGGGTGAGGCGATCCGGGCCTATGCCCGCAGTCTGGACCTTTAATCCGGTTTGAAGCCGTTGCGCCCCGCCAGGCTGACCGGGGACCGGACACACACCAAACCGGCAACCTGCCGAACCCCTTAAGAGGCAGTTCCCCCACCAAACCCCTGTTCTTGCCTGTCACGCCAATTACCCGTCAGACAGCCATAGACCCGTTGCCCCAGTAAGTCAGCACTGTCCGTGTGAGCCGGGTGTGAGGTCCGCGGTTTTATTTTACCCGAGACGAAAGCTGGGTTATGGCGAGGAAAAAGAAGCGCGGAGTCGAATGATCGCACTGGCAGCGCCGTTTTCTATGGCCTCGCGCTGGGTTAACAAACACCGCATGGAGGTGGGTATGTCGACACGAGTGACAAGCGAGCCGGGGGATACGCGCGCGGTAATCGGTTTGCCGGAAACGGCCCCTTGCGGGTGGTCGTGGCGCCGAAAAAACGCGAAGCCCGAAGGAGTGGGCAGCATGTCCTTGATGCTGTTGTTTCTGCTGATTTCCACGTTGACCGGGTGTGGAGGCGACGGAGACACGCATCAGCCAATTGTCGTGTCCCATACGGTAAGCATGGTGTTCCGCCCCGGCGAGACCGATGGGTTCATCGCGCAAAGCGACACACTCGACTTCTCGACCGAGCCAACTACACGTTATCCTTCCACCTACGATTTAGTTTCGAATCCCTGCGGCCACAGACCTTTCTCCTACCCTTTCTGCGAAGAACTGCAAATTACACGTACAGCGGAAGCTCCAGACGCCATACTCGGGAAATTCAGATATTTTGATACAACCTTTACCATAGGGTTTACAGCACACCCTTCGATACCGGCAGAGGCGCCGGAAGCGGAGCACTTCGCCATAGGATCCGGCGGCTTGTCGCTAGCTGTGGCGGCGGACGGCACCGTTTGGTCCTGGGGAGACCCCTATTTTCGCCCTGGAGAGTGGCCTGCCCTTCCGGTTCGGGTGGCTGGTCTCGACAATATCATCGCCGTTGCAACTAGTGGTTTGGTTTCACTAGCTCTGCGCGCCGACGGTACGGTATGGGCCTGGGATATACCGGATTTCGGCCCGGTTCAGGTACCTGGTCTCGACAACGTCATCGGTATCACCGGTGGTGTTCCTTACCTGGTTCTGCGCGCCGACGGCACAGTCTGGGAATTTGAAATTTCAGGTTCAAGCCCCGCCAATTTCAGCAACCCAGTACAGCTGAGCCAACTCTCCGGAATCGCAGCTATTGACAGGTATGGAGCTCATGCCATGGCCCTGGACACCGATGGGTTCGTTTGGGAGTGGGATTATACGTCAGGCCCAATTCAGGGGTTATCTCTATATCCGAGAGAGCCGGCATACGTGGATAGCAATCTGGACGACGAGTATCAGGATCCCGTACCACCTCCCCAGCCACTCGGGGGCATCGTCGCCATTGCTGCCGGGCCTAAATATTCGCTGGCGCTCGGCAGCAACGGACGGGTCTACTCCTGGGGCTTCAACGACCAAGATCAGCTCGGTAGACCCTCTGCCGGTAATGGAACTTTCCGATATCGCTGTAAGAGGCGAGGGGTATGTGACAAGCAACCTGAAACTATCAGCACGCAATATCTGGACAATGTCACTGCTATTGCTGCGGGTGGCAGCTTCGGCCTGGCTCTGCGCTCCGGCGGCAATGGCGCGGTCTGGGCCTGGGGCGACAATACCTATGGTCAACTGGGAGGCCCGCCGGGCCTGGGGACGTTGATTCCGCAGCCGGTCAACGGTACCGCCCATGTTCTGAGCATCGCCGCCGGACGCGCCCACGCCATGGCGCTTTCTGCGGACCAAGCCTGCAATCTGGGCAATGGCCGTACGGGCGGACGCCTGCTGGCGTGGGGTGACAATCAAAACGGTCAGCGCGGCGACGGTACCGCCGCAAACTGGTTGCGACCGACGCCGGTGCTGACCCTGGGCGACGCCACCCCCTGCGTGAACAATGTGGGCTATGGGGAGCGGGTGGTCATCTACAAGTCCGGCTTCGGCAGTGGCACGGTCAGCAGCGACGTCCCCGGCCTGATCTGCACCGGGATGATCTGCTGGCAAACCGTCGCACCCGGAACCAACCTGACCCTGACGGCCACACCGGATGCCGGCTCGACCTTTGAGGACTGGCGTTGGGATTGCGTCGCCGGCACGCCGTCGACAACCATCTCGGTCTCGGGGACGCGGCACTGCAAGGTACGCTTTGGTCTCGCCTCCGATGCCCCCACGGCGAGCTTCACCATGACGCCCTCCCCGGCGACGGTCGGCGTCGCGGTGAGCTACGATGCCACGGCCAGCAGTGATGACGGCACCATCACCGCCTACGACTGGGACTTCCAGGACGACGGTAGCTTCGATGCCCAGGGGCAGAGCGCTCAGTTCACCTACAGTCAGGCTGGCACCTATACCGTCCGTTTGAGGGTGACCGACAATGATGGCCAAACCGGCGAGACGACCCAGCAGCTCGTAGTCAATAACGTCAGCGGCGGCAACCCGGTTCTGACCGTGGTGCCGATCGGACCCGGTTCCGGCAATGTCTCCAGCTCTGACGGCACTCTTTCCTGCTCCTTTGCCGGCACCAGCTCAAGCCCGTCGCCCTGCACCCTGGTTGCCAATCCCGGCGCTTCGATCCGACTTTATGCGCCTGCAGCTGCTGGTTCTGTGTTTAGCCACTGGGGTCCAGGCGACTGCGATGCGACAGGGATGATCGACATGACGGTGCCCTATTGCGACATCACCATGAACAGCGATCGAAGTGTGGATCTGGACTATGAGATCTCTCCCTGAATTGGGGCTTGAATTCGACCCTGGTTGAAACCAACCGTACCCGATACAGAGACGGAGCGATGAACAGTGTCGATATGATTGGCTGGCTGGCGGGTAGCCTGGTGTTGGCCACTTTTTACCTCAGATCCATGGTACCGCTGCGCTGTGTCGCACTGGCCAGCAACGTGGCCTTCATCACCTACGGCGTAATGGCCGACGCATTGCCGATCCTGGTTCTGCACAGCCTTTTGCTGCCGATGAACCTTTGGCGGCTGTACGAGCTGCAACGTTTGCACCAGCGTATGCTAGGCAAACCACCCGCAGCAGCGTTTCGCTCGGGTTGTGATAACGGCAGCGGCGAAATCGAATCGTGCTCGCTGACTATCACCAGCGATAAAACGGCGAATGTCCCATTACAGGCTCCTCCCCCTCATGAGGTTGATAGTGGGTTCTACCTTCAGCGGTTCGATTGCCGAAGAACAACTGCCTCACCCGCCAGAGTTCGATCTGGCGGGTTTTAGAAAAAACATCGCTGTGAGTTGGTTGAAGGGGGGGGTGTTAAAGGATGATTTAAGGCTTCACCTGTTGGCTGTTTCCGTGCAACAGGGTGTCGCTGACGTGGCGCGAATTTTTTGCCACGTCAGCGACATCGGTTCTGATAACTCACCTGAGTCCTCGATAGTTTGTGCTGTCTCCGTGTGAGATGCATCAGTGATCCATCAGAATCTAGGCATTGCGGTAACCGAGATTTCCGCTGTGCCCTTGGTGGCCAAGTCGTTTGTTTAAACTCAGGGCTATTCCGTCGCGCAGTTTCCCCTACGCCAGATCGGCCACGTCGATACCCACCGCAAATGAATTGCCTTCGTGCGCCAGGGCAGGAAAGATATCCGCGCTCGTCCCCGTCGGTACCACCTGCACGACGCCGTAGTTGAACGTCGTCACCACCTCGCGCAACGTCGAACGGATCCCTTTGGAAACCGCAAAATCCTCGTCCAGCGTGACGCCCACCAGCGGAGTCGGAACCGTTACCGTGCTGATGCCGGACGACGTCAGCGACGTGATCTTGCATTCCGGATGCGACAGGGCGATGTCGAAGATGGCGCCGACATGAATGTCGCCGGAAACCAACAACAGCGCGCGCGGCTGTTCCGAAAGACGGTTGGTGAGGCGGGCGGCAGCCACTTTATCCAACAGTAACCGCTGCTCGGCACGGGAGAACTTGTTCGACCACTGGTCTCTCGCCTCGTCGACGTTCGAAATTTTGAAGTTTCCGAGGTTCACCGGGGAGCCGCTCAAGCGCGACAGATGCGCGCCGGCGAACGCGAGGGCGAGCTGGCTCTTCTCCTCGGTGGAAACCGGGTCCAGGGCATTCTTGCGGTCGCCGCGCTTGAACGCCTCCACGTCGTCGGTGCGGCCGCCGAGCAGTTTCTGGCTCGTGCCGTTGGGATCCATGGAGGTGAGCGGTGTCGGCGTCATCACCACCAGCGCGTCCACGTCGGTGGGCAGCGCGCCCAGGACTTGATCGATGTAGGTCCACTGGGTCTCACCCAACACCGGGAATTGCGAGCGGAAGACATCCCGCTCGCCGCGGCTGTCCAGCATGAGGACCAGCACGCGCCCGCAGCGGAATACCCAGGGCATGGCCTGCCGCCCGACGAACGGCGGGCCGCCGGTAAACAGGGGATCGAGCGGAGGGTTCCGGCACGCCTGGAAGTGCCAGTACACATCGCGCGCATCGCGAAACCAGGCGTCGCAGAGCTCGAAGATGGCGCGGCCCTTGGGGAAGCGCGCGGCCAGCGTCGGGCTGTCCGAGGCCGATGAGCCCCAACCGTCCCGGATGTCGTGGTCATCCCACATCATGTAGGTCGGTACGTTGGCCATCACCTTCCGCACCGGCTCGCGCGACCAGTTGAGACGAATCTTCTCCGCCAGTGCGCGCCGTCGAACGGAGGAGTCGGAATCCAGGTGTTCGACGAAGACGTCGGGTTTGTCCTCGTCCATGTAGACCTGGTCGCCCATCATCAGCACGAAATGCGGACGCGCCTCGTCAACGAAAGACTGGAAGGCCTCCCAGGCACCCAGCTCGCCCGCGCGATTGCACGAGATGGGGCAGAACAGCACGCTTGCGTTGGATCCCGGCAGGGGCATGGTCCGGAAGCTGCCGCGCGCCGCCGCCACCGCGCGACCGTCGCGCAGCACCGTGTAGGAATGGCGCCAATCGGGCCGCAGATCCTGGGCGAATGCGATGGCGGTACCGAACTCCAGAAACCCCTGCGGCTCGGTGCTCACGAACGGAAACAGGCCCACCCCCTGAACGCGCAGCTGGTAGCGCGCGGGGTCGTCGAATACCTGGATCCAGATGGTGCTGGACTCGTGCGTGGTGTGGCCGACGACGGGCCCGAGCACCAGCCGATTCACGGCCCGGCGAACCGGCACGATCAGCCCTCGCCGACCGCTGCCGATAGCGCGCTACCGATTGCCTGCCGAATCCGCTGCTCCTCCGCGGTGGAGATGGGCCGCGCTGGCGACGGCTGCGGTGGTGGGGCGCCGACCCCGTGCGTCGCGGCTTTGTCAGGCGGCACGTCGACTACGCGCGCAGCGTGGCGCGCGATGTCCTGTGCCGTCAGCAGGGTACGGGCGAGACCTCGCAAATCGGTAACCCCGGCGGCCCGCAGGGCCCGCACCGCGGCGCGCCCAAGCCCCAGTGTGCGGACCGCGTCATCGAGCGAAAGATTGCGCGGATCGTCCGGGCGCAGCTTGCGCCACTCCTTGAGCACGATGGCGAACAGGTCCGGGTCGCGGAAATCCAGCTTGCGGGTGAGCACGTTGTCCTTGTTGGCCAGCAGCGTGGCTAGCCGGTTGTCGAGCAGGTTCCAGCGCGTGGCGGTCTCGTACGCCCGGTCGCGGACCGTTGCACGCACGTTGCTCGCTTCGGTCGATACTCCGCCGATGTCCACCAGCGCCGGGTCGACGATGACCCGTGACAGCGGCGTCACCGACGCCGTGCTCTTGTTCACCGTCAGCCCCGATTCGGCGAACGCAAAACAGGTGTCCAGGGTGCGTGTCTCGCCCACCAGAACGCCGCGTTCCACAGGCGAGCGTGCCACCTCGCGCTCGTATTCGTCGCGTTGCAGCTCCAGCCACAGTTCGAGCACGTGCTTGTAACCCACCATCGCCCGCACCAGGTTGTGCGCGCCCTCTCCCGGACGGTGCGAGGCCACTTCGGCCAGCACGTAGCCGCTCCCCGCCGTCACCCATCCTTCCACGACCGGACGCACAAAATCCGACGCGTTGGACAGCGAACTCACCAGATCGACGTCGAGCTCGTCGAGCGGCGTGCCGGGCGGATAGATGCGCTCTGCATAAACCGCAGGCAGGGCGAAATCCCGTTGCGGCACGAACCGCTCGAACACCAGGGGACCGGGCGGGCTGTCCAGGACGCAGACCCGCTTCAGTCGTGCTTCGATGCAGAAGTCCACGCCCTGCGGGACCAGCACCACGGCGAAGAACTCCTGCACCCCCTCGAGCCCGCTCGAACGGCGTGCAAGCAGTTGGCTGAACCAGAGGTTCGGATCGGTGGGGTCAATCGACAACAGCTGCAGCGGACGCGGCGAGAGCGAAAAGCGAAGGTACGGAGTGCCGATGTACTTCGCGTCGAGCAGGCTCAGGAGGTTCTCCACCTTCGTCATGTGGCTGAGCAGCTCGCGCCGCTCTTCCGAGGCTTGGCGCTGAGTGGTGTCGATCTGTTGCGTCACCGAGCGCGACGCGTTGACGTCGGTGGAGGTGCTGCGCACCGAACCGCCGATGGAAACCGGCCCGATGCCGACGCTCGCACCCAGCGAGCCGGACAGCGTCCGGGCGTGGCTGCTCGAGGATTCGTACATCTGGGACCCGCTGCGGCCCATGGAAAGCTGGTCCGACTCGCCCTCGAAAGCATCCGCGCCAACGATGCCGGTCTGCACCATGGATCGGTGCACCGGTGCCGCGGCGTGGAAGTAGGGGCGAATGGTGCCGGTTGCGCCGGAGGCGTCGCGTACGGTCACGTCCAGTCGTGAGAACAGGCACGGCGCACCCTCCCCCAACGCGACCGTGGGTGGCACGCCGGGGATGCTGGCGGGGGAGAGGGTGACGGTGAATCGCAGATAGATGATGCGATCGTTGGGAAACGCGCTGGTAAGATCCGCCGCGTCCGGCTCGAAGGTGAACAGGGAGATGGTGGTTTCTTCGGGGCCACCGGCCACCAGCGGCTGCGTGGTGGAGGCGAGGTTCCAGGGTAGTTCGACGGGCAGGGGGAGCTCGGGATCGGCCATCGTGGTGTCCTTTCTGGTGATGTCGATAGGCCTTCATGGTCTATCCGCTTACCTCGCCCCTGCAGGACGAATAGCAGCACAGACACCCTTTTTCCAGTTTTACTCGGATATACCTCGGCCGTTTGACCCGAATCCCGCTTGGGAATAAGGTATTTCCCGGATTCAACCGCCGCCTGCAGGGAGCGAGCCGGTACCGCCCCGACCCAATCCCTCAAGCGATCCATGCTCGGGAAGGGGGGGATTCCTTCCATGACGTCAAAGCCAACCTCGTTTCTTCATCGACAGGGCCTGTCGCGTTGGTCCCGGTTCGTGGCAATGCCCATATGCGCTTTGCTCACCGCTTGCAGCATGACCACCTCGCCGCTGCACGAAATGATCCGCAGCGGTCAGGAGCGCGAAGCGCTGCAAACAATCGCGCAGCAGAAAATGGTCAACGACCGCGATCAGATGGGTTACACGCCGCTGCACATCGCGGCGATTCGCGGTGACCGCGCCATTGCCGAATCGCTGATAGAGAACGGCGCCGATCTCAATGCGCGGGATTTCACCGGACGCACGCCCTTCATGCTGGCGCTGCGCGAGGGTAAGGGGGATCTGGCGCGCTATTTCCTCTCCCAGGGCGCAACGCTTCGCACCCACTACACGCTCACCAACGCGCTCTTCGACGCGGTGACCGGTAACGATCGGGAGATGACGGAGTATCTGCTGCAGCACGGGTTTTCGATCAACACCCTCAACCGCAACAACACTTCCGCGCTGCACGTCGCCGCGGCCAAGGGCGACGTCTGGATGGTCGACTACCTGATCCGGCGCGGCGCAGACGTCGGCGTGCGCGACAACGACGGCTGGAGCGCGTTGCATTTCGCGGGAGCCCGGCAGTACCGCAACATCGTTCAACGACTCCTGATGGCCGGTGCGCAACCCAGCGAACTGTCCGGCGATGCCCTGGGTGCGTTTGCCACCGGCGTCGTGTACGAGGAGTGCGCGAAGGCGGCAGGACCGCAGTGCGCCGCGTACGGACAATATCTGCGTATCGCCGCGGATCACTACGCCAAGTCGGCCCGGTTCTATGGAGAGCTCGCCACGCAAATGCAACAACAGATCGAAGCGCAGCAGGCGAAGAACGCCTTCGCGCTGGCGCTGGGCGTGTTTGCCATGGCCATCCAACCCGGCACCTCCATGCCCACGGCGTCGGGCGGAACGGTGCGTTTCTACCAGCCGGTGATCGTCCCCATTGGCGGCACGACCAAGCTGGCGTCGGGACAGGCCGACTACCTCGCCGCACAGCAGGAAGCACTGACGGCCGAAAAGCGCTGTCTGGCTAGGTTGCAGTCGAGCGGAGGCGAACGATGAAGGTGCGAAAGCTAGTTCTGACCGCCGCGCTGATGGTCCTGCCGCTAGCAGGCGTCCGCATGGGGTTTGGCGCAACACCCGATCTGGAACGGACGCTGACACCAAAACAGGGCAAGGCCACGGTCGTGCTCTATCGCGACGACAAACTTGCTGCCAGCGCACTCGACTACCGTCCGTATCTGAACGACGTACCGGTGGGCACGATGCCCAACGGCACCTGGGTCCGCGCGGAGGTTCCGCCCGGTAGCTACGATCTGTGGCTTGAACAATACGCGCCCAAGGGCCAACCGCGTGGCGTGCGATCGCGCGCGGTGGAGACCTACACGTGGGAAGCCAATCAGATCTATTTCATTAAAGTGGATAGCGTTCGTGTACCTGGGTTGGTGTCGCGGGCGAAGGGGACCGTCGTGGAACGAGGGAAAGCGCTGCGCGAGATAGAAGCACTCCGTCAGGTTGGCGACGCGTTACGTTACCCCTAAGTGGAGAGAGGACGTGGGTGGGTCGCGATCAACGGATGCGGAGTTAGTGTGTTGGCGGGAAGCGTTGGTGACATATGAGGGTCCCAGTATTCAAATATGGGGACCGGCTCGTTATTTTAGGGAAAGGAATTCGTCGCTATTTAAATTTCCCTGAGTATTCAAAACGAAGCGAACGATCTCGAAAACGGGTAACCGAGATACTGAGACTCCCTCGATATACAAATGTTGCGGTCGACGCTTCTAAGCTATTTATTACAACGCAAGCCGATGAAAGCCGATACCAAGAACGGAAAAAACATGCTATTAAGCGAAGCGCAGCAAGCTGCTGACACAACAGCAGTTGATGTCGACAGCTTGCTGCAGCTTCGCTGCAAAAGAGTTTTCGTCTTCGTCTCGCCTTCCACGTCGTGCCCTGTTTAAGCGTGGTCGCGCGCCGCAACAATTTGCCGAATCGGACGCCTCCTTCGTCGGCGTCGATTGGCTAGATCGTTAGAGGCTGAACGTGCTCACGATTGAACGCGCCTTACCCGAAGATGCCCCGGCTATCTTGGCACTCCAGAGGCTCGCCTATCAATCTGAGGCCGCTCTCTACAACGACTGGTCGATTCCACCGCTTACACAAACTATCGAGTCGC
>JBNKCG010000030.1:0-3746 GCA_050287605.1 Gammaproteobacteria bacterium | reverse complement strand
TGCGGGCATCCGCGACATCAAGGGTTTCATGGAAGCGACCACCGCCGCCAAGAAGGTGTTGGCGGAAAACCCGGTCACGGGTCAGGGCCTGCCCACCTACGGCACCCAGGTGTTGATGAACGTGATCAACGAGGTGGGCGCACTGCCCACCCGCAACCACCGCGACGTACAGTTCGAAGGCGCCGGCAAGATCTCCGGCGAGGCGATGCACGAGCCACGTCCCACCGACGGCAAGGCCAATCTGGTCGCCACCCAGGCCTGCTTCGGCTGCACCATCGCCTGCGGGCGCGTCTCCAAGGTGGACCAGAACCACTTTACGGTTAAGAACAATCCCAAGTATTGGGGCGCCTCGGGTGGTCTGGAGTACGAGAACGCCTGGTCGCTGGGCGCGGATACCGGCGTCGACGATCTGGATGCGGCCACCTACGCCAATTTCATCTGCAACGAGCAGGGTATGGACCCCATCTCCTTCGGGGCAACGCTCGCTGCGGCCATGGAGCTCTACGACGTCGGTGCCATCGACGACACGATCACCGGTGGCATGACACTGCGCTTCGGCTCTGCCGAGGATCTGGCCAAGGCGGCGGAGATGACCGCCGTCGGCGAGGGTTTCGGTGCAGAGTTGGGACTCGGGTCGAAACGTCTGTGCGAAAAGTACGGGCATCCGGAGTTCTCCATGTCGGTGAAGGGTCAGGAGTTCCCTGCCTACGACTCGCGCGGTATCCAGGGCATCGGTCTCGCCTATGCCACCAGCAACCGCGGCGCCTGCCATTTGCGCGCCTACACCATCGCCTCGGAAATCCTAGGCATTCCCGTCAAGACCGACCCGCACGCCACCGAAGGCAAGGCGGAGCTGGTCAAGGCGTTCCAGGATGCCACCGCGGCGTGGGACTCCACCGGGCTGTGCGTGTTCACCTCCTTCGCCTGGACCCTGGGCGACGTGGCACCGCAGATGGATGCCGCCTGCGAAGGCGGCTGGAGCGTCGAGAGACTGGCCGAGGTCGGCGAACGCATCTGGAACCTGGAACGCCAGTTCAACCTCGCCGCCGGACTGACCGGCGCCGACGACAACCTGCCGCAACGCATCCTCAAAGAGGCCGCCAAGACCGGTCCTGCCAAGGGCATGGTCAATCGCCTGCCGGAGATGCTGCCCGAATACTACGAGGCGCGTGGCTGGGACAGCAAAGGGGTGCCGTCTGAAGAAACGCTGCGGCGTCTGGAATTGTCCTGACGGCTGACACGACCCGGGCGCCCGGCGTAGCAACGCCGGGTGTCCGTCGTCGTCTCCATCCCGGACACCGAAACCCGCCGTCACTGGAGAACACCCATGCATCATGTCATAGTCGGGGCCGGTCCCGCCGGCGTCACCGCGGCTGAAACGTTGCGCGAGAGCGATCCGCACGCCCGCATAACGTTGGTCGCTGATCAGGTACAGCCGCCCTACTCGCGGATGGCCATTCCCTATCTGCTGGTCGGGAAAATCGACGAGTCGGGCACCTACTTGCGTCACGAC
Organism: Gammaproteobacteria bacterium; assembly: GCA_050287605.1. Taxonomy (GTDB): domain Bacteria; phylum Pseudomonadota; class Gammaproteobacteria; order QQUJ01; family QQUJ01; genus QQUJ01. The sequence continues at coordinate 2,233 of JBNKCG010000030.1, read as the reverse complement.
CCCCAACACTTCGAAAAGCTGAACATCGACATCGTCCACGACCGCGTCGTCGCGCTCGACCGCGGCGACAGGACAGTGCGGCTGCAGAGCACTCAGCGCAGCGTCAAAACGCTGGGACGCAAAACCACCAATACGCTGACCTACGACAAACTGCTGTTCGCCACCGGTTCGCGTCCCTTGATACCGCCCATTCCCGGCATCGACCTACCGTGCGTGCACAGCTGTTGGACGCTGGAAGATGCGCACAGCATCGTCCGGCAGGCGGGCACCAACGCTCGCGTGGTGCTCATCGGTGCCGGCTTTATCGGTTGCATCGTCCTCGAAGCACTGGCATTGCGCGGCCTGCATCTCACCGTCGTGGAGATGGGCGATCGTATGGTGCCGCGCATGATGAACGAGAAAGCGGGTAACCTCATAAAGCAGTGGTGTATCGACAAGGGTGTGCAGATACATACTTCGGTCAAAGTCGAAGCGATAGAGAGCTCAGGCCAGGGCGCGACGGTGCGTCTTGGCAACGGTGAACGGCTGGCGGCCGACCTGGTGATCACCGCCACGGGGGTGGCCGCCAACATCGATTTTCTGGAAGGTTCGGGAATCGCCACCGACCGCGGCATCCTCGTCGACCGGGAACTGCGCACCAACGATCCCCACGTCTTTGCCGCCGGCGATTGCGCGCAGGGGACCGACTTCAATACGGGGTCGGCGGAAGTCCAAGCCATCCAGACGACCGCCGTCGATCACGGGCGTATCGCCGCGCTCAACATGTGCGGTCACACCGTGATCCATCCCGGTAGCGTCAACATGAACGTGCTGGACACCATGGGGCTGATCTCAAGCTCGTTCGGCCTGTGGATGGGCGTCGACAACGGCGAGTCGGTGGAACGCTACGAACCGGACCGCTACCGGTACCTCAATCTGCAGTTCGATGCCGACTCGCTGGTGGGCGCCACCTGCATCGGCTGGACCGAGCACGTGGGCATACTGCGAGGCTTGATACAGACCCGCGCGCGACTCGGTCGCTGGAAAGAAAAACTGATGCGCGATCCAACGCGGATCGCGGAAGCGGCTATCGCCTGCACGCACCTGGCGTAGCCGGGGACGTGGCCCTGCAACCGCACGCGCCATAGAGGGAGCGGCGACCGTACCCGTATTGCGGTCGCGCCATGTCGTTTTAGTGCGATATCCACCGGCAAGGGATTCTCCCCTTGCCGTTTTTTTTTGTGTCACACGCGCGATACAAATCGCTCCGTGCCGTTTTCCCGCAACGGTACAGTCGTCTCCCCAGCGCTGCGGTGCGGCGCCTCCCCCGCCTCAAGGCCACATGTAACTCATTGTATGTAGGGTCTGTTTCGTGAACGGCGGCGCAGGAACCGAGTGCGGCACACAATTTGCTGATACCTCTCTCGTCAACAACGTTTTCTCGATCCGGAGTTCATGATGAGAAGCAGTGCATTCGCTTTGCTGTTTTGTACGGCCGTGTTCAGCATCTCGGCCTCAGCCGAGAGCTCCGCTCTGGAGTTGGCCGCGGCACGCGGCTGTTTCATCTGCCACAGCATCGTCAAAGCGGAAAACCACTCCTTGCCGCTGGCGCCCTCCTACACGGAGATCTCCGACCGCTACCGTGACCAGAAAGACAGCGCGAGCTACCTCATCGGACGCGTCATGCACGGCACGGTCTATTCCGAACAAAACTGGGCCGGGCGCGTGAGCATGCGTTTCATGCCGCCCAACGTCAACGTCTCGCGCTTGGAAGCCGGTGAACTGGTCGATTGGGTGCTCCACTTGCCCGTCGACAAAGCGACTCACCAGCGGCTGCGCCAACACGAAGCGATGCTGATCCTCAGCACCACCAGCGGCTGCATGGCCTGCCACCGCATGGACCCGTCGCCCGATTCGCGGCTGATGCCTCTCGCGCCTGCATTTCGCGATATCGCCAAGCGCTACGCCGGCAACGCAGATGCCCAGCATAAGCTGGCGCATTCGATCAAACACGGTACGCGCGCGGCTGACAAAGTCTGGCAGGACACCAACATGCAGTTCATGCCGCCCAACGTCGCTTTGACGAGTGAAAACGCACAGCAGTTGGCCGAGTGGATACTGTCGCTCGAATTCAAGAAGACCCGCTAGGCGATTCCGTCATGCACATCCTGGTCCTCGGATCTTCGGCGGGTGGTGGTTTCCCGCAGTGGAACTGCAACTGTCCCAATTGCTCGGGTTACCGCCATGGAACGGT
>JBNKCG010000029.1:0-18024 GCA_050287605.1 Gammaproteobacteria bacterium | reverse complement strand
GCCAGGAGATTGGAGCGCATCTTGAGCGTCCGCCCGGTCATGATGTTGTCCAGCACGCTCATTCCCTTAAACAGCGCGATGTTCTGGAACGTGCGCGCCACGCCATTGCGCGCCGCCTCGTGCGGACGCATGTGGCGGCGTTTCTTCCCTTTGAATGTGATGTGCCCGTGTTGTGCTTTGTAAAACCCGTTGATCACGTTGAGCATGGAGCTCTTGCCGGCGCCGTTGGGACCGATGATCCCGACGATCGCGTGATGGGGGACCTCGAAACTGACGTTGGAGAGCGCGCGCACGCCACCGAACGACAGCGTGACGTCCTCCACCGCCAGCAGCGTTTCACCGATGGGAAATGCCCTGTTCATCGCCTCGCCCCCTAACTCGCCTTGCGCATTTGCACCCGATCGGAGGCGACACGCGTACTGCGGATCTCCACGTCGGCTTCAATTTTTCCGCGACGGCCATCCTCGAACTTCACCTCGGTGGCGATGTGGCAGCGCTCGCTGCCGTCGTACAACGCCTCGACCAGATCACGGTATTTCTCGGCGATGAATCCGCGCCGCACTTTACGGGTGCGCGTCAATTCGTCGTCGTCGGGGTCGAGTTCCTTATGCAAGACCAGATAGCGGTGGATCTTGGACTCGCTCAGCAGCGGATCGCTCACCAGCTGTTCGTTGACCTGGTCGATGCATTCGCCGATCAAGTCGTAGATCTCTTGCTTGCCGGCCAGGTCGGTATAGCCGGAATAGGCCAAGCCGCGGCGCTCCGCCCAGTTGCCCACGGACTCCAGATCGATGTTGATGAACGCGCACACCGTATCCCGGTCGTGCCCGAACGCAACCGCCTCTTTGATGTGCGGGAAAAACTTGAGTTTGTTCTCGATGTAGTTGGGGGCGAACATGGCGCCATTGGACAGCTTGCCCACATCCTTGGCGCGATCGATGATCTTCAGATGCCCGCCTTCGTCCAGCACACCGGCATCACCGGTTTTGAAGAATCCGCGCGCATCCATGGTCTCCGCCGTGGCATCGTCACGCTTGTAGTAGCCGTCGAACAGCATCGGGCCTTTGACCAGCACTTCCCCGTTGTCGGCGATTTCGATCTCCACGCCGGGCGCCGGTACGCCTACGCTGTCGAGCTTGACGTCGCCGTCGGGCTGCAGGCAGACATACGCGCAGGTTTCGGTCGATCCGTACAGCTGCTTGAGATTGACCCCAAGCGAGCGGTAGAAACGAAACAGATCCGGACCGATGGCAGCGCCAGCCGTATACGCCACGCGAATGCGGCTCATACCGAGCACATTACGTAACGGGGCGTAGACCAGCAGATCACCCAAGCCATACAGCAGTCGGTCCTTGAGAGAGACGTTTCCAGTGCCGGCGAGCAGCTCGGCGCCGCAGCGGCGGGCCACGCCTAGGAAATAGTGAAAGATCACCCGCTTGAGCGCACTGGCGTCTTCCATGCGTATCATCACCTGGGTGAGCAGATTCTCGAAGATGCGCGGAGGTGCGAAGTAGTAGGTCGGCCCGATCTCGCGCATATCGGTCATGACGGTATCGCCAGACTCGGGGCAGTTGATGCTGAAGCCCGCCCACAGCGCTTGGGCATTGGAGAAGAGATAGTCACCCACCCACGCCATGGGCAAATACGAGAGGATGGTGTCATCGGGCCCCAGCTTGTCGAAATCACAGCCACCGCGGGCCGATTCGATGAACGCGTGGTGCGTCTGGCAGACACCTTTGGGTTTGCCGGTGGTGCCTGAGGTGTAGAGGATGACGGCAACGTCGCTTCCCCGCCCCTGCTCCACTTCAGCCTCCAGGTAGCCCGCGTGTTCGGCGAGAAACGCTCTACCCTTTTCCTGCACCTCGTCGATGCTCATCACACCGGGCTGTTTGTAGTCGCGCAAGCCGCGTGGGTCGTCGTAGATGATGGCTTCGATCTTGGGACAGGCCTCCCGCATATCGAGCAGTTTGTCGGTCTGCTCCTGGTCTTCGACCAGCGCGAAGCGCACGTCGGCATCGTCGAGCACGTAAGCCATCTCTTCGGCGACGGCGTCCTGATAGAGCGGCACCGGCACACCGCCCAGACTCTGCGCGACCGTGAACCCCCAGTAGAGACGCGGCCGGTTGTCCCCGATGATGGCGAGCTTGTCGCCGCGCTTGAAACCCATCGCTGCGAGACCGCCGGCGAGAGCGGCAACCTCATCGGCAACCTGCTTCCAGGTCCACGACTGCCAGATGCCGAGATCCTTCTCGCGCATCGCCGGCCGATCGCCATGGACCCGCGCGTGATGCGCCAGCAGTTTCGGAAACGTATCCAGGGAACGCGGTGGCACGGTCGCGTGCTCAGCCGCGTCTTGCTGCGTCTCGGCAGTCATTTTACCTCCACGTCCCAGGAACGGCGCCGCCCCACGGCGGCGCGCCCTCGGATCCTCCTCGACAACTTCTGACTCCGCGCCACCGGCGATCCCGGTGGTCACGAAGATCATCTCAATTTCTGCTTTGCTTCCTTGTGGCCCCAGGGCTTGCGGAAGTCTCTGTTTGCTTGCGTCACGGCGACGCGATTTGACCGCCGATCAATTTCGCCCCGCTAACGGGACATCAACACCGGTACGGTCATCTGTTGCAGCAAATGGCGCGTAACGCCGCCCAATACCAGTTCGCGCAGGCGCGACCGCTGGTACGCGCCGCAGATCATCAGGTTGATTCCCTCGTCCGCCGCCCGCGACAGCAGCACATCGCCCACCCGCACGTCCGGTGCGTTGAGCGCCTGTGCCTCGGCCTTCACACCGTGGCGCGCCAAGTGCGTGCAGACGTCGGCGCACGGAATATCGCCGTGCCCCTGGCCGCCGTCCGCTGGATTGACCGCCAATACCACCGTTTTTTTGGCGCGCGCCAAAAACGCCATGCCGTCGTTGACGGCGCGCACTGCTTCGCGCCCCCCGTTCCATGCCACCATGACGCTGACCGAACTGAGGTCGTAGGTGCCGCTGTAAGGGATGATCAACACCGGCCGGCCGGCGCCGATCACCACCCGGTCAGGCAGATCAACGGGCAGGTTGCCGTTGTGGTCGGGATCGCTCTGCCCGATAACCAGCAGATCGACGTAGTGACCATGCAGCACAACATGATCGATCACGTCGTCGTCGCGGATACCCTCGCGGTCGATCTGGCGCCACTCGCAGCGCACGCCGTTGCGATCGGCACACTCCTTGAACCGTGCCTGCGCCGCTTCGCCCGCACGCCGCGATTTGTCGTTGTACCCTCCTTTGAACTCGCCGGGCGTAAAGGCGGTCACGTTGTAGTTCGATTCCACGAACAGACCGATCAGGTACGCGTCATGCAGCTTGGCAAGCTGCACGGCGATCTCCATGCGAGCCTGGCTGCGCGGCGATTGATCCAGGTGGACGAGGATATCCTTGATACTCATGGGTTCTTTCCCCTGCAGATGGTGGGTTGGGTGTGGAGTCTGTTACTTATAATCACCCAAAGCCACCCGCAGCGCTACTCAGCGTCCCGTAAACCGAGGGGCGCGCTTCTCCAAAAACGCCGCCATTCCCTCTTTCTGGTCTTCCGTAGCGAAGCACAACCCGAACACCTCGCTCTCCAAGACCAAGGCGGCATCCAATTCCAGATCCTGCCCCCGTTGCACCGCCTCTTTGGCCAAGCGCACCGCCACCGGGCTGCGACTCACGATAAGGCGTGCGCTTTCCAGCGCTGTCTCCGTCAGCTGGTCAGCGGCGACCACACGGTTGGCCAAGCCGATGCGCAATGCCTCGTCGGCCTTGACCTGCCGGCCGGTGGTGATCAGTTCCATCGCCATGGCGCGACCCACCAGCCGCGTCAGGCGCTGCGTGCCACCGAAGCCCGGCGTCACCCCCAGGTTGACCTCGGGTTGCCCGAACACCGCCCTTTCACTGGCCACGATCCAATCGCAGCTCATGGCAAGCTCGGTGCCGCCGCCCAGTGCATAGCCGTTGACCACCGCAATAGTGGGGATGGGCAGCAACTCGAGACTGCGGCAGGTGCGCAGCCCCAGCTCGGAGAACGCCTTGCCCTCCAGCGCGCTCAGCGCTTGCATACGCGAGATATCGGCTCCGGCGACGAACGCCTTGTCGCCGGCGCCCGTCACCAGCAGCACCCGCGCGTCGGCGCTGCGCGCCACCTCGGCGACGGCGGCACCGATCTCCTCCAGTGTCTCGGGATTCAGGGCGTTCAGCGCCTGGGGGCGGTTGACGGTCAAGCGGTAGATACCCGCCTCGACGCTCTCCAGTAGGATGTTCTGATAAGTCATATCCGGTGCCTGCTAGCGATCACATCCGCTAAGTGTAGAAACCGCGGGGGAGGTTGCGACCCGCAACGCGACGCCGCACACCGGCACCGGTGACCGCACCTTCAGGATGACCAAGGGAACGCCCGGCGCCGCATGCTGCACTGCAAGATTGCCGTGGGCTAGTACGTAATACGACGGCAACGCCTGCTGTCACGGGCATGAAGACCCTCCTCCTCGTGTAATCTCAACTGCCGACGGCCGCCGCTGTTTCCCTGTGGGGTCAGCGATCGGCCGGCACCGCGCCCATACCGGGACCTGCAGCACATACGGCCTCTGTTTATGTGGTTCGATCATACGGGGTATATTTCCCCCTGCTCTGTCATCTGGCTGACAATCCCCGACATCATGCATTCCATCGAAGAACTACTCACCATCAGCCCCTGGACGGCGGAATTGACCGCGGAACAGCGCCAGCGCGTGGAAACCGATCTCATCGAGCGCGCCTACCCTGCCGGCGCCTACATCTGCCACAAAGGCAGACCTTCCGATGCCTGGATCGGCGTGCTGGAGGGTCTGGTGAAGCTCAACTGCTTCTCCCACGCCGGCAAAGCCGTCACCTTCGCCGGCATCCCGGCAGGCAGCTGGTTCGGGGAGGGATCGGTGTTGAAGGGCGAGACCCGCAAATACGATGTCATCGCATTGCGCGATTCACGCATCGTATTTCTGCCGGAAAAGACCTTTCACTGGCTGCTGAACAACAGTTTTTCGTTCAACCGCTTCCTGCTGCTGCAGCTCAACGAACGCCTCGGTCAGTTCATCGGCATGGTGGAGCACGACCGGCTGCTGGATCCCGATGCCCGCGTGGCGCGCGCCCTCGCCTCGCTGTTCAACACCCACCTCTATCCGGGCGCCGAAACGCGCGTGCAGATCTCGCAGGAGGAGCTGGGCTACATTGCCGGCGCTTCGCGCCAGCGGGTCAACCAGGCGCTGCGCGTGCTCGAAGCGGCGGGCCTGGTCAAGGTCGACTACGGTATGATCACGGTACTCAACGTCGAAGGCCTGCGACGCTTCGAGAGTAGCCCTCAGGAGGCGGCCGACCGTTCAGCCTCCTGACCGACCTACATATTGCGCCGGTACTGCCCGCCCACTTCGAACAGCGCCTGGGTGATCTGACCCAGCGAACAACAACGCACCGCATCCATCAACACCGCAAAGAGATTCTCGCCGTTGACCGCGGCCCGCTGCAGGCGCGTGAGCATCTGCCCAGCCTCGTCTCCGTGGCGGCGCTGAAACTCGCGCAGGCGCGCAATCTGGCTGCGCTTCTCCTCCTCCGTCGAACGCGCCAGCTCGATGACCGGCTCCGCGGGCGGCTGCGGATTGAGGAAGGTGTTGACGCCGATGATAGGCAGACTGCCGTCGTGCTTCTTGCGCTCGTAGTAGAGCGATTCGTCCTGGATCTTGCCGCGTTGGTAACCGGTCTCCATCGCACCCAGCACGCCGCCACGCGAGGCGATGCGTTCGAACTCGCAGAGCACCGCCTCCTCCACCAGGTCGGTAAGCTCGTCGATGATGAAGCTGCCCTGGTTGGGGTTCTCGTTGCGCGCCAAACCCCATTCGTTGTTGATCACCAACTGGATCGCCAGCGCACGGCGCACCGACTCCTCGGTGGGCGTGGTGATCGCCTCGTCGTAGGCGTTGGTGTGCAGGCTGTTGCAGTTGTCGTAGACGGCAATCAGCGCCTGCAGCGTGGTGCGGATGTCGTTGAACGCCATCTCCTGGGCGTGCAGTGAACGTCCCGAAGTCTGGATGTGGTACTTGAGCTTCTGTGAACGTTCGTTGGCGCCATAGCGGAAACGCATGGCCGTCGACCAGATGCGTCGCGCCACACGCCCCATCACCGTGTACTCGGGGTCCATGCCGTTGGAGAAGAAGAACGACAGATTGGCCGCGAAGTCGTCGATGTGCATGCCGCGCGCCAGGTAGGCCTCCACGTAGGTGAAACCGTTGGCAAGCGTAAACGCGAGCTGGCTGATGGGATTGGCGCCCGCCTCGGCGATGTGGTAGCCGGAGATCGACACCGAGTAGAAGTTGCGTACCCGATGGTGGACGAAGTACTCCTGGATATCCGCCATCATGCGCAGCGCGAACTCGGTGGAGAAGATGCAGGTATTCTGCCCCTGGTCTTCCTTGAGGATGTCGGCCTGCACCGTGCCGCGCACGTTCTCCAGCGTCCACTCGCGAATCTTTTCGATCTCGTCGTCGGTGGGGTCGCGGCCGTTGTCGCCAACGAAACGCGCGATCTGCTGGTCGATGGCGGTGTTGAAGAACATCGCCAGGATGCTGGGTGCCGGGCCGTTGATAGTCATCGATACCGACGTCGACGGGCTGCACAGGTCGAAGCCGTCGTAGAGCACTTTCAGGTCGTCCAGGGTGGCGATGGAGACGCCCGAGTTGCCCACCTTGCCGTAGATGTCGGGCCGCTCGTCGGGATCGTAGCCGTAGAGCGTCACCGAATCGAAAGCGGTGGAGAGGCGCTTGGCGGCAGAGTGTTCCGACAGCGCCTTGAAGCGGCGGTTGGTGCGGAAGGCATCGCCCTCGCCGGCGAACATGCGCGTCGGGTCCTCGCCCTCGCGTTTGAAGGCGAACACGCCGGCGGTGTAGGGAAACGCCCCCGGCAGGTTTTCCAGCAACAGCCAGCGCAGCAGTTCGCCGTGATCCTCGTAGCGCGGCAGCGCCACCTTGGGCACCTGGGTGCCGCTCAGGCTGGTGTAGCGCAGGCCGGTGCGGATCTCCTTGTCGCGGATTTTCACCACGTACTCGTCGCCGGCGTAGCTTTCCTTGATCTTGGGCCACTGCGCCAGCAGCTTGGCGGCGCGCGGGTCCAGCGCCTCCTCCTGCTGCGCGATCAGTTCGTCGATGCCCACGGCGGCCTTGCCCGCCTCCTGCAGCAGGCGCTGGGTCTCGCGCAGCTGCTGGATGCGCCGCGCGGTGCGCGCCTGCGCCTCCACGGTCTTGCGGTAGTCGCGCACGGTGTCGGCAATGTCGGCCAGGTAACGCATCCGCTCCGGCGGCACGATGGCGGCCTCGGCGGTGGAGCTGCGCACCGTCACCGGCGGCAACGCGCCGGACTCCAGCGGTAGGCCGTGCTCACGTAAACGATCGGCCAGGGTCTGGTAGAGCGCGGTCACGCCGTCGTCGTTGAAGCGGCTGGCGACGGTGCCGAACACCGGCATCTGTTCCGGCCCCAGATCGAAGCTTTCGCGGTTGCGCTGCACTTGCTTGGCCACGTCGCGCAGCGCATCGTCGGCGCCCTTGCGGTCGAACTTGTTGATGGCCACCACGTCGGCGTAGTCGAGCATGTCGATCTTCTCCAACTGGCTGGCAGCGCCGAACTCCGGGGTCATGACGTAGAGCGCCACGTCCACCAGCGGTACGATGCCGGCGTCGCCCTGCCCGATACCGGGGGTCTCGACGATCACCAGGTCGAACCCGGCCAAGCGGGTGAGCGCAACGATCTCCTTGACACTCTCGGGCAGCTCACCCTTGGCGTCGCGAGTGGCGATGGAGCGCAGATAGACGTTGGGCGAATCGATGGCGTTCATGCGGATGCGATCGCCCAGCAGCGCCCCGCCGGTCTTGCGGCGGGTGGGATCCACCGCCAGGATGGCGATCTTCAGACGATCGTGCTGATCGAAGCGAAAGCGGCGGATCAGCTCGTCGGTGAGCGAGGATTTGCCGGAACCGCCGGTGCCGGTGATGCCCAGCACCGGCACGCTGGCATCGTGCGCCGCGACCGCCTCGTGCAGCGCACCGAGCAGGGACTTGGAAGCCGTTCCGTTCTCCAGCGCGGTGATGGCCCGCGACAGGGCACGTCGGTCGCCGCCGCGGATCGCCGCGAGATCGTCCGGCGCACGCGCGCCGGGGTCGAAGTCGCAGCGCGCCATCATGTCGTCGATCATGCCCTGCAGGCCCAGCTTCTGGCCGTCTTCGGGCGAGTAGATGCGCGTGACGCCGTAACTCTCCAACTCCTTGATTTCAGCCGGCACGATCACCCCGCCGCCGCCGGCGAAAACACGGATGTCAGCGCCATCGCGCTCGCGCAGCATCTCCACCATGTACTTGAGATACTCCACGTGCCCGCCCTGGTAGGAGCTGATGGCGATGGCGTGGGCATCTTCCTGCAACGCGGCGTTGACGATCTCGGCAACGGAGCGGTTGTGTCCCAGGTGGATCACCTCGGCGCCGGCCGCTTGCAGGATGCGGCGCATGATGTTGATGGAGGCGTCGTGGCCGTCGAAGAGACTGGCGGCCGTCACGAACCGCACGTTGCGCGCCGCGGCCGATTCTCTCAGGGCACCGGGGTGGGTGGCGACTTTGGCTTTCGGCATGGGGGAGGACCTCCGCAAGGCCTGTCCGGACAGTGAGTCGCGAGGTGCGACCGCGGTACACCTGTCGAGAACGGAATGCAGGTGTGCTAGGTATTTTCCGGATGAACGGGTATTCTCACACCCCGTTTACGTAAACGTCAAATACACCGCATCGTGCGTTGAAAGGAGTATCGGATGAATCTCGGAAAGACGGTAGAAGAACTCTCCATCGGCGAAAAGTCTGTCTTCGAAAAGACAATCAGCGAGAGCGACGTCTACCTGTTCGCCGGCATCACCGGTGACATGAACCCCGCCCACATCAACGAAGAGTACGCCGCCAAGACCGCGTTCAAGGGACGCATTGCGCACGGCATCCTGGTGACCGGATTCATCTCCACGGTACTCGCCATGCAACTGCCGGGGCCGGGGGCCATCTATATCAGCCAGCAGGTGAAATTCCTCGCCCCGGTACATATCGGCGATACGGTGCGCGCCGAAGTGGAGGTGATCGACATCAACCTCGAGAAGAACCGCGTCACGCTGCGCACCTGCTGCTATAACCAGGAGGGCGTGCAACTCATCGAGGGCGAGGCGCTGGTGAGTCCCGCCAAGAAGAAACACAAAACCTAACGAGCGTTTTCGACAACGGGAGGGCGCGATGGCACTACTCGATCCCCGCACCGGTGATTTCGACGCCCAGCGCGAGCAGTTCCGCTGGCAGATCCCCACCGAGTTCAACATCGCCCGGGCGGTCTGCTTCGACAACGGCGCGGCGGAAGACGCCATCGCCATCTATTACGAGAACGCGCAGGGCGACGAGGCGCGCTACACCTTCGGCCAGATCCGCGACCATGCACGGCGTTTCGCCAATGCGCTGCAGGCCATGGGTGTGCAACGCGGCGATCGCGTCGCCATCATCCTCTCGCAGCGCCCCGAGACGGCCATCGCGCACGCCGCCATCTACGCCATCGGCGCAGTGGCGCTGCCGCTCTCCATCCTGTTCGGTCCCGATGCGCTGGAGTACCGCCTGGCCAACAGCCGGGCGCGGGTGGTGATCACCGACGCGGCGCGCCTGCCCGTCGTCGAAGAGCTGCACCCGCGTCTACCCGAACTGCACTCCATCCTGGTGTGCGGGCCGCAGCCCGGCAACGGCAGCTTCTGGGAGGTGCTCAACGACGGGGCGGCCAGCACACCGCAGATCATCACCTCCGCCGACGACCCGGCACTGCTCATCTACACCTCCGGCACCACGGGACCGCCCAAGGGGGCACTGGTCGCGCACCGCTCGCTGATCGGCAACCTGACCGGTTTCGAGCTGTCGCAGAACTTCTACGGCCAAACCGGTGGACTGTTCTGGACGCCCGCCGACTGGGCCTGGACCGGCGGGCTGCTCGACGCCCTGCTGCCCACCTGGTACTACGGCAAGCCCATGCTCGCCTTCGAAGGCAAGGGCGCCTTCGATCCCGAACGCGCCTTTCACCTGATGGCCAAGTACGGCGTGCGCAACGCCTTCATCCCGCCCACCGCCATGAAGATGCTGATGCAGGTACCCAACGCCGCAAACCATGAACTGGTGCTGCGGGCGGTGATGTCGGCCGGCGAACAGGTGGGCGAACGCATCGTCGAGTGGGCGCGCGAGACGCTGGACGTGCCGGTCAACGAGATGTGGGGCCAGACCGAGTTCAACTACCTGGTGGGCAACTGCAGCGCCGCCATGCCCGTCAAGCCCGGCTCCATGGGCCGCCCCTACCCCGGCCACTGGGTGGACGCCATCGACCCCGACGGCAACCCCATGCCCACCGGCGAGATCGGCGAACTGGCCGCGCGGCGCGACGATCCGGTGATGTTCCTCGGCTACTGGGACAACGAAGAAGCCACGCGCAGGAAATGCCTGGGCGAGTGGTTCCTGACCGGCGACGCCGGCTACCGCGACGAAGACGGTTACCTCTGGTTCGTGGGTCGCAACGACGACGTTATCTCCAGCGCCGGCTACCGCATCGGCCCCGGCGAGATCGAGGACTGCCTGCTCAAACACCCCGCCGTGGCCCAGGCCGCCGTGATCGGCGCGCCCGACGAGCTGCGCGGTGAGATCATCAAGGCCTACCTGGTGCTCGCTTCCGGGGTACAGCCCAGCGACGAACTCACCCGCGACATTCAGGCCAGCGTCAAGAGCCGGCTCGCCGCCTATGAATACCCGCGCGAGATCGAATATATTGACCAGCTTCCGCTCACCACCACCGGAAAGGTGCGCCGCACCGAACTGCGCGAGTTGGACCGCCAACAGAGGAAGCCGACGTGAACCGCCCGGAGATCACCGACGACATCGAGGGACTGCGCCGCATCCTCAGCAGCGTCCACACCATCGCCGTGGTGGGCCTGTCCGCCAACTGGCACCGCCCCAGCTATTTCGCCGCCAAATACCTACAGGAACACGGCTACCGCATCATCCCCGTCAACCCCGGTCAGACCGAGATACTGGGCGAGAAGTGCTACCCCAGCCTCACCGACATCCCCGAGCCGGTGGACGTAGTGGACGTGTTCCGCAAACCGTCCGACGTACCGCCGCTGGTGGAGCAGGCCAAGGCAATCGGCGCCAAGGTGTTCTGGATGCAGTTGGGGGTCATCAACGACGACGCCGTCCGCGAGGCGCACGCGCAAGGGCTGGAAGTGGTGATGGACCGCTGCATGAAGATCGAACACGCGCGGCTGTTCGGCGGGCTCAACTTCGTCGGCATCAACACCCGCGTCATTTCCGCCAAGCGGCCGCGGTATATCGCCAATTGACGGGTTCTGTTGTCTCGCACAAGAGACCAAAGGCGCAAGAACTGCAATAAGGTCACAGCGGCTTTCTTTGCGACGTTGAGTTGAAAGAGATTAGTTAAATGGCTGACCACGACTACGGTTTCGAAACGCTCTGCCTGCATGCCGGCCAGGTGCCGGACCCCGCCACCGGGGCGCGGGCGGTACCCATCTACCAGACCACCTCCTACGTCTTCGACGATGCCGACCACGCCGCCAGCCTGTTCAATCTGCAGACCTTCGGCAACATCTACACGCGGCTGATGAATCCCACCACCGCGGCGTTCGAAGAGCGCGTCGCGGCGCTGGAAAACGGACGCGGGGCGCTGGCCACCGCCAGCGGCATGTCGGCGCAGATGACCTGCCTGCTGACGCTGCTGGAAAGCGGCGACGAACTGGTTTCGGCCAGCACGCTCTACGGCGGCACCTATTCGCAGTTCGACGTCAGCTTCCGCAAGCTCGGCATCAACACCACCTTCGTCGATCCCGACGATCCGGAAAACTTCGCCCGCGCCATCACCCCCAAGACCAAGGCGCTCTACGCCGAGACCATCGGCAACCCGCGCATCAACGTGCTCGACATCGAAGCGGTGGGCAAGATCGCGCGCCAGGCCGGCATTCCGCTGGTCATCGACAACACCTTCGCCACGCCGTTTCTGTGCCGCCCGCTGGAGCACGGCGCCGACCTGGTGGTGCACTCGGCCACCAAGTACATGGGCGGCCACGGCACCTCCATGGGCGGCGTCATCGTCGAATCGGGAAAATTCCCGTGGGACAACGGCAACTTCCCCATGATGACCGAACCGTCGCGCGGCTATCACGGCGTCATCTTCTACGAGACCTTCGGTGACTTCGGCTTCATCATGAAGTGCCGCGTGGAAACGCTGCGCACCTACGGCCCGGCGATGAGCCCCTTCAACGCCTTCCTCATGCTGCAAGGCCTGGAGACGCTGCCGCTGCGCATGGAACGCCACTGCGACAACGCGCAGAAGGTGGCGGAATTTCTCGACGCCCACCCCGCGGTGGAGTCGGTGAACTACCCCGGCCTCAAGAACAATCCCTACCACGAGCTGGCGCGCAAATACACGCCGCGCGGCCCCAGCGCCATTCTCACCTTCGAGGTCAAAGGCGGTGCCGCCGCCGGCGAGCGTTTCATCGAGGCGTGCCAGTTCCTCAGCCACCTGGCCAACGTGGGCGATGCCAAGACGCTGGTGATTCACCCCGCCTCCACCACCCATCGCCAGCTCACCGAAGAGCAGCAGATCCAGGCCGGCGTCACGCCGGGGATGATCCGCATCTCGGTGGGGTTGGAGACCTGCGACGACATCCTGTGGGACATCGACCAGGCGCTGGGGAAATCGCAACGCGGCTAACGCACCGTTGCCGTCGCGGACTCGAAGAGCTGCAGGATGTTCTGGTAGTACTTGGCGGTGGCGATCTCGCGCGGCGAAACCCCCTGGCCATCCTCACGATCGGGATCGGCGCCGTGCTGCAACAGCAGTTTGACGGCGTGGAAGGCGTGACCGTCGACCGCGGCGTGCAGCGGCGTACGACCGCTGCGATCGGTGGCGTTGACGTCGGCGCCTGCCGCGAGCAGCGCCTCCACCAGACCCGTGTCGCCTGCGGAAGCCGCCATGACGATGGGCTGCGCGATACCCTTGCTGTCTCCCCGCGCCGCCGCCCCTCGGGCCAGCAGGGCGATGGCCGCCTCGCGGTACCCCAGCCGTAGCGCCACCACCAGCACCGGAACCCCGCTGCGGTCGCGTGCGTTGCCGTCGGCACCGCCCGCCAGCATCTGCTCGACGAGTGCAACCGGCGGTGCGGCGGGTGCGCTGATGAGCTCGACCAGCGCGGCACTGGCGTTGCGTTTCGCATCGGCGCCGGCACCCAGCAACTGCTCCGCCGCCGCGACGTGCTGGCTGCGCACCGCGCGTATCAGCGGCGAGTCGCCGTTTTCCGGTGCCGGATCCACATCGGCACCCGCTGCGATCAAGCGCTTCACCAGATCCACGTCGCCGCGCTCTGCGGCGAGCATCAGCGCCGTCTCTCCGCGTAGATTGCGATGGTTCACATCGGCGCCGGCGTCGATCAGACGCACCGCGATGCCGTTGTCCGCCCGGCGCAACGCGTGAAACAGCGCCGTGTCGCCGCGCCGGTCTTCGCGGTCCAGGGCGCCGTCGGCAAGCGCCGCTTCGACCTGTTCCCGACTACCGGCCATGACCGCCGCCATCAGCGGATCGAGCGGCTCGCCGCCGCCCGGCACCGCGGGCGCCTCACCGCTGGCGGCCATCGCCAATACCCGGTAAACCTCCTGCCGGGTCCCGCGCGGTGCAGCATAGTCGAGGGCCGCCTTGCCGTGGCGGTCGCGGCGGTCGGGCCGCGCCCCGTGTTCCAGCAGCAGGCGAATCATGGGGAGATTGCCGTGGGCCGCCGCCACCATCAGCGGCGTCTGCCCGTTGTAGTAGCTCGCCGACTGGTCGGGGTCGGCCCCCGCCTCCAGCAGCAGCCGTGCGATTTCAACCCGTCCGCGATCGACGGCCGCGGGCAGCGGGCGGTCGCCCTGGAAATGCTGATTCACCGCCACACCCTGCGCCAGCAGACGCCGCACCGCCTCCGCATCGCCGCGCTGGATGGCCAGCATCAGATCGCCGATGGGCGACTGGGGCGTGCGAACACAGGGAGGCCGGATGAGATTCAACTGCTCGGCATCGATACCCCGCAGCGAACAAGCCCAGTCAATGCGGTCGCTGCCGCGGGCGACGGCGGGAAACAGCGTCAGCGAACTGCCCTCGCCCAGCGTGCCGTCGAACTCCACGTGGATCACGCCGCCGCGCATCACCGTCACCGAACGCACCGGCGGCGGCGCCACCAGTTCGGGAGCGGGCATGCCAAGCTTGGCGTTGTCGGCCGGCATCGCCCCGGTGCTCCAGTAGTACTCTTCGACGCGCACCCGGATCGCCGCTCCCGCCTGCAGCCCCTGCGCGACGACGGCGGCGTCGAGATACCCGTCCATCTGGCTGCGGCGTGCGAACTGAAAGTAGCCGACGGCGACGACAACGAGTGAGATACCGATGAGGAGGGAGAGTCTGCGCATCGGCGGGGAGGCGGCTCTCAGCGCGCCACCAGAGAATGGGAAACCGTCACTGCCCGACCGACCGGTAGTCCTTTTCCAACCGCTCGACTTCACGCTCCGCCGCGCGCAACGATCCGCTGTAGGGGCGCATGCACTTGTCCCACGCCTTCTGCTCACCCAGGGTCACGGTATCGGGATTACGCTCTTTGGGATCGTGCCCGCAGCGATCGTAGGCCTCCTCGCGCACCGTCTGGCGGCGCTGCTTCGCCTGATCCAGCTCGCCCTTCACCGAGGCGCGCACCTCGGCCGAGGAGGCGCGCTGCTTGCGCGCCCATGCCAGAGCGCAGCGGTACTGCTCCTTCTCGTTCACCAGATTCTGGCGCTGCTCTTCGAACTGCTGATTGCCGCCGTAGCCGCGCTTGCTGGCCTGGCGCCCGAGAAACTCCTCCAATTTCTTCTCGCTGCGATCCAGCCCGTCGCGCCAGCTCTCCTCGCGATCCGGCAGTTTGGAGAGAATGCGGCGCATGTCGCCGATGGGCCCGGGCAGGGCGAGCTTGCCGCAATATTCGGTGTCGCCCTTGCGGGTCACCGAGAGCAGGGTCATGTCGTTGCTGACCGCCGAGATCCCCTTCTTCTGCACCTCGGGCGGTGGAGTCTGACTGAAATGCACCTGGCCGTCGTCGTCGACCCAGCGGTAGAACTTGGCCGCCAGCGCTGTATCCAGGCCCAAGACGCTAATCAAGAGCACCCACGCGAGCCCATAACCACACCCGCGGTGCGCGTATCGTTTCATCGTGTGTCAGTCCCCAACGATGGCCAGGCAGGTCACCGTGTCGTTATCAGTCCGCGCATGATACCCCGTGTGCAATCACCGAACCAAACCGGTAGAGTACGATCGGAAGCGAAGCAGCAGGCCCCGGGGCCGGTTTCGACAGGCGACTTGATTCCAACTCCCAACACCGCGTTCCGGTGCCGCCCGGCAACGCGCAAACGCGTGATCACTGGACCATGGTAACCGGCCCGCTGCCCTATCTGTTTCTGATTCTCGCTGCCCTGTTCTGGTCGGGAAATTTCATCATCGGCCGCGGCATGCACGACGTGGTCCCGCCCATCGCGCTCTCGTTCTGGCGCTGGGCGGTGGCGTTTCTCATCCTGCTGCCCTTCGCCGCGCCGCGCTGCTGGGAGCAACGCCACCACATCGCGCAGCACTGGCGGTTTCTGGTGGTGCAGGGCGTGCTCGGCGTCACCGGGTTCAACACGCTCGTCTACCTGGGATTGCAAACCACCGGTGCCATCAACGCGGTGCTGGTCAACTCGACGATTCCGGTGATGATCGTCTTCATCACCTACGCGCTGTTTCGCGAGCGCATCACGCTGCGCCAGGGGATCGGCGGACTGATGTCGCTGTTCGGGGTGATCTGGGTGGTGACGCACGGCGCACCGACTACCCTGCTGTCGCTGCACGGCAGCCGCGGCGATCTCTGGATACTGGCCGCTGCTTTGACCTGGGCGAGCTATTCGGTGTTTCTGCGCTTCTACCCCGACAGGCTGCACCCGCTGGTGTTTCTGCTCTCCATCATGGTCACCGGGCTTGCAGCGCTGGCGCCGTTCTACGCCTGGGAACACCTGGGCGGACGCACCATTCACTTCGACCGTGCCACTCTGCTCAGCATCCTCTATGTGGCGCTGTTCGCCTCGGTACTGGCGTTCATCTTCTGGAACCGGGCAGTGCGCTGGGTGGGCGCCAACCGCGCCGGCATCTTCGTACATCTCATGCCGGTGTTCAGCACCGTGCTCGCCATGATCTTTCTCGACGAACGCCTGGAGTCTTACCATCTTTGGGGTATCGCCGCCGTCGCCAGCGGCATTACCCTGACCACCATGCGCGTACGCATCCGCGTCCGCGCCACCGCCCCGGATAGACAGCGAGAGTAAGACGCGCGGTACGCGCGTTTTCACAGGAGACAACGCCATGCCCGACACCTCCCCTTACGCCCGCGGACTGGAGCGCAACGCCGCCAACTACGCGGCGCTCACGCCGCTGACCTTCATCGAACGCGCCGCGGCGGTACACCCCGAGCAGATTGCGCTCATCCACGGAGACCTGCGCCAGAACTGGCGCGACACCTACGCCCGTTGCCGGCGCCTAGCCTCCGCCCTCGCCGCCCGCGGCGTCGGTAGCGGCGATACCGTCGCGGTGATGGCACCCAACATTCCGGCGCTGTACGAGGCCCATTTCGGCGTACCCATGACCGGCGCGGTGCTCAACGCCCTCAACGTGCGCCTGGATGCCGCCACCATCGCCTTTATCCTGGAACACGGTGAGGCCAAGGTGCTCATCACCGACGGCGAATTCGCCGCCACCATCCGCGGTGCGCTGGAAAAACTCGACCGCGACTTGCTGGTGATCGATATCGACGACCCCCTCTACCCGGAAGGCGAACGCGTCGGAACCCTCACCTACGAAGCGCTGCTGGCCGAGGGCGATCCCCAATTCGCCTGGCAACCGCCGGCGGACGAATGGGACGCCATCGCCCTCAACTACACCTCGGGCACCACCGGCAATCCCAAGGGCGTGGTCTATCACCACCGCGGCGCCTACCTCATCGCCATGGGCAACGTGCTGGCGTGGAGCATGAGCGCCCACCCCACCTACCTGTGGACGCTGCCCATGTTCCACTGCAACGGCTGGTGCTTCCCCTGGACGCTGGCCGCCCTGGCCGGCACCAGCGTCTGTCTGCGCCGGGTGGAGGCGCGCGCCATCTTCGACGCCATCGCCGATCGCGGCGTGACCCACTTCTGCGGCGCGCCCATCGTGCTGGGCCTGCTCATCAACGCAACGCCCGAGGAGCGCCGCACCTTCGACCACACCGTCAACGTCATGACCGCCGCCGCCCCGCCGCCCGCCGCCGTGCTGGAAGCGATGGAGCGCCAAGGCTTCAAGGTTACCCACGTCTACGGCCTCACCGAGGTCTACGGTCCCGCCGTGGTGTGCGACTGGCACGCAGAGTGGAATGCATTGCCCATGGAGGAGCAGGCGCAGCTCAAATCGCGCCAGGGCGTGCGCTACCACGTGCTGGAAGGACTGATGGTGGCCGACCCCGAAACCCTGGAGCCGGTGCCCGCCGACGGCGAGACCCTGGGCGAGGTCTTCATGCGCGGCCACATCGTCATGAAGGGTTACCTGAAAAACGAAAAGGCAACCCAAGAGGCGTTCGCCGGCGGCTGGTTCCACAGCGGCGACCTGGGCGTGATGCACCCCGACGGCTACATCCAGCTCAAAGACCGCGCCAAGGACATCATCATCTCCGGCGGCGAGAACATCTCCACCATCGAAGTGGAAAACGCACTCTACCGCCACCCGGCGGTGTTGGAAGCCGCCGTGGTTGCACGACCGGACGAAAAATGGGGCGAAACGCCGTGCGCCTTCGTCACCCTGAAACCGGGAGCCAGCGCCAGCGAAGCGGAGATCATCGCCTTCTGCCGCGAACACCTGGCCGGGTTCAAGATTCCGCG
>JBNKCG010000028.1:0-33752 GCA_050287605.1 Gammaproteobacteria bacterium | reverse complement strand
TGCGGGCATCCGCGACATCAAGGGTTTCATGGAAGCGACCACCGCCGCCAAGAAGGTGTTGGCGGAAAACCCGGTCACGGGTCAGGGCCTGCCCACCTACGGCACCCAGGTGTTGATGAACGTGATCAACGAGGTGGGCGCGCTGCCCACCCGCAACCACCGCGACGTACAGTTCGAAGGCGCCGGCAAGATCTCCGGCGAGGCGATGCACGAGCCACGTCCCACCGACGGCAAGGCCAATCTGGTCGCCACCCAAGCGTGCTTCGGCTGCACCATCGCCTGCGGGCGCGTCTCCAAGGTGGACCAGAATCACTTCACCGTGAAGAACAGCCCCAAGTACTGGGGAGCGTCCGGCGGACTGGAGTACGAGAACGCCTGGTCGCTGGGGGCTGATACCGGCGTGGACGACCTCGACGCGCTGACCTACACCAACTTCATCTGCAACGAGCACGGCATGGACCCCATCTCCTTCGGCGCTACCGTTGCCGCAGCCATGGAGCTCTACGACATCGGCGCCATCGACGACAAAGTCACCGGCGGCATGACGTTGCGTTTCGGTTCGGCCGAGGACCTGGCCAAGGCGGTGGAGATGACGGCCAAGGGTGAAGGCTTCGGCAAAGAGCTGGCACTGGGCTCCAAACGCCTGTGCGAGAAATACGGCCACGGCGAGCTCTCCATGTCGGTCAAGGGCCAGGAGTTTCCCGCCTACGATTCGCGTGCCATCCAGGGCATCGGTCTCGCCTATGCCACCAGCAACCGCGGCGCCTGCCACCTGCGTGGCTACACCATCGCTTCGGAGATCCTGGGCATTCCCGTCAAGACCGACCCGCACGCCACCGAAGGCAAGGCGGAGCTGGTCAAGGCGTTCCAGGATGCCACCGCGGCGTGGGACTCCACCGGGCTGTGCGTCTTCACCTCCTTCGCCTGGACCCTGGGCGACGTCGCACCGCAGATGGCGACGGCCTGCGAGGGTGAATGGACCGTCGAGAGTCTGGCGGAAGCCGGCGAACGTATCTGGAACCTGGAGCGCCAGTTCAATTTCGCGGCGGGTCTCACCGGCGCCGACGACAACCTGCCACCGCGCATCCTCTCCGAAGCGGCCAAGACCGGTCCCGCCAAAGGCAACGTCAATCGACTGCCGGAGATGTTGCCCGAGTACTACGAGATTCGGGGATGGGACAAAGCCGGCAAACCGACCTCGGAGACCTTGAGCCGCCTAGGCCTCACTTAGCCGAAGATGGAAGAACCGGGGTGGGCAGACGCCCATCCCGGTTTTATTCATCTATGAAAAACAATAAATTGACGGCATTAGTTAATGTCAATTGTCCTGGATTGCACATTGTTGTTGAGTGAAACGGCAATCCTGCCGGTCGGATCAGCAAGGAGCTCGTCATGCATTACGTCATAGTTGGTGCCGGTCCAGCGGGGGTCGTGGCAGCAGAAACGTTGAGCAGCAGCGACCCGCAGGGTGAGATCACTCTATTGGATCGACACCCCGAACCGCCCTACTCGCGCATGGCCATACCCTACTATCTGGTGGGAAAGATCGAGGAGGAAGGGACCTACCTGCGCCGGGATGCCGGACACTTCGAGAAACTGGGGATCAACGTCGTAGCGCGCGGGGTTCGCGAGGTCAAACCCGACGCTGGGCTCCTCGTTCTGGACGACGGGTCCACCGCACAATACGACCGTCTGCTGCTGGCCAGCGGTTCGCATCCGCTGACTCCCCCCATACCGGGCGTCGACCTGCCCGGTGTGCTCCATTGCTGGGATCTCGAGCACGCGCGGGAGATCATCCAGCGCGCAAAAGCCGGCGCCAAGGTGGTGTTGATCGGGGCCGGCTTCATCGGCTGCATCATTCTCGAGGCACTGGCGCTGCGCAAAGTGGAGCTGGCCGTACTCGAACGCGGTTCGCGCATGGTCCCGCGCATGATGAACGACAAGGCCGGCGCCATGATCAAAGCCTGGTGTGAGGACAAGGGTATTGCCGTCTACACGGACACCCAGATCGACGCCATCGAAGCGGCATCCGGCGATCACCCCCTGGCGGTGGTGATCAACGGCGGAACAAAACTGCCAGCCGACCTGGTGATCACCGCCACGGGCGTCGCGGCGAACCTCGAATTTCTGGACGGCTCGGGCATCAAGACCGACCGCGGCGTTCTGGTGGACGAATACCTGCGTTCCAGCGATCCCAATGTCTTCGCGGCCGGCGACTGTGCGCAGGGGGTGGATATCTCCACCGGCGAGCACACCGTCCACGCCATCCAGACCACAGCGGTGGATCACGGGCGTATCGCCGCGCTCAATATGAGCGGCCAAAAGGTGCCCTTCCAGGGCAGCGTCAATATGAACGTACTCGATACCCTGGGCTTGATCTCCACCTCGTTCGGGTTGTGGATGGGGGTCGAGGGGGGCGATCAGGTCGAGCTGCACGATCCGGAGCGCTTCCGCTACCTCAACCTGCAATTCCAGGGTGACGTACTGGTCGGCGCCACCTGCCTGGGCCTCACGGAACACGTAGGCGTGTTGCGGGGACTGATTCAGACCAAAACCTCGCTCGGACCGTGGAGGGAGAAACTGATGCACGATCCGACACGGGTCATGGAAGCCTACTTGGCACGGTGCGGTACCAGTACACCGGCAGAGGTTTCTGCGGCCTGACCCAGCTCTGCTTCCTCCATTCTCAGGGCGCCTGCGG
This sequence comes from Gammaproteobacteria bacterium, assembly GCA_050287605.1. Classification (GTDB taxonomy): domain Bacteria; phylum Pseudomonadota; class Gammaproteobacteria; order QQUJ01; family QQUJ01; genus QQUJ01. Next base: position 31,051 of record JBNKCG010000028.1, on the reverse strand, counting down.
GCGCCCTGTTTGGTTTCGCAACAGAGGAGGTGCCATTCCCGTTTTGCCCTCGGCATCCTCGCACTGGAACCAAGGCACGCTCCGCCAGTCATACATTGTTCTCGGACACGGATTCACGTGCCCGGTGTTCCCCCCTCTCAAACCGATAAGGAGGTTGAGACTATGAAACGGAAATTGGCGACTAATCTAACCCACGGTCTGGCTGCAGCGGCGGTCCTGGCGCTCGGTGCTTCCGGTGCGGTCTATGCAGCCGGTATGGCCAGCGGCACCATGGATTTCAACACACTGGACAAAGACGGCAACGGTCTCATCTCACAGCAGGAAGCCACGCAGGACATGGCGTTGAGCGACAAATTCAAGGAAGCCGACAAGGACGGTAACGGCCAGCTGGACAATGCCGAGTTCAGCGCTTTTGAAACCATGGAATCCGGTACCATGGACAAGAAGATGACCCAGTGACCCCCAAACGTTAATCCCAGGCCCCCATCGCAGATGAGGGACCACCCAAACCCGCAACGGCCCGCCTGATCAGTGGGCCGTTTTCTATACCGTATCAGCGTGGTTTCGACGGGGAGACTTCCGCGCGTCAGTAGGACCGTCAACAGCGAGTCGTCCGACGGACTGAACCTCTTGCAACGTTCAACGCTTCATCACATCGAAACGCGCTCATTTTCGTGCGGTGTACGCAGGGCATTTCAAAAAAGGCGTGCGGCGACGAATACGGGCTAACACGATGTTGGCCCCTGAACAGATGCAATTGCATCCGGCAGCGTTGTTGCCGTGAATGCACGTCAACAACCCACTGTGCAATCTCCAATTGGGCGCAAATATTTACGATAAACCAGCCCGGAATATTACCTCGCTATACGGCCGGAGAGCGCCACATTTCTTGTACCGTTTTGTAGCCGCGAGTCGCCCGCTCCGATGCCTTCCGCAAAGCGGAATCAGCGCGGAACAATTCCCTCAGAGACCAGTCGAAGCACACACCCAAAACAACGATCTGTTATGGGCAACTTGCTTGTATGTATGTCTTTACATATAAATTTCTGTATGGAGGTAATTTCAATGAAACGGACGTTAGCAAAGGAAATTGGCAAAGTCCTGACTGTCGCGCTTCTGGCCACGATGGGTGCTACGCCTTTGGTCGCCGGTGCAGTCACCACGGACTACAAAGCGATGTTCAACAAGCTCGACACCAACCATGACGGCTACATCTCGGAATCCGAAGCCGCTGTGGATCCGGCACTGCGGGACCAGTTCGTTGGTCTCGACATGAACGGTTCCGGAAAGATCAACTTCGCGCAGTACAGTGCGTTTGAAGCGACCCACCCGGTTCCCAGCCCGGTCAAAGAGCGCGACGACTACGCCGTCGGCTGAAGCCGTTCCGGCGGGTTGTAACTCCCGACTCGGAAGCGATTGAAGAATCGCTCTGTAAACGGCCCGTCTTCGGACGGGCCGTATTAATCGATGAGCGCCGTTGCCGCGGGCAGCTTACCCGGTGGATGCGTGCCGCGAACAAGTTGTATCGACAGCGGCGAATCGTCCACCTGCCAGTCGCCTTTCAATACGTTCACCGCCTCGCTGCCTGAAAATACCAAGTAGCTGTATTTTCCGTAATGCGGCAGTTTGCGCGCCAGCGCAGCGACAGCCTGCGGACTTGCCGCCTGTGCGTAAGCCATCGTGGACGTCGCATCGCGGCGCCAAGTCAGTACCACACTGGGTTCCGCAGCGGTGACGACATCGGCACCGATACGCAGCGTGCCGTCGCTGCGCGATTGGAATCGATCGCCGACCCGTGCGAGCAGTGCGGCCGTGTGGCGATTGTCGGCCCCCAACACCCACACACCGCCCTCGTCAGGCAGCGGTTGATCGTCATCCTGCACGCGCAGTTGCGGATAGCGTTGTTGCCAATCGGCGGCCAGCCGTTGGTAGGCAAGTCGCATCTCCGACGCTGCGTTGTTGGGAATCACCACCGTCAGGCGCTGGGCACCGAACAGCTGTCCCAACGAAGACGGAAGTTCTTCCACCGCCAGTCGACGAAACAGGTCGAAGCGCGGGTCGACATCGAGACGTAACGGGCGACCGGGAAGCTCCAATACCCGCTCGCCGTACGCACTGGTCATCACTATTTCATCGAGCCACACCTGAGCGCGATTTTCCAGTGTGATCGCCACGGGGACGCGCAAATCGTACGGTGCCGTGGACTGCGTCTGACGCAGCCCAATCCGCAAGCGATACGTATCCTGCCCCTGGCGTTTCACATCGGCACGTTCCAGCGCGATGGCAGGTGCGCCGGTGCGCTCCACCCACTGTGCGAAAAACTGCGCCAGCGATTCCCCGCTGGCGGCTTCGAACTCACGCCGCAGATCATCGAAACCGGCTACCTGGAAACGGTAGTCGCGATAGAGTCGCTGCAGTCCGGCCGTGAAATCGCCGTCACCGATTCGCCGCCGCAGCATGTGAAACAGCATCAGCGATTTGCCGTACCCTACCGCCTGCGTGGTCTCGTTGTGACGCGCGCGAAATTCGCGCAGGGGAAAATCGTGTCCGCTCGCCACGTAGTCGGCGTACTTTTGCAACGCTGATCGCCGGTACTTGGCTCCGAGTCCGGCCTGCTCCTGAAGCAGGTGGTCGGCCAGATAGCTGGTCAAACCCTCCGACCAGTTGCCGCTGGCGTAGTCGGGATAGACGCTGTTGCCCCACCAGTTGTGGAGAATCTCGTGGGGGTAGGAGCTGGTGAGGATGAATGGCAGGCGCATCACCCGCGGCCCCAGCAGGGTGAACGACGGCATGCCGTAACCGGTCTCCCAACGATTCTCCACCACGGCGAATTTGGGATAGGGATAGGGGCCGATCAGGCGGCTGTAGAGATCGAGGTAGCGGTCGGTAACCGCAAGATAGCGCTGCGCGAGCACGCCGTCCGCAGAGCGCAGAAACGCCTCGGCTTCGCCGTGACGCCCCGGCTGGGTGTAGAGATGGTAGGGACCGGCCAGCAGGTAGATCGTCTCCTGCGGCTGCTCGCTGCTCCAACGGGTGACAGCGGGGTCGTCGCTGGGCAGACGTTGGCCTTGGGTCACGCTGTGCCAGCCCGTCGGGTGGCGCACGGTCATGTCGACGGTGACCGCCGCGTCGCCGATCTGCGGATACCAGGCGCTGGCTGCGTCCAGGTAGACGCCGTCGTTGTCCAGCACCGCGCTGGGCATGATCTGCCCCTGCCGCAGCGCCGGTACACGCGGCACACCTTCAACGTGCAACGTCACCTCATCGCGCGCGGCCCCCAGGGTTATCCGGTAGCGCTGCTGAAACCGTACGGTGGTGGAGCTGCGGGTGATGCGCTGCGCACCCTCCACGGTGAGCGCCAGACCCGCGTTGAGAATCAGGTCCAGGTGCGTCGGGCGGTTGCCGTCGGGCCATCGGATTCGGTCGGTGGCTACCAGCCGCCCCTGATCCGGTTGCAGGTCCACCTCGATCTGATGGTGGATCACGGCGACGGGCGCGGCCCCCGCCATCGAACCCATCGCCGCCAGCAGCGGCAAGGCCAGCCAGCGGCGGCGCAAGGATCGATTGCCCGGATCCGAGGTCATACACTCTGTCTCTCGTGAGGAGTATGGGAGTCGGTGCCGTTTGCGGCCATGGTTTAGGATAGGGTCGAAGTGTGGGACGAACCGATGATACGACGTAGCGTAATGATAGCCGGCCGCGGCCTGTTGGTACTGGCGGCGGCCCTCACGGGGTGCCACTCCGAACTGCACCCCGAAACCGCCGCGTCGCGCCCGGAGCGCGTGGTCGCCGACCGCACCCTGGACGACGCCCTGGCCACGGTGGATAGCCTCTCGCTGCAGGTCGTTGCCAAGGACTTCCAAGGTCCCTTCCCCGACGCGCTGGAAAGAATCGCCCGCAACCGCGTGGTTTTCGTGGGCGAGACCCACCCCCGGTACGAGCACCATCTGGTGCAGCTGGCCGTGTTGCGGGCACTGCACCAGCGACACCCCGACCTGGCGTTGGGGGTCGAGTGGTTTCAGCAGGATGTACAGCAGCCGCTGGACGACTATCTGGCCGAGCGCATCAGCGAGGCGCAGATGCTGCACCAGACCCGCTACTACGAGCGCTGGCGTTTCGACTACCGGCTCTACCGCCCCATCGTCGAGTACGCCAAGCGCAACGGCATCCCAATCCTCGCCCTCAACGCACCGATGGAGCTGACGCGTCAAGTGAGCGAGGGCGGCCTGGAGAGCCTGTCGCCCGAGGATCGGGCACGCCTGCCGCAGCAGCTCGGCACCCCCGACGCCGCGTACCGCCAACGGGTGCGCGCGGCCTACGACATGCACCCCAACAGCCAACAGCCGTTCGAGCGTTTTCTGAGCGTCCAGCTGGTTTGGGACGAGTCCATGGCCGACAGGGCGGCACGCTATCTCGCCGCCAACCCCGACGCCTACCTGGCGGTGTTCGCCGGCAGCGGACACGTGGGCTTTCGCAACGCCATCCCCGAGCGCCTGATTCGCCGGCGGCCCGTCTCCACGCTCAGTGTGGAAACGGTGGACGCGGCGCCCAAGGCCGCACCGGAACCCGGGGAGGCCGATCTGCTGGTGGTAGCGCCCGACCTGCAACTCCCCCCCTCCGGGAAGCTGGGGGTGATGGTGGATACCCACCGGGACGGCGTATCCATCATCGGCGTCATGCCTGACAGCGGCGCCTTTCACGCCGGCATCCGCGACGGCGACCGCATCGTCGAACTCGACGGACAGCCGATTCACCACTTCGCCGATCTGAAGGCCGCACTGATGGACAAACGCCCCGCCGACACGGTGGCGGTGGGTGCCCAGGCAGACGGCGGTGAGCTGCGTCGGCTCGACGTGGTGCTGCAGTAATCCCATCCGGCAGCGTTGATCGAAGCGCTGCCAGCCTTTATGCTATTTCCCTAGTATTTTCGTATGGTAATAGTGGGGCCGATGGCCGCCGCCCGAGGAGAGACGAACGATGCAGCAGTGGCAGTGCATAGTGTGCGGATTCATTTACGACGAAAACGAGGGATTACCCGAGGAAGGGATCGCGCCCGGCACCCGCTGGGAAGACGTTCCGGACGATTGGGAATGCCCCGATTGCGGCGTCAGCAAGCGCGACTTCGAGATGCGGCCGGTGGCCGCCTGAGACACGACGGCACGGTGCGGCAGGCACCGTGCCGCGTCCTCCCCATCCGCTCCTCGCCTCCGCGTTGAAACGGCGCTCGACGCAAGGCGCCCGTTCCTGCTCCCCGCACCCTTTCCCGCCCCATTAACCGCACACCTTCCGGGCTTTACGCGTTACCCTATACGCGCTTTGTTCCAATCCGCACCGCCGCCGATTGGCACCGTGAGGAGTCGTCGTTTGAGCACAGAGATCTTATCGGCCTTCCCGCATCTCACCTCCGCCCTGGCGAGCGTCGGTGACCACTTCACCCACACCGCCAAGCGCATCAACCTGCCGGCGGGACAGTTCGTGGGCATGGAGGGGCAGGCCTGCAGCAGTTTGGCGCTGGTTCTCGGCGGCACGGTGCGGGTCTACAAGAGCGGCGGCACTGGGCGCGAACTCACCCTGTACCGCATCGAGCGCGGCGACAGCTGCATCCTCACCGCCTCCTGCATCCTCAATCGCCGCCACTTCCCGGCGTTCGCGGTGACCGAAAGCGAAGTGGATGCCATCGTCATCCCGGCGCCCGCTTTCAGCCGCTGGGTGATCCAACATCCAGAGTGGCAGCACTACGTCTTTCAGTTGCTCTCCGAACGTCTGGAGGCAGTCATTGAGGTGGTGGAGGAGGTGGCGTTCCGGCGCCTCGACGCGCGGCTGGCTGACCATCTGCTGCAGATGCAGGCGGAAGCTCCCGGCGACGGTGCCCTGCACGTGACCCACGAAGTTGTGGCGTCGGATCTGGGCAGCTCGCGCGAAGTGATCAGTCGGGTGCTCAAGGAGTTCGAACGCGAGGGTCTGGTGACGCTGGGGCGCGGGATGATCCGCCTGCAGGACACCGCCGCGCTGCGCCAGCGCGCCGGGCGTATGTGACCTAGTCACAGACGCTGAATGCGAAAGCAGGGATAGTTTCCCCATCCTTCACCGATGCCAATTAGAGGAGATTGCCATGAAAGCCAATATGGGAACCGTTGATCGCATCCTGCGCATTGCCGCCGCCATCGTCATCGGCGTGCTGTACTACCTGGGCGTCATCAGCGGAACGGTTGCGATCGTGCTGGGCGTGATCGCTGCGGTGTTCATACTGACCAGCCTGATCGGATTCTGCCCCGCCTATCCGCTGCTGGGGATCAATACCTGCGGCAAGAAGGCGTAGGTCCTTCCGCATACGAGCGTTGCGCTCGCCGAAAAGGCCGCCTCTCAGGGCGGCTTTTTCTTTGCACGCTCACTCTCCCGGTGCCGGAGCCACCACCCCGTTCTGCTGCAGCACCCGGTAGATCTTGCGGCTCATCTTGGCGAGCCTATCGAGATCGCCGAAGGTGGGCGCATCGCCCCCGCCGAGGCGCCGCTCCCAGTCACGCAGCTCGCTGTCCAGCAGCTCGAGCAGCTTGGGGGTACAGCCCTGGCACAGCTCCGGACAGGCCTGTGCGGCGGGGTCGTCGAACGGAATTGCAGCCCGCACCTCGTGGATCAGAAGACGCATGGCGGTTGCGGGATCGGGTTTCACAAGTCGCCTTGCAAAGGGAAAAACTGCCCGCTGCTCCACACGCCGTGGACGCCTTGCTGCTCCTGCATGCACTCGGCCAGGCGGTAGAAGGTGGGCCGGTTGATCAGCGCCTCCAGGCCAGCGCGGACCATCACGTAAGGTGACGGCTCCCCGGTCTGCGCATCCTCCACCACGCGCAGCGGATGCTGCTCGTCCGCCACCACCTGATCGCCGACATTGGTGGTGAAGACCAGCACCTGCTCCCTGCCGCTGCCGGCGGCATCCAGATCGACGGCCACGAACGGGGCGTCGTCAACCCGGATGCGCATCTTCTCCACCGGCGTGACGAGATAGAACTCGCCGTCGTCGTCCTTGCGCAGAATTGTGGAGAAGAGCTTGACCATACGTTCGCGGCGGATCGGCGTGCCTTCGTGAAACCAACGCCCGTCGCGGGCAATGCGGATGTCGATATCGCCGCACAGCGTCGGATGCCACTGGTGCACCGGCGGCAACTTGCGATCTTCGATCTGTGCAAGCAGGGTCTGCGGGTCCATGGTTCGACTGCGCGGTTGGGTTACAGCCGTTTGCTGAGCTCTTTGAGTTCGTCATCGATGCGTTCCACGGCGCGGCGCCCCTCGCGGATCGCCTCATCGGCGCGGTGGAACTCCATCAACAGTATGTGGGCAAGATGCGGCGTGACGAGCAGTTCCGGCGGGTCGCCCGCCATGCGGCTGCGCGTGATGCGCGTCTGCATGATGCTGATGCTGCGCAGGGCGATATCGATCAGCGACGGCGCTTCGGGCTGCGCCCCGGATTTGATGAGGTTGCTTTTCAGGTTGATCACCTGCTGGCGCAGAAACGCGCGCAAATCGTAGCCGTCTTCGGCGCTGCCGTCCGCGTCGGCCTGCGACGCCGTCCGCCCCGGTGCATGCGCAGCGCCCTGGCGGTGGCGCTGCAGCAGGTCGGTGCTGAGGTCGACCGCAATGACAAATTCGGCGCCCATGGCCCGGCACAGCGAAACCGGCACCGGATTGACCAGACCGCCGTCCAGCAGCCAGCGCTGCTCGTGCCGCACCGGTGTGAAAATACCGGGCAACGCCACCGACGCGCGCACCGCGTCCAACAGCGAGCCCCGTTGCAGCCACACCTCCTGCCCGCTGTCGAAGTCGGTGGCCACCGCGCCGAAGGGGGTGGCCAGCGATTCGATCGCGCAGTCTTCGAAGTGCTCACGAAAGAAGTCGAAGAGCTTTTTCCCGGCAATCAGACCGCCGCCGAAACTGGGATCGAGATAGCCCACCACCTGCTGCCAGCCCAGCTGCGAGACCCATTGCGCCAGCTCGCCGAGCTTGCCGGTGACGTGGCTGGCGCCCACCAGCGCGCCGATCGAGGTACCCGCGACCACATCGGCCCTCAGACCGCGCTCCGCCAGCGCCTGAATCACCCCGATATGTGCCCACCCGCGCGCCGAACCGCCGCCCAGCGCCAAACCGAGGATAGGGCGTCGCGGCGCCATCGGTCAGCTCTGCGCCGCATCCGTGACCGCCACGCCCCGCGCCTGCAGCGACACCGTGTCGGGAACGTGGAGCGTGCGGGTCGGAAAGGCGATCTCCGCGCCGTGCTGTTCGATGATCGCCGCGATTTTCAGCAGCACGTCCTGCTTGATCTCGTGGTACTCGGCCCACACCGTGGTGCGCGTGAAACAGTAGACGAAGAAGTCCAGCGACGAGGCGCTGAAGGCGTTGAAGTTGACCATCAACGTCTGGCTGGTATCGAGATCGGGATGGGCTTGCAGCATCGCTTTCACGTCGCGGGTGATGGTCTCCATCTGCGCCACGTCGTCGTAACGTATGCCGATGGTTTCATAGATGCGCCGGTGACTCATGCGCGAAGGGTTCTGAATGGCGATGGTGGCGAAGATGGCGTTGGGCACGTAGATAGGACGCTTGTCGAAACTGCGGATGCAGGTCAGGCGCCAGCCGATCTTCTCCACGGTGCCTTCGATCTCCTTGTCGGGCGAGCGGATCCAGTCCCCCACCTGGAAAGGCCGATCGAGGTAGATCATGAGTCCGCCGAAAAAGTTGGCCAGGAGATCCTTGGCGGCGAAGCCTACCGCGATGCCGCCGATGCCGCCGAACGCCAATACCCCCGAGATGCTGAAACCGAGCGTCTGCAGCGCGACCAGAGTTGCGGTGATGATGACCGAAACCCGCAGCAGTTTGGCAATGGCATCGACCGTCGTGCGGTCGTAACCTTCCCCGTCCTTTGCAGGAACCAGCAGGTAGGTTTGCTCGATGCCGTTGACCAGACGCACCACGAACCAGGCGATGGTGGCGATGACACCCACGTCGCGCAGCGGGCCCACCGCCGCGAAGATCGCCGCTTCCGTGCTGCTCTGAATGATTTGCGCGGCAAAGGCGATACCGACGATCCATACCAGCATGCGAACCGGTTTGCGCAGGGCTTCGATCAGCGCGTCGTCCCACTTGATGGCCGTCTTCTTCAGGTGATTGTGCAGGCGCGTCAACAGCCTGCCGAGGATGTAGTTGGCCAGCAACACACCGAACACCACCACGAACACCTGCGTGACCCATCCCGCCGTGGTATCGGGATTGCTGATTTGCTCCAGTAGCTGTGTAAATTGCATAGTGACTTTTACCGAGATTTGAGTTGAGGTAAATCCATTCCAGCGGATTGCGCTGTTGCTCGAGCGACGCCAGTCACTCTATGCGCCGCTCCGGTTCAACGCGACTTCGAAATCCCCGAACTGCGCGGAGTTTTGCGGAAGGTGCAGATAGCCTTCATACGCCTCGTCCAGTGAAACCGGCGCCAGGTCTTTCGACCGACACAGCCGGATCACCGCACTCAACAGTTCCGCCGCGCCCTCCACCTGGTCGTGGAGCAGGATAATGCTTCCTGGCTGCAGGCGCTTTTCCATTCTCGCCAAGACGCGGGCCCGTCTCCGATAGACGGTATCCAGGGAACGAACAGACCATCCGACAGACGTCAACCCGAGACCTGTAAGCGCCGTGGCAATCATGGGGTTGGTCACGCCGAACGGGGGGCGGAAAAAGCGCGGTACGCGACCGGTGGCCCTGGCGATGGTTGCCTGGGTGTCCCGGATCTCTTTCCTGATCGCGTTCGCGCCTTTCAACGGAAGCACGGCGCCATGGGAAAACGAGTGATTGCCCAGAGTGTGTCCTTCGTCGACGATGCGCCGCGCGATGTGGGGATAGCGTTCCACTTGCTGCCCAACACAGAAAAAGGTTGCACGCACGTTTTCGCGCTTGAGCGTGTCCAGAATGCGCGCCGTTTGAGCACACGGACCGTCGTCGAAGGTGATGCAAACGACATTCTCTGTACCCGACAGACGGGTCGCCGCGGGGACGAAGTAGCCGGAGCGGAGATGAAACGCCGCCAAACCGGTCACCACGAACCAGCACCCCGTATAGACCAACCCGGCGGTCCAGAATCCGCTGGCTGTGAAACCGAGCACGAACAGCAAGGCCAGGACAATGGCGCTAAAGAACCGGATCTGCTTGTAGACGGGCTTGGGCAGCCAGGTTGATTGGTGTGGATACGGCGTCACCTGCGCAGGACTCTCTCGTCGGGGTACAAAGCCGCCTCAGAATACCACGCGCCGATGGATCTGGTTCGGCCCGAGAACCGAGCGGCACCGCATTGGCGGCTACATGGGCATTTCATTGTTCAGCTCGCGCAAACCGTGTATCTCACCCAGCCAATAGGGACTATTCACGCGACAAACGGAAAATATCACCGTGCTGTCCTGGCTGGAGCGGATAGATGCCGTTTCGCCCCGGATATCGACGGCCGCCAGATCCAGGCGGCTGCGATCCGCTTGAATTGCCACATCCCCCGCAATTTCCACCGCGGTCAGTTTGAGCTCCGATCCCGTCACTTCCAGGGCAGTATCGGCACTTTCGATACGACTGTTGACGATGGTGGCGCGGGATTCAAAGACGGTGACCCGTTCGGCGACAACGCCCTCCAGCACGACGTCACCGCAATGACGAAGTTCAATACTCCGGTATGGACCGCTGAACGTCACACCCCGCTGCCTCTCGCAGTAGCCGATCCGCTCCCCGGCCTGTCCCGGCAACGGTGCCTCCCGCCGGCTGCCGGCGACTTCCCTGCCCTCGAGAAAATCCAGTATCGCCAAGGAGACGGACATTGCATGCGTTTTCAGCGGCATGTGTCCCGTCTTGGGCACGACGAGTAACCGGACGTCCTTGAGGCGGCGCAGCAGAACCTGTCCGGTCCGTAGCGGAGCCACCTCGTCCTCTTCGCCCCAAATCAACAGTGTGGGCGCCTCCACGGCCGCCAGTGGTTTGCTGAAGTCATCCGCCACCAGCGTCAGCGCGTTGAGTCGCTGCACCGACATCCCATCCTGTTGCTCCAGACGCTTGGCTACGTCATCAGGCGGCTTGGGCGAAGCACCTTCGAACTCCTCCAGTATCTTTCCGGTCAGACTCTCCAGCGCCCGGTTCGACCAGCGTCCGATGAGACTGGTCTCCGCCAACCGGTTTCCGACCAGAAACTTGACGACCGCCAGGCGGTACAGAATGCCCGCCGCATCGATGACCACCAGCCGCACCAGCCGCTCCGGGTGCGCCGCCGCGTAACGCAACGCGATGGCGCCCCCCATGGAGTGGCCGACCAGGTTTATCGGACCGGCGGCTTCGCGACGGATGACAAAGTCCAGAACCTCGGCATACCCCGCGGGCGTATACGCCTTGACGGCATGGTCCGAGCTGCCGTATCCCGGCAGGTCCACGGCGATCACACGGTATTCCCGCCCCAGCATCGTCCACTGCTCGGACCAATCGTCGCTCGCCGCCTCGCCGATGCCATGGACCAACACGATGGTCTGCTTCGCCTCGCGATTCAGCTGGTGGTAGCAAACCCGGGTCTGGTAGACCGGCTCGCGGACACAGTGCGTCTCGCCGCCGGTCAACTCTGCGTGCGCAGGCGGCATCGCTGCCAACAGCAGCAGAATCACCTGGACGCGAGTGCGAATTCCCATCGGTCTTTCCGCCTTGTCACTGAAATGAATCCCCTATGTTCTGTGCTAGTATGTCGCGGCTTTTTTCGTAGAGACACTCTTCACTCAGGGAGAAAACAATGAAGAAATCTGTAACTTCGATTTTGACGATTGCGATTCTGCTTTTTGCCGCAACCGGGTGCCGCGTCGCACCGGTCTACAACGTGCAAGAAGCCGCCATTGTCGTCGCAACCGGCAAGAGCATGAAGTTGGATGATGTTACCAAGGCCATCGTGCGCGCTGGCGGGTCGTTGGGTTGGGTGATGAAGGTCGACAAGCCCGGCCACATCGTCGGCACGCTGACCCTGCGTACGCACGTCGCCGAAATCGACGTCAACTACGATACCAAGTCGTACAGCATCACCTACCGCAACAGCCAGAACCTCAACTACGACGGCACCAACATCCACAGCAACTACAACGGGTGGATTCAACGGTTGCAGCAGAACATCAACGTGCAGCTGACCCTCATTTAGGGGAAACAGGCGGGGCATGCATAGCGTGTCCCGCCGCTTCCTTTACGTCTTTCCCCTCAATACCCGCCACAGGCCACCCGGGTACATTCCCGCTCTCAGCAGCTTGCCAGCCACCATCACCACGATACGCGTAATGTCCTGCACCGGTTTGAAATGGCTGGCGCGCGCGTTGGGTGGATAGCGCGAATCGATCGCGGCACTGACCACCTCCACGCCGCGCCGGGACATATCGATCAACACCTCGCTCTCGAATACAAAGCCGCGCTCTTTTCCCAGCTGCGGACGGTAGTCGGCAAAGATATGCGCCGGGTAGAGCCGAAATCCGGACTGGCTGTCGTGGATGCGCCGACCCGCCGCCCAGGAGATCCAGAAATCGGCGAAGTTGTTGGCGAACAGTCGTGCCTTGGGCGCCTCCTGGCGATTGTTCAAGCGCGCCCCGATGACGATCCGGTCGGGCCGCGCCGCCGACAGCAACACCGGGATGTCGGCCGGATCGTGCTGACCGTCGCCGTCCAGGGTCACGATCGCCGCCGCGCCGTGCGTGATGGCATGCGTGATGCCGCGCCACAGGCTGGCCGCCTTGCCCGCGTTCTGCGCGTTTTGCAGCACCGTTACGTCAAGCCCCTGCAAGCGAGCCACCGTGCCGTCGCTGGAGCCGTCGTCGACGACGACGACGTTGTCCGCGCAGGGCAGCGCGCGCTGCACGACGTCGCGGATGGTTGCGGATTCGTTGTAGGCGGGGATGACCACCGCCACCTGTCCGGCTATCTGCTCAGGCCATTGCGCCATTGATACCGATCACCTGTCCTGAAATGTAGGCAGCCTGCTCCGAGACCAGGAACGCCACCAGTTCCGCCACTTCGTCCGGCCGCCCCATACGCTTCATCGGTACCAGTGACTTGACGGTCTGCGGGTCGAACACGCCTTGCGTCATGCCGGTATCGATAATACCGGGCGCGACGACGTTGACGGTGATGCCGCGCGACGCCACCTCGATGGCCAACGATTTGCTGGCGCCGATCAGCCCGGCCTTGGCGGCGGCGTAGTTGGCCTGGCCGCGATTCCCCATCACTCCGGCCACCGACGACATGCTGACGATACGCCCCCAGCGGGTGGCCATCATGGGCAGCAACAGGGGGCGGGTGACGTTGTAGTAGCCGTGCAGCGACACATCGATCACGCGCCGCCACTGCTCGGCGGACATGCCGGCCAGCGGCGCATCGTCGTGAATGCCCGCGTTGTGGACAAGCACCTGAATGGGCGCCTGTTCAGCAAGTCGGCTCAACACCTCGTCGCAGGCCAAGGTATCGGCGACATCCAGCACCAGCACCTCCGCCGAGCCGCCGGCGCTGCGGATCGCCTCGCACGCCGTCTCCGCACGTTCGGCATTGCGGTTGGCCTGGAGGTAGACGTGCAGGCCGCTGGCGGCCAACCGCTGGCCGATGGCGAAGCCGATGCCGCCACTGCCGCCGGTAACGAGGGCACGTTTCATGGGGTCGCCTCGCGGGTGATCACGACGGCCCGGGCCGCGGCGACGAAGGTCGCGCCGGCGTGCACGTCGAACTCGTAAATCATGTTGTCGGCTTCCGCATGGAGACGCTGAGCACTCACCGTCAAAGCCGCTTCGAGATCATCGAGCCGCGCCACACCCAGCTTCGCGTTGCGCAGCGCCGCCAGGTAACCGCCGGCATGGCGGCGTCCGTCGCGGCGCGCGCACAGTCCACCGTGAATGGCGAGCGCTTGCGCGCCGTACTCCAAGGCGTGGAGTGCGTCCAGCATCCCGCCGCTGCACAACGGATTGTCCGCTCGGCGATGGGTGTCGCTGCGGCAGACGATGGAAGCGTCGTCCCATGCCAGCACCGAATCCAGCAGGCACATCGCTCCCTGGTGGGGAATCAGCGCCTGCAATTCGTCACGCCCGATCAGCACGGCGCCACCTCAATGCGTAGCGACAACGCCTCCCCGACGGCCAACTCGAGCTCGGCCGGCGCGGCTTGCGCCAGCGCCTGAAACAGTGACAGAGAGCGGGCATGCGGATTGTCCCGTGCCAACGGCGTTGCCCACGCCGGCAGCGGCCGACCCCCGACGGCGCCGGCACGGGTCTCCAGCGACACGACGCCAACGGCGTTGGGACCGGGCTGCGCGGTCAGCAACAGTGCGCAACCGAAGGTGGTCGTCACGTGCCCCAAGTGCGCCAGCGCCGCCGGGGGCTCCACGTCGCACGCGACCAGAAGCACCGGGACGTGCTGCGATCGCGCCAGGGTCGCCGCTTCCACCAACCCCACCGCAAAACTCTCTTCGCCCGCAGCGATGCTGACCGAACACTGCCGCGATCCACTGGCGATGGCCCAATACCCGGCCGGGGCATTGTGCACCGAATTGTGGAAATGCGTGGGCGACACCGGCTTCTCCGGCAGACTCAGGGCGTGGCAGATACGATCGGCCATGTCGCGGTCGCCCTCCAGCGAGGAAAAGACCGTCGCGATCGCACCCGGCGAGTGTTCGCTGCCGGCGACCGCCTGTTCCGCCAGGGAGACCGCCAGCCGAATCAGCGGGGTTGCCCGGCGCCGCTCGTTGGCGGGGAGCAATTGCGGTTTCAGGGCGGGCACGGACGCCTCCCGATACTCGGCCTCGCCACGAAGAATTCCCCGCGCGTGATTCCAGTCGGACAAGCCGGGGCCGATCAGCGCCACACCCTCGATCCAGACCTGCATCACCGCGCCGCTCCGAATATCAGGCTGCAGTTGTTGCCTCCGAAGCCGAACGAATTGCTGAGCACCGTGGAGACGCTTCGCCGCACGGTCTCCCGCTGCACGGCAACGCTCAGCGCCGCGTCGAGGGTCTCTGTGTTGAGCGTTCCCGGAACCACCTGATGGCGCAGACAGAGCAACGAAACGACCGCTTCGGTAATCCCCGCCGCCCCCAGGGTATGCCCGGTCCAGCCTTTGGTGGAGCTGCACACCGCGCGCTCGCCGAACAGACGCGTGACGGCGCGGTCCTCGGATCGGTCGTTGGCGGGCGTCGCCGTGCCGTGCAGGTTGATGTAATCCACCTCCTCGGCCGTTCGGCCCGCGCGCGCCAGCGCCTGCTGCATGGCGAGCCGCGCCCCCTCGCCGTCGGGATGCGGGGTGGACATGTGGTAGGCATCGCTGGACTCGCCGTAGCCGAGCAACGCCGGCGTATCGGCGGATGTGCGGGTGCGCTCCAGCAAGGCATACCCGGCTGCCTCGCCGATGCTGATGCCGTCGCGTGCCGCATCCCACGGCCGGCACGGTCGGTCGGAGAGCAATTCCAGGGAATTGAAGCCGTAGAGGGTGGATTGGCACAGCGAATCCACGCCGCCCACCAGCGCGGCGTCGACGACGCCCGCCTCGATATAGCGCGCTGCCGCCGCAAACACTTTGGCGCTAGAGGAACAGGCCGTGGAGATGACCATGGCCGGCCCCTGCAGGCCCGTCACGGCCCGCACGAAATGCGCCAGCGAGCCGGGACTGTGGGTGTGGCGGTACGCCTGCGCCGTCCATTGCAGATCGCCGCTACGCGCGCTGCGGGCGTAGGCCTGTTCGGTCTCTTCGATACCGGAGGTGCTGGTTCCCATGAAGACGGCGATGCGCGGTGCGCCGTGGTGCGCGCGCGCCGCTTCCACGGCGGCCAGGAAGCCGTCGCTCTGCAATCCCAGCCACGCCAGGCGGTGATTGCGACAATCGAACGCGTCAACCGCATCCGGTAGCGCGACCTCCTCTACCCCATCCACTCGACCGATCCAGGTCTGCAACGTCGACGCAGCGTAGTCGTTGGGCCGCAGCCCGCTGCGCCCCTCCAGCACTGCGCGCAACGAGGCATCCACTCCGCGGCCGAGAGCGTTGGTGGTGGTGTAGTGCGTTACGAAAAGAGGCGTCATGCGCGTTGTGCTGCCGAACGTCCGGTTCGGTCCCCCCCTGCATACCCGCTATAGCGGGCGATAACGTAACTGCTCGCCACGCCGAGCGCAACGCAAACGCCGATGGCGTGCAGAACGGGCACGGCGGAATAGGCGAGTATGCCGAATACGGCGCTGGTCGAGAGCGCGCAGACTGCGAGGGCGTGTCCGGTGCGTGCATCGTCGCCCGCGATGGCGGCGCGGCGGAAGAACAGCGCGTAGTCCATTCCGATCCCCGCCACCAGCAGCAACGCCACCAGGTGAAACAGCGACAGCGAGATCCCCATCACCTGGAGTGCGGCCACCGTCAGCACCATGGCCGCGACGACCGGCAGCAGCGTCCGCAGCGCCGCGTCCAGACTCCCCAGGCCGAGTCGGAGCAGCACCAGAATGGCCACCAGTCCGAGGCCCAGCCAGGCGAGCATTTCGCTGCGGAACGCGTGCATCAGCGATTCCGTCAGTGGGCGCAGCGGCAGATAACTCACGCTCGGCTGGCCGGCCGCCCACGCCTGCAGCGCCGCCGTATCGACGACACCGGCCAAACGGACGATGCCTGCTGCCTGCCCGCGGTCGTGCTGCAGCAGACCCGCCAAGGCGGGTCCCAAGAGGGTATCGGCCATCTCGTCCACACCCAGCGGGAGCAACTGGCGGCTGGCCGCCACATCGCGGATGAACGGCTCGAAATAGCGGCTCTTGAAGGGCAATCCCTGCAGCGCCGAATCGAGTCGTTGGCGCAGTTCGGTTTCGTCCGGCAGCGCGGCCTGGCGCCGGGCCTGCAGCTCCCCGCTCGGCAGCAGATCGCAAGGCGCTTCGTAACCGCCTATCGCGCCCTGCTCCACCTGCTTCGCCAACGCGGGGCGTAGCGCCTCGCAATGCCGCAACACGGTCTCCGTATCGGCGCCGGGCAGCAGCAGCAGGTGACCGGCGTTGGCGGCACCGCTCCAGCGGCGCAGCTGGGCATCGTCCCGGCGCATCGCCTCCGGTACCGGGCTCAAGGCGCTCAGCCCGTCTTCCCACAGCGGGACCGGGGTCGCCGCGACGACGATACCCCCGGCTGCCAGCAATCCCACCAACGCCGCGCGGTTGAGGAACGGACCGTGGCGCCGCTGGCGAATCGCCACCGCCACTTCGTACCCGGCCGGGACCAGCGGCGGCAGCACCCAACGCACCGTCGCCGCGGCCGCCAGCAGTCCGGCGCTGGCGAACAGCGCCAACTGCGCCAGACCGGTGAAACCGCTGAGAAACATGGCGCCATACCCGGCGACGGTACTGATCACGCCCAGCCTGAGGGTGGGCCAGATGGCACGCACGGTTTGCGGCGCCGTTTGACCGCGCTGCAGGTGGGACAACAGGTGCAGCGGATAGTCGAGTGCGACACCGAGCAGGGTCACGCCGAAGGCCAGCGTAATGCCGTGTATCTCGCCGTACAGCGCCGCTGTGACCGCCATGGCGGCGAGCATCCCGGAGAGCACCGGCAACGCGGCCAGGATCAGTCCGCGCAACGAGCGGTAGCGGTACAGCACCAGCGTGACGACCACCAGGGTTGCGGCAAGACTCAACCACAGCGTCTCCGTCTGGATGCGTTGTTTCGTCGCTACCCCGATGACGCCGGAACCGGTCATCTGCAATCCGACAGGAGCGGCGAGATCCGCGACGGCGGAACGGATCTGCGCGATGGCCTCGCGTTGCGCTTCGAGATCGAATCCCGAGGCGCGCGTTTCCAGCAGCAACAGGGCGTGCTCGCCGCTGGGATCGAACCACACCCCATGACGCAGCTGCGGTCCCGCGGGCTGCGGAAGATGCCTCAGCCAGGTGCTGAAAGCCGCCACCGGATCGTCGGCCAGGAAGCGCTTGGTCACCATCCCCACGGGCGACGCCAACTCCACCAGCCGTTCCCGCAACTGCTGGCGCAGACCGTCGACGCTGAACCGATCGGCCGTCACCGCGGGACTGAGCAGATAGCGATAGGCGTAGAGACGCGACGACTTATCCACGCCCGGGACCATCGGCCCGTTGACCACGCGCAGAAAACGCGCGTCGTCGCCGAGGCGCGCGGCCACCTGCCGGCTGGCGTCGGCCAGTTGCGGGGCCGGGGCGCCGCTGAGCGCGGCGATGATGAGATTCGATCCGGCGCCGCGGCGCAGCTGCTGTACGAGAAAGCGCTGAGCGTCGCTGCGTTCCTGCGGCAGAAACAGCGTCAGGTCATTGACCACCACCAGGCGTGTGGCCAGTAGTGCTGCGGCCGCCAGCACGAGCGCGGCCCACAAAACGACGATGTAGCGGTCGCTGCTTTTCACGGGCGCAGCGTGGTGACGACACGGTCACCACTCTCTTCCAGTATCTCGATGCGGCGGACGCTCCCCTCTTCACCTGCGAAGCGAATCTCCCGCATCCATTGCCGTTCTTCCGCGCGTTTGGGGCGCAGCGCCAGCGACCATTCGTCCAACGTACCGCCGAAATCGACGTCAAAGCGGTTGCGCAGCGTCTCAGCGTCGCCACCCAGCACGGCACGCAGGGAAAGCGCGAAACCGCCCACTCCGGGAAGCGCCTCCAACGCATAGCGCTCCTGTTTACCATCGCGTACCACGCGCACCTGGTCGCCGTCGATTTCCACCTGGTTTCGCAGATCCTGCACAACGGTCGTGCGGCGCAGGTAGTCGGGGGGGCGGAACTCCAGTTCGCCGCGGCTGATCAGCGGTACGTCGAGGGCGACCATCTGCCGCACCTCCTCGAACTGCACCGTGCGCGCACCGGCGGCGCGCAACGCCTGCATCAACGAATCCAGCGTCAGCGCCGCACCCCATGCCGGCGTCAGGCCGAGCGCCACCACGGCAACACCCAACAGCGTGCGGAGATCAGGCCGCGGCATCTTCGTCCCAGAAGTCATAGAAGTTGAACCAGTTGTAAGGCGCCAGGCGGACGTAGTGTTCCAGGCGCGCCGCGTAGCGTTCCACCCAGGAGCGGCACTGTTCGTCACGCGCGCGCCGATCGATGTCCACCCGCCGGGCGAGCAGCTCGCAGTGCACTTCGTAGCGATTGGCGCCGCGGTAGAGACCGAACACCAGGTAGACCGGCACCTTGAGCGCGGCGGCCAGCAACAGCGGTCCGGCGGGAAACGTCGCATCGCGACCGAGGAAGTTGCACGTCACCTGTTTGTCGCTCTCGCCCATGCGATCGCCCAGCATGCCCACCATGGAACCGTTTTCCAACGCCTCCTGAACCGTGAACAGCGTAAACGGTTCGCCCAGGGGAATGATGGATTCGCGCAGTTCGGGCGCCAGCGAGTCCAGCAGCGTGGACAACTGTTGGTTGTGCTGGGGATACATCAGCACTTTCACCGACAGGCCCTCGCGACCGATCGCCAGCGTGCGCAGCGCGTCGAAACTGCCATGGTGCGCGCCCAGCAGCAGCACGCCGCCGCGCTCGTTCAGCAATGCCTCGGCGCCGTGCACTCGTATATCAAAGCGTTGAAACTGGCCGGCGAGAAAATAGACGCGATCGAGGATCGTCGCCGAAAAGCAGTGAATGTGGCGCGCGATCGCTATCAGCCCCGGTTTGGCGGGCAGCACCCGGCCCAGGTAGCGCCGGGATGCGCGTCGCGCACCCGGATTGAACAGCAGAAAATAACCGGTGATAGGCCACAACAGCAGGCGCGCACCGCCGCGGCCGATGTGCAACGCCACCCACAGGATGGTCTTGACCGCCCACAGGGAACCACGCTCTTTCTGATGGCGCCAGTGCCGGATCACTTGTCCTCCCCGACGCGCATGGTGAGCGTTCCGCTGCAGAGCAGCGTATCGTCGCGACGGCATTCGAAACGGTAGCGAGCCGACCCGTCGCCTCTGACGGTAACGACGAAGCGCTCTCCGGGTCTGAGCGGGGCGACGAACTTCACCTGCGGAAAACCCTCTACCGCGGTGCTCCCCGACAACGCCACTGTGCTGCACTTGACGCACTCCAATATCACCACGCCGGGCACCACCGGGTCGCCCGGGAAATGGCCCGGAAGAGACGGGTGGGAGACGGGGATGGCGTAGGTGTCACTTCGCTCCACGGCGCAGCGCCTCCACCAGCGACACCAGTTCCGCCCGCGACAGTTTGCCCGTTTCGGCGCGCGGCAGTTGGTCCGCGCGCAACAGCGGCCGCGGCAGAAAGATCGGGTCGATGCACGCTCGCAAGGCGGTCATTATCGTCGCGTCGTCCACCCCGGGCGCCACGACGACGGCACTCAACCGCCGCGCATCGCCCGTCTCGTCGGGCGCGAGAAACGCGCCGTCCACCACGCCCGGAATGGCCAGCAGTCGCCGATTGAGTTCGTTCAGTGAAATCCGGTTGCCGGCGATCTTCACCAGATCGCCCACGCGACCCTGGAGCGAAAAACGGCCATCGGCGTGACTGTGGATGACGTCGCCAAGCAGCACCGCATGCCCGAGATGCGGCGCCTCGACCCGCACCCCCGCCTCGTCGCCGGCGAGCGTGACGCCTGGCAGCGGTGACCAAGCGCCGTCGGCGGCGGTACGCCGCGTCGCCACGGCGCCGGTCTCCGTCGAACCGTAGATCTCCAGCACCGGGCACTGCATCGCCTGCTCGGCCGCCGCGGCCAGCTCGGCGTCCAGCGGCGCAGTAGCGGTCAGCACGAAGCGCAGCGCCGGCCACGACAGACCGGCCTCGACGCAGGCGCGCAAGTGCAGCGGCGAGGTCACCAGGATCGGCGCCGCTCCCGCCGCTTGCACGGCGCGGCGGACGTCGTCGGGAAAGAACGGACGCTCCGCCAGCAGCGCCAGACGGTCGACCAGGGTGGCCATGACGCAGGATTCCAGGCCGAACATGTGCTGCGCGGGAACCGTCGCGACGATCTGGGTGCCGGCCGCCCGATCGCGGCCCAGCTGCACCCCGGTAAGACGCACGCCTTCGAACAGTTCCCCCCAGCGCTTTTGATGGCCGACGGGACGGCCGGTACTACCGGAGGTGTAGAGCGTAACCACCGTCTGTTGCGCATCCAGCTGTGGAACCCGGTAGTCGCCGTCGCTCACCGTAGCGGGGCTTTGCAGGTGACGCCCGGGTGCGACCTGATGGGAGCAGACGGCTGCGTATCCGGCGCCCGCTTCGTCCACCAGGCAATATGCGGCACCGTGCTGGGCAATCACGTCGGCAACCGCCTCGCGGCGGCGGCTGGGCGGCAACAGCACCTGCTGTTCACGGGTCCAGGCGGCCGCCATACCCACCAGGAACAGGTAGTGGTCCTCGCACAGATTGACTGCATGCGTCGCGGTGGGAAGCTGCGCCGCCACCCGCTCCACATCGCCGAGAAAACGCTGCGCCGTGATGGCGTGTCCGGCGCGCCGGGCGACCACGTCGTGCGCCGCATGCCGCAACAACGGCAGCCGGCTCACGGTTTCCCCCTGCCGATCAGCTGGCGCATGTCCAAGCGCCCCAGACGCCGCAAAAAGTGCACGAATCCTGCGGGGGTTTCGTCGCTCAGCACTTTGCGTCGAACGGCAAACTCAACCACCATGAACAGCACCAGGGCGAGATAGCTCAGGAAATTGCTGAACAGCGACCAGATCGCTTCCCCCTCCCACCAGGCCAACACTGCGCTGACGCACGCCAACAGTATCAGGAACAGGGTCCACGCGGTGGTGACGCTTCGCGTGTAGGCCACGGCACGTGGCGACAGATCGCCGTCCATCAGCGTTGCAATGCGGGTGACCAGCGGCGTGCGCCCCGCCCTGAGCGAACCGCCAAACAGCGCAGCCAGGGCAAGGTAGATCATGAGCGGCGGCAGGTAGAGCAGCCACGCCGCGGCCGGCGCGTCTCCCACGCGCCACACGATCGCCGCCATGACGACACCGACGCACAGCCGCCGCCACCTTCCGCCCACGACCACGACCAGCAGCACGCCCAGCGCAATCAGCGCCGGACGCGGCTGATCAGTGAGAATGGCGAGGTGAACTGAAACCGCGTAGGCGACGAGCAGTACCAGCGTCAATGCCCGCACGTTACTGGGTTTTGTGGGAGGCGATGTGTTCCGTAAGGGCTCGCAGCGACGCGAAGATACGGACGTTGTTTTCATCGTCGGAGCGCAGTTGAAAACCGTATTGGCGGGAGATGGCCAGCGCCAGCTCCAAGGCATCGATGGAGTCGAGCCCTAATCCCTCCCGGAACAGGGGCGCTTGCGGGTCGATATCATCCAGGGTCACGTCTTCCAGATTGAGCGCGTCGATGATGAGGTGGCCCACCTCTTTTTCCAGGTCCGAAAATTCCGGCATTTCACATCCCCAAAAAACGGTATTCCCGCAACGCCGCTAAAAACCCAGCGGTCTTGTATGTCACTACCCACCCCATGTGGCAAGATCGGCATTATATTTGCCCGCACCCCAAACTCAATCGCCGGCGCCACATTTCGGAGCTTTGGGCAGGGACTCAACTGATCCGATTGAGGCTCGCCTCGTCGCCCACCGCCAGCGCCCAGCCCAGGCCGGCGAGATACCAGTGGACGAAGAAGGCCTCCCGTATCAATCGCCCGGTCGCACGAAACCCGAGTCCGCCACGCTCTTCCGCCGCGCACGGTAGCAGCCGCATGCCCAGTCGCCGCGCCATGATGCAGAGACGTGGCAGGTGGTAGCGGTTGGAGACGACCACCAGCGCTTCCGATGCGCCGAACAGGTCACGAGCGAAGCGCAGGTTCTCCAGCGTGTGACGGGAACGCTCCTCGACCAAGAGGTCCTGTGCGTCGACGCCGCAGCCGAACAGGTAGTCGCGTCCGGCCGACGCCTCGCTCTGTTCGCATTCGGGCGAGGTCCGACCGCCGAGAATGGCCACCGGTCTGCGCTGCGTTCGCCACAGCACGGCGGCGCGTTCCAGCCGGACCCGAAAATCGGCGTTGGGGGCGCACGCCTTCAAGCGCACCCCAGGAACCAACAGCGCGCGTCCACCGGCCACTGCGTGGGGATAGCGGCGCGCGCGCCACCACAACCAGAACGTGAGCGCCAACCAGCTCACCCCGCCCGTCAGCCCGACGACGATCAGCGACAACAACAGCATTTTCAGTCCATTGCCACCGATGGCTTCGACGGAAACCCGCTTGTGATACCCGCGCACTTCCCGCTCGTTGTGGCGAATCACAGATCCAGGTCGAGCAAGGGATCGGCGTCGTAGCTGCGTACCAGTTCCACCGCCTTGAGCCACTGCGGGCTCTGCCGCAGTTCGTCCCAGCCGCGCGGGTGACGCCCGTGCAACCGGGTGAGACGCAGCTGACTGGCCGGATTGGGGGTGTGCTCCAAATGCTCCAGCACCTCCGTAACGGCCGCGCGGTCGTTGCAGATCAGCGCCATGTCGCATCCGGCCTCCAGCGCCACCAGGGCGCGTTCGGTGGGCGTTGATCCTGCCATCTGCGCACCGGCCATGCTCAGGTCGTCGCTGAACACCGCCCCCTGGAAACCCAGCTCCTCGCGCAGCACCGTGTGCAGCCAGTTGTAGGAGAATCCTGCCGGCAGCGGCGCCACCGCGGGATAGACCACGTGTGCGGCCATCACGGCGGGCAGTCCGTAGTGGATCATGCGCTCGAACGGCAGCAGGTCTTCGGCGCGCAGATCGGCCAGCGGGCGCGGATCTTCGGGCAGCTCGTGGTGCGAGTCGGCCGCCACCCCCCCGTGGCCGGGGAAGTGCTTGCCCACCGCCGCCATGCCCGCGTGGCGCATGCCCAGCATGTAGGCGTGGGCCAGTTCGGTGAGTGTTTCAGGGTCGCGGTGAAAGGCGCGATCGCCGATCACCTGGCTGCGCTTGTGATCGAGATCGAGTACCGGAGCGAAGCTCAGATCGGCGCCCACGGCGCGCAGCTCCGCGGCCATCAGCCAGCCGGTGGTCTCGGCCAGGCTGCGCGCCCGCGCCGGGTCCTGATCGGCAATGCGGCCCAGCCCCGCCACCGCCGGCAGACGGGTGAAGCCGTTGCGAAAGCGCTGCACGCGTCCGCCCTCCTGATCGACGGCGATCAGCAGGCGCGGTTCGCGCAGACCGTGTATCTCATCGATGAGCGCGCCGATCTGCTGCGGCGATTCGTAGTTGCGCGCGAACAGGATGGCGCCGCCCACCAGGGGATGACGCAACAGCGTGCGCTCCTCCGGCTGCAGGGCGGTGCCCTGCACATCGATCATCAGCGGGCCGAGACTCATGCGGTGGGACGATTCCGTGTTCTAACGGGTGGCCATTATGCGGTGAGTGCAGAGGATCGCCAACTTTCCTTGGAACTTGCTTGGGTAATATTTGCTCACTCTGGCGCGCGGCGCGTGGCGCATCCCTCTGTCACGATTCATTCACAATGTTATCCACAGGATCTGTGGATAAGGAAACGCGACGCCAGCCGGAACCGCTACGGCACCTGCACCATGCGGTACCCGACGCCGGGCTCGGTCACGATGTAACGCGGACGCGCCGGATGGTCACCCAGCTTACTGCGCAAATGACCCACCAGCACCCGCAGGTAGTGCGTGCTTTCGCCGTGCGCCTCGCCCCAGATTTCGCGCAGGATCTGTCCGTGGGTCAGTACCCGGCCCGGGTGCGTCACCAATACGCGCAGCAGCGCATACTCCTTGCGGCTCAGTCGCACCGGTTCGCCGGCCAGCCTGACCTCGCGGGTGGCGAGATTCACCTGCAGGTCGTGCAGCTGAAACAGGGCCGGTTCGGCTTCGTCGCGCCGCACGCGCAGCAACGCCCGCACCCGCGCCATCAGTTCCGAAATGCCGAACGGTTTGGTCACGTAGTCGTTGGCACCCGCATCCAACGCGGCCACCTTCTCGCGTTCGTCGGAGCGCACCGACAGGACGATGACGGGGACTTGCGACCACTCGCGCAGCCTCACGATCACCTCCTGGCCGTCGAGGTCCGGCAGTCCCAGGTCGAGGATGACCAGATCGGGCTGGCTCTCGGCGCACACCGCCAACCCCTGCTCCCCCAGAGCCGACTCCGCCACCTCGAACCCGTTGGACTCCAGACTGATGGCGAGGAATTTGCGGATCTGCGGTTCGTCCTCGATGAGCAGAATGCGCGCGCGGCGCTCGGATTCAGCCTCCATCGTTCACCTCGCGCTCACCGTCCGGCAGCGGCAGCAGAATACGCATCTCGGTGCCGATGCCGTCCGGCCCCGGCGCGGCGCTCACCTCGCCGCCATGGGCGCCCACCAGGCCACGGCAGATGGCCAGGCCCAGACCGCTGCCCTTGGGACGTCGGTCGCCGGGGGCGGCGGTGTAGAACAGATCGAACACCCGCTCGCGGTCCACCTCGGCGATGCCCGGTCCCTCGTCGATCACCTGGATGAGGATGGCGTCGGGCTGACGGCGCGCACGCACCGTGACCGTTCCCCCACGCGGGGTGAAGCGCGCGGCGTTTTCCAGCAGATTGACCAGCGCTTGCTCGATCAGCATGCCGTGCACGTGCAGCAGCGCGGCGTCGGGGTCGATGTCCACCTCCAGACGGATAGCTTCGAACGGCGTGTGCAGACGCCGGTGGGCATCGGAGAGCAGGTCGTTGAGATCCACCCAGTCGCGGGTGACCTTGAAATCGCCCTGCCCGAGGCGGGTCATGTCCAGCAGGTTCTGAATGTAGCGGTCCAGGCGCTCCGACTCGCCCAGCACCAAGCTCAGCAGCTCGTCGCGGTCCTTGGGCGCGATGGACTCGCCATACTCCACCAGGGTGGTGGCCGAGCCGATCACCGACGCCAGCGGGGTGCGCAGGTCGTGGGAGACCGACGACAGCAGCGCCGAGCGCAGCCGCTCGGCCTCCGACACCAGGTTGGCCTGCTCCAGTTCGTGAACCAGTTGCACGCGCTCGATGGCACCGGCCGCCTGCTCGCACAGCGTGCGCGCCAGGTCGCGCTGATCGCTGTCCAGGGTGGGGTGCTCCACGATCACCAGCCCCAGTTCCCCACGCCGCGTGGCCAGCGCCAGCAGCACCCGTCGCTCCTGCACGCGCTCGCGCATCCCTTCGCGCCAGCAGGCGAGCATCGCCTCCACGTCGAGCGACGCGGGCTCCCAGGGGGTCGAACTCACCGCGCGCAGGGTGGGTTTGCCCTGCTCGTCCACCAGCGCGGCGGTGACGTCGCAGCGCAGCGTCGCCGCCAGATGCTCGCACAACGCCGACAGGATGCCCGGGGCATCCACCGCCGCCGCCATGCGCCGGCTGAATTCGTAGAGATTGGTGATGCGGTCCAGCGAGGCGCTGTTCTGGGCCGATTCGCGGTGCAGGCGCGCCGCCAGATTCCCCGCCAGCCACGCCATGACCAGGAAGAACACCAGCGTTGCCACGTCCCCCTCTTCGTGGACGTCGAAGGAGTAGCGCGGCGGGGTGAACAGGTAGTTGAAGGCGAGAAAACTCAGAATCCCCGCGTAGAACGACGGCCACAACCCCCAGCGCGTAGCCACCAGCAACACCGCGCTGAGAAACACCACCGAGAGGTTGGCGTGCGGCAACCGCTCCATCACCATGGAGAGTCCCACCGCCAAACCCACCGTCAGCGTGGCGGCGAAATAGCGACTGGCAGGGGCAAGCTTGGCTCGGGACAAGATGGGCATCGGTTGCCTAATATAAAAAAAACGTAACGCTTTTACAGTCTCTTTAGTTGTCTCGTATAAGGGGCCGCAACACAATAGCGCTTTCTTACCGCATCGCCCGCCGCCCATGCAGATTCTGTTCGTCGTGCGCATATTAGGGGTGCTGCTGATGGCGTTCAGCGTAACCCTGCTCCCCCCCATACTCGTCGGCATCCTGTATCAGGACGGTGAACTCACCAAGTTCGTGGAGGCGGCGGTCATCGTCATGGTGAGCGGGTTGGGACTGTGGGCGGTGGGACGCCAGCCCAGCTCGCGCCTGCGCACCCGCGACGGCTTCATCATCGTCTCGCTGACCTGGGTGGCCTTCAGCCTGCTCGGCAGCCTGCCCTTCGTGTTCGGCCTCAATCTGTCGCTGACCGACGCCTTTTTCGAGGCCGCCTCCGCCTTCACCACCACCGGGGCCACGGTGCTGGAGGGGCTGGACGCGATGCCCAAATCGATCCTCTTCTACCGCTCGCAGCTGCAATGGCTGGGCGGCATGGGGGTCATCGTGTTGGCCATCGCGCTGCTGCCGCTGCTGGGTATCGGCGGCATGCAGCTCTACCGCGCCGAGACGCCGGGCCCCATGAAAGACGAGAAGATGACGCCGCGCATCGCGCACACCGCGCAGATCATGTGGCGCCTTTACCTGGGACTCACCGCCGCCTGCGCGCTGTTCTACTGGCTGGCCGGCATGGACGCCTTCGACGCCATCGCGCACAGCTTCACCACGCTGTCGACGGGCGGGTTTTCCACCCACGACGCCAGCCTGGGCTATTTCGCCAGTCCTTCCATCGAAGTGGTGGCGATGGTGTTCATGCTCATGGGCGGCATCAACTTCGGGGTCCATTTCGTGGTCTGGCATCAGCAGCGCCCCTCGCACTACTGGCAGAACCTCGAGGTGCGGGTGTTCCTGCTCTTCGTCGCGCTGGTGATCGCCGCGGTGACGCTCACGCTGCTCAATACGGGGATGCACGACTCGCTGTGGGAGGCGTTGCGCTACTCCGCCTTCGAGGTGGTCTCGGTGGTCACCAGCACCGGATTCGGCATCGACAACTTCGCCGTCTGGCCCCTCTACCTGCCGGTGATGCTCATCCTGATCAGCTTCGTGGGCGGCTGCGCCGGCTCCACCGCGGGCGGCATGAAGGTGATCCGCTTCGTGATCCTCGGCAAACAGGGGATTATCGAGACCAACCAGCTGGTGCATCCCAGCCGCGTGCAGACGCTCAAGCTCCACGGCCGCGCGGTGGAGGGACGCGTGGTGCAGTCGGTGTGGGGCTTTTTCGCCCTCTACGTCATCACCTTCGGTGTTCTGATGCTGCTGCTGATGGCTGCCGGCATGGACCAGGTGACCGCGTTCGGCTCGGTGGCCACCTGCATGAACAACCTGGGGCCAGGACTGGGCGACACGGCGCTCTCCTTCGCCACGCTCAACGGCTTCGAAAAATGGGTGCTGGCCTTCGCCGCCATTCTTGGCCGCCTGGAGATCTACACCGTGTTCGCACTGCTCTCGCCCAGCTTCTGGCGTAGCTAAGGCGGAGGTTTCCGGATTGGGGAATGTCGGGTTACGCGGCGCCAGCTGGACCTACCTGGACTGCCTGGCCCGTGGCTGTAGGTTGGGTTAGCGCCGCGTAACCCAACGTTTCCATCGCCTTCAGCTAGCCCGAGAGCCGCAGAGAGTACGGAGCAACCACCTCCGTACTCTCTGCGGTAGTCTCCAAGCCGTTCAGGCAGCCGCCACCTTGTCCGCGATCTCCTGGTACTCCGCGATCTTGTCGAAGTTGAGGTAGCGGTAGATCTCCGGCGCCATGGTGTTGATGTTCTGGGCGTACTCCAGGTACTCCGCCACCGTGGGCAATTTGCCCAGAATGGCCGCCACCGAGGCCAGCTCCGCCGAGGCCAAATAGACGTTGGCGCCGGTGCCCAAGCGGTTGGGGAAGTTGCGCGTGGAGGTGGAAACCGCCGTGGAGTTGGAGGCGATGCGCGCCTGGTTGCCCATGCACAGCGAGCAGCCGGGCATCTCGGTGCGCGCACCGGCCTTGGCGTAGGTGAAGTAGTAACCCTCCTCGCGCAGCTGCGCTTCGTCCATGCGTGTGGGCGGCGCCAGCCACAAGCGGGTCGGGATACCCTCGGCTTTGTCCAGCAGTTTGCCGGCGGCGCGGAAGTGCCCGATGTTGGTCATGCACGAGCCGATGAACACCTCGTCGATCTTATCGCCCGCCACGTCGGAGAGCAGACGCGCATCGTCGGGATCGTTGGGCGCGCACAGGATGGGCTCCTTGATCGCGTTCATGTCGATCTCGATGACGGCGGCGTACTCGGCGTCGGCGTCGGCCTCCAGCAACTCGGGGTTGGCGATCCACGCCTCCATCGCCTGGATGCGGCGGCGAATGGTGCGCTCGTCGCCGTAGCCTTCCGCGATCATCCACTTGAGCATGGTGATGTTGGAGCGCAGGTACTCGATGATCGACTCCTCGCCGAGCTTGATGGTGCAGCCGGCGGCCGAGCGTTCGGCCGAGGCGTCGGAGAGCTCGAAGGCCTGCTCGACGGTGAGCTTGGGCAGCCCTTCGATCTCCAGGATGCGCCCGGAGAAGATGTTCTTCTTGCCCTGCTTGGCGACGGTGAGCAGCCCCGCCTGGATGGCGTAGTACGGGATGGCGTGCACCAGGTCGCGCAGCGTGATGCCGGGTTGCATCTCGCCCTTGAAGCGCACCAGCACCGACTCGGGCATGTCCAGCGGCATCACGCCGGTGGCGGCGGCGAAGGCCACCAGACCGGAGCCGGCCGGGAAGCTGATGCCGATGGGGAAACGGGTGTGCGAATCACCGCCGGTGCCCACGGTATCGGGCAGCAGCATGCGGTTCAGCCACGAGTGGATGATGCCGTCGCCGGGACGCAGCGACACGCCGCCGCGGTTCATGATGAAGTCCGGCAGGGTGTGGTGGGTGTTGATGTCCACCGGCTTCGGGTAGGCCGCGGTGTGGCAGAACGACTGCATCACCAGGTCGGCGGAGAAGCCGAGGCAGGCGAGATCCTTCAGCTCGTCGCGGGTCATGGGACCGGTGGTGTCCTGGGAACCGACGGTGGTCATCTTAGGCTCGCAGTAAGTGCCGGGACGGATGCCCGCCACGCCGCACGCCTTGCCCACCATCTTCTGCGCCAGGGTGAAGCCCTTGCCGGTGTCGGCGGGATCCACCGGTTTGCGGAACAGCTCGGAGGGGCCGAGGCCCAGCGCCTGGCGCGCCTTCTCGGTCAGGCCGCGGCCGACGATCAGCGGAATGCGGCCGCCGGCGCGCACCTCGTCCAGCAGCACCTGGGTCTTGAGTTCGAAGGTGGAGAGCACCTCGTCGCTGCCGTGTTTGCACACCTTGCCCGCGTAGGGGTAGACGTCGATGACGTCGCCGGTGTTCATCTTCTCCACGTCCATCTCCACCGGCAGGGCGCCGGCATCTTCCATGGTGTTGAAGAAGATCGGCGCGATCTTGCCGCCGAAGCAGAAACCGCCGGCGCGCTTGTTGGGCACGTAAGGGATGTCGTCACCCATGTGCCACAGCACCGAGTTGGTGGCGGACTTGCGCGAAGAACCGGTGCCCACCACGTCGCCCACGTAGGCCAGCGGGTAGCCCTGCTCCTTGAGTTTCTCGATGGCGGTGATGGGGCCCACCGAACCGGGCTCGTCGGGAACGATGCCCTCGCGCGCCATCTTCAGCATCGCCTTGGCGTGCAGCGGGATATCGGGGCGGCTCCAGGCGTCGGGGGCCGGCGAGAGATCGTCGGTATTGGTCTCGCCCGGCACCTTGAACACGGTCAGGGTGATCTTGTCGGCCAGCAGCGGCTTGCTGGTGAACCACTCGCCGTCGGCCCAGCTCTGCATCACCTGCTTGGCGTGGGCGTTGCCTTTTTCGGCCTTTTCCGCCACGTCGTGGAAGGCGTCGAACATGAGCAGCGTGTGCGAGAGCGCCTTGGCGGCGATGGGCGCCAGGGTCGCATCATCCAGGGCTTCGATCAGAGGGGCGATGTTGTAGCCGCCCAGCATGGTGCCCAACAGCTCCAGCGCCTTGGCGGCGTCGATCAGCGGCGACTGCGCCTTGCCCTTCGCCACATCGGCCAGGAACGCGGCCTTGACCCGGGCGGCATCGTCCACCCCCGGCGGCACGCGATCGGTCAGCAACTCCACCAGAAACGCCTCCTCGCCGGCCGGCGGGGCCTTCAGCAGCTCCACCAGGTCGGCCACCTGCTGGGCGTTGAGCGGCAGCGGGGCGATACCTTCGGCGGCGCGCTCCGCGACGTGTTTGCGATAGGCTTCAAGCACGTTCGTCATCCTCATCATTTGCAAAGTTTCGAAAGCGATCCGGGGAACGGGGC
>JBNKCG010000027.1:0-67547 GCA_050287605.1 Gammaproteobacteria bacterium | reverse complement strand
GCGTTGGGCGTCTGATAGGCGTTCTGGTGGGTGGCGGTGTTGGAGCCGGGCATTGCTCTGTCCTTTGCGTAGGTGTCTTACGAGACGATGGTCAACCAGCCGTGGGCGTCTTCCGTCCGACCCTGGACCACGTCGAAGTAGAGGCTCTGCAGGCGCTCGGTGATCGGCCCGCGTCGTCCGCTGCCGATGGCGCGGTTGTCGACCTCGCGGATGGGGGTCACTTCGGCCGCTGTGCCGGTGAAAAACGCCTCGTCGGCGACGTAGACCTCGTCGCGGGTGATGCGCTTTTCGCAGATCTTGTAGCCCAACTCTTCGGCCAGCGTCACTACCGTTTGGCGGGTAATACCGTCCAGCGCCGAGGTCAGTTCCGGCGTGTAGATGACGCCGTCGCGGATGATGAACAGGTTCTCGCCGCTACCTTCGGCCACGTAGCCTTCGGTATCCAACAACAGCGCTTCGTCGTAGCCGCAGGTGAGCGCCTCGTTCAGCGCCAGCATGGAGTTGATGTAGTTGCCGTTGGCCTTGGTGCGGCACATGGTGACGTTGACGTGGTGGCGGTTGAACGAGGAGGTGCGGATGCGGATGCCCTTCTCCAGGTTCTCCGCCCCCAGATACGCGCCCCACGACCAGGCGGCGATGGAGACGTGCACCTTGAGATTATCGGCCCGCAGCCCCATCCCCTCAGAGCCGTAAAACACGACGGGACGTACGTACGCACTGTCGAGTCCGTTTTCTCGCACCGACGCCACGACCGCTTCGTTGATCGTCGCCTTGTCGAACGGCATGGGCATGGCCAGGATGTGGGCCGAGCGAAACAGGCGGTCGGTGTGTTCCTGGAGCCGGAAGATGGCGGTCCCGCGATCGGTATGATAGGCGCGAATACCTTCGAACACGCCCATGCCGTAGTGCAGCGTGTGGGTCAGCACATGCACCTTAGCGTCGCGCCACGGCACCATTTCGCCGTCCATCCAGATAACGCCGTCGCGATCGGCTAGCGACATGTCTCGGTCTCCTCGGTGACTTCCGCCCAGGCGCAGATGCGCCGCACAAGGGGGGCGATTTTAGCGCAACTCTCCGCCGATTCGATAGCTACCCCATGACCCGCTCCCAGAGGGCGGCCACCGTGGCACGCTCGTCGCGATACTCGTCGGCGCCCACGCGCCCCTCCACTTCCTGCAGTTTGAGGCGGTGAACGCGCGCCCGATAGCGCCGATAGATATCGGTGAGCACGGCGGCATCGCTACGCGCCAATAACCCCTCCTGCGCCAGGGCATCCAGTTGGCGGATGTTGTCGGTATAACGGTACACGGCGGGATGTTCGTGCGCCCAGCGCAGCACCAGAAACTGCACCAGAAATTCGATGTCGGCGATACCGCCGGTATCCTGCTTGAGGTCGAACGCATCCCGGACGCCGCTGCCCAGTTGCTCGCGCATGCGCAGACGCATCCGGCACACCTCCTGGCGCAGCGGCTCGGGATCGCGCGGGTGCGCCAGTACGTCGGCCCGGATACGGGCGAAGCGCTCGCTGATCGCCGGATCACCTGCCACGCAGCGCGCCCGGGTCAGCGCTTGGTGTTCCCAAGTCCACGCCTCGGCGCGCTGATAGTCGGCAAAGGCTTCGACGCTGGTCACCAAGAGCCCCGATGCCCCGCTGGGGCGCAAGCGCATGTCCACTTCGTAGAGCACGCCGGCCGCGGTTGCGGTCCCCAGCAGGTGAATGATGCGTTGGCCCAGCCGCGAGAAGAAGACGTTGTTGTCCACCACCTTTTCACCGTCGGTGCACGCCTCGGCACCGACGCTGTCGTGCAGGAAGACGATATCCAGGTCCGAACCGTACCCCAGCTCCAGCCCGCCCAGTTTGCCGTAGGCGACAATGGCGAAACCGGCGCGCCGCCGCTGGCCGTCAACGGTATGGAACGGATCCCCGTGGCGCACGCTGATCTGTCGCCACGCCAGGTTCAACACCTGCGCCAATACAGCCTCGGCGATCCACGACAAATGGTCGCTGACCACCATGAGCGGCATCACTCCCGCCACGTCGACGGCGGCTACACGCAATTCGTTGGCCTGTTTGAACAGCCGCAACACCTCCATCTGTTGTTCGAGATCATCGGGCGCCGCCGTCGTCAGACGCTCCGCCAGTTCGCGATCGAGCTGTTCCCGCGTCGCCGGCTGATAGAGCGTGCGCGGATCGAGCAGTTCATCCAGCAACAAGGGATGGCGCGTCAGCAAACGCGCAATCCACGGACTGGCCGCGGTGAGCTTCACCAACTGCGACAGCGCCATGGGGTGCTCGATGAGCAGTGACAAATACGCGGTGCGCCGGGCAACGGCCTCGATCAACGCCAACACCCGCGGCAGGCCGCGATCGGGTCGCTCGGTGCCCGCCACCGCCGCCAACAGCAACGGCATCAGCCGATCGAGCCGGCTGCGGCCCTGGTCCGAAAGCGCGCGGCTGGCGTGTGACTCGCGCAGCGCGACAATGAGGCGCCACGCCTCCTGCGCATCGCCGTAGCGCGCCGCCTGCAGCTGCTGCAGCGCCTCCTCTGGAGTCAGGTTCTCCGCCCACAACGATACCCAGACGTCATCGTCGGTCTGCGCATCCTCGCCCTGCGGTGCTGCGAAAACCTGTTCGAACTGCGCGGCGACGCGGCCGCGATGACGCTGCAAATCACGCTCCAGCGCCTGCCACTGGTCGTACCCCATCGCGAAGGCGAGCACCAATCGCCCGGCCTCGTCTTCGGGCAGGCTATGCACCTGCTGATCGGCGCGCTCCTGCAGACGGTTCTCCACCCGGCGTAGAAATCGGTAGGCCGCTTGCAGCTCCTCGGTGGCATAGCGCGGCAAAAACTCCTGCTGCGCCAGCACCTCCAGCACGTCGAGGATGGGGCGGATGCGCAGCGTCGGCTCGCGACCGCCGCGGATCAGTTGAAACGCCTGGCCGATGAATTCGATCTCGCGTATGCCGCCCGCCCCCAGCTTGACGTTGCCCGCCATGCCCTTGCGGCGCACCTCAGCGGCGATCATCTGTTTCATCTCGCGCAGCGACTCGAACGCGCCGAAATCGAGGTAGCGCCGGTAGACGAACGGGCGCAGCAGGCTGAGCAAGTGCTCGCCGCTGCGCTGCTCGCCGGCCACCACGCGCGCCTTGATCATGGCGTAGCGCTCCCACTCGCGGCCCTGCGTCTGGTAGTAGGCTTCCAGCGCTCCGAAGCTCATGGACAATGGACCGACGTCGCCGTAGGGGCGCAGACGCATGTCCACGCGAAACACGTAGCCGTCGGCAGTGCGTTCGTCCAGCGCGCGGATCAGTTGCTGCCCCAGCCGCAGGAAGTACTGCTCGTTGCTGCGCTGGCGCGCAACACCGACGGTTTCTCCCGCTTCGGGATAGGCGAAGATCAGATCCACGTCGGAGGAGAAGTTGAGCTCGCCGGCGCCGAGCTTGCCCATACCCAGCACCACCAGCGACTGCGCGGTACCAGAATTCGCACCGGTGGGCACTCCCCATTCGGCGCGCTGCCACGCGTCGAGGCGGGCCAGGGTTTCCTGGATGCAGGCATCGGCCAGCGCTGAGGTCTCACGCAGCGTGGTGTCGAGGTCGGCACGCCCGGCGAGGTCGCGCCACGCGATGCGCACCATCTCGCGCATCCGGAAGCGGCGCAGCACGCGCATCAGCGACGCCTCATCCGACGCTGCGGCAAGCCGCTCCCGGCAGCGAGTACCGTACTCGCCGGGCGGGTAGGCGTGTTCCAAGTCCCCGCTGGCGATGAGGTCCTCCAACCACAGTGGATACTGGGCGCAGGCCGCGGCAACGAAATCGCTGCATGCCCACACCCGCGCCGTCTCCTCCGACCACTGCGGGTCGGACAACGGCGCGGGGGCGGCCTCCGCGTAGCTATCCCAATAACGGGCCACCGCGAGGCGCAGCGGCTCGGGAAGCCGTTCGATGGCAGCGCGCATCGTCGATGGGACGCCCGAGCTTACCGATGTGGATGAGTTCATAGCAGGGACAACAGTGGCCGCGACCGGATCGTCCCTATTTATCACGGGACGCCGCGGGTCACCACCGCCCGTGGACGAGTGGCGGCATTAGCACCAGATATCGCCATTGGGAGAAGATCTCCCTGAGGTTCGCGCTGCCTCAATACGCGCTACGGGAACCGGCCCGGCCCGTCACCCCCAAATGCGATCGAGCCACGAGCGCTTTTTCCAGCTCGTCTCGATACCACGCTGTAGGAAGAATTCGCTGTACTGCATGTCCTCCTGGAGGATGTGGTGAGTCAGCCAACCCTGCAGGAAGTGCATCAGTTGGAAGCTGATGGTGGCTTCGCCGCTGCGCACCTTTCTGCGCAGATCCACCACCTGGCGGGTCAGCTCCTCGTGGTGCTTCTTGTGCTCCTCGTAGTTCGCATAGTGGAAGATGCGCATCAGGCTCTCCTCCACTGCGAAATGGATGATGGTGTACTGAATCAGCTTGTCCAGAATGGGCTTGGCGGTTGCCGACCCCTCCTTGTGCTGGATCGCCTCGTGCATCTCGTTGACCAGGCGCACCAGTATCTTGTGCTGCTGGTCGATCTCTTCGATGCCCACGCTGAGCGTATTACTCCACTTCACCAACTCGGCCATGCCCTGTCCCCCAATTTTCGCTAAGCAAGAACTTCCCGGCGAAACCGCCTGACGGCGCCAGCAGCCAACCGGAAAACCCGAAGATGCTGACAAATGTCAATTCTGTCAACTCGACGGATGTCTTTATTAATCAAAACCTTAATAATTGTCTGGCAAAGAAAAAGCCCTGTCCGAAGACAGGGCTTTCTCGATACTGCAGCGGTGGAAACGGCTTACATCATACCGCCCATGCCACCCATACCGCCCATGTCACCCATGTCCGGCATGCCGCCCTTCTCTTCCTTGGGCTGCTCGGCCACCATCGCTTCGGTGGTGATCATCAAGCCGGCCACGGAGGCTGCGTTCTGCAGCGCCGAGCGGGTCACCTTGGTGGGATCGAGGATACCGGCGTCGATCATGTCGCCGTACTCACCGGTCTGGGCGTTGTAACCGAAGTTACCCTTGCCCTCTTCGACCTTGTTGAGCACCACCGAGGCCTCGTCACCGCAGTTGGCAACGATCTGGCGCAGCGGCTCTTCCATAGCGCGCTTGGCGATGCCGATGCCAACGTCCTGATCGTGGTTGGCACCCGTGAGATCCTTCAATGCCTGCAGGGCGCGGATCAGGGCGACACCGCCGCCGGGTACCACACCCTCTTCGACCGCGGCACGGGTGGCGTGCAGCGCATCTTCCACGCGCGCCTTCTTCTCTTTCATCTCCACTTCGGTAGCGGCACCCACCTTGATCACGGCGACACCACCGGCCAGCTTCGCGACGCGCTCCTGGAGCTTCTCGCGGTCGTAGTCGGAGGTGGTCTCCTCGATCTGCTTGCGGATCTGGTTGACGCGCGCCTCGATGTCCTCGTGGCTGCCGGCGCCGTCGATGACGGTGGTCTCTTCCTTGGAGACGATGATCTTCTTGGCGGTGCCGAGATCATCCAGCGTAGCCTTCTCAAGGCTCAGGCCGACCTCTTCGGAGATCACCGTGCCACCGGTCAGGATAGCGATATCCTGCAGCATGGCCTTGCGGCGGTCGCCGAAACCGGGCGCCTTGACGGCGGCCACCTTGACGATACCGCGGATGGTATTGACCACCAGGGTCGCCAGCGCCTCGCCCTCGACGTCTTCGGCAATGACCAGCAGCGGCTTACCCGCCTTGGCCACACCTTCCAGCACCGGCAGCATGTCGCGGATGTTGGAAATCTTCTTGTCGTAGAGCAGCACGAAGGGGTCTTCCAGCTCGGCGCTCATGCTCTGCTGATTGTTGATGAAGTAGGGCGACAGGTAGCCGCGGTCGAACTGCATACCCTCCACCACTTCCAGCTCGTTCTGCAGGCCGGAACCGTCCTCGACGGTGATCACACCCTCTTTGCCCACTTTCTGCATGGCGTCGGCAATGATGCGGCCGATGTCCTCGTCACCGTTGGCGGAGATGGTACCCACCTGGGCGATGGACTTGTCGTCGGCGCACGGCACGGAGAGGTTCTTGAGCTCTTCCACCGCCGCGATCACGGCCTTGTCCACACCGCGCTTGAGATCCATCGGGTTCATGCCCGCGGCCACGGCCTTCAGGCCTTCGCGCAGAATCGCCTGCGCCAGCACGGTCGCGGTGGTGGTACCGTCACCCGCGATATCGGAAGTGTGCGAGGCCACCTCTTTCACCATCTGGGCGCCCATGTTCTCGAACTTGTCTTTTAGCTCGATCTCTTTGGCGACCGAAACGCCATCCTTGGTCACGGTGGGGGCACCGAAGCTCTTATCCAGCACCACGTTGCGGCCCTTGGGACCCAGGGTGACCTTGACCGCGTTGGCCAGTACATTCACGCCGTGCAGCATGCGCTGACGGGCTTCATCGCCGAAACGAACGTCTTTTGCACTCATTTTCTGTTACCTCGAATTCCTGATGTTGACAGTGTCGGTTGGATGTACAGACGCCCGGCCTCAGGCCTCGACGACGCCCATCACGTCTTCCTCGCGCATCACGAGGAGCTCTTCACCGGCCACCTTCACCTCGGTCCCGGAGTACTTGCCGAACAGCACCTTGTCGCCCACCTTCAGCTCCAGGGGGCGCACTTCGCCGTTCTCCAGAATCTTGCCGTTACCGACGGCGATGACTTCGCCCTGAACCGGCTTTTCGGTGGCGGTGTCGGGAATGACAATGCCGCCGGGGCTGGTGCGTTCTTCTTCTACACGACGGACGATGACCCGGTCATGCAAAGGACGAATCTTCATAATCTTCCTCCAAATACCTTTAATTAACAGAAGGTTATTGACAACATTCGTCGATTCTCAGGTCGCGTTTCCTGCACCTGGAACGACGCAGCTTATTAGCACTCACTTCAAGTGAGTGCTAATAATAGTGGCGACTTTTCAAGAGTCAAGAGGGGCACGGCAGCGCACATACCGCAAACGGTTGGGGAATCCGAGGTACGGCGCAGACCCCACGAGCACGCCGGCAGGCGCCAGAAGCATTGCGCGCGAACCATTGGCAAACCGGGACACCGCTCGCAGGGAAATCAGAAACCGACTCAGTCTTCGCGCCGAAACTCGCCGTCAATCACGCGGTTTCCCGGCTGGCCTACGCCGTACCCCCCTTCGGCACGAACCCAGCGCCCACTGGCCACGATCCGACGGATCACGGCCTGACGCAACGCCGGCACCAAGCAGGCGAATCCAACGGCATCGGTGACAAACCCCGGCGTCAGCAGCAGCGCACCCCCGACCACCAGGATCAACCCCTCCAGCATCTCCAGCGCCGGTAGCTCACCGCGTTCAAGGCTTCCGCGTGCGCGCATCAGAGTGGAGAGCCCCTGACGGCGCAGCAGCCACGCGCCCAACACCGCCGTCGCGATCACCAGAGCGACCGTCGGCAACGCCCCGATCTCGCGCCCCACCTGAATTAACAGGTAGATTTCGGCGACCGGAACCAGGAGAAACAGCAACAGCAGGGTGGGAAATAGCGGCATGATCATGGACCGTAAATGGTGACGAAGCCGGCACAATTCAACAGCAGCGCTGAACGAATCGGCGCATTACTGCGGTCTACGTCCTTGTAGACGCACCGCAAACCACGTATATAACCGGCGTCCCGCGGGTGCGGAAGGTGACACATTCAATTGAGGATCCTATGTTGTCAAAGGAATCCCACGGCAGCAAACCGCAGACCATGAGCAACGCAGCCCCGTTGATGGCGTTTACCACCTGCCCCGACGCGTCGACCGCAGAGGGGATCGCCGCGCAACTGGTGGAAGCACGCCTGGCCGCCTGCGTCACCATCGTTCCCGGCGCCACGTCCATCTACCAGTGGCAGGGCGCCATCGAAAAGGAGAGCGAGATGCTGCTGCTCATCAAGACCACCGGCGAGCGTTGGGATGCACTGTGTGAGACCCTGGCCGCAGCGCATCCTTACGAGGTACCCGAGCTGGTCGCAACCCCGCTGACTCAGGTGTCGGCCCCCTACCTGGAGTGGCTGCGCCAAGCTGTAGAGGAGAATCCCCCATGCAATGGCTGATCGCCGCATTCCTTGCCCTATTTGCTGGCACTAGCCTGGCCGCGTCCGAAGACGAGTTGTTGCCTCCCGAGGAGGCGTTTGTCGTCGAAGCGCACGCCGTCGATGCCTCCACCGTCACCGCACGTTGGACTATTGCCGAGTGCTGCTACCTCTACCGCGACCGCATGGCGTTCGAGGTCGAGACGCCCGGCTACCGGCTGGGCGAGCCGCGCTACCCCGCCGGAAAGATCAAGGACGACCCCTACTTCGGCCGCATGGAGACCTACCGCCACGAGGTAGTCATCGAGCTGCCGGTGGAGCGACTCACCAGTTCGGACACGGACCTGGTACTGATCGCCCGATCGCAGGGTTGCGCCGATCTGGGCGTCTGCTACCCGCCGCAAGAGCGGCGCATTTCAGTAAAACTGCCACGCCCGCTGCAATCGTCGTTGACCGCTCCCGTCACCACGGCCGCCAATTGACCGCACACGGACCCCGACACCCAAGCCGATTCCCATGACCGACAAAACCACCAAGACCACCCTCTGGATCGCCGCAACGCTGCTCGTCATCGGGGCCGGCGCGGCCACCCGGTATTTCCTGCAAGCGCCGATGGAAGGGGAACCCACGGTCGCAGCGTCGAGCACGGCCGAGGCGCCCGCCGAGGCGCACGGCCCGCTGCCCAGCTTCCAGCTCGCCGACCTGGACGGACAGCCACGCGACATCACCGAGTGGCAAGGCAAAGTGGTAGTCCTCAATTTCTGGGCCACTTGGTGTCCGCCCTGCCGGCGCGAGTTGCCCACCTTCAGGGAACTGCAGGAGAGCTACGCCGCCAAAGGCGTGCAATTCGTCGGCATCTCGCTGGACCGTGACGAACTGGTGCGCGATTTCGCGCGCATCGAGACCCTCAACTACCCGCAACTGGTAGGTCCCGCCAAGGCTCTGCAACTGGGGCAACTGCTGGGCAACCGCATCGGCGCGCTGCCGTTCACCGTAGTGGTGGATCGCGACGGCAACATCGCCGAGCGCATTTTCGGAGAATGGAACCGCGAAGAGGCCATCGCCACCTTCGAACGGCTGCTGTGACGCGGCCGGATTCGGCTCATGGAATGTGATCCGCACGCCGTTCTTCTCCTCGCAACAAAGGTAAACTTGCCGCCATCTGCGGCGAATTCCATCGAACCAGGGTTCTCCTAGACATTCCCGCCACCCTGATGCAGAATAGGCGCCGCACGCGGTCGTCACCCTAGCATTCGACGCGATCTTGCGGCGAACTTGCGTAAAACTTCATTAAAAAAGCCCCGTTTGCACCGAAGGGCACAAGGAGTATCCACGCATGGCCACCATACTGGTGTTGAATGGCCCCAACCTCAATCTGTTGGGAAGCCGCGAACCCGACGTCTATGGCCACACCACGCTGGATCAGATACACGACACGCTCAAGCAGCAGGCATCGGCCGCCGGGCATGACCTGGTTTGCTTCCAGAGCAACGCCGAGCACGAACTGATCGACCGCATCCACACCGCCCGCCGCGAAGGCATCGCGTTCGCGCTCTTCAACCCCGGCGCCTACACGCACACCAGCGTGGCGCTGCGCGATGCGCTGCTGGGGACGGGGCTGCCGTTCTACGAGGTACACCTCACCAACGTCCACAAGCGCGAAACGTTTCGCCATACCTCCTATCTTTCCGACATCGCGGAGGGGGTGATCGTCGGCTTCGGTGCGCAGGGTTACGAACTGGCACTGGCCGCGGTGCTGCGACGCCTGCAAACCAACAACTAACCTGACCTGACGGAAATTCGATGGACATACGCAAAATCAAGAAACTGATCGAGCTGCTGGAGGAATCGGGTATCGCCGAGCTGGAGATCCGCGAGGGAGAGGAATCAGTGCGCATCAGCCGCGCATCAAAGTTCCCGCAAGCGGGCTATGCAGCCCCGCCGGTCACCTACGCGCAGGCAGCGCCCGCACCGGCCTTGATTGAACCCGCCCCGACAGCCGCGTCCGCCACGCCGACCGAGCACACCGGGCACATGGTCACCGCCCCCATGGTCGGCACCTTCTATCGCGCACCCTCGCCGGGCAGCAAGTCGTTCGTCGAAGAGGGCCAAACGGTCAAGGAGGGCGACACGCTGTGCATCATCGAGGCGATGAAGATGCTCAACCAGATCGAGGCGGACCGTTCCGGCGTGGTCAAAAAAATCCTGGCCGAGAACGCCCAGCCGGTCGAGTTCGGCCAGCCGCTGTTTGTCATTGATTGAGTTCTCGCGACGCTGAAGATGCCTTGGCAGACCCGGCGTCTTCGCATTGAAGCCTCCCAACTAAACACATCGTCTGAACATCACTGACAATGCTAGACAAGATCGTTATCGCCAACCGCGGAGAAATCGCACTGCGCATCCTGCGCGCCTGCCGCGAGCTGGGCATCAAGACCGTCGCCGTACACTCCATCGCCGACCGTGACCTGAAACACGTACGCCTGGCCGACGAATCGGTGTGCATCGGCCCGGCGCCCTCGGCCGAGAGCTACCTCAACATCCCCGCCATCATCAGTGCGGCGGAAGTCACCGACGCGGTGGCCATCCATCCCGGCTACGGTTTCCTGTCCGAAAACGCCGACTTTGCCGAGCGCGTCGAACAGAGCGGCTTCGTCTTCATCGGTCCGCGCCCCGAAACCATTCGCCTGATGGGCGACAAGGTTTCCGCCATCGCGGCCATGAAGCGCGCCGGCGTCCCCTGCGTTCCGGGTTCGGAAGGCGCGCTGGGCGACGACATGGACGAGAACTCGCGTATGGCGCATCACATCGGCTACCCGGTGATCATCAAAGCAGCGGGCGGCGGGGGCGGACGCGGCATGCGCGTGGTCCATAGCGAAGCCAGCCTGGCCAACGCCATCTCCATGACCCGCACCGAAGCAGCCGCCGCCTTCGGCAACGACATGATCTACATGGAGAAGTTTCTGGAGAACCCGCGCCACGTGGAATTCCAGATACTGGCCGATGAGCACGGCAACGCCGTGCACCTGGGCGAACGCGACTGCTCCATGCAGCGCCGCCACCAGAAGGTAATCGAAGAGGCTCCCGCCCCCGGCATCACCGAGGAGCAGCGCGCCACCCTGGGCGGGCGCTGTGCCGAGGCGTGCCGCGAGATCGGATACCGCGGCGCCGGCACCTTCGAGTTTCTCTTCGAAAACGGTGAGTTCTACTTCATCGAGATGAACACCCGCGTACAGGTGGAGCACCCGATCACCGAGATGATCACCGGCATCGATGTCGTGCGCG
Organism: Gammaproteobacteria bacterium; assembly: GCA_050287605.1. Taxonomy (GTDB): domain Bacteria; phylum Pseudomonadota; class Gammaproteobacteria; order QQUJ01; family QQUJ01; genus QQUJ01. Next base: position 56,171 of record JBNKCG010000027.1, on the reverse strand, counting down.
AACAGCTGCGCATCGCCGCCGGCGAACCGTTGAGTTTCCATCAGGACGACATCAAGATATGCGGCCACGCTATCGAGTGCCGCATCAACGCCGAGAATCCCGACAACTTTCTGCCCTGTCCCGGCACCATCACCCAGTACCACATGCCGGGCGGTCCCGGCATCCGCATGGATTCGCATCTCTACAGCGGCTACACCGTGCCCCCCTATTACGACTCGCTGATCGGCAAACTGATCGCCCACGGCGACAGCCGCGAATCCGCGCTGGCGCGCATGCGCACCGCGCTCGGCGAGATCGTCATCGGCGGCATCCAGACCAACGTGGATCTGCACCTGCGGCTCATCAACGATGCCGCCTTCCAGAAGGGCGGCACCAACATCCACTACCTGGAAGAGCTGTTGCGACTGCGCAAGCACTAGTACCCGCAGAGCGGCAGCGCACGCCATGCCCTGGGTCCAACTAACCATCGCCACCGGCGCCGAACGCGCCGAGACGTTGAGCCAGGCGTTGGAAACGGCCGGCGCACTCTCGGTCACCCTGGCCGATGCCGCCGACCAGCCGGTGCTGGAGCCGCGCCCCGGCGAGACGCCTATCTGGTCGCAGACGCGGGTGATCGCACTGTTCCCCGCCGGCACCGACCTCACCCCGCTGCAGACCGCCCTCACTCCGCACCTGAGCGCCGCCGAGCGCGCCTCGTGGCGGGTCGACACCCTGGCCGACCAGGTGTGGGAGCGCGCCTGGCTGGAGCACTTTCATCCGCTGCGCTTCGGCGAGCGCCTCTGGGTCTGCCCCAGCGACCAAGAGCCACCCGATCCCGATGCGGTGATCGTGCGCCTCGATCCCGGACTCGCCTTCGGCACCGGCACGCATCCCACCACGGCGCTCTGCCTGGCGTGGCTGGACGCCGCCCCGCTGACGCACGCGCAGGTGATCGACTACGGCTGCGGTTCGGGCATCCTGGCGGTCGCGGCGGCGAAGCTGGGGGCGGCAACCGTGCATGCCGTCGACATCGACCCCCAGGCCCTGACGGCCACGCGCGACAACGCAGCGCGCAACGGCGTCGCCGAACGTATCCACACCTGCGCGCCGGAGCGGCTGCCCGCTGTCACGGCCGACATCGTGATCGCCAACATCCTCGCCGGCCCACTGGTAGAGCTGGCCGACCACTTGAGCGCGCTGCTCAAACCCGGTGCGCACCTGGTGCTCTCGGGCCTGCTGGCCGAACAGGCCGACGCCGTTCAGCGAGCCTACGCCGCCACCGTCACCTGGGAGCCACCCGCGCAGCAGCAGGAGTGGGTGCGCCTGCACGGGGTGCGGACTGGCTGACACCTTGCCCGCCACGTTATGCTGTGCCGAATCCCCAACCCCGAAGTAGCGTGAGCCAGCAACGACTCATTACCCAATGCCCCCACTGCGACACGCTGTTCCGCGTCACCGCCGAACAGCTGGACTCGGCCGGGGGCAAGGTGCGCTGCAGCCGCTGCCGCCGGGTTTTCAACGCACGCGGCTACCTGAAAGAGAACGCCTCGCGCGGACCCACCGCGAATGCACGCGCGCCACAGCCTGCCGAGCCTCCGCGCTCCACCGGCGAGGCCGACGTCGACCTCCAATTGGAGTCCGCCATCCGCTCGGCGACCCAGGTCGATCTCGAGCTTGCAGGCGAACCTGCTACGACTCGGGACGACGCCGGCGCATCCCAGCACGGGGAGACCGAACTCGGGTTCGACCTGGAAGGGCTGGACGACGATGATCTGCTGGCGGATTTCGCCATCCAGGATGTGGAGAGCGACGAGGCGCCTACCCCGTCCGCGAGCGCAGAGATCGAGTTCGATTCGGAGCAGGACGCCGCGGCCGTGCTTCCCGACGAAACCACGCCGGACTTCGACCTGGCGGCCCTGGACGATGCCGATACGGCATACGTATCCGCCAGCGAGCCCGCTGGCGACGAAATCGATCTCTCGACGGCCATCAGCGACGAGGAAGAGATCACCCTGCAGGGTGAACCGTGGAGCGACGAGGCGTCCGCCACGGGAGAAACACACACCGTTGCCGAAGACTCGGCCACCGCATGGTACGACAACCTCGAACCCCCGCTCTCCGACGCGGGCCCTGCGGAAACATCCGAAGCAACGGAATCGGCCGACGACACCCCCGCCCGTGGCGCGGACCATCCGATGCAGACCAGTTACGAAGTGGCCCTCGAGGCGAATCCGCCCGACGCCGCGCAAAACCTGTTCTCCCAGTGGGGGCGCGGCGACGAGCCGCTCCCCTACGCGCCACCGGTTCCGGAGGACGAGGTACCCTTCGCCGCTGCACCGCCGCCCCCCACCGCAGCACCCGAGGAACCGCCCCGCGCACGCGCCGAAGACGATGCCGCCGAGGAAGAGACCGATGACGATGCGGCAGTGATCGCTGCCATCGCTTCGGTGGCCGCCGAGACAGCGCCCTCGCCCCGTTACGGCAACGCCCTGGTGGAAGAGTTGGAAGCCACCCTCTCCGAACGCAAGCGCCGCCTGCCCACGCTGCTGTACGGCATGGGATCGATGCTGCTCCTCGTCCTGCTGGCGGCCCAGGCCGGTTCCGCCTTCCGCGGCGAGCTAGCCCGCTACCCCGCCCTGGCACCGCTGACCACGCTGTTCTGCACGGGCGACGATTGCGCGATCCCGGAGCGCCGCGCGCCGGAGCGGATTCGCATCATCAACCGCGACGTGCGCCCCCACCCCCGCGAACCCGGCGCGCTGCTGATCTCGCTCACCTTCGTCAACGAGGCGCCGTTCGCCCAACCCTACCCGGCGCTGGAGATCAGCTTTTCCGACACCCATGGTCAGCTGATCGCGCTGCGCCGCTTCCAGCCTTCGGAATACCTGTCGGGCGAACAGCGCTCCTCCGATCCGCTGCCGCCGGGCGAGCGCGCCGCGGTCAGTCTCAGCATCGTCGATCCCGGTGAACGGGGGATCAGTTACCGCTTCGAGTTCTATTGAAGCGTCTTGCACGCCGCCGCGGCACAGCCGCACCGTCAGCGCTTTCGTATCCCACTGTTTGACGGTAAACTGTGCGCCCCCTTCAGCCATGCATGCCTGCAGCGAATCCGTTTCGCGGCGCGGCGGCGGCGGCCCCCGGCGGCACAGGGGTTCTCAGCGGGTCGCTGCTATCGCGCAGACCCGACCCGGAACCACGGCGACGAACGAGGTTGAACACCCCAGGAATCGAGGCACCGCGAGTTAAGACTCGCCACCGACGCGCCTCGTCACGCGCTCTATGCAGATCGGACCCTACACGCTGACCAACAATCTCCTGCTGGCGCCCATGGCGGGAGTCACGGACCGGCCTTTCCGATTGCTGTGCCGCCATTTCGGTGCCGGCCTTGCAGTCTCCGAAATGGTATCGTCCAACTCCCTGCTGTGGGGCAGCGAGAAGACCAAGCGCCGCGCCGACCACCGTGGCGAACCCGAGCCACGTTCGGTGCAGATCCTGGGCGCCGATCCGGCGATGATGGCCGAGGCGGCTCGCCACAACGTGGCCAACGGCGCCGAAATCATCGACATCAACATGGGCTGCCCGGCGAAAAAGATCTGCAACACCGCTGCGGGTTCGGCGCTGTTGCGCGACGAACCGCTGGTGGCCCGCATCCTTGAGGCCGTGGTGAACGCGGTGCCAGTCCCGGTCACGCTCAAGATCCGCACCGGCTGGGACGCGCACAACCGCAACGGCGTGCGTGTCGCGCAGCTCGCCGAAGCGTGCGGCATCCAGGCGCTGGCCGTGCACGGCCGCACCCGCGCCTGCGGCTATTCTGGCGAGGCCGAGTACGAGACCATCCGCGCCATCAAGCAGGCGGTCACCATCCCGGTGATCGCCAACGGCGATATCCGCACTCCCCACAAGGCGCGCGACGTGCTGGAATTCACCGGCGCCGACGGCATCATGATCGGACGTGCCGCCCAGGGGCGCCCGTGGATCTTTCGCGAAGTGGAGCACTACCTGCGCACCGGGCAGGAGCTGGCGCCGCCATCGCGTGGCGAACTGCATCGGGTGCTGCGCGACCACCTGATGGCGCTCTACGACTTCTACGGTGAACGGACCGGCTCGGGCGTCGCCCGCAAGCACGCCGCGTGGTACACCAAAGGACTGCCCAACGGCGCGAGCTTTCGGCGCGCCATCAACCAAGAGACATCCACCGCGGCGCAACTGCGGCTGGTGGACACCTATTTCGACCGCCTCGGGGAACAAGAGGAGCTGGCGGCGTGAATAAAAAAACGACCGACACAACCATGGGCGAAACCCTGCGCGATTGCGTCAGGCGCTCGCTGGATCAGTATTTTTCGCAAATGGGGGGGCACCCGGCGAGCGATCTCCACCAACTGGTGATCGGCGAGATCGAACCGCCGCTACTGGAAAGCGTGATGCGCCATTGTGGCGGCAACCAGACCCGCGCGGCCTCCATGCTGGGACTGAGCCGTAGCACGCTGCGTAAAAAACTGCGCACCTACGGATTGGAATCGCTCGCACTGTAGGGCCTGTCCACACGATCCGGACCCGTGCCCGGCTCCGCGCGCCTTTGCCGCGCATCGCACCGCTGCACGCGGTGTCGATGAAACGCAACGCCGAATTTTCGTCAACCGTTCCTGAAGGTAGCCATGTCCAAGATTCAACGCGCCCTGATCAGCGTCTCCGACAAATCCGGCATCGTCGATTTCGCCCGCGGCCTGGAAGAGCTCGGCATCGAGATTCTCTCCACCGGCGGCACCGCCAAGCTGCTGGCCGACAACGGCATCGCCGTCACCGAGGTCTCCGACTACACCGGTTTTCCCGAGATGATGGACGGACGCTTGAAGACCCTGCACCCCAAGATCCACGGCGGACTGCTGGGGCGGCGCGGCACCGATGACGATGCCATGCGCGAACACGGCATCCAGCCCATCGACTTAGTGGTGGTGAATCTCTACCCCTTCGAGCAGACCGTGGCCAAGCCCGACTGCGACCTCACCACCGCCATCGAAAACATCGACATCGGCGGCCCCACCATGCTGCGCGCTGCGGCCAAGAACCACCGCGACGTGGCGGTGGTGGTGGATGCGGCCGATTACGCGCCCCTGCTCGGCGAGTTGCAGGAGAGCGGCGGCATGCTGGAGGCCGCCACCCGCTTCCGCCTGGCGGTAAAGACCTTCGAACACACCGCCCGCTACGACGGCGCCATCGCCAACTACCTGGGCGGCATCGTCGACGAGGGCGAACGCACCCCGTTCCCCAACACCTTCAACCTGCAGCTGCGCAAGACGCAGACCATGCGCTACGGCGAGAACCCCCATCAGGGCGCGGCCTTCTACGTCGAGCACCGCCCCGGCGAACCCAGCGTCTCCACCTCGCGCCAGTTGCAGGGCAAAGAGCTCTCGTACAACAACATCGCCGACGCCGACGCCGCGCTGGAGTGCGTGAAGAGCTTCGACGGCGAACCGGCCTGCGTCATCGTCAAACACGCCAACCCTTGCGGCGTCGCCCTGGGTGGCGATCTGCTGGAGGCCTACGACCGCGCCTACCAGACCGATCCCACCTCGGCCTTCGGCGGCATCATCGCCTTCAATCGCATGGTGGACGACGTCACCGCCCAGGAGATCCTCAACCGCCAGTTCGTCGAGGTGATCATCGCCCCGCGCTTCGACAGCGAGGCCCTGGAGATCCTGGCGAAAAAAGCCAACGTGCGGGTGCTGGAGTGCGGCGCCTGGGGCGAGACCCGCGCGCCGGGCTTCGACTTCAAGCGCGTCAACGGCGGGCTGCTGGTGCAGGACCGCGATCTCGGCAGCGTCACGCGCGACGACCTCAAGGTGGTCACCCAGCGCGCCCCCAGCGAGCAGGAGATGAGCGACCTGCTGTTCGCCTGGAAGGTGGTGAAGTTCGTCAAATCCAACGCCATCGTCTACTGCCGCGGCGGACAGACCATCGGCATCGGTGCCGGCCAGATGAGCCGCGTCTACTCGGCGCGCATCGCCGGCATCAAGGCCGCCGACGAAGGGCTGGAGGTAAAGGGTTCGGTAATGGCCTCGGACGCCTTCTTCCCCTTCCGCGACGGCATCGACTCGGCCGCGGAAGCCGGCATCACCGCCGTCATCCAGCCGGGCGGCTCCATGCGCGACGAAGAGACCATCGCCGCGGCCAACGAGCACGGCATGGCCATGGTGTTCACCGGGATGCGGCATTTCAGGCATTGAACGGCTTCTCGCGCAGCGAACGGTCGTTCAAATGAACTACACGTTGACCACCTTCGATGATCTCGCCGTCGGCCAGGAGGCGGCCTTCGCCAAGACGGTCACCGAGGCGGATATCGCCCACTTCGTGGCCATCACCGGCGACACCAACCCGCTGCACGTGGATGCGGAGTTCGCCAGGCAGACCTTCTTCGGCGAGCGCATCGCCCACGGCATGCTGTCGGCGTCGCTGTTCTCCACGCTGGTGGGGCTGCACCTGCCGGGCATCGGCGCAATCTACCGCTCACAGACGCTGGAGTTCCTGCGCCCGGTGCACATCGGCGACACCATCACCGCACGCTTCCGCATCACTGCCATCGACCGCGAGGGAGAACGCATCGAGATGCAAAGCTGGATCGACAACCAGCGCGGCGAACGGGTGATCGAGGGCAAGACCGTGGCGAGCCTGCTGCGGGGATTGAAACACCAGCCATAGAGACACAACCATGAACATACTGGTCATCGGCGGCGGCGGCCGCGAACATGCCCTGGCCTGGAAGCTGGCGCAATCGCCCAAGGCGGGCAAGGTCTACGTGGCACCCGGCAACGCCGGCACCGCGCGCGAACCCAAGATGGAGAACGTGCCCATCGGCGCCGAGGACATCGCCGGCCTGCTGCACTTTGCCCAGGAGGCACAGATCGACCTTACCGTGGTCGGCCCGGAAGCGCCGCTGGTGATCGGTGTGGTGGATACCTTCAGCGCCGCGGGTCTGCGCTGTTTCGGCCCCACCCAGGCGGCCGCGCAACTGGAAGGCTCCAAGGCCTTCACCAAGGACTTCCTCGCCCGCCACGCCATCCCCACCGCCTGGTACCAGGTGTTCACCGAGATCGACCCTGCCATCGCCTTCATCCGCGAAAAAGGCGCGCCCATTGTGGTCAAGGCCGACGGACTGGCCGCCGGCAAGGGGGTGATCGTGGCCCAGAGCGAGGACGAGGCCATCGCCGCGGTGCGCGACATGCTGGCCGGCAACGCCTTCGGCGAGGCGGGCAGCCGCGTGGTCGTCGAGGAGTTCCTGCAGGGCGAAGAGGCGAGCTTCATCGTCATGGTGGACGGCGAGCACATCCTGCCCATGGCCAGCTCCCAGGACCACAAGGCGCGCGACGACGGCGACCGCGGCCCCAACACCGGCGGCATGGGTGCCTACTCGCCGGCGCCGGTGGTCACCCCGGCGATGCACAAGCGCATCATGGCCGAGGTGATCGAGCCCACCGTGCGCGGTATGGCCGCCGAGGGGCATCCCTACACCGGGTTTCTCTACGCCGGGGTGATGATCGACTCGGCCGGCGTGCCCAAGGTGTTGGAGTACAACTGTCGCTTCGGCGACCCCGAGACCCAGCCCATCATGCTGCGCCTGCGCTCCGACTTCGCCGAGCTTATCGAGGCAGCGCTGGATGGGCGTCTGAACGAGGTAAACACGGACTGGGACCCGCGCGCCAGCCTGGGCGTGGTGCTGGCCGCCGGCGGCTACCCGGCCGGCTATCGCAAGGGCGACGTGATCAGCGGTCTGCCGGAAGCGGAGTCGCCAGATGCCAAGGTCTTTCACGCCGGCACTGCGGAAAAAGACGGCCAGGTGGTCACCAACGGCGGGCGCGTGCTATGCGCCTGCGCCCTGGGCGAAACCGTGGGTGAGGCCCAGCAACGCGCCTACGAACTGACCCGGCGCATCCGCTGGGACGACGTCTACTTCCGCAACGACATCGGTTACCGCGCGGTGGCTCGCGAGCGCCAATCCGCGATCAAATGACACGCTGCAGCGACGCTATTTCCCTGTAGATAGTCGGGTCAAACGGATTTGGCCGGCTTGCCGGTGCCCGGTAGAATGCACGGCCTATGTCGACCGATACCATCGTCTACGAGATTGGGGAACGGCTCTACGTCAACCTCAACGACCGCTGCACGCTGACCTGCGCCTTCTGCCCCAAGCACAACGGCACCTGGCAGCTGCGCGACTACGACCTGGCACTGCGACAACGCCCCGAGGCCCGCGAGGTGATCGATGCCATCGGCGATCCCGCCCGCTTCGAAGAGGTCGTCTTCTGCGGTTACGGCGAACCGACACTGCGCATCAAAGAGCTGCTGGAGGTCGCACGCCACGTGAAAACCCACGGCGGGCGCGTGCGGGTCAACACCGACGGGTTGGCCAACCGGGTGCACAGACGCAACGTGCTGCCCGAATTGGCGGAGTGCGTGGACGCGCTGTCCGTCTCGCTCAACGCCCAGAACGCCGCGGTGTACGAGCGCCACTGCAAACCGGCGTTCCCCGGGGCCTACCCGGCGCTGCTCGATTTTTTGCAGCTGGCACCGCGTTACATCAATGAGGTTACCGCCACCGCCATCGACGGCCTGGAGGATGTGGATGTGGAGGCCTGCGCCCGTCTGGCGGAGAGCGCGGGCGCCAAGTTCCGCCGCCGCGTGCTCGACGTCGTCGGCTAGGGGGGCATCGGCCGGGCCTTGTCCCGGCTGCATTAAGGGGAAGGGTATGGAACTGGTCTGTCCGGCAGGCAACCTGCCGTCGCTGAAGGCCGCCATCGACCAGGGTGCCGATGCGGTCTATATGGGGTTTCGCGACGACACCAACGCGCGCCACTTTCCGGGGCTGAACTTCACCGAAGGGAGCGCCAGCGAGGGCATCCGCTACGCCCAGGATCGCGGCCGGCGCGTCTTCGTCGCCCTCAACACCTATCCGCAACCGCAGGGGTGGGAACGCTGGCAGCGCGCCGTCGACCACGCTGCCGATCTCGGGGTCAACGCCCTGATCATGGCCGACATCGCGGTGTTCGAGTACGCCGCTCGCCGCCATCCCAATCTCAATCTGCATCTCTCGGTGCAGGGCTCCGCCACCACTCCCGAGGCCGTCAGCTTTTATTACGAACACTTCGGCATCAAGCGTGCCGTGTTGCCGCGAGTGCTCTCCATGAAACAGGTGGAACAGATGGTGGCCGACAGCCCCATCGAGCTGGAGGTGTTCGGCTTTGGCGGACTGTGCGTGATGGTGGAGGGACGCTGCACGCTCTCCTCCTACGTCACCGGCGAGTCCCCCAACACCTGCGGCGCCTGTTCGCCGGCCAAGGCGGTGCGCTGGGAGGAGACGGCAACGGGGCTGGAAACCCGTCTCAGCGGCATGCTCATCAACCGCTTCGACAAAGACGAGAAGGCGGGCTACCCCACCATCTGCAAGGGGCGCTACCGGGTGGGCGACGCCACCTTCTACGCCATCGAGGAACCCACCAGTCTCAACACCCTGGAGCTGCTGCCCGAGCTGCAGCGCATGGGCATCGCGGCCATCAAGATCGAGGGACGCCAACGCAGCCCCGCCTACGTCAAGCAGGTGGCGCGCGTCTGGCGGCAGGCCATCGACAGCTGCGCGGCCAATCCCGGCACCTTCGTCGCCAAACCCGAGTGGCAGCAGGAGCTCGCCAAGGTCTCGGAAGGCACCCAGACCACGCTCGGCGCCTACAACCGGCCGTGGCAGTAACGCGACGCGGCGGATACCCAACGACATGAGCGAAGCGAAGATGAAACTCTCCATCGGCCCCGTTCTCTACTACTGGCCCGCGGAGCGGCTGCGCGACTTCTACGCCATGGTGGCGGAATCGCCCGTGGACATCGTCTACCTGGGCGAAACGGTGTGCTCCAAGCGCCGCCAGTTCCGCAGCGAGGATTGGCTGGAGACGGCGGCCATGCTCGTCGATGCCGGGAAAGAGGCGGTGCTCTCCACCCTCTCCCTGCTCGAAGCGGATTCCGAACGCAAGGCGCTGGCACGTCTTTGCGACAACGACCGCTTCACGGTGGAAGCCAACGACGTGGGCGCTATCAACCTGCTGGCAAAACGCGGCGTCCCGTTTATCAGCGGCCCCAGCGTCAATCTCTACAACGACCGCACCCTCGCCTTCTTCCACAAGCTGGGACTGAGGCGCTGGGTGATGCCTTTCGAGCTGTCGCGCACGACCCTGGCGGAGATCCAGGCCAGCCGCCCGGCGGGAGTGGAAACGGAAGTCATGGCCTACGGGCGCATCCCGCTGGCCTGGTCGGCGCGCTGCTTCACAGCCCGCGCCCACCACCTGCAGAAGGACAACTGCCAGGAGAAGTGCCTGGCCGATCCCGACGGGCTCACCCTCTACACCCAGGAGGAGGATGCCTTTCTCGCCCTCAACGGCATCCAGACCCAATCGGCCCAGACCTACAACCTGCTGGGTGAACTTGCGGACCTGAAGGATCTGGGAGTCGACGTACTGCGCATCAGCCCGCAGTCCGAATACATGCCGGCCATTATCGAACGCTTCGCGGATGTCATCGCGGGCAGACAAGAGCCCAACGAAGCCGCCCAGGCGCTGGCGGCGCTGATGCCGGTAGGGGGCTGTAGCGGCTATTGGTATGGCGAGGCGGGGATGCGGCCTGCGGCGCAGGCCAGGATGTAGGAACGGCCGCGGGCCGCGAACAAGCGTTCGCGAGCGGCGCTCGCTCCTACCGCACCAGAAAACGTTCGTAAAACGCCACCGCCCGATCGCCCATGCCCTGCAACGGAGCGGGCACGTTGGGCAGTGAAAACTCCAGCCCGTCGAGCAGGTTCTTCACCATCAACCCCACTTCGGTGTCGCCCTCCATGCGCAGACGACGCTGGAAGAAGAGCGTGTCGGCATCTTCGCGACGGGTGGCCAGCAGCAGAAAATCGTAGAGCGTACCCGAAATCGAGGCATCGACCGGCTGCTGGCGATCGACGGCCACCAGCCGGCCCTCGCGCTTGGAGAGGCGGTACTCGATGCCGACGTCGTCGATAGCGATGCGCAGCACCCGATCCTCCAGGAAGTCCAACTCGCCGTCGCGCAGCAGCGCATCGAACACCCGGCTCAGCACCACCCCCAACGCCGTGGAGTGCACCACGTTGGGAATCAACCGCAACGGCGCGGTGAGCAGCCGCGGGAGATTGGCGGTGGCTTGCTGCAGGACGCCGTTCATCGCTTCATGGAATCGAAGAACTCGCCGTTGGTCTTGGTCACCTTCAGCTTGTCGTGCAGAAACTCCATGGCCGCCAGCTCATCCATGGGATGCAGCAGCTTGCGCAGGATCCACATCTTCTGCAACTCGTCGACGTCGGTGAGCAATTCTTCACGGCGCGTACCGGAGCGGTTAATGTTGATGGAGGGGTAAATACGCTTCTCGGCGATGCGGCGGTCGAGGTGGATCTCCATGTTGCCGGTGCCTTTGAACTCCTCGTAGATCACGTCGTCCATGCGCGACCCGGTGTCGATGAGCGCGGTGGCGATGATGGTGAGGCTGCCGCCCTCCTCGATGTTGCGCGCCGCACCGAAGAAGCGCTTGGGCTTCTGCAGGGCGTTGGCGTCGACACCGCCGGTGAGCACCTTGCCCGATGACGGCACCACGGTGTTGTAGGCGCGCGCCAGGCGGGTGATGGAGTCGAGCAGGATCACCACATCCTGCTTGTGCTCGACCAGGCGTTTGGCCTTTTCGATCACCATCTCGGCCACCTGCACGTGGCGGCTGGCCGGCTCATCGAAGGTCGACGAAACCACCTCACCGCGCACCGAGCGCTCCATCTCGGTCACCTCTTCCGGACGCTCGTCGATGAGCAGCACGATCAGGTAGCACTCCGGATGCCTGATCTCGATGGAGTGAGCGATGTTCTGCAGCAGCATGGTCTTGCCGGCCTTGGGCGGCGAAACGATGAGCCCGCGCTGCCCCTTGCCGATGGGGGCCATCAGATCGATGACGCGCGCGGTAATGTCTTCGGTGCTGCCGTTGCCGATCTCCAGCGACAGGCGCTTGTTGGGATGCAGCGGCGTGAGGTTCTCGAACAGCACCTTGTTCTTGGCGGCCTCGGGGGCCTCGTAGTTGATCTGGCCCACCTTGAGCAGCGCGAAGTAGCGCTCGCCCTCCTTGGGCGGGCGGATCTTGCCCGACACGGTATCGCCGGTGCGCAGGTTGAAACGCCGGATCTGGCTGGGCGAGACGTAGATGTCATCGGGACCGGCAAGGTAGGAGCAGTCCGCCGAGCGCAGAAAGCCGAAACCGTCCTGCAGGATCTCCAAAACCCCGTCGCCGAAGATATCCTCGCCGTTCTTGGCGTGGGCCTTGAGGATGGAAAAGATCACATCCTGCTTGCGCGACCGCGCCATCCCTTCGACACCCATATCCTGGGCGATTTGGATAAGCTCGGAAGCGGTTTTTTTCTTGAGTTCGGTGAGATTCATAGTGCTGTATTGGATGGGTTGAAAACAGAAATGGGAGAACACACACCGCACCTGGCGAGTCCAGGCACTAAGCACTCTTGCAAGAGTGCCAACGATTCAGGGGAGTTGTTGTTCGGGTATGGCTGCGGTCGCAGCGACCGCAGCCATACGCTATCACTTTGTCCGGCCAGGGTCTAGATAATTGGTTTAATATCCGGCCGCTACTTTAAAGATTGCTGTCAATGAAGGCGGTCAGCTGAGATTTCGATACGGCGCCCACTTTGGTCGCCTCCACATTGCCGTTCTTGAACAGCATCAACGTCGGAATGCCGCGAATGCCGTACTTGGGCGGCGTATTCGGATTCTCGTCGATATTCAGCTTGGCCACCTTGACGCGTCCGTCATACTCGTCGGAAATCTCGTCGAGAATCGGCGCAATCATCTTGCAGGGGCCACACCATTCGGCCCAAAAATCGACCAACACGGGCGATTCGGAATTCAATACATCCGCTTCAAAGGTCTCGTCGGTAACGTGTACCATGCGTTCACTCACGTTGTTTGCCTCCAGTGGCTCCTAACCGGGCTTCAGTCGTGTGGTCGGGGAAAGGAACTCGGGGTAGTTGCTGTCACGCGGCGCGAATTATTGTGGCCATCTGACTTGCGGCGCCGCTGACCGACATCCGTACGCTCGATGGTGCCAGTCCAATCTGGGACAATTTCAGCCCAATCGCACCTATATTGCAAGCCTAAAAATCCCCGCCCCCAATACCGAATGGAGTATGCTTGCCCGCCATGGATACTTCGCACCTTTCGCAAACCTCCTTCTCGGACCTTGATCTGCCACCCGAACTGCAGCGCGGTATCACCGAGGAGGGATTCGCCTACTGTACGCCCATCCAGGCCGAAACCCTGCCGCTGGCCCTTTCCGGGCGGGACGTAGCGGGTCAGGCGCAGACCGGTACCGGCAAGACCGCCGCCTTTCTGCTGGCCACCATGACCCACCTGCTGCGCCGCGAGCCGCCCGCAGGCCGCAAGCCAACGCAGCCGCGGGCCATCATCCTGGCGCCCACCCGCGAGTTGGCCATCCAGATCCACCGCGACGCGGAGAGCCTCGGCAAGTACGCCGCGCTGACCCTGGGACTGGTCTACGGCGGCACCGGCTACGATCAGCAGCGCAAGATGCTGCAGGAAGGGGTGGACATCCTCATCGGTACCCCGGGGCGGCTCATCGACTACTTCAAACAGCATATCTTCGACCTCAAAGCCATCCAGGTCATGGTGCTAGACGAGGCCGACCGCATGTTCGACCTCGGCTTCATCAAGGACATCCGCTTTCTGCTGCGCCGCATGCCGCCGCCCGACCAGCGCCAGGGCATGCTGTTTTCGGCCACGCTCTCGTACCGGGTCACGGAACTGGCCTACGAGCACATGAACAACCCCGAGCTGGTGCTCATCGAGCCCGACAAGGTGACGGCGGACCGCGTCAAGCAGACCGTCTACTACACCGCCAACGACGAGAAGATCCCCCTGCTGGTGGGGCTGCTGCAACACATGGACCCACGCCGCAGCATCGTCTTCGTCAACACCAAACGGGTGGCCGAGCGCGTTACGGACTACCTGGAAGCCAACCAAGTGCAGGCGGAAATGCTCTCGGGCGACGTGCCGCAGAAAAAGCGCCAGCACCTGCTACTGGCGTTTCAGAAAGGCGAACTTCCGGTACTGGTCGCCACCGACGTGGCGGCACGCGGCCTGCACATCCCCGACGTCAGCCACGTGTTCAACTTCGACCTGCCCCAGGACGCCGAGGACTACGTTCACCGCATCGGGCGCACCGCCCGCGCCGGTGCCTTGGGCGACGCCATCAGCTTCGCCTGCGAGGAGTATTCGTTCTCGCTCCCCGAGATCGAGACCTATATCGGTCACAAGATCAACGCCGAGCCGCTGGACCCGGCCCTGCTCATCGAACTGACCCGCCCCCAGCGACGCGAACCGCGCAACCGGGGCGGGGGCGCCCGCCGTGGCCCACCGTCATCGCGCGACAAAGCCCGTAAATCGCACCGCCGCAAACCGAAATCCACCACCTGACCCTGCGCGTCACTTTGTGACCGCCACAGCGGTACGGATTGCGGCAGATCGTCCTCCGGAACGCGCCATCCCGTTCAGGGCGCCCCCAAGTAAATCACCCACCGCCAACCGGCGTTTCGCTGAGAAAACGTTGATATTCCGGGCAATGCACGCCAGCGGCCAAGGTTCACCGAGCGCCACCGCCCAACTCGGATAAGTGATTTGGCACGCGTAGTGCTTTAGAGATTTAGGGTTTCGTTACGAAAGCAACCCGCCCGAAAGGGCTGGATCGCAAAGCTACCTGCCTGGGGTCGGCAACGACGACGGTAGAGGGGCTGCAGGAGGAACCGATGAGCACCATCCGACAGATCCGCACCCGAATCGCATTGCGACTCAGCGCGTCGATCGCCCCCCTGCCGCCGCTCTTTCTCCCCATGCTGGTGAAGGAGACGCGGAATGAAAACAACCTCCCGTTCCAACCGCTCTACGCAGAAGCGGTCGCGCCGCGCCTATCGGCTGCGCCGCAAAGCGCGTATCGCCGGCAAGGGAGATCCGTATAGCGCATAGACTCAGTTTTTACGGAATCTGGCCGCATCCCTTCGCTCCCTCTCGCTCCTCCTTGCTCCGGCCAGATTCCACCTTCCGGGGGTGCTGCGGCCCTAATTGGGCCCAGCCATTTCACCCCACCCGTCACAGGGTGGGGTTTTTTTTGCCACTACATCTCGGCGCGGACTCAACCCGCCAAGGCGCGCGCGTGGTCGCTAACGTTCGACCTTGGTCAACACCTGCGTCTGATTGTCGCTCTGGCGCAAATACGCGTAACGCTCCATCATCTGTTCGAACTCGCGGTCGCGGCGCTGTTCCGACTCGAACCAGCGATACGACTCGAGATTCTCCAGCAGATGCGACTTTGCCAAGGCATCGCCATCCGGCAACGTCATTCGAATTCCGTATTTCTTTTCACCCATGGTGATCCCCTCAACACGACACAATCCGGCGGCGATTATACCGGATAGCCCAACGGCAATGGACGTGTTCGGGTACTCCGCCGCGCCCGAGTCCGTAAACCGCGCCATCGCCGACATACCCCGTATAATGCCCCCACGACGGCGACCGAAGGCGCATCGACCCAGGGCATGAGCGAGTTTCTCCCCACTACTCCCTCGCAACGGGATTTCAGCAACCCGCTGCTTAAGCTACGCCAGCGCGAAGTGCAGGCGTGGCTTGATGCACTGCCGCTTCACGAACCCGTCTCCGCCGTACCGCAACTGCTCGAGCCGCTGACGGCTCTCAACCTCGAACCGCTGTCCGACAAAGACCGCCTGCGGCTGCTGGAACTCTACCGGCAGGCGGTGACCGGCCTGAGTCGCGCCTGGGATCAAACTCAGCAGCAGTTAGCGCAGCTCCCCACCGTCCAGCGGGTCGCTCTGGAGGCACAGTCGACCGAGCTGCTGTGGCAGCTCGCCTGCGGCTACAAAATCGTGTTGCGCAGCGGCCATGATGCCCATCGCTCGCCGACCAAAGACCCGGCGCTGCTGCTGGCCAACTATCGCGTCATGGAAGTGTTGGGACTGATACTGCTGGACGCCTATCGACGCTACGCCGCGGTCCCACCGCACACCTTCCGCGAACTCAGCCAGTGTTACCGCTTCGCCGAAACCCACACCGTGCACCGCCGCAGCGCACCCCTAGACCGTAAGAGCGAGACGCCATTCACCCTGGAGGGATTGTTCACGCAAGCGATGCTGATGGCCGCGGCGGACCCCTTCCGCCTGCCAGCAGGGCATGCCGACCGGCTCTACAAGCTGCTCGAGTACTACGCGCAACACTGCCGGCTGACCCGTCCACCCTGGCCCAACGCGACGGGGCGGTTCGTCATTGACCCCGACGACGACCGACCACCGCTGCCGTGCGCGAAAGTGGATGCCGCAGCGCAGTCTACGCAAGCCTGGGTGCTGGACACCAATCCGTTGCGCGCCGCCGTCCAGACACAGATCAACGACGCCGACGATCCCGTGCGCGCACTGGCTGAGTTGGAGGTCCTGCGCCGCCTGCTTCCCGATCTCTGCACACCACCGAAACGCCGCGCCCCACGCCGCACCAGCGACAAGGAACTGCGCGTCGCCACCGGGTTGGCAGCGGCGCACCACTTTCTCGGTGCCGACGGCGCCGAGGAGGTGTACGGCACCGTCCAGCACTCCGTTTACGGCATCGAAGTCTACGACGCCGATCCCGCATCCCAGACGGCCTACCTGCTTGAGCCGTGGAAAGTGCTCAACGAAAGCCCCAAGGGCTACCTGCTGACGCGCCGCCATGCACTCGACGAAAACCTGCGCGTAGGCGAGGCACTGGGACTATTCGCCGCCAAGCCGGCCGACAAGCGCACGCCGGAGATCGGCGTAGTGCGCTGGATCAAGCGAGGCGACGAGGGGTGGGTACAGATCGGCGTAGAAGTCATCCCCGGAAAACCGTCCGCCGTGGAGTGCACGCCGCAGGATCCCGAAGAGGCGCCGTTCGAGGAACCGCGCGCACTCTACCTGCAGCGCGTACCCAACCTGCCCGTCCCCCCGACACTGTTGGGCCGGCGTTCGCTCTATCGCAAAGATTGCCCCATAACGCTCGCCATCGGCAAGCAACGCGGCAAAGCCAGCATCGGTTCACTGGTGCTGGAAACCGACTGTCTCGCCCGCATCACGCTGAAACCCGCCAAGTGACGCGGCGACGGTGCGCGTCGCTTTGCTATACTGGCGCCCCCTCTCACACCTTATCGCCGTGAATTCATGAGTAAAGACACCGCCAAACGCCGCGTGATCGCCATTACGCCCGAGACCAAATGCGGCTTCTGCTACGACTCCAAGTGCTGCACCTACATCACGCAGCAGATCGACACGCCGAAGACCAAAGAGGAGTTCGATTTCCTGCTCTGGCAGCTCTCGCATGAAAACGTCCAGGCCTACAAAGACGAAGACGGTTGGTTTCTGCTGTACAACACCCGCTGCGGCCATTTGCAGCCCGACGGGCGCTGCGGCATCTACGACACCCGCCCGCAGATCTGCCGCGACTACGACAACGACTACTGCGAATACGACGAACCGGCGGAAAAAAATTTCGAAATCTTTTTCGACGGTTACGATTCGCTGCTCAAATACTGCCGCAAACGTTTCAAAAAGTGGGACAAGCGGTTCGCCAAGAAAAAATGATCCCCGCACTATCGCGGCGGCATCACTTCCAGAAAGTGCCGTACGGACGGGAACTCGCTCACCTCGCGCTCACCCTGTCGTGAATCGGGACGCCGTATGCCCAGCAGATAGGCCACACCGTAGCGCCGCGCGGAGCGCAGTACCGCGAGACTGTCGTCGATGAGCAGGGTGCGAACCGGATCGAACGGTTCGCGCCCGCGCAGCCGTTCCCAGAAGCGCAGATCCTCCTTGGGCACCCCGAAATCGTGCGCGCACATCAGAGCATCCAGGTGGGCGCCCAGCGGAGTGCGCCGCATCTTCAACGCAATCGCCTTGCCGTGTGCGTTAGTCACCAGCACACGGCGTTTGCCGCTGCGCTTCAGCGCCTCCAAAAACTCGATGACGTGCGGATGCACGGCGATCAGGTGATCCACTTCCTCCTTGAGCAGCGCGATGTCCATCCCCAGCTCGCGGGTCCAGTAGTCGACGCAATACCAATCGATGGTGCCCTCCACCGCTTTGTAGCGCGCCATCAGTTCATCGCGTGCCTGCTCGAAACTCAACCCGCGCTGCTCGCCGAAACGCCGCGGCACGTGCTCCAGCCAGAAACGATTGTCGAAGTGCAGGTCGAGCAACGTGCCGTCCATATCCAGCAGCACGGTGTCGATGCCGTTCCAATCCAACGAAAAAGACATAAGCGGGGCTCCTACGCGAGCCCACATTGTAGGCGGATTTCGGGAACCCGTGCGCACGGCGTATACTGATGCGCGCCCCTGGCAACCACTACGGTACGCAGCCTCATCCATGCGAAAAAAGCCGGAAATCCTTAGCCACCGAGAGGTCGCACGCTCGCGCATCTTTCGCGTCGAAGAGCGCGAGCTGCGCTTCCCCAACGGCACCGTGGTGCACTACGAACGGCTGATGAGCGGGCGCAACGGCGCCGTGCTGATCGTACCCCTGGCCGACCGCGACACCGTGTTCCTGATCCGCGAATACGCCGCCGGCACCGATCGCTACGAGCTGGCACTGCCCAAGGGGTTGATCGCCGACGGCGAGACCCCGCTGGAGGCGGCCAACCGCGAGCTGATGGAGGAGATCGGCCATGGCGCACGTCAACTGCGCCACATCAACACCTTGAGCATCGCGCCCGGCTATCTCGAACACTGCACCCACATCATCCTGGCGCAAGAGCTGTTCGAGCAGCGCCTGCCTGGCGACGAGCCCGAAGAGATCGAAGTGGTGCCGTGGCCTCTCGCGCGGCTCACCGAACTCACCGCCCGCGACGACTGCACCGAAGCGCGCAGCATCGCCGCGCTCTACATGGTACGGGAACTGCTGAATGACGAAGCTTGATCTCGCCGCGCTCCTCGACGTCGCCATCGACTTGGCACACCAGGCGGGCGAGGAGATCCTCACGGTCTACGACGGCGACTTCGCGGTCCAGCACAAGGAGGACGACTCGCCGCTCACCGCCGCCGACTTGGCCTCGCACCGGCTGATCGTCGCCGGCCTGCGCGCCCTGACGCCGCAGCTGCCCATCCTCTCCGAAGAGTCACTGCCGCCCGACTTCGCCACCCGCGCCGCGTGGCCGCGCTACTGGCTCATCGACCCGCTGGACGGCACCAAGGAGTTCGTCAAACGCAGCGGCGAATTCACCGTCAACATCGCCCTCATCGACGAGCACCGCCCACGGCTGGGCGTGGTCTACACCCCCGTGCTGCGCTTGACCTACGCCGGCGCGCAGGGCGTGGGCGCCTTCAAACAGCAAGGAGATGCAGAGCGTCAAAGCATCCGGGTCCGCCCGCTGCCCGCGGGCCCGGTAACGGTGGTGGGCAGCCGCTCCCACGGCACCGAAGCGCTCAACGCCTACCTCGAACGCCTGGGCCCGCATCAGCTGCGCTCCATGGGCAGCTCGCTCAAGTTCTGCCTAGTGGCCGAGGGGGCAGCCGACCTCTACCCGCGTCTCGGCCCCACCTCCGAATGGGACACCGCCGCGGCGCAAGCAGTGGTGGAAGCCGCCGGCGGCCAGGTAACGGACCTCACGCGCAAACCGCTGCGCTACAACACCAAGGAGTCGCTGCTCAACCCACACTTTCTGGTCTTCGGCGACGCCAACCGCGACTGGGCCGACTACGTCGGCGACTGAACAGCCGCCCAGCCGTGGGCCACGCGGTTAGGCCCACAGCAGCGGCAGCAACGTCAACAGAATCAGCGCCATCCACGCAGCTGCGCCCAACCCCATCACCGCGTAGGTGATGGCCGTGACGTCAGCCTCTTCATGCATATGCAACAAGCCGGCGATGCCGTGATAGACCAGACTCACCGAGGTCGCCAGCCCGATCACTACCACGCTAACCACGAACAGCGGGCTCGGCACCCACAACGCCAGCGCCGATAGCCACATGGGAACGGGCGCCACCGCCGCCACCATGAAGGCTTCGTGGAAATGGGCGTGGATGCGGCGCGATGCCGCAAGGCGCTGGATCGCACGCGCCATCAGCGGCACGGCAGCCAACTCGGCAAACAGAAACACCAGCGCGCAGACCGTCCACACCTCATCGTCGACAACGCTGAAATGGCGGCTGCCGTAGTGCGTCCCGGCGTACACGATCATCGCCGCCGGTACCAACGACAGCGGCAACACCAGCAGGAAAAGCGTCTTGAGCACCGAGGGATGGATACGATCCAGCTCGTCCCAACCGGCGTGCGCGGAAACAATCATCTTGGGGAAATTGGGGAATGACATAACGGCCTCCTTGCCGTGGCACTGCAGCGCTGCAAATAAGCTGTCCCGAGTATGGCTCGATTTAGACGAATCGCCACTACTGCCACGTACGAATCACAACGCCGACGGGTACGCCCGACGCGGCGATGTTTGTAGGGAATCCACGTTTGGCGTACGCCCCCCGAAGGGCACACCGTCGCTACAGCACGGTGAGCAACCCAAAAGGCACGCGGAAATAGGAGACGCGAAAGCGCCGATCCTCGGGAATTACCGTAGCAGTGGTGCGGTTGACGCGCCGGATTTGTCCGATCCACTGCGCATCGCCGCGCCCCGGGAAGGCCACCCGGTCGCCGGGCGCGAATTGCGAGCGCAACGGATCGACGCGCGACCGCGGGAGCGGCGCGATGACGGCGTGCAGATCTATCCCCCTGTGCCCCGCCGCGGCCACCAGCCGTTCGTACACCTGGTGCGCCAAACCCTCGTCGTGGAGCCGCCCCAACACCTCGTAGAAACGTGCGTTGTGCACCGAACCGCGTCGGCACCAGCGGTTGGCCTGTTGAATCAGGTGGGCGAACTCGTGGCACACCGTGTGCGCCAGCAGCTGGGCCACCGACGGACGACCGCCCCAGTATCCGCGACGATGGATCTCGCGCGTGGTCAGCCACTGGGCGGCCAGTTCGGGGCTGCACTTCTCGCTCACCATGCGGCGCCCGAAGGTGATGGTGTAGCGGTCGCGCTCCTGCTGGCAGTAGGTGGCGCGTCCGCTGCCAGCGCGCACCCGCAAAGCGCCGTCGGGCAGCGCTTGCGCCAGCCAGCGCGCGCGCTGCGGCCAGAGCAGTTGCGCGGTGACGGCGCACAACGCTTCGGTGAGATGCCGATGAACGGGAAGTACCGCGACCGTCAAGCGCTCAACCGCCGAGACTGGTCATGGTGTGCAGCGGCGCCTGGCCGGCTTCGAGGAAATCGTGCTTCATGGGCTTGCGTGCGATAGCGTCGAGCAACACCTGCTTCAACTCCGTATCGCTCACCCCGCTGCGCAGCGTCTCGCGCAACGGCACGAAATCATCTTTGCCGAGGCAGAAGACCAGATCGCCGCGCGCAGTGAGTCGCACGCGGTTGCAGGTCTCGCAGAAGTGACGCGACATGGCGCTAATCACCCCCACCTGTATCCTCGTCTCCTCGCCCAGCTGATAGTAGCGTGCGGGGCCTGCGCCACGCGTAGCGCTCACCGGCGTCAGTTCACCACCGAAGCGGACGCGCAGGCGCTCCAGAATCTGCCCGGCCGGGTAATAGTAATCAACCCCTTCGCCACCGGCGGCACCGACGGGCATGGTCTCGATGAAGCGCAGGTCTGCGCCGCGCGCCGCTGCAAACTCCGCCATGGCTTCAATCTCGCCGTCGTTGAGCCCCTTCATCACCACCATGTTGAGCTTGACCGGGGTCAACCCCACCGCCAACGCGGCGTCGATGCCGCGTATCACCGCCGCCAGATCGCCGCCGCGGGTGATCTCGCCGAACACCCGGGAATCGAGGGAATCGAGGGAGATGTTGACGCGCGAGACGCCAGCGGCTTTCGCCTCGGCAGCAAAGCGCTCCAGCAGATGGGCATTGGTGGACAAAGCAATATCGCGTATCGAAGGGATCGCCCCGATCATGCGCACCAGGGCCATGAGGTTGCGGCGCACCAGTGGCTCGCCGCCGGTGAGGCGGATGTTCTCCACGCCCATCTCGGCGAAGACGCGGATCAGGCGTGCCATCTCCTCGTGGCTGAGGATATCGCGGTGCTGGCGCCACTCCAGCCCCTCGGGTGGCATGCAGTAGAAGCAGCGGTAATTGCAGCGGTCGGTCACCGACACGCGCAGGTAATTGATGTGCCGTCCGAAGGGGTCGACGAGCTGCTGGATCGTGGGCGCGTTGCGGGTCATGGGTCGGTCTTGGCGGCACGGCTGGCGCGGCATCGGGAGGCAACCGCGGAGTCCCGAAGATAGCCCAATCGACTCGCGGGCGAAACCCCGCAGATCAAGGCAGCGCGCGCAAAACCCGTGTCAGGACTCCCCCTCCACGTGGGTGCGTGGATCGAGCTCCAGCACCACCGGCGAAGTACGCACCACCGGGATGAAGGCGCCCTGATCCTCGGGGTTGACCGCCTCGCCCACCGCCATGCGGTAGACCGCAAACAGCGTAAGGGCACCGAAGCAGGCGGCGAAAAAGGGCAGCAGCGCCCCCACGCCGAAGGTGTCCATGAGCAGCCCCACCAGCGACGGACCCAGCACCGAGCCGATGCCGTAGACCAGCAGCAGTCCGCTCGAAGCCTCCAGCGCCAGCTCCGGCGGCAGGTGGTCGTTGACGTGGGCTACGCTCAGCGAATAGGCGGCAAAGGCCAAGCCGCCGTAGAGAAACATGCACGCCAGCAACGCGTCCGGCCACAGTCCGACCAGCAGATAAGCGACCCCCGCCAGCAGGGCAGCGACCCCGCAGTTGAAGGCCAGCACCGTGCGCCGGTCGTAGCGGTCGGAGATACGCCCCAGCGGCCACTGTAATACCGCCCCACCCAGAATGGTGGCGCTCACGAAGGCAGCAATGCGGGGCGTATCGAACCCGATACCGGCCGCAAACACCGCCGCCATGCCGAAGAACGAGCTGTTGGCCATCCCGGTGGTAAAGGCGCCGGCCACCCCCAGCGGAGAGATCGCGAACAGCCGCGCGATGCCCAGCCCGTGGGGCTCCACCACCTGCGGCTGGTGGATACGGGTCAGCGCAATGGGCACCAGTGCCAGCACCAACAGAATGGTGGTGACGGCGAACAGCTCGAATCCGCCCGCCGGCGCGGCCAGCATCAGGTACTGCCCGGCCGCCATGGCCAGCAAGGTGATGGTCATGTAGAGCGCCAGCACCTGGCCGCGGCGGTCGTTGGGAGCGGTGGAGTTGATCCAGCTCTCGATCACCATGTAGAGCCCCACCACGCAAACGCCGGTCACCACGCGCAGCGCCATCCATGCCGGTGGCGAAACCAACAAGGCGTGGCTGATGGCCGCCGCCGCGGCCACCGCGGCCATCGCAGCAAAGGCGCGGATATGGCCGACGCGCCGGATGATGCGCGGCACCGCCCGCGTGCCCAGCACGTAGCCCGCGAAATAGCCCGACATCACCACCCCGATCCCGCTCTGGGAAAAGCCCTCCAGCGTCGCGCGCACACCCAGCAGCGTGCCCAGCAGACCGATGCCGGCCAGCAGCACGGCGGTGCCGAGCAGTAGCGAAAATAGCGAAGCGACGGTGGACAACATGGCGGGAAGCGTCGGGTCAGGGCGGGCGCGGCATGTTACCGCGGCTCAAGCCGCCACACCACGCCGTCCGAGCTGTCGGTGAGCAGGTAGAGATAGCCATCGGGTCCGGCGCGCACGTCGCGGATGCGCGCGTCGAAATCGCTCAACAGGCTCTCCTGCCCCACCACCGTGTCGCCCTGCAGTTCGAGACGGCGCAAGTGTTGTCCTGCCAGCGCACCGACGAACAGATCACCGCGCCACTGCGGGAAACGCTCGCCGTCGTAGAACGCCATGCCGCTGGGAGCGATGGAGGGCACCCAGTAGACCACCGGCTGCTCCATGCCCGGCGCCGCGGTCTTGTCCGAGATGATGGCGCCGCTGTAGTCAATGCCGTAGGTGATGGCCGGCCAGCCGTAGTTGGCGCCGGGTTTGAGGATGTTGACCTCGTCGCCGCCTCGCGGCCCGTGTTCGTGCGCCCACACGGTATTGGTACCGGGCCGCAGCGTGATGCCCTGCACGTTGCGATGGCCGTAGCTGTAGATCTCCGGCCGGGCACCGGAGTGTCCAACGAAAGTATTGTCCGCGGGCACCCGCCCGTCGTCGTGCAGGCGCACGATGGTGCCCAGGTGGTTGGCCACCGATTGGGCCTGGTCGCGGTAGTTGTAGCGCTCGCCCAGGGTGATGAAGAGGTAGCCTGCGCGGTCGAACAGCAACCGCCCGCCGTAGTGGTTGGCACCCCCGGTCTTGGGCTGGGCGCGGAAGATGACCCGCAGGTCGCTAAGCCGTTCGCCGTCGAAGCGGGCGCGTGCCACCTCGGTGTTGACCCCGCCCGCACCGGCGCCGGCATAGCTGAGGTAGACCCAGCGGTTTTCGGCAAAGCGCGGATGCAAAGCCACCTCCAACAACCCGCCCTGCCCGCGCGCCACCACCGCGGGGATACCTGCGACAGGCGCCGGGCGCAACCGGCCGTCGGGCTCGATCAACCGCAGCCGGCCCGGGCGCTCCGTCACCAATAGCGCGCCGTCGGGCAGAAATGCGAGGCTCCAGGGATGATCGAGCCCGCGGGCAACGGTCACCACCTCGAAGGTGGCCTGTTCGGAGACCTGGCGCTTGCCAGCCTCGGCGCAGCCAACGGTAGCGACCAGCATCGTCAGTAGGGCAGCTTGCACGACGCCGTCACGGCGCCGATAGGTCCTTGATTGCGATGGCATGCGATCCTCACCGGTTCCTAACGCGTTCCCTTTCAGGATAGCGCGACTCGCCGTGAGCGCCCGGACGCATCCGCAGGGCGCGTGTGGCGCGAAAAACCCCGCCGGTTTACCCTGAAACGCCCCGTCCACCGGCAAAGGCACGGCCATGCTGTTGCGATTACCGATCCCCGGCCCGTTCAAACTGCAGACCCGCATGCTGCTCATCCTCGGCCTGCTCACCCTGCTGCAGACCGGGTTGATGGGCGGCTTCACGCTGCACTTCGTCGCCACCACCCTGGAGGAGCAGATGGGGCAGCGCGCGCTGCAAGTGGCCAAGACCATCGCCGACATCCCCGAGATTCAGCGAGCCGTGGAGGCGGCCGACAGCGCCACGCTGCAACCGCTCAGCCTCACCATCGCAGAAAACACCGGCGCGCGCTTCGTGGTGATCGGCGACAAGCGCGGCATCCGCCTCACCCACCCCATCCCGGAGCGTATCGGCAAACCCATGGTGGGCGGCGACAACCCTCCGGCGCTGGAGCAGGGGCTCTCCTACGTCTCCAGGGCCAGGGGCAGCCTGGGCTGGTCCATGCGCGGCAAGACGCCCGTCTACGATCTCGGGGGCGAGCACATCATCGGCGTGATTTCGGTGGGCTACATGCTGGACCGGGTGGAGAGCGTCATCGCCGGCTACCAGCAGAACGTGCTCGCCGTGATCGGCGGTGCGTTGCTGTTCAGCATCCTTGCCGCATTGTGGTTCACGCGCCACTTCAAGAAGGCCATCTTCGGCCTGGAGCCCGAGGAGATCGCCCGCCTCTACGAAGAGCGCAACGCCACCCTGGAAGCGGTGCGCGAAGGCATCATCGCCGTGGACGTGGAAGGCCGCATCATCACGTTCAACCGCGCCGCGCTGGACACCCTGGAGCTCAAACCGCAGGCACCGCTCACCGGCCAGCACATCCAGGAAGTACTGCCCGAGAGCCGCATCATGGACGCGGTGCAATCCGGCGAAGTGGATCTGGACCGCGAGGTATGGATCAACAACCAGTGCCTGATCGCGAACCGCATTCCGCTGCAGAACGGCGCGCGCGTCGTGGGTGCAGTGTCGAGCTTCCGCCGCAAGGACGAACTGGACCAGGTAAGCCGCCGCCTCACCCGCATCCAGGAGTACGCCGAGACCCTGCGCAGCCAATCGCACGACTACTCCAACAAACTGCACACCATCGCCGGGCTGATCCAGATCGGCGCCAACGACCAGGCGCTGGCGCTGATCGGCCAGGAGACCGCCGGCCACCAGACGCTCATCCAACTGCTGGTAGACGCGGTCCCCGACCCGGTGCTCGCCGGGTGTCTGCTGGGCAAGTACAACCGCGCCCGCGAACTGGGGCTGACGCTGCGCATCGATCCCGAAAGCCACATGGTCGATCTGCCGCAGCGGCTGCCGCGCGAGCAGCTGGTCAGCATCGTCGGCAACCTGCTCGACAACGCCATGGAGGCGACGCTCAACCACGCCGGCCCCGGCGGGCAGATCCGCCTCACCATGACCGACCTCGGGCACGACCTCATCTTCGAGATCGAGGACGACGGTCCGGGTATCCCGCCCGAGCAGCAGGCGCGCATCTTCGAAAAAGGCGTCAGCTCCAAGGAACTGCCGGGCCACGGTCTCGGGTTACACTTGGTGCGCACGCTGCTCACGCACCTCGGCGGCAGCATCGACATCGAACCCGCCGACGGCGGCGGAAGCCGTTTCATCGTCTACCTACCCAAGGCGCAACACGCCGTTTCCACACTATGAACATCCGACTGGTCATCGCCGAAGACGACGCGCAGATCGCCGAAATCCAGCGGCGTTACATCGAACGCATCGAAGGGTTCGAGGTGGTGGGCATCGCGCATACCCTGGAGGAGACGCGCGACCTGGTGGAAGTGCTCGCCCCGGAACTGCTGCTGCTGGACGTGCACTTCCCCACCGGCAGCGGACTGGACCTGCTGCGCGAGCTGCGCGCCGGCAACCGCAGCACCGACGTCATCCTCATCACCGCCGCCACCGAGGTGACCACGCTGCAGGAAGCACTGCGCGGCGGGGTGTTCGACTACGTGCTCAAGCCGCTGGTGTTCGATCGCATGCAGGAAGCGCTGCTCAGCTACGCGCGCCATCTCGCCGGGCTGCGCACCCTGGACGCGTTGGATCAGCACGCGGTGGACCGGCTGCTACCACGCACGCCGGGCACCAAACCCGCTGCGACGCTACCCAAAGGCATCGACGCCCTGACCCTGGACAAAGTGCGCGAGGTCATGGCGCGCGGCGGAAGTTACAGCGCCGAAGAAGTGGGCGGCGAGATCGGCGCCAGCCGCACCACCGCGCGCCGCTATTTGGAATACCTGGTCAGCTGCGGTGAAGTGCGCGCTGACGTCGCCTACGGCACGGTGGGACGGCCGGAGCGGCGGTATCGGCACGTGGGGTAGGCTATTACGCCCGGATATGAAAGCCACACTTTGTTCCTGCCTCGATTTCCCAATTCGCTCCACGTAAAAACGAAAACCACACAAATACGATGAACGACATCCCCGACTACGACCCCATCACCTCCCTGCGCGAAGACGTGCATCTGCTAGGCGAACTGCTGGGCGAAACCCTCATCGAGCAAGCCGGTCGGGAGGTGTTCGACAAGGTCGAAGAGGTGCGCAAACAGGCCAAGGCCATCCACGAGGCCAAGGAGTACGACCGCAGCGCGTTGCACGAGCTGATTTCCGAACTGGCGCCCGACGAGGTGCTATCGGTGGCGCGCGCCTTCACCCAGTTTCTCAATCTCGCCAACATCGCCGAGCAGACCCACGGCGCGCGTCCCTACGGGCAACTGATCCCGGAAACGGAAGACCCGGCCGCGCTCGACGGCTGTTTGGCGCGCTTGCTGCAAAACGGGTTGAGCACCACGCAGATCCACGACACATTGCGCAGCCTTAACATCGAACTGGTGCTCACCGCCCACCCCACTGAGGTCAAGCGCCGCACCCTGATCCACAAAGACACCAACATCGCCACTTTGCTCGATGCCCTGGAGCTGCGGCGTCGCACCGGCGAATCGCCACACCTCGTCATCGACGAACTGCGCCGCGAGATCACCGCCTATTGGCTCACCGACGAAATCCGCCGCAAACGCCCCACTCCGCTGGAAGAGGCCAAGTGGGGCTTCGCGGTGATCGAGACCGTGCTCTGGCAGGCGGTGCCGCGTTACCTGCGCAAACTCGACCGCCTGCTGCGCCAGCACACCGACAAGCCGCTACCCCTCGATTGCGCACCGGTGCGCTTCGGCAGTTGGATGGGCGGCGACCGCGACGGCAACCCCAACGTCACGCCCGAAGTCACGCGCGAGGTGAGTCTACTGGCACGCTGGATGGCGGCCGACCTCTACTGGCGCGACATCAACGTACTGCGCGCCGATCTCTCGGTGCGCAAAGCCAGCGACGAACTGCGCGCGCGAGTCGGCGACTGCGCCGAGCCTTACCGCGAACTGCTACGCGAGGTACGCGACCGTCTGGCCGCCACGCGCGAGTGGGCCGAAGCACGCATCGATCGTCACGAATACCCCGGTCTGCAACCCTACCTCACGCGCGAGGAGCTGCTCGAACCGCTGCTGCTATGCCACCGTTCGCTGCACGAGGTGGGTGCCGGGCGCGTCGCCGACGGCAAGCTGCTCGACGTGATCCGCCGCGTTGTCTGCTTCGGCACCACGCTGATGCGCCTCGACATCCGCCAGGAGTCCACGCGTCATAGCGACGTCTTCGACGCCATCACCCGTCATCTCGGTCTCGGCGCCTACGACGACTGGCCCGAAGAGCAGCGCCAGCAGTGGCTGCTGACCGAGCTTGAGAGCCGCCGTCCGCTGATCCCCTCCGATCTGCCCGCCAACGCCGAGGTGCGCGAGGTGCTCGACACCTTCGCCATGCTCGCCGAGCGCGGCGAAGGAACGCTGGGCAGCTATGTCATCTCCATGGCCACCGATCCCTCCGACGTGCTGGAGGTGGCGCTGCTGCAAAAAGAGGCGCACCTGCCGCACCCGTTGCCGGTGGTGCCGCTGTTCGAAACCCTCGACGATCTGGAGCATGCCGCCGGCTGCATCGACCGCCTGCTGTCGCTGCCCGCCTATCGCGCGCGCATCGAAGATTTCCAGGAGGTGATGATCGGCTACTCGGACTCAGCCAAGGATGCCGGACTGCTGATGGCATCGTGGGCACAATACCGCGCGCAGGAACGGCTCACCGAGGTATGTCGCCGCCACGGCGTGCGGATGCGGCTGTTTCATGGTCGCGGCGGCTCGGCCGGTCGCGGCGGCGCTCCGGCCCACGCCGCGATTCTGTCGCAACCGCCGGGTTCGGTGAACGGCAACCTGCGCGTCACCGAACAGGGCGAAATGATCCGCGCGAAATTCGGTCTGCCACGTCTCGCACTGCGCACGCTGGAGACCTACACATCGGCGGTGCTGGAAGCGACGCTCACGCCGCCGCCCGAACCCAAAAGCGAGTGGCGCGAACTCATGCAGCGCCTGGCCGACGATTCCGTCCTCGCCTACCGCGAAGTCGTGCGCGGAGATCCACGTTTCGTCCCCTACTTCCGCGCCGCCACGCCCGAGCCGGAACTGGGCGAACTGGCCATCGGCAGCCGCCCTGCGCGGCGCCGCGCCGACGGCGGCATCGAAACCCTGCGCGCCATTCCGTGGATCTTCGCCTGGACTCAGAACCGGCTCATTCTTCCCGCCTGGCTGGGCGTAGGCGTGGCGTTGCGCGACGCGCTGGATCAGGGGCTGGGCGAACAGATCACCGCTATGCGCGATCGCTGGCCCTTCTTCTCAACCACCCTCGACCTGGTGGAGATGGTGCTCGCCAAGGCCGACCCCGATATCTCAGCCTGCTACGACGGCGAACTGGTGGAAGACAACGCGCTGCGTGCACTCGGCGAGTCGCTGCGCCAACGTTTCTTCTACACCCGCCAAGCGGTGCTCGATCTCATCGGTCACCGCGAACCGTTGGAGCACAACCCACCCCTGCTGCGCTCCGTCCAGGTACGCAACCCCTACGCCGACGCGTTGAATCTCATGCAAGTGGAACTGCTGAGCGCCGTGCGTGCCCAAGGTGAGAATGCCGACCCGCGGCTACAGGATGCGCTGCTGGTGACGATCGCGGGGATTGCGGCGGGCATGAGAAATACGGGTTAATCGGCGCGTATCGATTCACCCGTGTGCTAGCACGTTGGACGTGGATCTCATTGGAGGACTTACAATGACACGAATTCGCGTTGAGAGTTTCACCATTTCGCTCGACGGGTACGGCGCGGGCCCGAAGCAAGACATCGACAATCCACTCGGAATTGGTGGGACAGATCTGCACCAGTGGCTTATCCCGACACGCACGGTCCAACGGGTCCTATTTGGCAACGACGACGGCGCGACGGGAATTGACGACGACTTCGCCGCGCGCGGTTTTCGGAATGTAGGGGCATGGATTCTTGGAAGGAACATGTTCGGACCGATTCGCGGTCCCTGGCCGGACATGAACTGGAAAGGCTGGTGGGGAGACAATCCGCCGTATCACTTTCCGGTCTTCATCCTGACTCACCATGCGCGCCCACCCATTGCAATGGAAGGCGACACGACGTTTCACTTCGTGACGGGCGGAATTCACGAGGCGCTTGACCGGGCACGAGAGGCGGCCGCCGGAAGAGACGTGCGGATTGGCGGTGGGCCCAACACCATCCGGCAGTATCTTCGCGAGGGCCTCATTGATGAACTGCACATCGCCATCTCACCGGTCCTGCTCGGCCGGGGAGAATCGCTGTTCGAGGGGGTTGACTTGCGGGCTCTGGGATACGTATGCGTTGAATTCGTCGCGTCGGAGAAGGCCACGCATGTCGTCCTGCAGCGCCAAGGGCGTACGGACGCCTAACCGGGGCGCTGGGCGCGTCACTGGAGTCGCAAAACATGCATCCGACGATCCGCGATTTGCAGCCCAACGAGGCTGACGCGCTGGGCGAACTGATGGTCAGGGTCTACTCCGGTCTTGCCGGCTTTCCGACCCCTGCCGAACAGCCAGCCTATTATCAGATGCTCAAGAACATCAGCACGTTCGCGGACCAACCAAGCACAAGAGTTCTGGTAGCCCTATCGTCCGCAGACGAGTTGCTCGGTGGCGTCGTCTACTTCGATGACATGGCCAGCTATGGCTCCGGCGGTACAGCAACGTCCGAAACAGACGCTTCCGGCATCCGCCTTCTGGGCGTCGACCCCAAGTTCCAGCGCTGCGGAGCCGGCAGGGCGCTGACGCAAGCGTGCATTGATCTCGCCCGAGAGAGCGGTCATTCCCAGGTCATTCTCCATACCACGAAGTCCATGCAAGTCGCTTGGGACCTCTACCAGCGGCTCGGCTTCGTTCGGTCGGAGGACTTGGACTTCTCGCAGCAGGGATTAGCCGTGTACGGCTTCAGGCTTAAGCTGTGACCACCGACCAACTCTGGACTGTCCGTCGTGAATCGGTGTTGTTTCCGGCTACGATACGTGCGCAAACGCGACGCCACGGCACTTTGAGCGCTGGATCGCCGATAGCGTGGTTACGTTCCGAGTACCGGGTGATCCGGCACCCCGCTAGGGCGGCCTAACCTTCCGACCAAACAGAGAGCCAAGAGCATCGGACACAGCCCGCTTAGCTCAAATGCAAATCCACACGAACGATAATGAATGACTACGCGCTAATTTGGGTCATCTCCTTCATGGCTGCGGTGCTAGGCAGCGAGCTTGGCCATCGTGTGAAAGGAGTGGCAAGGGGAAATTATGCAAAAGCAGCAGTACATCTTATCTCTGCTTTTGGTGCATCAGTACTGACGCTAACGCTACTCTCACAGTTCACTGTGTATCAGCTTCCAGTCTCTGTGGTAATCGGCTTGTGGTATGGTTTTTTTATGACAGACGCAAAGTACGCCATCTTGCGCAGATAGACACAATGAGTTGACGACAGCGAACACGCCCCCACCATGCCAACCATCAAAGTCGCACGGCTACCCTCGGACGCCCTATTGAAGGCGTATGCTGATCGGAACACCTACACCGACTGTTATTCGGTGAAATTCGCCCGTAGCGTCGACCTCAGCGATTTTCTGCGCGCCTTCTACACGTCATCCGTCTTCAAGGTCGAGCGCTGGTTGATCGCGCGCTTCCTCGGGCTTCCCGCAGGCGACGAAGACGCCCGGGCGCTGGCCTATAATCAGACGTCTGCATTCTCAGCGTGGACCGTCGAGGCACGCGCCTCGAATCAAGCCATCCTGGCGGCGGGGCAAACGCGTTCTTGGTTCATGGTTGCGGCGGCAACGCCCGAGTCCAAGGGCTCAACCACGCTGTTTTTCGGCTCGGCAGTCGTCCCTCGCAAGAGCGGCGGCTTCGGCTGGCAGTTCCACGCCTTGCTGGGCTTTCACAAGGTTTACTCGCGAGTCCTGCTGGCCTCCGCCGTCCGCCGTCTCGCCGTCACCCATCCGCCACCATGAGAATTCGAAAAGCCACGCCGGAGGATGCAGAAGCCATCAGCGCTCTCATCCGCAGCGTTGCGCACTACTTCACCCTGGAGCCCAGCGGCAAGGGAGCCGAGCGGTTTCTGGAAAGCATCACACCAAAGGTCATTGCCGGCTACATTTCGAATGCCGAGATCCACTACTTGGCGGCGATCGAGGGCGGAGAGCTCGCCGGCGTGGCCGCGTTGCGCAGCGGTACTCATCTGCTCCATCTGTTCGTCGCCCCCGCCCATCAAGGGCAAGGCGTTTCGCGCAGCCTATATCAGGCGCTGATGACCGACATCGAGCCGGGCACGCAGATCACCGTCAACTCCTCGCCGAACGCGGTTCCCGTCTACGAACGCTTTGGCTTCGAAAAGACTGGGCCCAAGGTTGAAACTAACGGCATCGCCTTTGTTCCAATGAAGGCTGTCATCGCAGAAGCTGACCAGCGACAGCGCCCGCTCTCGGGGGACGGGCGTTAGTGTCCCGCGCAAGGCCCCCACCTACGGCGGGATTGGGAGATAGGTACTCGCGGGTTTGGTAATACCCGTGTAGCACGCGCGAATCACCATCGGGCCTATCGAAAAGCGAATCTCAACCCGTCGGACCAACCCACCATGCAAAACAGCCCCTCCGCCCACTACAGCGCCCCGACCAAATTCATCCACTGGCTGACGGCCATTCTCGTGCTTGTCGCCTTCATCTTCGGTCCGGGCGGCCCCGAGGAGCGCGTCTACTCGACCGCCCGGGACTTCGAGCGGCAGCTGCACGAGACTCTGGGCCTCTGCGTGCTGGCACTGGCACTGGTGCGTATCGCGTGGCAGGCGTTCGACAAGCACCCGGAACCACCATCCCTTGCGCGCTGGATGACCCTGGCCTCCAACGCGGTCCAAATGGGGCTCATCGTTTTGCTCTTCGTGGTACCGCTCTCGGCCGTCACGGGCGCCTGGCTGGAGGGTCACGCGTTGACGCTGCTGGGCGCCGTGACCGTGCCGTCGCCGTTGCCCGAGTGGCACGCGATCGGCGCAGTGATCGGCGAGGTCCACGGCCTGCTGGGTGACCTGATCCTCTGGCTGGCCGGCGCGCATGCGGCAGCCGGGCTGTTCCACCACTACCTGCTGCGCGACGACGTCCTGCGCACCATGCTGCCCAAGCGCATTTCCGATATGCTGTGATGCACATGTCCCGACCACAGCGGTGAAACCAACATGAAAACCTGGATCAAGAACAATCGCGGCCTTATCGCGTTTGTGCTCTGCCTGGGCCTGTTCCGCACCGGCATCGCCGACTGGAACCCCATCCCCACGGGATCGATGCGCCCGACCCTGCTGGAGGGCGACGTCGTGTTCGTCAACCGCCTCGCCTACGATCTCAAGGTGCCGTTGACCGATATCGTCGTGGCGCACCTCGGCGAACCCAAACGCGGCGACATCGTAACCTTCGCCTCGCCGCAAGACGGCACGCGGCTCATCAAGCGCATTATCGGCTTGCCGGGCGACCGGGTGGAGATGCGCAACGATACGCTCATCATCAACGGGCAAGCCGCCCTCTACAGCGACCCGCAGACAACGACCGAACCGGGTGCTCACGGCGCCGGCCTCGAGGCATTGCGCGTGACGGAATCCCTCGCCGGTGAGACCCGGCGCATCCAACTGCTGCCCGAGGTTCAGGCGCGAAGAACCTTTGGCCCCATCGTGGTGCCGCAAGGCCACTACCTGATGCTGGGCGACAACCGCGACAACAGCGCCGATTCGCGCTACTTCGGACTGGTCCCCCGCCGCCTGCTGATCGGGCAGGCGCGGCGCATCCTGGTCTCCGCCGACATCATCGGAAGCTGGGCGCCGCGCCTACAGCGCTTCGGCCAACCTCTCGACTGATCCACTCTGCCCCCCAAGGAACCTGCCGCCATGCCCGACGACCGCCATATCCGCATCGGCGCCATCAACACCCGCTACTGGCAGGCGGGGGACTCCGGTTCCACCGTGCTGCTGCTGCACGGGCTGGGCTGTTCGGTGCTCGAGTGGCAGCACAACATCGCGCCCCTTGCGGCGCGGCATCGGGTGTTCGCCCCCGACCTGATGGGTTTCGGCCTCAGCGACAAACCCGCGGACGAAACCTACACTCTGCCCCGCCTCGCGCGGTTCGTGCTGGATTTCATGACCGAACTCAAGATCGACCGCGCCCACATCGCCGGCAACTCCATGGGCGGACGCATCGCGCTGGACTGCGCGCACCAGGCACGCGAGCGCGTCGCATCGCTGCTGCTGGCCGACCCTGCCGGCATCGAACGGCGCAGCACGCTGCTCGAATTCCGTCTCGCCACGGTGCCGGGCCTGGGCGAACTGTTCACCCGCCCCAACAGACCGGGCATCCGCATGCTGTGGCAAAAGGCCTTCGCCCGCCCCGCCCCCATCGTCACCGACGATTTCGTCGCCACCAAAATCGCGCTCGCAAAACAGCCGGGAGCACAGGCGGCGTTCCTCAAGTCACTGCGCAGCTTCGTGGACATCGGCGGTTTCACGCCGCAACCGGTGGCCGAGCTGCACGCCGCGCTGCCCCAGATCAGCGCACCCACGCTGGTCATCTGGGGCAGCGAAGATCGTTTCGTGCCACCGGCGCACGCCGAGCTTTTGGGACGCCTGCTGCCCAATGCCGAAGTCCAGATGTGGGAGCAGTGCGGGCACGCTCCCCAGATCGAAGAGGCGCAACGCTTCAATGCCACGGCGCTGGCGTTCTGGGAGCGCCTGGACGCCGGAAACGCGTAGCAGCGCCCTGGAACGGCAGCCGGTTCCGCTCAGTAGCTGACGCCGACCGAACGCGCGGCGGGCATCAGCGGTGAATTCCGATACACTAAAAAATAGAGGTGCAACAGCCGCTGACCGCCGGGGCAGGATGCCCGCGGCGCGACCCTAGGTCGTCGTTACAATCGGAGCCGAGGGGTACGACGATGGATTCACTGCACGCAACCGTCGCAGGACGCGCAGAAACGCCCACCACATGCCGCGGCCGACGGCTCCCGGGCCTGCTCCTGGCGCTGCTGGGCCTGCTCAGCGTACCGGCCGGCGCCGAGACGGCAACCGCACCCCACACCTTCACCGAGATGGCCCAGCGGGTGGCAGCGGCCAGTCGCCCCTCACCGCCCTGGACCGGTCCCACCACCGG
The DNA here is from genome assembly GCA_050287605.1 of Gammaproteobacteria bacterium. Taxonomy (GTDB): domain Bacteria; phylum Pseudomonadota; class Gammaproteobacteria; order QQUJ01; family QQUJ01; genus QQUJ01. The sequence continues at coordinate 20,626 of JBNKCG010000027.1, read as the reverse complement.
CCCCGCCGCGGTTGGCCTGCGGCTGGTGGCAGTGGTCTGCGAAGATCTGCGCAACGGCGGCGTGCTGGGCGTCGCCGAGGGCATCCGCGAAGCGGCCGCAGTGATCGGTTGGCGCATCCGCGTCTACGACGCCGGCGGTACGGCGGCGGGCCGTCAGCGCAGCCTCGATGCCGCTTTCAAGGAGGGCGCCGACGGCCTGGTGCTGGTGGGCTCGGATGCCGCCGCCCTAAGCAGCGCGCTGGCGCAGTTCGCCAAGCGTGGCATCCCCATCGTCGGTTGGCATGTGGGCCCCAAGGCCGGCCCCATGACGGGCGCGGTGGCGGTCAACGTCTCCACCGACCCCATCGAGGTCGCCCATCTCACCGCCATGGCAACCGTGGTGGAGTCCCGGGGCAAGGCGGGGGTGGTAATTTTCACCGACAGCAACTTCGCCATCGCTACCGCCAAATCCGATGCCATGGCCGCCGTGATTCGCGCCTGTCCCGACTGCACTCTGCTCGCCGTGCAAGACCTCCCCATCTCCGCCAGCGCCCAGCGCATGCCCGCCCTGACCCGCGAGCTGCTGGCGAAATACGGTGAAGCCTGGAGCTACGGGCTCGCCATCAACGACATCTACTTCGACTACGCCTCGCCGGAGCTGACCAAGGCGGGACGCACCAGCGACAACCTCAAGCTGCTTTCGGCGGGCGACGGCAGCAGCGCCGCCTTCCTGCGCATCCACGCCGGCGCCTTCCAGACCGGTACGGTGGCCGAACCGCTCACTCTCCAGGGCTGGCAACTGGTGGACGAACTCAACCGATTGTTCGCCGGCCGGCCCGTCACAGGCTATGCGGTACCTGTGCACCTAGTCACTCCGGACAACATCGACTCCGACGGCGGCCCCGATCTCCGCTACGACCCGGACAACGGCTACCGCGACGTCTTCACACGGATATGGCGGCCATAAGCCCTCTTGCTGCCCTGCAGCGGCGCCTGCCGCGATCGCTGCGCCGGCAGTTTCTCGTAGCGCTGGCGTTGCTCGCCGGGCTGGTACTGGCAGGCGGTCTCACCGCAGTGTTCGCCCTGCGCCAGACCGCCGAGGGTTCCCGCAGTCTGGCGCAGGAGCGGCTCACCCATCTGCAGCAGGCGCACGATCTGGCCCAGTTGAGCCTGCAGATCGAATGGCAGGCCTACCTGCTCGCCCACAGCGACTCCCATGCCACCATGGACGCCATTTACGGCAAGATCCTCGGCCTGCTGAGCGAATTGGAGGTGGTGGAACTGCACCTCGGCAGCGGCCAGAACGAATCGGTGCTCGCCCTGCACGAAGCGGGGCAGCGTTTCCGCAACAACGCCAACGTCGTCGCCCAGCTCAAAGAGAGCGCACTGCAGCAGCGCGAGACTTACGAGCGCTCCGTTGCCAACCGCAAGCGCATCGCCGCCACGCTGGGCGCGGACGCCCTCGCGCTGGCCGACATCTACCAGCACCTGGATCACGCGACCACCGCCGCGGAGGTCGAGCAGTTGTTACGGCAATTCCAGGATGCGGCCGAAACGCTCCCCGCACTGCCGGCGCTGCTACGCGACGACCTGGATGAACGGGCGCCCTCACCGCCGGCCGAGACGGATCCCTTCACCCTGCGCAGCAGACTCATCTCCCAGCTCGCCACGGCCCGTCGCTTCGAAACCGCGTTGCAGCAGCAGGCGGAAGGCTTACGCGCCTCCGCCCAGGCCCAATCCGATGCCCTCACCCGCGACTACCGGGCCGCGGTGAGCGATCTCGCCGCCAGCGCATGGCGCAACCAGCTCTGGATGGTGGCGCTGCTCGCCGCCGCGCTGGTATTCGCCTGGCTACTGGCCCACTACTTCCTCGGCCGTCACGTCCTGGCGCGTCTGCACCTGGTGAGCCACTACCTGCGCCGCGGCGACGAAGCGCCCGAATCGATCCCGGTCCAGGGCGAGGACGAAATCGCGGCCATGGCGCGCGCGGTAGAGCAGTTTCTCGCCGACCGGCGCCAGCTGGCGGCAGTCAACGCCGACCTCAGCGAGGAGCGCGCACGCCAGGAGAGCCTCTTCAAAGAGCTGGCCGATGCCCACTCGCAACTGCTGCAGTCGGAAAAGATGGCCTCCATCGGCCAGCTGGCGGCAGGCGTCGCCCACGAAATCAACAACCCGGTGGGCTTCGTCAACTCCAACCTGACTACCCTGAAAGGTTACGTGGAAGGCATGCTGGCCCTGATCGCAGCCTACGAAGAGCGCGACGGGACCATCGCCCCCGAGACGCTGGAAAAGTTGCAGGCACTGCGCGAGCGCCTCGACATCGACTACCTCAAGGAGGATGTGGGACCGCTGCTCGAAGAGTCCATGGACGGTCTGGGGCGAGTACGGCGCATCGTCCAGGACCTCAAGGACTTCTCCCACGCCGACCAGGGCGACACGCAGTGGACCAACCTCGAGCAGGGGCTGGACAGCACCCTCAACGTGGTGTGGAACGAGATCAAGTACAAGGCGGAGGTGGACAAGCACTACGCCGGCGTCCCCAACGTCGAGTGCATCCCGTCGCAGATCAATCAGGTGTTCATGAATCTGCTGGTCAACGCCGCCCAGGCCATCGACGCACGCGGACGCATCGCTATCCGCACCGGCTACGACGACGAGACGGTCTGGGTCGAAGTGCAGGACACCGGCAAGGGCATCAGCCCCGATCACCTGGACCGCGTCTTCGAACCCTTCTTCACCACCAAACCGGTGGGCAAGGGCACCGGTCTCGGGCTCTCCATCTCCTACGGCATCGTGCAGAAACACAAAGGTAATCTGACGGTGAGCAGCGAAGTGGGCGTCGGCACCACCTTCCGCATCACCTTGCCGCGCGCCGCATCGACCGAGGTCGATGCGGTGGCACAGGGCGGCTGACCGGAGGCGGGCCTCTCCCTGACGAGAGAGGACACCACCGCCGCGCCCGCTGCGTCAGACCGGAATCCGCTGGTCGTATTCCTTGCGCAGACGACTCCAACCCTCCCAAAACGGCTCCGGCTCTTCGCCGCAGACGCGGGCGACCAATAGGTCGAGATGGGCATGCCAGCCGGCGCCGACCATGAGCTCGGTGGTACGGTCGGGCAGGCGGCGGTGGATCAAGGTGAGCAGCACCTTGTCACCCCTCGCCTCCAGGTCAATGGACACGCCGCCCATGTCGCTCCAGGTGAACGCGAGCTTGTGCGGGGGATCGAGCTCGGTGACGTGGCAGAGAGCCCGGTGCTCTTCGGAGAATCCGTCCGGCCGCTCACCGGGCGGATTGGTGAGTTCGTCGTTACGCCACACCAGCTCGAAGGACGCGCCGACCTTCATCTCCATGCGACCCGCCGCCAGCCACTGGCGACGCAGATCGCTCTCCGTCAGGTAGGCCCAGACGCGCTCGACGGGGCCCGGCAAAAGCCGCTGGATCTTCAAGGTGGCAGGCTCGGTCAGGGTGCCGTAGGCGTCCGGAATGGCGGGTTCGTTCATGGCGGATCTCCTTGTTCGGGGGGGAGGGACTGACGGGCATCCTCCTCGCGGAGAAGCCGGTCGAGCTGGTTCAGGCGGTCGGTCCAGAAGCGCTCGTAGAAGCTCAGCCATTGGTGAGCACTGGCGAGCGGCCCGGGATCGAGACGGCAGAAATGGGTGCGGCCGCGCACCTCGCGGCGGATCAACCCGGCGCTTTCCAACACCTTGATGTGCTTCGACGCAGCCGCCAGCGAGATGGCGAAGGGCTGGGCCAGCTGACCGACGGTTCGCTCACCGATGGCCAGTTCGCTCAGCATGCGCCGCCGCGTGGCGTCGCCCAGGGCGTGAAAGACGGCATTCATCTGGAGGGCCTCTAATTCAACCATGTGGTTAAACATAGTTGCTCCCCACAAAAAATCAACCGATTGGTTGAATATATTTGAGCACCGCGGCCGGCGAGGCCCGAGGCCCGGCGTCGCGGAGAGCCCAGCTCCACGACGCGGCGGTCGACGGACGGGGACTGAGACGGCATTGAACCTCGCGCGACCGGCACGGCTCGCGCGGGATTTTGTGATAGGTCCCATACATTCGCATTAGGCGCATCCGCCGCCGGCGGCCGGCGCGAGAGCACCGAGCGGATTTGGAAACCACTAACGCGGCCGACCTGTCTCGCGTCGGAATGACCTGGCACGCCAATTGACTGCCGGCACCCCGTTCCGTACGCTTGCCACCCGTAGTTTTCCGGGAGGACGCGGCACGACCGCTTCCCCCAACGAGCCGATTGCGGGACGGGCCGTTTGCCCGCCGCCGGAACCGGAAACATCGCCAACCAAACACGCCCGCTCCCGCTTCCACAGCGTTGGGGTACGCCGGTCAGTGGCGGTTGGCAGCTGGATACCAACGCGCGGCTTCGTGGTCCAGCGTCGATGCCACACAGCGACATGCAGCGACGCCATCCGGGATCTCCTGGTTACGCCGGATTTCCAACGCGTCGACTTGAACGAACAAACGTGAACAAAGACCACGAACAGACCCGACGGGACGGCACAAAACCGTACCCCCCTGCCACCGTCTCGACGTCCCCAGCGGGGCGCTCCCCCGTGATCCGACGCCAGCCCCGGCGCGGTGCAGGGCGGCTGGCTGCCGCACTCTGCATGGCGGCGGTCCCGGCCTCGAACGCCTTGGCGGCTGCGCCGGTGTTCCCGGTGTTCGGCTCCTACTTTCCAGCCTGGCTGGTTTGTGCCGTGTTGGGGGTCATCGTCACCGTTGTCGTGCGCAGACTCTTCATCGCCGTCGGCATCGACGCCCAACTGCCGCTAGCGCCGGTGGTCTACCTGTGCCTGACCATCGCCGCGTCCATCGGACTGTGGCTGGTATGGACCGGCGGAGGCGCACGCTGATGGCCGCACGCACCGCAAAGCGGGTGCTGGCGCAACTCCTAGCGCTGGCGATCATCGTCGCGGCGCTGGCGGCGGTGTGGTTCGCCTACGCCATCAACACCGCCAACCCGAGGACCGACGCCGCGGAGATCGAAGCGCCCGTGGTACACGTCTCGGCGACGGTACCGGGCCGCATCGTCGCCATCGAGGTGCAGAACAACGCCGCGGTCAAGAAAGGCGACGTGCTGTTCCGCGTCGACCCCGAACCCTATCAGCTGCGCCTGGAGCAGGCGCAGGCGGAGCTGGCAGCGGCGAAATCGGAGGTGCGCCAGGGGGGCAAGAACCTCTCTGCCGAACAGTCCAACTCCCAGGTGGCGGACAAGCAGGTGGAGCGCGCGCGCCTCAACGCCTCGCTGGCGAAACAGACCCTGACCCGCCTGGAGCCGCTGCTCGCCAAGGGCTACGTCACCGCCCAGCAGGTGGATCAGGCGCGCACCGCGTACCGCGACGCGCTGGTCAGCCTCGACCAGGCGCTGGCGCAGTCGACCAGCGCCGAGACCATCGTCGGCACGCTGGACACCCGCACCGCCCAGGTGGCGGTGGCCGAGGCGGCCGTGGCGCTGGCGCAGCGCGACCTGGACAACACCGTGGTGCGGGCGCCGTTCGACGGCAGGGTCTCCGGCCTGATCATGGCGGAAGGCGAGTACGCGCTCCTCGGCACGCCGCTGTTCTCGCTGATCAACACCGGGCAATGGGAGGCGGTGGGCTTTTTCAAAGAGACCGAGCTGGCCCGCATCCAGGTCGGCGACAGCGCAGACGTCTACGTCATGGCCGATCCCAACCGCCGGCTCGCAGGCGAGGTAGTCAGCACCGGCTGGGGCGTGCGCTCGCAGGAATCGGCCACGGTGATCGGTCTGCCCATCGTCGCCAACTCGCTCAACTGGGTGCGAGTCGCCAAACGGTTTCCCGTCTACGTGCACCTGCACACCCCGCCCGACGAGCTGATGCGCATCGGCGCCTCGGCCGTGGTCGTCGTCCACGAGCGCAGCGGCGACGAGGGCTCGCGCCATGTGGAGAAATAGACTCGCCCTGCGGACGGTGCTGCGCGAGGAGCTGCGACCCTACGAAGGGCGCCTTGGCCAGACCGTGCGCATGACGGTGCTGTGCATGGTGATCGTGGCCGTGGCCATGGCGCTGCAGGTGCCGGAAGCCGCCATCTCCTGCTACCTGGTCTTCTTCGCCGCCCGCGACAACGCCGGCTCCGCCATCCGGATCGGCATCGCGCTGATCGTGGCGGCGACCGCGGGAATTCTGCTGGCGTTCGTGTTGCTGATGGTATCGGCGGACGAGCCCGAGCTGCGCCTGCTGCTGATCGTACTGTTCACCTTCGCCGGTATGTTCTTCTCACAGGCCAGCAAGGCAGGCCCCATCGCCGCCACCGTGGGATTCGTCTTCGCCTTCGCGCTGACGCTCTACGATGAGGTACCGACGCCGGAGCTGCTGACGCGCGGGCTGGCATGGATCTGGGTGGCGGTGTTCTTCCCCATGCTGTTCATGATCGTGCTCAACGCGCTGGCCGGAACCAATCCCGCCACGCTGCTGCGCCGCGAGCTGGCCCAGCGCCTGGCCGCCGCCGCCGAGGTCATCCGTTCCCCCGACGTCGCCTCCAAGCCGGTTTCTCAACTGCTCGCCCACGGCAACGAACCGCTGCACGGCTGGCGCAAGTCGGCGCGTTTTCTAGCCAGGATGTCCCCCGAAGAGCTGGCGCGCACCGAGCGCCTGATCGTGGTCAGCTTCGATCTGCTCGCCTACGCCGAAGCGGCGTGGGAGATCGATGTGGTGTGGAGCGATGACGAGCGCGACGACCTGCTCGACCGCCTCGCCCGTCTGCAGGGCGCCATCGTCGCCGGCAAGGCGCTGCCCGCGCGGGAAGACGACGCGCACCCACCGTTCCAAGCGCTGGGCAAGCGCGAGGTGGCCCGCAGCGTGGCACGCCTGGAACAGATCCTCGCCTCCCCCCCTACACCCGCGTCCGCCGACGGCGACGCCGAAGCGCAGGAGCCTTTCCTCGCCAAGGATGCCTTCACCAATCCCGTCTACACCCAGTTCGCGCTCAAGTCGCTGCTGGCGGTGATGATCTGCTACATCACCTACACCGCCCTGGGCTGGTTCGAGATCCACACCGCCATGGTGACCGGTTACTACGTGGCGCTAGGCACCACCGGCGAAACCATCCACAAGCTGACGCTGCGCATTACCGGTGCACTGATCGGCGCGGCCATGGGTATCGGCGCGGTGCTGTTTCTCATGCCGCACATGACCGACATCGGTCACCTGCTGGCGCTGGTGGGGGTCGGCACGTTTGTTTCGGCGTGGGTGGCCAACGGCTCGAAACGCATCCAGTACGTGGGCTGGCAGATGGCGCTCTGCTTCTTTCTCACGGTGCTGGTCGGGTACGGCCCCAACTACGATCTGCAGGTGGCGGGCAGCCGCGTGATCGGCATCCTGTTCGGCAACGTCGTCATCACGCTGATCTTCACCTACCTGTGGCCGGTCAGCATCGCCTCGGCGGTGGGCAAGCATCTCTCCGCCGCGCTGGCGACGCTGTCCAAGATGCTGGATACGTCGCGCCCGAAACCCTCCGAGCTGCAATCCTTCTATCCCTTGGTGGAAGCGGCCGAGCGCAGCCACGAACTGCACATCTTCGAAATGCAGCGAGATCAGGGCGAGATCGCCAGAAACGCGCGCCTGCACAAGGAGATCGCGGAACTCGCCTTCCCGGTGCTGCTGCTGGCGGAGGCGCCGCACGAATCGCCGCTGATGGAACGGCACATCCCCGGCAACATCCAGCGCGCGTTTGCGCTGTTCCGCATTTCCGCCGCGGCGTTCCTGCGCGATTGCAGCGTCACCGCGGTCAACGGCAATCCCCAGCACACCGCCGTGAACTGGTCACGGCCCTATACGCGCCTGCGTAGCATCGTCACCCGCGAATGGCAGGCCAACGCCCACACCTTGGGAAAATCCCGGGCATCGATCCTGGCCGAACTGCAGGCGCGGCTGCTGCTGTGCCAACAGATCGACACCCAGATGAGCCGGATTGCAGCGCAATGGAGTTAGAGCAAAAGTGAAAACCCGGATGAAACAGATAGCGTGCGGTGGATTGTGCGGCGGCTGGCTGGTGCTCGCCGGCTGCGCCTCGTCGGCACAGGTCGCGCCGTCGCCCGACCCGCAGACGCCGTTTGCCCTGGAGGCGCAGCCCGGTAGCCGCGACTTTTCCGTCACCGTCGACGCACCGTTTCCGCAACCGGCGAGCCGTCCGAACATCGACCTGGAGCACCGCTACAGTCTCGCCGAACTCATCGACATCGCGCAGCGCTCCAACCCGGCAACGCGCGCCGCGTGGGAACGGGCGCGTCAGGCCGCCTTCGCCGTCGGCATCTCGGAGGCCGCCTACCTGCCGCTGCTCAGCGCACAGGTGCTGGCCGGCTACGCCAAGACCTCCGCCGTCGCGCCGGGCCTGTCCGCGCCGCCCATCGACATTCCCGACGGCGTGCTCACCACCAGCGGCACGCAGACGGTGGCCGCCCTCACCGTCAACTGGCTGCTGTTCGACTTCGGCGGCCGCCAAGCCACCGTCGGCGCCGCACGCGATCTGGCGTTTGCCGCCAACGTCTCCTTCAACGGCACGCACCAGAAACTGATCTTCGACGTCAGCGCCGCCTACTACCAGCTCGCCGCGGCACGCCTGCAGACGCAGATCAACCGGGATGCGCTGGACAACGCGCAGACCGTGCTCAAAGCGACCCGCGCCCGGCAAAAGAGCGGCATCGCCACCACCATCGAGACCGCGCAGGCCACGCAGCAGGTCGCCCAGGCCAAGTTCGACCTGGCCCAGGCCGTAGGCACGGAGGCCGACGCCTACAGTACCCTCATGGGCGCCATGGGCATCGCACCCACCACCGCCATCAAGATCGAGGAGATCGGCAGACGCGGACCGCCGCAGCGCGTGCCGCACGATCTCGACCGCCTGATCGCCGAATCGCTCAAACGCCGCCCCGACGTGCTGGCGGCGCTGTCCAAGGCGCGGGCCGACGAAAAGGGCGTCGCGGCGGCCAAGGCGCAGTTTCTGCCCAAGATCGCATTGACCGGCTCCTACAACCGGCTGACGGGCGAGTTGGACGTCTCCGACAGCCGCGTGTCGCGCGACGCGACAGCGGACTTCGACCAGCCCAACGCCTCGTTGATGATCGGGCTCACCATCCCGATCTTCGACGGCGGCATGCGCAGCCGACGGCTCGATGCGGCGCGCGCCAACGCGGCAGCGGCGCGCGAGGATTTCGTGCGCACGCAGAACGCGGCGGCACGCCAGATCGTCGTCGCCTACAACGCGCTCAACACCGGCCTCTCGGCCTACGCTGCGGCATCCGAACTGGTGAAGGCGGCCAACACCACCTACGAGGCGACGCTCGACTACTACCGCCACGGGTTGGGCACACTCTCCGAGGTGAGCGTCGCCCAGACCGGCCTGCTCAAGGCCCGGCTCGCACAGGCGAAGACGCTCAGCGATTCGCTCACCGCCGCCGCCTCGCTGGCCTTCGCCACCGGCACGCTGGTCAACACGGAGACGGCCGCGCGCTTTTGAACTCTCGTTGCCATCTGCGCACCTCGCCTGCCGGAGGACGGCTATGATTGCCGTATTCGCGCTTCCGCCAGCAGGAGTCCTTAACCCATGAGCCCGCCGACCACCGATACCAAACCGCGCTGCGCCTGGTGCAGCGCCGCCCCCGAGTTCCTCGCCTATCACGACGCCGAGTGGGGCTATCCGGTCGCCGACGACCAGCGTCTGTTCGAGAAGCTGAGCCTGGAGGGATTCCAGTCGGGACTGAGCTGGCGCACCATTCTCGTCAAGCGCGAAAACTTCCGTGCCGCCTTCCACCACTTCGACTTCGAGCGCGTCGCGCGCTTCACCCAGCGCGACGTGACGCGTCTGCTCAAGGACGAGGGCATCGTGCGCCACCGCGGCAAGATCGAGGCGGTCATCAACAACGCGCAGCGGGCGCGGGAGCTGGTCAAGCAGGAGGGTTCGTTGGCCGCCTACGTGTGGCGATTCGAACCCGACGCGAAAACGCTGCCCGCGCCGCAGACCGTCTCGACGTCGGCGGAATCGGTGGCCCTGTCCAAAGACCTCAAGAAACGCGGCTGGAAATTCGTCGGACCGACCACGGTCTACGCCTTCATGCAGGCCATGGGCATGGTCAACGATCACGAGCACGACTGCGTCATCCGCGCCAAAGTGGAGCGCGCACGCAAGACCTTCAAGCGCCCCGGGCGCTAGCGCCCATGAAGATCGCCATCCTCGACGACTACCAGGATGCGGTGCGCACCCTGGAGTGCTTCCGGCTCCTGGACGGCCACGAGGTGCGCGTCTTTACCGACAGCGAAGCCGATCCGGCGGTGCTGGCGGCGAAACTCCAGGGTTACGAGGCGCTGGTGCTGATCCGCGAACGCACGCGGATCGACGAGCGCCTGCTCGGCGCGCTGCCCCACCTCCGGCTGATCAGCCAGACCGGCAAGATCAGCAACCACCTGGACCTCGACGCCTGCACGCGCCACGGCGTAGCAGTTGCCGAGGGCGTCGGCTCGCCGGTCGCGCCCGCGGAGCTGTGCTGGGCGCTGCTGCTCTCCGCCTCGCGCTATCTGCCCCAATACGCCGCACAGTTGCGCGACGGCCGCTGGCAGCAGTCGGGGATGGGTTTGGGCCGCACCCTCAACGGCCTCACCCTGGGCCTCTGGGGTTACGGCAAGATCGGCCGGCGTATCGCCCGATACGCCCAGGCGTTCGGCATGACGGTGCGGGTGTGGGGCAGTGAAGCGTCCCGATCACTGGCGCAACAACACGGCTTTCAGGCGGCCGCCGACAAGGCGGAATTCTTTGCCGAATGCGACGTGGTGACGCTGCACCTGCGCCTGCATGCGGCGACGCGCGGCTGCGTGACGCGCGCCGATCTGGCACGCATGAAGCCCGACTCGCTGTTCGTCAACACCAGCCGCGCCGAGCTGGTGGAACCCGGCGCGCTGCTCGCGGAGTTGCGCGAACACCCAGGCAAGCGTGCCGCCGTCGACGTGTTCGAGAACGAACCCGCCACCGCGGAAAACGAGCCGCTGCTCGGACTGCCCAACGTGCTGTGCACGCCGCACCTGGGATACGTCGAACGCAACAGCTACGAGCTCTACTTCAGAATCGCCTTCGAAAACGTCGTCGCCTTCGCGCAAGGCCGTCCGCAGAATCTCGCCAACGGCGAACGGGTGTAACGCGCCCGGAGAGACGCCGGCGGTGTGGATCGAAAAGAATATCGGGGCGATATGGACGGTGCACGACGACAAGGCTTGGCCGGGCAGGCTCGGTGGCACCCACCCCGAAACAGGAGAGCACGGATGGATGATCTGTTGGAGCTGGGAAGAGCGGTGTTGGCGGCGCAGCCGTTCAGCCAGTTAGTGGACGCGCAACTGCTCGCCTTCTCCGCCGGGCACGCCGAGCTGGCCGTTCCGCTGACGCCGCCGCTGTTGCAGCAACACGGCTTCGCCCACGGCGGCGTGGTGAGCTACGCCGCGGACAACGCGCTCACCTTCGCGGGCGGCAGTACCCTGGGAACGGCGGTGGTGACGGCGGAATACAAGATCAACTACCTGCGGCCGGCCCAGGGCAGCCGCCTCATCGCCCGCGCCGACGTGGTTCACTCGGGCGCCAATCAGGCGGTTTGCCGCTGTGAAGTCTTCGTCGTAACAGACGACACGGAACAGCTGTGCGCCGTGGCACAGGGGACGATTGCGCGCCTCGGGCAGGGGCCGCAAACCAAGGCCCAGCCGTGAGCCTTGCCCTGCTCGGTTGGTGGTTTGCAGCGGGCGTGGTCGTTCACAACCTGGAGGAGGCGTGGCGCCTGCCGGCCTGGTCGGCGCACACCGGACGCTGGCACGCGCGCATCGGGGCTGGTCCGTTCCGCTTTGCGGTGACGGTATTGTCCATCGCCGTACTGGCCGCGGCCTGGCTGTCGGCCGCGGGCGGACCGCTCAGCCCCGGCGCCTATTTTCTCAACGGCTACGCCCTGGCCATGGTGCTGAACGTGCTCTTCCCCCACGTCGCCGCCAGCATCGCGCTGCGCCGCTACGCCCCCGGCACCGTCACGGCGATCCTGCTCAACCTGCCCTTGGGCGGTTGGCTGATCTACCGTTCGCTGGACGAAGGCTACATCGAGCGTTCGACCTTTCTCGTCAGCGGACCGCTGATCGTGGTCGCCATCCTTGCCTCCATTCCGCTGCTGTTCGCGCTGGGAAAGCGGCTGCTGGGTGGGTCGATGCGCTAAGGCGATCCGCCGGCCGCAGGCGGAAAATCATGCGGGTGCCGAACCCGCAGCGCCACGGCTTTTTGTCGGGTTACGCGGTGCTAACCCGACCTACGCTACGCACGCGACCAGCGGCGGATCTCGTCGATCTCGCGCGCATCGATCCCCAGCGATTCCAGAAAATCCTGGTGCGCCTCGGGTGACTGCGCCTCGAATTCGCGGTGCCAGCGCCGCATCCCCGCCTCGTCCAGACCGCTGGCGCTCAGCAACGCGGTCCAGCGTTTCTTGGTCATCACCCGCGTGCGGGCCAGCGCCGCGTCGTTGTGCAGCAGCCCCACGATCACCTGCTGCTGATAACGCAGCCGGGCGATCTCGCAGTTGATGGCCGTCAGGCGTTCGTCCAGGCGCCGGCGCAGACGGCCGCCGCCGGACTCCAGCATCTCGGCAATGGTCTCCAGCGCAATGCCCGCCTCGCGGTAGCCCTGGATCGCGGCCATGCGTTCCTGATCTTTTTCCGAGTAGAGCCGGTAGCCGGCGGTGCTGCGTGCGGAGGGTTGCAGCAGACCGATGGCGTCGTAGTAAAGCAGCGTGCTGCGCGAGAGCCCGAAACGTTTGGCCAGTTGCGAAATGGTCAGCATGGTGCCGATCGCCCTGTTTGCGTGTTACTGAAACTCGGCCAGCGGCAGCGTCGACCCCTGTTCCAGGTAATGCGTCATGGAGGCCTCCCAGAAACGCATGCGCGTAGCGAAAGCCTCCTCGGTGATGGAAGCCAGCAAAGCGTCGCCCGCTTCGCCCAGGCTGGTGTGAGTGTAACGGATGTGAACGTGCGAGCGGTTCGCGCTCACCTCCTCCACCGTCACCACCAACTCGGTGGCGGCGATCTCCGGCGTCACGCGCACGAACTGGATGCGGCGCACCGCGGGATCGCGTTGCGCGACCACCCACACCGTCTCGTGTTGGCCGTCGCGGGTGCTGAATACGCATCCCGGTTCCGCGTAGCCGGACTCGGAGTAAATCATGCGGTAATCCCACCCGTCCAACCACTCGGTTTCGCGCTCGGGGCACAGCAGTTCGAAGATGACGTCGCCCGCGGCGGGAATCTGCTGGACGTAGCTGCGGACGATGCGTTTGGCGTTGGCCTGATTCTGTTGCGACATAGCGGTCTCTTCCGTTTGCAATGAGTCGACGCGCACCAGCGTAAAGGGTAAAGCCGTAGACGGGTCAATCCGTTGCAACACATGTGACAGAAGCGGACAGTCGAGCTACGATGCAAGAGATCCCTCACCGTCCGCAGAGAGCAGCGATGACCATCAAGGTTCTCATCGTCGACGACGCCACCTTCACCCGCGACCTGATCAAGAAGGCGGTGCGCAGCCACTTTCCCCATTTCCAGATCGAGGAAGCGGCCAACGGCAAACAGGCGCAGAGTCGGCTGAACAATACCAAGTACCAGCTGGTACTCTGCGACTGGGAGATGCCGGAGATGACCGGCGACGAACTGCTCACCTGGATTCGCGGCAACGAAGCGACCCGCGACCTGCCCTTCATCATGATCACCAGCCGCGGCGACAAGGAGCACGTGGTGGAGGCGATCAAGCTGGGCGTCAGCAACTACGTCGCCAAACCCTTCACCACCGAGAAGCTGGTGGACGTGATCGCCAAGGTGCTTTCCAAACACCACCCGCTCAGCGACCTGCGCCCGCCCGCCGGCAGCCGTCCGCAGGCCATGGGCAACGACTCGGCCAACGTTCTGCTTCAGGCGGCGGAAAAAGGCATGGCCCGTTCCGGCGCCATCCCCATCGCCGAGCACATCACCACCACCGGCCCGGTAACACCGGCGCCGCCTTCGGGTACCGTCAACGTCACTCAGAAACTGCTGGCACAGATCCGCTTCGGCAGTGCGTCGGCACGCTGTCTGATCAAGGAGATCGGTCTGCATGAGGTCACCGCCGTATTGCGCCGCGAAGGCGAAATCCCCGCCATCCTCGACCTGGCGGTGTTCGATTTCGACAACGTGGACGGCAGCGGCGCCTCGCGCATCAACGCCTTCGTCCATCGCCTGGAGGCGCGCGACCCCAGTCAGGAATCGGAGTTCATCAACATCACGCTGCGCTTCGTCGACGACGACGAGGAGAAACGCCGGCATCTCGCCGATTTGATGAAATCCGTCGGGTAGCCGCCCCTCAGCAGCAGCCGCTCTTGCCGTGCCGCTGTACCGGCGGGCAGGGAATCGTGCCGTAGGAACAGAAGACGCAGCAGTCCCCCGCCTTGGGCTTGAGCAGCCGCCGGCAGCCGGGACACTCGAAGAAGTAAAGGCACGCATCCTCGGGCATGGTCTGCGTCGTGCGCTGCCCGCATGCCGGACAGGTGAGCGTCGATTCCAATTCGACGCGCATCAGCAGCGTATGAACTCGGCGATGGCCGGATCGGCCCGCAAACGTTTCAAATCCTGCTCGCCCGGCAACTGCGGCCGGTCGCGCTCGCAGTTGACCATGCACAGAAAGCCCAGCGTGTCGCCGGCATCGGCGCGAAACTGGTGCCAGGTCATGGCGGGGATGCTTACCAGGTCGCGTTCGGCCACCGTCTCGATGCGATCACCCAGCAAAACGCGGCCGCGACCGCGCAGGATCATCACGCCGTGGGCGTGCTCGTGACGCTCCAGCGTCGAATAGCCGCCCGCCGCCACCTCGAAGTAGCGCAGCTGCGCGCGCAGCCCCAACTCCTCGCCGAACAGCACCTGGCGCGTCACCTCTTTGAAGTGCGAACCGGTCTCTTTGTAGGCGAGGAGATCGACGTCGTCCCAGCGGAAATCAGCAAAGCGCCTTACGCTCATGGCTCTCCCGGAGTGCACCACCGCCGGTCACTGTAACGTCGGGGCGCCTCCCGGCTCAAGGTGCCAAAAACCCCACACCCCAACAGGTTGCAAATTGGCCCAGGGAACCTAGGGTTAAATACAGGCGGCACCCTCAGGCGAGGGTGCCGTCCATCCCCCTTGAACTGCACGTGAAGGAGGAGGAGACCATGGGAATGTTCGACAAATGGTTCGGCGGACGAGCCGACTACCCCCCGCTCCCTGCCGACAACGAGGCCATGACCAAGCTGGACGAGGTCAAGGGCCCGCTCGAGGAGCTGACCCACCGCGTTTCGGAACATCTCGAAGTGGTACCGGCCGAGCACGAAGCCTACGTCTATCTGGGCAAGCCGCCCAAACGCTTCGGCATTGCGTGGATACACGACGGCCAGGTCAGTGCCCTGAAGGAGCTGGCGGAGGAGCACCAGCTCTCGCAACTCCAGGTCCAACAGCTGGTGGACAAACTGGGCGAGGCCTACGAGCACGCCAGCGAAGCGCCGCGCTACACCACGGAAGTGGGCGGCAAACAGGTGGTGGTGATCCCCTCCCAGGGTCTGGGTCAGGAGGTGCACCAGATCATGGAACGGGCCATGCACTGACGCGGCCGACGCCGCTAATGCAGACAGCCGGCAAGATCGCCCGCCAGCCGGCGCATCAGCTGGAAATAGAGTTCGGGGCCGGGAGTCAACCCGGCCCCGAGTGGGTCCAGCACCCCCTCTTTGACCGCCGTCCCCTCCACTAACGTGCGAATCAGTCGCGGCTCGAACTGAGGCTCAGCGAACACGCAGCGCGCGCCGCGCGCCTGCATCAACCGACGCATCTCGCTCAGCCGGCGCGCGCCCGGTGCGCGGCCGTCACCGACGCTGATGGAGCCCGCCGCACTCAGTCCGTAGCGCTGTTCCAGGTAGTGATAGGCATCGTGAAACACCACGAAGGGGACACCGCGCAGCGGCGCCAACGACGCCTTGAGCTCTCCGTCCAGCGCCGTAATCCGCGCCTGCAGCCGGCGGCCGTTGTCGCGATACTGCGCCGCATGCGCCGGATCGGCGGCGCTCAACGCTTCCACCATGGCCTGGGCCCAGCGCGCAGCGTTGTGCGGATCGAGCCACAAGTGGGGATCGTAGTCGGCCTCGCCGTCGTGGTGCGGCCCAGCGTGGGATTCGACCTCGTGATCGCCCGCGTCGCCGTGATCGTGGGGCCCCCAGATGCCGCCGCTGCGCGGGGGCAGCCGCTCCACGCCGGGAAGCTGGGCCAGCTCCACCACCCGGACCGAGTCGCCCAGTTGATCCAGCACCCGCGGCAGATAGCTCTCCATTCCCTCGCCCACCCAGAACACCAGCCGCGCCTCGGCCAGGGCACGGCGATCGGAGGGCCGCAGAACAAAGTGGTGCGGCGAGACGCCGCCGCGGACCAGCAGGTGCGGCTCGCCGACCCCCTGCATCACCGCCGCCGCCAGCGAATGGACCGGCGCCACGCTGGTGACCACCGCCGGGCCCGCGGCAACCGCCGGCCATGCGGCGACCAGCGCCAGCAACCAAACCAGGCCGCCTAACCCCGCGTGCCACCGACCCATCGGCCCATCCTCGCTAGAATGTTATAAAGTAACGTTGTTATGAGATGTTATCACGTCCACAATAGAGCGTCCACGCAGCCGGCGGTCCGTCCCAGCCCATCATGAATCTCGTCTCCGACTTCCTCGCGCCCGAGCACGACCACGAGCAGTGCATCGCCGCCGCCCTGGATCAGGCCGAGCAGCACTGCCGCGCGCGCGGCGCCCGCCTCACCCCCCAGCGGCGCCGGGTGCTGGAGATCGTGTGGGCCAGCCACGCCCCCGTGGGCGCCTACGCCATTCTCGAACGGCTCACGGGCGAAGGCGCCAAACCCGCCCCCATGACGGTCTACCGCGCGCTGGATTTTCTTCAGGCCCACGGCCTGGTGCACAAGGTGGCGGGGCTCAACGCCTTCGTCGGCTGCTCCCACCCCGGCGCCGCCCACGACGGGCAGTTCCTCATCTGCCGCGAATGCGGCGCGGTGGCGGAGATCGACGATGCGGCCCTGGACCAAGCCATCGCAGGCTGCGTCGCCGCCGCCGGCTTTCGCCTCACCCACGGGCGCATCGAACTGGAAGGTATCTGCATGCACTGCCAGGCACGCCATGAGTAGCGCCGCCTCCCCCCTCATCGAAGGCCACGGTCTGGCGTTCTCCGTCGCCGGGCGGCAGATCCTCGCCGGGGTGGACATCGCCGTGGCGGAGGGCGAGATCGTCACTCTGATCGGCCCCAACGGCGCGGGGAAATCCACCCTGGTCAAGCTGCTGCTGGGACTGCTCAAGCCCACCGCCGGAACGGTGGCCCGCCGTCCGGGGCTCTCCGTCGGCTATCTGCCCCAGCACCTCAGCGTCGACCCGGTACTGCCGCTGTCGGTGCGGCGCATGCTGACGCTCACCCAGCGTGCATCGGCCGTGGAGCAGGAGCAAGCGCTCACCCAGGTGGGCGTCCCCCACCTCGCCGACGCCCCCCTGCAGACCCTCTCCGGCGGCGAGCGGCAACGCGTGCTGCTGGCCCGGGCGCTGCTGCGTCGCCCCCAGCTGCTGGTGCTGGACGAGCCCACCCAGGGCATCGACTTCGCCGGCGAAGCGGCCCTCTACCGCCTTATCGCCGAACTGCGCCGGCGTCACGGCTACGGCGTGCTGATGATCTCCCACGACCTGCACCTGGTGATGGCCGCCACCGACCGCGTGGTGTGCCTCAACAACCACGTCTGCTGCGCCGGCGAGCCGGAGTCGGTGCGCCAGCATCCCGAGTACCTGGCGCTGTTCGAACCGCACCTGGCGGCGGAGCTGGCCGTCTACACCCACCATCACGACCACGACCACACCCTGTCCGGGGCGGTTGTGGCATGCGAGCACGATCACGAGGAGGCGCGGTGATTCCCGATTTCATCCTGCGCGCCCTGCTGGCCGGGGCGTTGGTAGCCCTGGTGTGCGGTCCGTTGGGCTGTTTCATCGTCTGGCGCCGCATCGCCTACTTCGGCGACAGCCTCTCGCACTCGGCGCTGCTGGGCGTCGCCCTGGGGCTGCTGCTGGGCGTCAACCTCAACGTCGGCATCCTCGCCGTCTGCGTCACCGTGGCGCTGCTGCTGTTCGCGCTGCAGCACCAGCAGCGCCTGGCCAACGACACGCTGCTCGGCATCTTCTCCCACGCCGCGCTCTCCATCGGCTTGGTGGCGCTCAGCTTCATGGAGGGGGTGCGGGTGGACCTGATGGGTTACCTGTTCGGCGACATCCTCTCGGTGGCATCGAGCGACATCGCCGTAATCGGCGTCGGCAGCCTGGCGGTGCTCGCCCTGCTGGCCTGGATGTGGCGCCCGCTGCTGGCGGTGACCGTGCACAGCGAACTGGCCGCGGCGGAGGGGGTGCCGGTAACGGCGGTGCGCCTCGGCTTCATGCTGCTCATCGCCCTGGTGATCGCCATCGCCATGAAGATCGTCGGCATCCTGCTCATCACCTCGCTGCTCATCATCCCCGCCGCCGCCGCGCGCCATTTCGCGCGCACGCCGGAGCAGATGGCGGCGGGCGCCGCGCTGCTGGGTCTGCTGGCGGTGCTGGGCGGCCTCGGCGGATCGCTGCTGTGGGACACCCCCAGCGGCCCCTCCATCGTGGTGGCGGCGACGCTGCTGTTTGCCGCCACCCTCACCGGTGCCGCGCTGGCGCGCGGCCGGCCGCGGAATTTCCCCGCCGGCTAGCAGCGAACACATCCATGCCCGCCTGGGCTTTGCACTCTGCGTGTCCAGGCGGGAGTATTGTCATAAGAAAGAGAACCCACGAGAGGAAGAGCCATGCCCGATACCTTCAAGGCCCTGATGCTGACCCAGGACGACGCCGGCAAGACCGTCGCCGAGATCCGCCAGCTCACCGACGCCGACCTGCCCGAAGGCGACGTGCTGGTGGCCGTCGACTACTCCAGCCTCAACTACAAGGACGGGCTCGCCATCACCGGCAAGGGCAAGATCGTGCGCACCTGGCCGCTGGTGCCCGGCGTCGATCTGGCCGGAACGGTGGTGGAGTCCCAAACGGCGGACTACGCCCCCGGCGACAAAGTGGTGCTCACCGGCTGGAGCGTGGGCGAGAAGTACTGGGGCGGCTACAGCCAGCGCCAGCGCGTGCAGTCCAAGTGGCTGACCCCGTTGCCGGCAGAATTGGATACGCGACGCGCCATGGCCATCGGCACCGCCGGGCTCACCGCCATGCTGTGCGTCATGGCCCTGGAAGAGGCCGGCGTAACACCCGACAAAGGCACCGTGGTCGTGACCGGCGCCTCGGGCGGTGTGGGCAGCGTGGCGGTCGCCATTCTTGCCAAGCTGGGATACACCGTCGCGGCCGTCAGCGGACGACCGGAAAGCGCGGACTATCTCAAGCAACTGGGCGCCACCCAGATTCTTAGCCGCGAGGAGATGAACCAGCCGCCGCGTCCCTTGGAGGGCCAGCGCTGGTCCGGCGCCGTGGATACCGTAGGCTCGACCATCCTCGCCCGCGTCCTCGCCGAAACCGACTACGGCGGCTGCGTCGCAGCCTGCGGCCTGGCCGGCGGCGCCGACCTACCCACCACCGTAATGCCCTTCATCCTGCGCAACGTCAGCCTACGCGGGGTCGACTCGGTGATGTGTCCGCCGGCACGACGCCGCGAAGCGTGGCAACGCCTGGCTACCGACCTACCCGAATCCACCCTGACCGAGATCGGTCACGTGGCCACGCTGGAAGAGCTGCCGCAACTGGCCGAAGCGATTATCGCCGGGCAAGTGCGCGGACGAATGATTGTCGACGTTAACGGGTAGTTCGAGAAACAGCTATTTCCCTACCCGTAAGAGAGGACGCAACACCCATGGAAGAATTAGTACAGCGGGCGCAGGGATGCGCATGGGCAGCCTGGTCGCATGGGGTTTCCCGAACGGCGCTCACGGCCTGCATCCGCAAAGCCACTACGATTTTGAATGCAATGGCGCGAGACAATACGACGTGGTAGACAACTTAGCTCTGCGTGATTTGACGTCACAGTCGCTTGTTAGGCCTCCTCGCTGGCGGGCACAACATTTATGTGGGTTTGCCGGAGGCGTGACTAGAGAAGATTGTAATAACGTACCCTGCTGGTTCACGGACAGTAAACACCTCATGATCTATGGCAGGGCGGGCCTCGATCGGTGAGGGAGAAAGCCCCAAAGATATGAATTTTTCATGAGTCGCATGAAGATCATCAACCATCAGGTCGAAGGGAGAAACAGTCGTTACGACTTTGTCTTTTCGCATCAGGATCAGGTGTGTGCCGCCGCGCATCTCGTAGACCGAAACCTCAGGCCCATCGAAGATAGGGCGCATGCCGATAATTCGCATGAACTGAGAAGAACTTTCCATGCAGTTTGTTTCGAGGACGACATGAGCCACACCTACCGAAGGGCGTCGCGCCTCATTCAGGTCCTTTTCATAGCGCCATACTTCGAGCGGAAACACTCCATCCGGAGTCTGCAACTGGCTGATCATATTGCCGACACGGCACCAGCTGTGCTTCTCGTAGAACTTTGCGGCCCGCGTATTGCCAATTGCG
>JBNKCG010000026.1:0-174781 GCA_050287605.1 Gammaproteobacteria bacterium | reverse complement strand
TATCCATCGGCCCCTGCGTCGCCACGCTTTCGAAATAGCAGGTGGTGCCATGTTTCAATTCCCCACGCTTAGTGGGTTGGCCGGTGATCTGCTGGACATCCTCTGCCGACAGCAAGTCACAGGAGTTCGGTAAATCAGTCTGCTGAGTGCCTGTGCTTTGACTCTCTCCGCACGCACTGAGCAGCAGGCTCAAAATCAGCAGCGGGATGGTATGGAAACGCATCATCGTTTTCTCTCCTGGGCGGTCAAATAGCACTGTTTCGTCAAGAATACATTCTGGTGATATCGCAGGGATTACACGGGGAGCGGAAATCCCGATCCCTGGGTATGGCACGGTTCCTCTTGTGTTGGTCCGATCTCCGGTGCCTCTCCCAATCTGTCGGGATTCAATCCGCATAGGTTCAATCCCGGGACCCGAATGATGGCTGGGGGTAATAACGGATACCTTTCGATCTACCCGTCGCGGTTGCTGAGAGTGAATTGATCGCTGGGTGCCCGCGTCCGCTCACCCATCGCTCTCGTTTGGTATTTCCGTCCAACAGATCCGTGAAATCGCCATGAAATCGATTTGTGAGATTCTCTGCGGGGCACTATCGGTGTGCGTGCTGACAGCTGCAACCGCGGCACGTCATAGGGAGTGTTGGCTTTCAACACGACGACTGCATGGCCGGATTTAGTATTTCCTATGAGGAGCAGAACGATGAGGCGAAGCGACCTCGGGATACTCGCTAAGGTATTGCTCCTGATTCTTCTTTGTTTACTCCAAATAACCCCCTGCAGGGCAAGGAAAAGATCCAGTGTTCCGAGCCGCGCCTGATTTCCGCCCAAGGGCTCTTTGGTATCACTCACAGATACTGTTTGGTGGGGAACAGCTCCGTTAAATAGACCTCTCCGCGCAAATATCACCAGCCGATTTACGATCTTGAAAGCTGTCATCTATATGAACGTGGGTCTCGAGAAATCGTCGTGAATTCGGATATTGCTATCTTGCATCGGCCGCAGGTTTCGAACGCGCGATATCGCCGGCGCACGGTAGTGGTGCGATGCGATTGAACCTAATCCCCCCAATTGGCGACCCATCCTGCGTGGTATCCGGGGAAGTGGGATACCTGTGGATTCGCGCGTAAACAAACGCAACGGAGCTAGGAGATCCTTATGACGATCATCGGTCGAATTACCACATTCGCGATATTCTTCACGCTTTTGTCGGGCCATACGGCCAATGCGTCGTACAGTTTCCCTATTCCCGGGCCCAAGAAGATCACGGTTGATGGAAAGAGCATTGCCACCGTTGCTGTTGGGCAGAAGGTCGCAGTGGTCTGCGAGTTTGGCTTTATCGGCGACTGGCCGATTACGGATGGCGGGTCCGCCGATCAGTATCTCAAAGCTCATAACAACCAAGTACCCGTCGAGATTTATGCCGGTTCCAAAAAGATTTACAGTGGAACGCTACACGGTGCCCAACCGCCGGCTACCACGCCAGTATCGGCCAATTGGACGCCTTCAGCGGCCGATGCGGGATCGAGTGTGTGGATCAAGTGTGTAACCGACCCACAGAAGTACGTTTATAAATCCGAGCTGTCGAATGTCTTTGCAAAAGTTTCGGGCGAAAAAAAACCGGTGCTTCGTGTTCCCGGACCGCCTCAGACATTCAAACCGCTAAATAACCCCCCGTTGCCCCAGGCCAAGCTTTCAGTCAGCAGTGCCACCTACACGGTTGCGCCCAACTGCTCCAAGATCAAACAAATCCTCACCGCGAAGATTGCAATTCGTAATGATGGCTTTCCGCTCGCGGCCTCCAAAGGTTATTTGGAACTCTCGGAATTAGGGAAGGCTAACCTTCGTAGCGACTCAATCAAACTCCCGGACTTCGCAGCGAAGCAAACGAAAGTCGTCACTGTAACGGCTGGAACAATGGCGAGCTATGCAGGGGCGGTGAGCGGGATACACGAGGTGCGTATCCGTCTTAAACCCGTTCTGGCCGGAAGTGGGACATCCTTTCCGATGCCCCAGCCACATGTGTTCAAGGTCAGCTTCCCGATGGGCTTTTGTGCTACCGACCAACAGCGCGCCCTACCGCGACCCGCGGCTGGATTGAGTCGTCCCGGTATACGCCGGTAATGGGCAGAGCCTTGGAATGGGCATTAGTAGAGGGCGTCGAACCTGTTACCTCCAGCACCTCGGCGAGGTAATGCCAGCCGTCGCGGTCGGGGAAGCGTTGGTGGAACCGCATCTCCACATGCTCGAAGCTGGTGACACCCCAGGCGGGTTAGCGGCTGTTGTCGGAGGGGAGAAGAGTAAGGCCAAGTCTAGATTCGTAGCAGAGGGTGTTCAAAACTCATTCGTTGATCCCCTGTTTCGTGCTGGATGCATCAAGGCGCTGGCGCAATGCGCGCGAAAACGCCTGTAAACGCGGTATCAATTGCCGTCACTGAGGAGTTCGCTATGAAACACACAAGCATCGTCCTGGCCGCGTTCGGATTGTTGTCGCTGTGCCCGCTTCCGGCATCGGCCTATTACTGTACCAAGCTGAACTACAGCGGCGCAAAAGTGTTGCCCAATGCCGAACACCAGTACATTCTGAAGGGCATCTGCATGGCCGAGTCCGAGCACGCCATCGAAACGGCCACGCTGACTTGGAGCGATACCGGGCAGGTTACAGAAGAATTCCTGCTCACCTTCGACGCCCATAAGGCCCTCAAATACCGCACCATCGTCACTTACAGTTGTAGTGGTGGTGACCCGTGGCAGACGTCACAGGCGACCTGTCAGCGAATCGCTTGCGTCTCGGACGAGTACCACGGCCAGTGGATGGGCAAACACGGCTGTTCGCCGAACAAACTGGGAACAGCGCTGCCGATGACTCGTGGGCTGGTACCCGCGCTAGCGAAGTACACCAGTGACGATCCGCTGGACTTCGCTTTCTCGCCAAAAAACAAACAAGAAGTGCCGGCCGGCGGCAAAGCCCAGCTGAGTCTCCTCCTGCAAAAGAATGCCGGGGCGAATTTATCCCCCTGGGCGGATGGGCAGGGAAAATACTATGTCACGGCGAATCTCTATTGGATGGAGCCGGATGGGGTCTTCAAGACCAAACAGAGTGCATTGCCCAAATTCTCGAAGCTCTATCGCCATGAAGAGAATAATGTTCTCTACAACGTTTACGAAGGCACGATCGATGTCGATTCCAAAAGCTTTCCGGTCCCGGGAGTTTGGACGGTAAAAGCTTGCATCGACCAGGACGGCTTCAAAGGTTGTACGGACCACAAGATTCTGGTCGCCAAACAACCGCCCAACAAACCGCTGTCGGGCGACGCACCTGCCACGGTGCACCAGTCGCTGGGGGCTGTGGCGCCACCCCCGGGCGGAGCAGGCCGCGCAGGCGGCGGGTTCGCGCCGACGCAAAGACCGGTTACCGGAACGTTGCCGCAGCGCGAAACGGCGGCTGTAACCGCTCCGGAGACGCGCCAGGTCAACCCCATGGTCGTTCTGAAACCGCGCGTGCCACCCTCGCCCTGCAAAGACTCACGGGCTGCAACTTTCCCACCCTCTCCTTGCACGGGAGCGGCAAACACAGTCATCCCGCACCCTGCTTCCGCAGCTGCGATCCCGCAACGTTCCAGCGAACCGCGCTACAAGTCGGATACCCGCTCGCTTGCAGGCCGATCTGCGTTGCGCTCCGCGCCCCAAACCCGCACGGGAGCAACGCCGCTCGTGCAGACCCCGGGCGAACCCGCTGTGCCGCAGCGCGCCCTGTCTGTCGGTAACCCGCTGCCTGTGGCCCAACATATCGAGTGTTCGCTCAAGCACAAGAGTGGTGGTTGGGGGTTTACCATTTGGCTGATCAGCGTACGTAACACGTTCATAAGCACTCTGCCAGTCGGTTCGCAAATCGCGTGGAAAGTCCGCAAGAAGACGACGACGTCATCGGGTGGCGACCTGTTTACGCGAGACGGAAAGGTGCGTAATCCCCAGCACACGGTTTACACCTTGAGGCAGGGAACCGAAACACTGATCGCACCGCTGGCTTCGGGACAACGACTAGCGTTGATGATAGACAAAGTGGCGACAGGGTTCACAGTGTCATATACAGACTGCAGCGTTAGTGCCACGGTCGGCAAGGGAGGCTAAGATGCGAGAGTTCAATAAAGTTTGACTCCATGGCCCCCACTATGATTCTCGAAAAAGTTCAAAACAAGTCGGATAGCGCGGACTATTTCGAGTCTGACTCTGGTGGCTCGATCATTGCGTCATGGATGAGTATCTGTAGAACATTCGTATTGAGTTGATTGCGGAAGTTGAAGATGTGCGGTGTTTCTTCCGATGGCAGGAAGGGGCCGCTGTAGTCGTTTCGCAGCTTTGTACGCAGGTCGGCTAATTTTTCGTTTTCGACGGAGCCGATAAGTTGGATTGTACTCTGCACTTGCCGTAAATCGGACCAGCAGTACTGGCTGTTCAGGCAGACGAGGCCCTGCTGGACCAGGATTGCCTTTTCACTACCCAGCAGTCGGCGCAGGCGGTGTAGGTTGGTGCGGAGATTGCGCATTGCCATGTCACCCTCCCGTTCCGGCCAGAGCGTGTCGGCCAGAGAGGATTCGCTGAGACCGTGAGGTTTACCGATTAGCAGCAGCTTCAATAGGTCGCAAGGTCGGCGGTGTTTATTGCCGGAAAGATCAATACTTTGTCCATTGACCTCCAAAGCGAAGCGACCCAGCGTCCAGATTCTGACCGGCCAGGGCCAGGTTGAACTCGTTTCCTCCTTCGGTGCGACGAGCCGATAGCGCTGGATCAGACTCGGGATAATCTCCTGACCGATGCAGTGACGCAGGCAGAAGGCAAACAGCCTGGACAGTGCGCTCGGCTGCAGGCTGTTATAGGTAACGAAACCCTTCTGACGGATCTGCTCGAATAGCTCCTGCAGGCTGGATTTGGCTGCTTGTTCATGGCCGGCATCGAGTGCGAACTGCGCGCGCAAGAGGCTACACTGAAGCGCCTTGGTCCAACTGCCATAGCGCTTACCCAAGGCTTCCGCCCGTTGCAGATAATATTCCGCCTGTGCTGAATCCCCTAGTGCGTGTTGTATCTGAGCCATGCCGAAAGTGATGTCGGCAAGAGTGTAGAGAACCCCCAACTCCTCTGCCGTCTTGAGGGCCATCTTTTGGGCCTCGTTTGCCTGCAGCAATTCGCCCGCAGCCAACCGAAAGGCAGCCCGATCATTGTGGTAGTACGCCAGGTCCATCTCGCGTGTCGAGAAAATCTCCGGCGTGAGCTGCTGCTGATAGCCGTCGGCGACGATCGTCTTGCCGTGATTGAAGGCGTTGGTTGAACCCATCATCAGCGACATGCCGTACCAGATATAGACTCCATTTTGCTGCGCCAGCTGCAGACCTTTGTCGATGTTCGACTGGCAATGCGCGTCGTCGCCTTGCGCCCAGGCCAGCCAGGCCCTGCCAAAATACCCGGTCGCCGCGGCAAAGGGCGGCAGTTCGTTCGGGGCACATTGAACCAACCGCTCCCACAACCCCGCGGCGCCTACCAGGTCACCAAGCCAGATATTGTAGGAGAGGAGATAAAACCCGGTGAGCAAGCGTTGATTGATGTCGTCGATAGACCAGAGTGCATCCACCGCTTTTGCATACCACATCGCTACCTGGGGGTGATCGGGTTGGCGCAGAATAAATATACCCATCAAGCGTGACGCCAGTTGTCCTTGCAGATCAGGTTGCTCGGCAAGACGGTACGCCCGGTTCATCTCTTCATAGCGCAATAGCCATTGATCCAGCCGAGCGCTGCCAGACAACGAATAGACGATACTGTCGACGCTGCCCAGCCAGGCCATGATGTTCCCTTGCAGATCATCCTGTTGGCGAAAACGCCCGTAAGCCTGCTCAAAATGGCCATAACTCAGGTTCGGATCGGTCGCAAGCTTGCTGGCGCCGAGCCAGAATTGCAGCCATGGCTGCTCGTCAAGTAGCGGTGTTGGTAATTGCTGCAGCCAATGATAGACAGTCTGATCGCGTCCCTGTTGAAGAAATGTCTGCGCCTGACCAAGAACAATTTCAACGGCACCGAACCAGTCCTCGATCGCAAGATAGAGTTTAAAGGCCTGTTCATACCGCCCGCTGGCAGCGAGCAATTGGGCAGAGTGCCGAAGTAGGCCCTCAAGGGTCTCTGCGTCATAAACCCTCCGTGCCTGCTTCGTTAAAAAATCGGAAAAGAGCGGGTGATATTCGCAATGGGGGACGCCATTGTCGTGGTGGTAGGTGAAGTAGTTGCGTTGGGCGAGATCTTCCAGCTGTTGCCACGCCCCTGGGTCGCCCGTCAATGCCACGGCCATATCGCTGGTGATATGCGGAACAAAGGCGGTCTTGAGCAGCATTTCCCGCAGATCCGTCGACATGCTCCTCAGGACTTCGTCGGCAAAGTAGTCGAACAGGATCTGTTGCTGACTGTTGGTGATGGCGGGTCGCTCAACCGCTCCGTTTTTGTGCTGTTCAATCAATAGCATTACACCTGCCGCCCATCCCTTGGTGCGATGATGAACGTCAGTGACCGTATCGTCCGAAACCTGCGGTAGGTGTAGGGCGAAGATGCCGACCGTCTCGTCGGCGCTCAGCAAAAGATCGTCCGGAACCAGACAACGTAGTTGCTGCGTGGTCTGCAGGCGCGCGAAAGAAGATGGCGGTGGATCACGGCTGGTCAGGACAACCTGCAGGCCCGGGGGCACCTCCTGCAACGCGACACCGATGATCGCATCCAGTTCGGCACAAGCCGCATTCTGATAACTGTCCAGTACCCAGACGGCCTGCTCCGGCAACCCGCCAAAAAAGCTACGGAAAAACTGCCGGGCAAAGGCTTGGACTCCCCCAAGGCGATACTCCGGTGCCAAAGGCTTCAGACCGGTTACGCCGTATTGAGAAGCGAGCTGACTGAGGTAATAGACGAAGCTAGCCGGTTCACTGTCCCCGTCGTCCACCTGATACCAACAAACCGGCTTTTGTCTCGCTTGCAGGTAGCTGGCGATAAGTGTGGTTTTGCCGTACCCGGCCGGCGCATGCACCCAGAGGGCGGGTATATCCGACCATTGGTCCAGTCGCTCAAACAGGCGATGGCGGGGATAAACCACCGCAAAGCGGGGTGGGCTCAATTTGGCGAGCGGTTTCTCCATGCGGACGAGTCTCGTTACAGAAGGTGAATTCAGGTTCCAAGAGTAACGCGAGGTATAAAGTAGACACCGTGGCGAGTCATGTTAGTTTACGAATTGCTCGATCCAACGGCCACGAAGGGACCTCACGGCGTCTTACACGTATATTATGCCTGAGGAACGATACATGATCGCCTATTTGCAAGTCTTCAGGATTTAGTGTCAGCGAGATCGATCGCCAGTTCAAGCGCCCTCCAATCACTGTCAGTCACGAGCTACGATGCAATGATCCACTTCATCGCGATGGTATTGACACTGAGATCGATCCCTTCGTGTGACATTCGGGTTAGGCGGCCCTCAGTTGTAAGCGCGGTTGCTAAATGGGCAGCAGTTCCGGTTTCGATTACCTGATAAGCTCTAAGGATAGGCTTTAGAGTGAAGCCATTGAGCTGAACGGATCAAGGGGTCGGACAGACCCGGACTTCGGGTTTGTGATTATTTGAGTTCAAAGATTTTGCACGACTCAGTTAATTAATTCCGATTACTTTGCCCCCGTCCGGCGACTAACCTGCGGGCGTATCTCTTCATCGGCGTCAATGCGCTCGATTACAGCGGCTATCCCGATTGCCGTCCCGATTACGTCACGGCATGACGAGCAACGTCTATAGTCAGGTGATACGGGGCAGGAAACCCGGACAGCTCCCGGTGTTACCGGTTACGGACGAAGGCAGGCATAGGACAACCCATGAGCACTCGCATTAAACTCGATTTCGTCTCGGATGTCGTCTGTCCGTGGTGCCTCATCGGCTACCTGCGTTTGCAGCAGGCCATCGACGCGATGGGCGTGGCTGACAGTATCGACATTGAGTGGCACCCGTTCCAACTCAATCCCGACATGCCGGCCGAGGGCGAAGAGCTGCGCGAGCACATTGCGCGCAAATACGGCTCTTCACCCGAGGATTATCGGCGCACCCAAGATGGCATTGTGCGGTTCGGCGCCGAACTCGGTTTCCGCTTCGATTTCTTCGATGGAATGAAAATCGTCAACACCCTGGACGCGCACGTGCTGCTCGGTTACGCCAAAGAGATCGGCAAGCAGACCGAACTCAAGCTGCGTCTGTTCAACGCTTACTTCAGTGAGCGCAAGGACATATCGGACCGTTCGGTACTGCAATCCGAACTGCGACAGCTCGGTATGGACGACGAAGCCGCGATAGCGCGACTGGATAGCGTCGAGGCTCGCGAACGCGTGCGGACCGCGATACGCGGCTGGCACCGCCTCGGCGTCTCCGCCGTGCCGACCGTGGTGTTCAATCGCGAGAGTGCGCTCACCGGCGCGCAGCCCGTCGATGTTTACCGGCAGGTGCTGACTAAATTACTTTTCGACGAACGCCCCGAGCCCCTAGGAGAGACACCATGAGCGAAACCGAATACCAGCCACCGAAAGTCTGGACCTGGGACAAGGAAAACGGCGGCCAGTGGGCCGGTATTAACCGCCCGATCGCCGGCCCCACCCATGAACAGGAGCTGCCGATCGGCGATGCGCCGCTGCAACTCTATTCGCTGGGTACGCCCAACGGCATCAAGATCACGGTGATGCTGGAAGAACTGCGGGCAATGGGGATCAGCGGCGCAGACTACGACCTGCACACCATCCGGATCGATAAGGGCGAGCAATTCGGCTCCGGTTTCGTCAAGCTCAATCCCAACTCGAAGATTCCGACTCTGCTCGATCAGTCGAAGACACCTCCTCAAGCGGTGTTCGAATCCTGCGCGATCTTGATCTATCTCGCGGAAAAGTACGGCGCCCTGATGCCCGCTGACGACCGCGACCGCACCGAATGCCTTTCCTGGCTGTTCTGGCAGGAGAGCAGCGCATCGTTCCTCGGCGGCGGATTCGGGCACTTCTACAAGTACGCACCTTACCCTATGAAATACCCGATCGACCGCTACGCCATGGAAGCCAAGCGCCAGTTGGACGTGCTCGACCGCCACCTGGCCGGGCGCGATTACCTGTGCGCGAGCGGCTACTCGATCGCGGACATCGCGATCTGGCCCTGGTACGGCCGCCTCGCGACGGGCGAGGTCTACGACGCCGAAGAATTTCTCGACACGGCCTCGTATTCGCACGTTCTGCGCTGGGCAAAGGCCATCGCGCAGCGCGAAGGCGTGCGGCGCGGGCTCGAGGCCGCGCGCTGATCGAAGTGGGAGAAAGACCAGGCCGCAGTTGATGCGGCCTGGTGATGGCGCGATCTGTGTGCGCCGGCGGTGAGTCCTGCGACGCAGAACTATTTTGCCGTTTGAATCTCGCGGTCGTAGTTGAGGCGCTTGGCGGCATCGAGGGTGAGCATCTGCATGAAGGCGCGCACCTCGGCGTCGCTGCCCACCGGCGCTCCGCCCTGTCCGCTGCCGAATACGGTGCTCGGCACTTGGCGACGGGCGAAGGCTTCGGCCCACAGTTTCTGGATTTCGATCTCCGCTTCCAACTTCTGCGCCAGCGCGTTGTCGGCGCTCAAGATGACCTTCTTCTGGTAGGCCTCGGCTTCGGCCAGCGTACGCTTGGTTTCGGCTTCGATACGGGCCTTCTCCAGATTGATGCGCGCCGTCTCCTTGGCGATGACGGCCTGCTCTTTGAGCTTCTCGGCCGAGGTGATCGCCAACTGTTTCTCGGTCTCCGCCTCGGTGGTTTTCTGGATCTGCTCGACCTTGGCCTTGGCCTGGCGTTCGGCCACCTCGCGTTCACCGCGGGCGATGGCCAGTAGGCGCTGCTCCTCTTCCTGGGTGCGCTGTTCGCGGGCGATGGCGCGATCCGCGGAGGCCTGCTGCTTGAGTTGCATGCGCTGGACGAATTTCTGGTTGGGGCTCATGTCGGTGACCAGCGCCGATACCACGGTGATGCCGAAATCGGTGAAGCGCTGCTTCTTGCGCAGCGGCTGGCCGTTACTGTCCAGCACCTTGTTCACCACGAAGGCCATCTTGGTCTCGTTGCCGTATTTCTCCTGGTTGGTGCCCAGCGCAGCGTTGGCGCTGCCCTGGATCTCCTTGCCCGAGGAGATCTCCACCTCTTCGCGCTTGACCAGGAAGATGCCGTTGCTCATCTGGGTTTCGAATTCCGAGTTGAACTGGGTGCGGCCGCCTGCGTAGTACTCCTCGGCGCTCATCAACGAGGCGTTGGCCTGCAGGGTCTCCTTGAACGCCGGGATGAGCGAGGTGCGCAACAGGTTCTCCGGTGAGCGGTACTCGTGCGCCAGTTTGAGGAACGACTCCTGGTCGGTGGGGATGGCGTAGCGCACCGTGGCCTGGGCGTGGGCGTCGACCTGATCCAGGAACATGATGCTCATGGGCGGCAGGTTGGCGGAGGTGTTGTCGGAGTCGCTTTCCGCGCTGATCTGCCGCTGCGACGCGGTATCGCTGGCGGCCTGCACCGTCATGGCCCGTTTCCACGCGTTGTAGCGCCCGAAGGGGTAGAACTTGTAGCCCACGTCGGTGACCACTTCCTCGTTTCCGAGCAGGGTGCGCACGTGATAGACGTAGCCGGGCTCGGCGTAGAA
The DNA here is from genome assembly GCA_050287605.1 of Gammaproteobacteria bacterium. GTDB lineage: Bacteria > Pseudomonadota > Gammaproteobacteria > QQUJ01 > QQUJ01 > QQUJ01. The sequence goes on along the minus strand of JBNKCG010000026.1, from coordinate 164,089 downwards.
AAACGATTTCGACAACAGCAGTGCCAACAGCACGAGGGCAACCAAGCCCCCAACGAGTTTGGCTAGCAGCGAGCGGGTTTTGGCGGCACGATCAGCCGGTTCGGCCATGGTTCTCTCCTGGCGGTTAACAGAAACGGTCCGGGCAGTGTACGGATATTGCCGTTACCGGCAAGTGACCGACGGCCGCGCGAGCGGTCCGCGCCGCAGTGGTGCACCGTCCTACAGCGACAGGGCGCGCGCGATTTCCGCGATCTCGTCCAGCACCTGCGGATTGGCGAGGGCGTCTTTGTTTTTGACCGGCTTGCCCTGCAGGATGTCGAGCACCGCCAGCTCCACCTTCTTGCCGCTGATGGTGCGCGGGATGTCGCTCAGCGTCAGGATGCGGCGCGGTACGTGGCGCGGCGTGGTGTTGTCGCGAATCTGGTTCTTGATGCGGTGGACTAGGTCGCCGCTCAGTTCGACGCCCTCGCGCAAGACCACGAACAGCAGAATCTCCACGTCGTTGGCCACCGGCCGGCCCACCACCAGCGAGTCGACCACCTCCTCCACCGCCTCCACCTGACGGTAGATCTCCGCGGTGCCGATGCGCACGCCGCCGGGGTTGAGGGTGGCGTCGGAGCGGCCGTAGACAATCACCCCGCCGCGCGGCGTGATCTCGATGTAGTCGCCGTGGTGCCAGACGCCGGGGTAGCGGCGGAAGTAGGCGTCGAGGTATTTCTCGTTGTCGGGGTCGTTCCAGAACGAAACCGGCATGGAGGGAAACGGTGCGCTGCACACCAGCTCGCCCTTGTCGCCGACGATCGGTTTGCCGTCGTCGTCCCACGCCTCCACCTTCATGCCCAGCCCGCGTTTCTGGATTTCGCCGGCGTAGACGGGCTCGGTGGGGCAGCCCAGCATGAAGCAGGAGATGATGTCGGTGCCGCCGGAGATGGAGGCGAGCTGGATGTCCTCGCCCACTTCGCGGTAGATCCAGGCGAAGTTCTCTTCGGAGAGCGGCGAGCCCGTGGAGAGTACCGTGCGCAACCGCGACAGATCGAAACCGCGGGCGGGATGAATCTCCGCCTTCTCGCAGCCGGTGATGAACTTGGGGCTGGTGCCGAACACGCTGATGCCGAGATCCTGGGCGAGGCGCCACAGCACGCTCATGTCGGGGTGGCCTGGACTGCCGTCGAACAGCACCACCGTCGCCCCGGTGAGCAGCGAGCTCACCAGCCAGTTCCACATCATCCAGCCGCAGGTGGTGAAGTAGAAGATCACGTCGTCGCGCTTGAGGTCGGTGTGCAGCAGCAGCTCTTTGGCGTGCTGCAGCAGCGTGCCGCCGGCGCCGTGCACGATGCACTTGGGCACGCCGGTGGTGCCCGAGGAGTACATGATGTACAGCGGGTGGTCGAAGGGGAGCTGGGCGAAGTCGATCTCGGTAGCGGGGTTGTTCAGTGCCGCATCCCACAACAGCGAATTGCGGATGCCGCTGATGTCCGGCTGCTCGTCGATGTAGGGAACCACCACCACGCGGCGGATGGAGCCGATTTCGGCGGCTACCTGCGCGACGCGCTCACGGGTGTCGAAGGCTTTGCCGCCGTAGAAGTAGCCGTCGGTGGCTACCAGGATCTTGGGCTCGATCTGCCCGAACCGGTCCATCACGCCGCGGAAACCGAAGTCCGGGCTGCACGACGACCACACCGCGCCCAGGCTGGCGGCGGCCAGCATGGCGACCACGGTGGCGATGCGGTTGGGCATGAAGCCGGCGACGCGGTCGCCGATGCCCACGCCCTGGGATTCAAGGAAGTCGGCGAAGCGCGCCACCAGACCGTAGAGTTCGGCGTAGCTCACCCGCTGCGGGGCGCCGTCGCGCTCGTCGACACCGATCAGTGCGGTGCGCTGGTCGCGGTAGCGCAGCAGATTGGCGGCGAAGTTGAGGCGCGTGCCGCGAAACCAACGCGCGCCCGGCATGCGCGGCTCTTCCAGCACCGCCTCGTAGGGACGGCTGGCGCGGATCTCGGCGTAGCGCCACAGCATGGCCCAGAACGCTTCGGGCTCGCGGATCGACCATTCGTAGAGCGCGTCGTAGTCGGGCAGGTGGATGCCGTGCGCGTCGTTCACGCGTTCGGTGAAGCGAAACAGATTGGAGCGGCGTATGCGCTCCGCGCTCGGGGTCCAGAGCGGTGCGGTCATGGTCGGCTGTCTGTTCTTATTCCGGGGAAAACGATCGGCGCAATCCGTGCCGCACCGGTCGTGACGCAAGCATTATGGTCGATCGGAACCGGTGCTTCCAACCTCGCGTACCACGCCGTGCTCCAACCAGTCGATGAGCGGCTGCCACTGCTCGACGTCGTTTTCGACCAGGTAGCGGGGCAGCTCGTGGATGCCGATGCCGAGCTCGGCGGCGCGCACGTAGTTCTGGGTGTCGCGCAGCGAGGCGATGAAGGGAATGTTCAGGGTGTGCAGGAAATTGCGCAGCGCCTGGTACGAGTTGGTGCGGTAGCGCACGCGGTTGGCGACCACCGCCAGACGCGTGCCATGGACGCGCGCGCGGCCTACCAGCAGCAGATCGCGGATGAAGTCGGACGCGGCGTAGATGTCGATGGGCGAGGGCATCACCGGGATCAGGATGGTATCCACGCGCTTTACGTGGTCTTCCAGATGAAAGCCGTTGACGCCGGCCGGGGCGTCGATGATCACGCGCTCGGTGCCGGGCGGGGGCGCCAGCTGCCAGGCGCGGGTGGCGGTGGCGTTGCGCGATTCGCGGTACGCGGCGATGGCGTGGATGGGCGGGCGCACCTCGCTGCGCACGCGGATCCACTTCGAGCAGGAGCCCTGCGGGTCGTAGTCCACCATGGCCGTCTGCCTTCCCTGGCCGGCGTAATAGCTGGCCAGGTTGGTGGCGATGGTGGTCTTGCCGCAGCCGCCTTTGGAGTTGAGAACCAGGATCGTATGACGCATATGCCGACGACTTCCGGATGTCGCTATCGCCTCGTTGCTGTTCAGTTTACCAACTGGTTCATGACGGAAACACCAAACGCCTTCTCCTCCCGAGCGGCGGACCGGCGATGACCAAGGTCCGGGTCCTTCACTCTGCGGCGCCGTGCGCCCGGCGCTGCTTGAGGTCGGTGACGTTCTGTTCCGCCTGTTGCTGCTGGGCGTCCACCACCGCCAGGGCGCTCATATTGACGATGCGCCGCACCGTAGTGGAGGTGGTCAGCACGTGCGCGGGCGCCGCCGCGCCCAGCAGTATGGGACCTATAACGACCGCATCGCCCAAAATCTTGAGCAGGTTGTAAGCGATATTGGCCGCATCCATGCTGGGCATGATCAGCAGGTTCGCCGCCCCTTTGAGCTGCGAGTTGGGGAATATGGCGTCGCGGATATGCTCCGACAGGGCGGTGTCGGCGTGCATTTCGCCCTCCACCTCCAGGTCGGGGGCGCGGCGTTTGACCATCACCCGCGCCTCGGCCATCTTCAGCGACGAGGGGGTGCGGTTGCTGCCGAAGTTGGAGTGCGACAGCAGCGCCACCTTGGGCGCGATGCCGAAGCGACTCACCGCCTCGGCGGCGAGCAGCGTCATCTCGGTGATCTCTTCGGTGCTGGGGTCGGGGTTGACGTGGGTGTCACAGATGAAAAAGGCGCCCTGCTTGAGCTGCAGCAGGTTCATGGCGGCCACCACGCGGGCGCGCGGATGGCGGCCCAGGACGTTCATGATGTGGTTGAGGTGGCGGTTGTAGCGCCCAGTGACGCCGCAGATCATCGCCTCCGCCTCGCCGCGACGGATCATCAGCGCCGCCATTACCGTGGAGCGCGTGCGCACGATCTTGCGCGCGTAGTCGGGCGACACGCCCTGGCGTTCCATGAGCTGGTGATAGAGCGCCCAGTACTCCTTGAACTCCGGGTTGGTGAGCAGGTTCACTACGTCGAAGTGCTCGCCCTGGCGGATGCGCAGCCCCAGGCGCTGGATGCGGCGTGCGATGACGTTGGGACGGCCGATGAGAATGGGGCGGGCCAGGCCTTCGGTGACGATGACCTGTACGGCGCGCAGGACGCGCTCCTCTTCGCCTTCGGCGTAGACGATGCGCTGCGGCGCCTGTTTGGCGGCGTCGAAGATGGGCTTCATGAGCAGCCCGGAGCGGATCACGAACTGCTGCAAGCGCTCGCGGTAGGCGGCGAAATCCTCCACCGGGCGCGTCGCCACGCCGCTCTCCATGGCCGCCCGGGCCACCGCCGAGGAGACCTCGACGATTAGGCGCGGATCGAACGGCTTGGGGATGATGTATTCGGGACCGAAGGTGATGGTCTGGTCGCCGTAGGCGCTGGCTACCACCTCGGAGGTCTCGGCGGTGGCAAGGTCGGCGATGGCGTGCACGGCGGCGATCTTCATCGCCTCATTGACGCTGGTGGCGCCCACGTCCAGCGCGCCGCGGAAGATGTAGGGGAAGCAGAGGACGTTGTTCACCTGGTTGGGGTAGTCGGAGCGTCCGGTGGCCATGATGGCGTCCTGGCGGACCTTTTTGACCTCTTCGGGGAGGATCTCCGGTACCGGATTGGCCAGCGCCAGGATCAGCGGACGCGGTGCCATGCTGGCAACCATGTCGCGGTCGATGACGCCGGGACCGGAAAGTCCCAGGAAGATGTCGGCGCCGGCCATGGCTTCGGCGACGGTGCGTAGCGAAGTCTTCTGGGCGAAGCGCGCCTTCATCTCGTCCATGGGGTTGTCGCGGCCTTTGTAGACCACGCCCTTGCGGTCGCAGATGGTGATGTTTTCCCGCGGCAGTCCCAGCGCCACCAGCAGCTCCAGGCAGGCGATGCCCGCCGCGCCGGCGCCGGAGGCGACCAGCCGCACCCGGGCGAGATCCTTCTCCAGCAGCCGCATGGCGTTGAGCGTGGCGGCGCCGACGATGATGGCGGTGCCGTGCTGGTCGTCGTGGAAGACCGGGATGTTGACGCGCTCCTTCAACTTGCGTTCGATCTCGAAGCACTCGGGCGCCTTGATGTCCTCCAGGTTGATGGCGCCGAAGGTGGGCTCCAGGCGGGCGACGGTGTCGACGAACAGGTCGGGGTCGGTCTCGTTGATCTCTATGTCGAACACGTCGATGTTGGCGAATTTCTTGAACAGCACCGCCTTGCCTTCCATCACCGGTTTGGCCGCCAGCGGGCCGATGGGGCCGAGTCCCAGCACTGCGGTACCGTTGGTGACCACGGCCACCAGGTTGCCGCGTGCGGTCATCTCGCTCACCTGCGCGGGATCTTCGACGATGGCGTTGCATGCCGCGGCGACGCCCGGCGAATAGGCCAGGGCGAGGTCGTGCTGGTTGGCCAGCGGTTTGGTGGCCGAGATTTCGAGCTTGCCCGGCTTGGGATGGCGGTGGTAGTAGAGCGCGCTATCGGTGAGGTTGTTGGACATCGAGGGTTCCTACGCTGGCGGGCAGCGGAAAATAGTCGTTCTGCGCATCGCTCTGCGACGCGCTGTTGTTCGGACGATTCGGGTGCTGTCGCGGCCGTAAAGCCGGCTCTGTGGCGTGCCGTTGGCGGCTGCAATCCTGAGCTTCATGGTATGGGATAGAGCATACCACAGCATTCGCGGGGAGATAGAGCGCGCGCGGGACTTTCACCGGCGTTCGGCCCTCTTCGCCGCCTCCCACAAGGCGTCCAATTCCTCCAGCGTCGCATCGCCGGGTGTGCGGCCCTGTTGGCTCAGCGCGTGCTCGATGTGGCGGAAGCGCACCTCGAACTTGCGGTTGGCGTGGCGCAACGCGGACTCGGGATCGACGTGCAGGTGACGCGCCAGGTTGGTACAGGCGAACAGCAGGTCGCCCAGTTCGTCGGCGATGCGCTCCTGGGCGGCCTCGGTGTCAAGCTCGTGCCGCAGTTCGTCGAGCTCCTCGGCGATCTTGTCGAGTACCGGCTGCGGGTCAGGCCAGTCGAATCCCACCCGCGCGGCGCGGCGCTGCAGTTTGACCGCGCGGGTGAGCGCCGGCAGGGCGGCGGTGACGCCGTCGAGCACGCCGACGCGGTCGGGTTTTTCGCGCGCCTTGTGCTGCTCCCAGGCGAGCGTTTGCGCCGTCGAATCGGCAATCCGCTCGTCGCCGAAGACGTGCGGGTGGCGGCGAATCATCTTGTCGACGATGGCGCGCACCACGTCGGGAAACGCGAACCAGCCCGCCTCTTGCGCCATCTGGGCGTGGAAGACCACCTGCAGCAGCAGGTCGCCCAGTTCCTCCCGGATCTCGTCTGGCGAATCGCGCTCGATGGCATCGGCCACCTCGTAGGCCTCTTCGAGGGTGTAGGGCGCCACGGAGCGAAAGTCCTGCTCGCGATCCCAGGGGCACCCGGACTCGGGGTCGCGCAGCCGTGCCATGACTGCGAGCAGGGCGCGTATGTCGTCGTGAGGGTGATCCATTCAGCTTTCCGGCGTGGAGGTGGAGTGAGCGGCGCAGAGCAACTGCGGCAGCAACACGCCGGCAGCGCCGCGCAGGTGAATGTGCGCATCGTGGCTCAAGGGTGTTTCCGTGGCGTTGATCTCGATTACCGTCGCGCCGGCTTCCCGTGCAGTGTACGGCAACTGGGCGGCCGGATAGACGAGGTTGGAGGTTCCGATGCAGAGAAACAGCTCGCAACGCCGGGCGGCCGCGATGGCTTCGTTGAGCGCCGCGGCCGGCAGCATCTCGCCGAACCAGACCACGTCGGGGCGCAGCGCTGCCCCGCACTGTGGGCAGCGGGGCGGCAGGCGCTCGTCGTCCGGGGCGGGTTCGGTGCGGTGCGCACCGCCGCTGCAGCGGTTGCGGTGGATGTTGCCGTGCAGTTCGATCACTTCGCGGCTGCCGGCGAGCTGGTGCAGGCCGTCGACGTTTTGCGTGATCAAGGTGTAGTCGGCGACGCGCCGTTCCCACTCAGCCAGCGCCTTGTGCGCGGCATTGGGCTGTGCGGCCGCGATCAGTTGGCGCCGCCACGCATACCACTCCCACACGCGTTGCGGGTGTGCGGCGAAGGCCTCGGGCGTGGCCAGTTGCAACGGGTCGTAGCGCGCCCAGAGTCCGGTCTGGGCATCGCGAAAGGTAGGCACACCGCTCTCCGCCGAGACGCCGGCGCCGGTGAGTACCGCGACCCGGCTGGCGGCGCCTATCCTGAGGCGGGCTTGGTGCAATCGTTGCTGGGTGTCGGGCATGGCGGTCGGGCGGTGACGGCGGTGCGCCCCAGGATAGCGTATGGGCGTTACGCCCGCCTCGGGTCGGGGGGTGAGGGCGGTGTATCGCGGCGTGCTGTGGTAACAGTGACAATTCGCGCTTGGTCGCCGTTATAATCGTCCACTCCGCGATTCAATACGGTGCATACTCTAAGTTCTGGCGGTTGGTAACACCTTGCTTTTTATGATGAATTCAAGTGCTCGGGGTGACAACGGGAATCCGCAGCCGCGTGATTAAACATTTTCCTCTCAATGAGCTGGGCCGCGATTTCGTCTCCGGTGACATCCATGGGGAGTTCCATCTGCTTGAGGCGCAGTTGGAGCGCCTCAAGTTCGATCCCACGCGCGACCGGCTGTTTTGCGTCGGCGATCTGGTGGACCGCGGCAAAAACTCCCTGGCGGCGCTGGAGTGGCTGACCAAGCCCTGGTTCCACACCTGCCGCGGCAATCACGACAACTTCGTACACACCGCGCCGGGTAACGTCGACGAGTTGTCGTGGTGGGTGGCGGTCAACGGCGGCGATTGGTGGCTGGAGGTGGACGAGGCGACCCAGTGGCGTTTCCAGGAGACCTTCGCCGAGCTGCCGCTGCTGCTGGAGGTGGAGACTCCGCAGGGGCTGATCGGCATCGTGCATGCCGACGTGCCGTGCAACATGTCGTGGTCGCAGTTTGCCCGGCGGCTGGAGAACGGCGAGCAGGCCGTAGTGGAGTACGCCCTCTGGAGCCGCGGCCGCGCCCAGGAGGTGTGTACGACGCCGGTGGAGGGCGTCTACCGCGTCTACTGCGGCCACACCGTGTTCGACGCCCCCAAACAGGTGGGTAACGTCTATTTCATCGATACCGGCGCCGGCTACGATTTCGACGGCGCACGGTTGACCGTGCTACCCCTCGATACCCCCTGATCACGCCGCACAGCGGCTCTTTCCCCTACGGACCCCCGTCACTCCGCACCGATTTGGTGCGTCGCGGCTCATCCACCGTCGAAACTGGTGCACGCGAAGCGCAGTGTTCGTTGCGGATGATTGCAATCGCTTGATCGGAAAGAAGTTTATTTGTGGCACGCAGTGTGCAATCTCCAGGGAAATTCCCCAAACCCTGGAGATACAACGCGATGAAGCTCGTAACTGCAATCATCAAGCCGTTCAAGCTGGACGACGTGCGCGAGGCGCTGTCGGAGATCGGCGTGCGCGGCATCACCGTCACTGAGGTCAAGGGCTTCGGTCGCCAGAAAGGCCACACCGAGCTCTACCGGGGTGCCGAATACGTGGTGGACTTCCTGCCCAAGGTGAAGCTGGAGGTGGCCGTCGCCGCCGATATGCTCGACCAGGTGCTGGAGGAGATCGCCAAGGCCGCCAACACCGGCAAGATCGGTGACGGCAAGATTTTCGTCACCTCGCTGGAGCAGGTGATCCGCATCCGTACCGGGGAGTCCGGTCCGGAAGCCCTGTAACCTTGGGGAGGACGTCGCGATGGAAGCCATACCTGAACTGAAGTACATACTGAACACCCTCTGGTTCGTGCTGACCGGTGCACTGGTGATGTGGATGGCGGCCGGGTTCGCCATGCTCGAGGCGGGTCTGGTGCGCGCCAAGAACACCGCCGAAATTCTCACCAAGAACGTTGCGCTCTACGCCATGGCGTGCGTGATGTACCTGCTGGTCGGCTACAACCTGATGTACGGCGAGGGCAACAGCTTCATCGGCGGCGGCATGCTGCTCTCCGGCATCGCCGGGCCCGATGGCGTCTCCTACATGAGCGACGATGCGCCGCATCACGCGATGATGTCGGATTTCTTCTTCCAGGTGGTGTTCGTGGCGACCGCCATGTCCATCGTCTCCGGCGCGGTGGCCGAGCGCATGAAACTGTGGGCGTTCATGGCCTTCGCGGTGGTGATGACCGGCTTCATCTACCCGGTGCAGGGCCACTGGAGCTGGGGCGGCGGTTTCCTGTCGGAGCTGGGATACAGCGATTACGCCGGTTCCGGCATCGTGCACTTGGCGGGTGCCTCGGCGGCGCTGGCGGGCGTGCTGCTGCTGGGGGCGCGCAAGGGCAAGTACGGTGCCAAGGGTGAGGTGCGCGCCATCCCCGGCTGCAACCTGCCGCTGGCGGCGCTGGGTACCATGATCCTGTGGCTGGGTTGGTTCGGGTTCAACGGTGGCTCCGAGCTGGCGTTGGACAGCAAGGCCTCGGCCGATGCTGTGGCGGCGGTCTTCGTCAACACCAATACCGCGGCGGCGGGTGGGTTGCTGGCGGCGCTGGTGACCGCGCGCTTCCTGTTCGGCAAAGCGGATCTCACCATGGCGCTCAACGGCGCACTGGCCGGGCTGGTGGCCATTACCGCCGCGCCCAACACGCCGACTCCGCTGCTGGCGACGGTGATCGGTGCCGTGGGCGGCGTGCTGGTGGTCTTCTCCATCATTTCGCTCGACAAGATGAAGATCGACGATCCGGTGGGTGCGATTTCGGTCCACGGCGTGGTCGGCATCTGGGGTGTGATGGCCGTGGTGCTGTCCAACGGCGACGCCACCGTCATGGGCCAGCTGGCCGGCGTCGGTGCCATCTTCGGCTTTGTCTTCGGCGTCAGCTTCGTGGTGTGGCTGGTTCTCAAGCTGACCATGGGCATCCGCGTCAGCGAGGAAGAGGAGTACGCGGGCGTGGACATCGCCGAGTGCGGTTTGGAGGCCTATCCGGAATTCACCTCCGGACCGGTCGCCGGCCCCGGCGCGGGCGGCGCGGCAAAACACGCCGTTGCGACGGCAGCGGGGGTGCCCATCGCGGCCTCGTAACCGGCGTTGCCGTGGGAGTTACGGAAAAGGCGGGCTTGGCCCGCCTTTTTCTTTGTGCGGCGGGATGGGGAGACGCTGCACGGTCTCTTGGCGAGCAGGTAGCGCCGTCTCGGAACCTGCCCGGAGTCCCCCGAGTCGAGGCCGCTCAGTTCTCGTGCGGGTCGGGAGGCATCGTGTCGCCCAGCAGCCAGCGGACCGCCGTCGTGCGCGATTTGAACACCTGGCACTCGAACGGTAGCGAGCGGGTCAGCATTGCATAGAGGCGCGACATGGACTCCTGGAACGCGTAGCTCACCAGCAGCGCCACGCGGTAATTCTCGCCGCGCCGTCCGCGGCTGGTGGCGACGTTGGCGACCAGTTGCTGCAGCGAATCCAGACCCGCTTTCAGATCGGCCTGGCGCAAGTCACACAGCAGATGCATGCCGGTCCGGAACTGAGGATCGGCAAGAAACCGGTTGTAGGCGCTGAGCATCTCGACATCGTTGAGCTTTCCCGAGATGACGACTTCCATCCAGTTGCCTTTGGGATGAAATAGATAGCTGATCTGCTGCATCCTGGTCGTCCGTCGAATCGCAGTGCAACCTGCCCCACCCAGTTCTTAGGATATCTGTTGCAGGCGCCGCAGCGAGCGCTGCGTGCGCGTCTCCTCGCGGCTCAGTTCCAGCAGCGTCTCCTCCACGAACGCCAAGTGGTCGTAGGAGGCGGCGCGCGCCGCTTCGGCATTTCCCTGCAGGATGGCTTCAAGCAGGGTTTTGTGTTGAGCGGGAATCTTGGCGCGTACCCTCTCTTTTGTATAGAGCTTTTCGAACGAAGCCACGATGCTTCGTTCCAGCAGGTTGAACAGACCGCGCATCACGTGCAGGAGCACGACGTTGTGGGCTGCTTCGGCAATGGCGAGGTGAAAGGCGGCATCGGCACGCGCTTCGGCGACCGAATCCAGTTTTTCGTGCAACGCGATGAGTTCGTCGTAGCGGCGCTGGATGATTTCGCGGTCGGTCGCGGTGCCGCGCAGCGCCGCGTAGTAGGCCGACAGCCCTTCGAGCGCATGGCGGAATTCCAGCAGGTCGTAGTTGAACTCCGCGTGACTGTTGAGCATCGCCAGCAGCGGGTCGGTGAAGCTTTTGCCGAGATCTTTGGTCACGTAGGTGCCGCCACCGTGGCGGCTCTCCAGTATCCCCTTGGCCTCCAATTTCTGTATGCCTTCGCGCAGCGAGGGGCGTGACACTTCGAACTGTTTGGCCAGTTCACGTTCGGCGGGGAGTTTGCCGCCGGGTTTGAAGGTGCCTTCCAGGATCATGGCCTCCAGCTGGGTCATGATCATTTCCGAAATCTTGGGTTGTTTCACACGGTTATAGGTCATTGGTGAGCGGATCCATGAAGCGCGATATAGGTCAGACCACCGAACTCTAGCACTCGATATTTTGGTCTGTCCAGTGCTATATCCAGCTCGTTTTGCTGCGGCGCACGACACAAATTGTTTGACAAAGAAAGACGTTGCTTATTTTAATATTGGTCAGATCAATTGACCATATAACTATTATGGAAAGGAAGGCGGTCGGCTGATCTGACGCACCGGCACTGTTGGTGCGACATCGAACGGAGCGAGGCCCGATGGGCGAACCGTCGCTCCAAACACCGGTAATCCAGATCAGGCGTGAGCCCAGGGTGGCGGGGCGCAGGGAGTTGCGCAGCCATTGCTTTGGCATCGACACGCATGGCAGGGGTACCGACGATTCAATAACGAGACGCAGGAGGAAAGAGTATGAAGAGGGCATTGAAATCGGCCGCCGTAGGGCTGGCCGCCATAGCGCTGACCGCGACCCCGGCGTTTGCCGCCAAGTCGAAACCGGTGCTGCTGAAGGTGCCGATCGCGTTTTCGACGGCGCTGCCGGCGTTGGGCTCGCCGATCAAGTGGGTGGGCGAGCGTATCGACGCGCTTTCGGGTGGCACGGTGAAGATGAAGGTCTACGAGCCGGGCAAGCTGGTTGCTCCGTTCGAGATCCTGGACGCGGTGAGCAGCGGCAAGGTCAACGCCGGTTACACCACCGCCGGCTACTGGGCGGGCAAGATCGCCGCCTCGCCGTTGTTCTCGGCGGTGCCGTTCGGTCCCGAGGCGCCGGAGTTCATGGCGTGGCTCTACTACGGCAACGGCCTGAAGCTCTACCAGGAGATGTACGACGACGCGGGTTACAACGTGCACGTGGTGCCGTGCGCCATCATCGCGCCGGAGACCTCGGGTTGGTTTGCCAAGCCCATCAACTCGCCGGAGGATCTGAAGGGGCTGCGCATGCGCTTCTTCGGTCTGGGCGGCAAGGTGATGCAGAAGCTGGGTGTCTCCACCTCGCTGCTGCCGGGCGGGGAGATCTTCCCGGCGTTGGAGAAGGGGGCCATCGACGCCACCGAATTCTCGCAGCCGGCCATCGACCAGCGCCTCGGGTTCTCCAAGATCGTCAAGTACAACTACTTCCCCGGCTGGCACCAGCAGGCCACGGTGTTCGAGCTGCTGGTGAACAAGGAGACTTGGAGCGGCATGGACCAAAACCAGCAGGCGGTGGTGGAGACCATCTGCCAGGCCTCGATGGCGCAGTCGCTGGCCGAAGGCGAGGCGATCCAGTTCGACGTCATGAAGCAGAACGTCGCCGAGCATGGCGTGAAGAATATGTACTGGTCGGACGAGATGCTGACGCTGTTCAAGAAGACCTGGGACGAGGTGGTGACCGAAGAGACGGCCAGGGACGCCTTCTTCAAGAAGGTCTACGATGACCTGACCGCGTTCCGCAATGGCTACGACCTGTGGGAGGCGTACGCCTTCCTGCCGCGCGCCCAGCGCCAGTAGCGTGACCTGAAGTGACGGGATGCGGCCTGCCGGCCGCATCCCCGTCGCAGCGTCGTTTCATTCCTACCGGGGAGCCCACTTCATGAACTCCTATGCAGATTCGCATCCGGTGCCGCTGGCCGACGGGATCGATCGCCTCATCCGCTGGAGCGGTTATGGCCTGTGCTGGGTGTACGCGCTGCTGGTGGCGATCATCATCCTGCAGGTGGTGTTGCGCTACGGGTTCGGGCACGGGCTGGTGATGTTCGAGGAGCTGCAGTGGCACCTCTATGCGGTGGGGGTGATGTTCGGCGTGGCGTATGCGCAGGTCCAGGACGCGCACATCCGTGTCGACATCATGCACATGCGTTTCAGTGCGCGCACCCAGCGGCTGGTGGAGGTCGTGGGAATCGTGGTGTTTCTGCTGCCGTTCGTCTGGGTGGTGTTCTATTCGAGCCTCGATTTCGTGGCCGAATCCTACCGCGTGGCCGAGCACTCCGACGCCCCGCTGGGGCTGCCGTACCGGTGGCTGATCAAAGGCGCCATACCTGCAGCGTTCGGGCTGCTGGGGCTGGCCGCGCTTTCGCGCCTGTGGCGCAGCCTGTACCTGTTGATCACTGCGCGCTCCTGACGGGTAGGTCGAACTATGGAACTCACTACTAACGATCTGCTGGTAATCGCGATGTTCGCCAGCTTCATCGCGTGCCTGTTCAGCGGTTTTCCCGTCGCCTGGGTGCTGGGGGGGATCGGCGTGCTGTTCGCCGGCGTCGGCTACCTGGCCGACCAATACCTCGGTACGATCACCGGGCTCGATTTCCTCACCCTCGGGCTGGTGGTCAACCGCATCTACAAGATCATGGACAACTGGGTGCTGGTGGCCCTGCCCATGTTCATCTTCATGGGGTTGATGCTGGATAAGTCGGGCATCGCCGAAAAACTCATGCACGCTATGCAGGAGCTGTTCGGCAAGGTGCGCGGGGGGCTGGGCGTGACGGTGACGCTGATCGGCATCATCCTCGCTGCCTCCACCGGCATCATCGGCGCTTCGGTGGTGCTGCTGGGGCTGCTGAGCCTGCCGGCGATGCTCAACCAGGGCTACAACAAGGCGCTGGCGCTGGGCACCATCGCCGGTGCCGGCACGCTCGGTATCCTGATTCCCCCCTCCATCATGCTGGTGATCATGGCCGACCAGCTGGGATTGTCGGTGGGCGATCTGTTCATGGGGGCGGTGATACCGGGACTGCTGCTGGGCACGCTCTACGGCGTCTACATTCTGGTGTTGGCGCTCATCAAACCGCACATGGCGCCGCTCAATCCCGAGCGCCGTCCGGTCACCGCGGCCATGGTGATGGAGGTGTTCAAATCGGTGTTGCCGCCGGTGCTGCTGATCGTCGCCGTGCTGGGCTCGATCTTCGCCGGTATCGCCACGCCCACCGAGGCCTCGGGGGTGGGGGCGCTGGGCGCCACGCTGCTCGCTGCCTACAACAAACGACTCAACCTGAAGGTGATGACCGAGGTGCTGCGCGCCACCTACAACACCACTGCCTACATCTTCGCCATCTTCCTCGGCGCCACCTGTTTTGCGCTGGTGCTGCGCGAGCTGGGCGGCGACGAGCTGATTGCCGAGGCGCTCAACGCGCTGCCGTTCGGTCCGTGGGGGATCATCACCTTCATACTGCTGATCATCTTTCTGCTGGGATTCATCCTCGACTGGATCGAGATCACGCTCATCGTGTTGCCGTTGATCGCGCCCATCATCAGCGGGCTGGGGCTGGACGTTCCCGGTTTCGGTGTGGTGGACAACCCCGAGCTGGTGTGGTTCGTACTGCTGGTGGCGGTGGCGCTGCAGACCAGCTTTTTGACGCCGCCGGTGGGTTTCGCGCTGTTCTATCTCAAAGGCGTGTGTCCTCCCGAGGTGCGCCTGATCGACATCTACCGCGGCGTGGTGCCGTTCATCGTGCTGCAACTGCTGGCGCTGCTGGCCGTTGCGCTGTGGCCGGCCCTGGTGACTTGGCTACCTTCGGTCGCGTATCGCTAGCAACGCTGCCGATGCCGCTTATGCCGAGGCCTGGGCCTTGCGTCGTGGCTTCGATGCGCTAAATAGACTCTATTGTCTGCGATGATTGGATACTCATGGGTCCGACACGTTCCTATCCCAGCAAACCACGAGCGGTGTACTACTTCGGCACCTGTCTCGTCGATCTGTTCTACCCGGAGGCGGGTATGGCGGGCATGGAGTTGATCCGCCGCGCGGGCGTCGAGGTGATTTTTCCCCAGGACCAGACCTGCTGCGGACAGCCGGCCTACAACTCGGGTTATCACGCCGAGGCGCTGGCGGTGGCGCGGCGTCAGCTCGATTGCTTCCCCAAAGAGATCCCCATCGTGGTGCCCTCCGCTTCGTGCGCGGGAATGATACGCAACCACTACCCGGCGCTGTTTGCCGGCGATGCGGATCTGGCACGTGCACAGGCCGTCGCAGAGCGCACCTTCGAGCTGACCGAGTTTCTGGTTCACGTGCTCGACATGACGCTCGAAGATCGTGGCGACCCCGTGCGCGTCACGCTGCACACCTCCTGTTCGGCGTGGCGCGAGATGGGCGTGGCCGAAGAGTCCAAACAGCTGTTGGGACAGTTGAAGAACGTCGAGCTGGTGACGTTGCAACGCGAGCGCGAGTGCTGCGGTTTCGGCGGTACCTTTGCCGTCAAACACGCGGCGATCTCCGCCGCCATGGTGGCCGACAAGAGCGCCGACATCGAGGCCACCGGAGCGGCGTACGTGCTGGGCGGGGACTGCGGCTGTCTGATGAACATCGGCGGTGCGCTGGAGCACCAGGGCAGCGCGGTGCGCGGACAGCACATCGCCAGTTTTCTGCTGGAGCGGATCGATGGCCGGACCCGACGCTGATTTTACCGCGCGCGCCGACAGCGCGCTCAACGACCCCCAGTTGCGCGCCAATTTCCGCCGCGCCATGGATGGTCTGATGAGCAAACGGCGCGCGGTGTTCGACGACCCGCAGGAGTTGGAGGCGCTGCGCGATCGGGGCGCCTCCATCCGCCGCAACGCATTGGCCCAACTGCCGGCGCTGCTGGAACAGTTGGAGAGTCGCTGTCGCGCCAACGGCATCGAGGTGCACTGGGCCGAGACGGTGGCGCAGGCCAACGAGATTGTGCTGCGCATCGCGCAGGACAACGGGGTCAAGCGCGTCATCAAGGGCAAGTCCATGGTCTCGGAGGAGATGCACCTCAACGAGTTCATGGCCGGACACGGCATCGAATGCCTGGAGTCGGATCTGGGCGAATACATCATTCAGCTCGATCACGAGACGCCCTCGCACATCATCATGCCGGCCATCCACAAGAACAAGGACCAGATCGCTCAGCTCTTCGAGCGCGCAGTGGAGCAGGGGCACTACAGCGAAGACGTCGACGAACTGACCGCCATGGCGCGGCGTAGACTGCGCGAGGCGTTCGCCAGCGCGGACATGGGGCTTTCGGGGGTCAATTTCGCGGTGGCCGAGACCGGCACGCTGTGCCTGGTGGAAAACGAGGGCAACGGGCGCATGTGCACCACCGTGCCGCCGCTGCACGTGGCCGTCATGGGCATCGAAAAGGTGGTGGAACGGCTGGACGACGTGGCGCCGCTACTCAGTCTGCTGACCCGCTCGGCCACCGGCCAGCCCATCACCACCTACGTCAACATGATCAGCTCGCCGCGCAAGCCGGGGGAGCGCGACGGGCCGCGCGCCGTGCACCTGGTGCTGCTCGACAACGGCCGTTCGCGCATCTACGCCGACGAGCAGTTGCGCCAGACGCTGCAGTGCATCCGCTGCGGCGCCTGCATGAACCACTGCCCGGTCTACAGTCGTATCGGCGGTCACGCCTACGCCAGCGTCTACCCCGGCCCCATCGGCAAGATCCTCATGCCGCAGCTCGATGGCATCGCGCGCAGCGGCGAACTGGCCGGCGCCTCGTCGCTGTGCGGCGCCTGCGCGGAGGTGTGTCCGGTGCGTATCCCCATACCGCAACTGCTGGTGCGGCTGCGCAAGGAGGCGGTCGCGCCTTCCGTCGACGGTGCGGCCGTACTCGGGGCCGGCACGCGGCGCAAGGGCTTGGAGGCATGGGTGTGGAAGGCGTGGGCGGGCGTGCACGCCCGACCCGCACCGTACCGCTGGATGACGGGACTGAGCGCGCGGCTGGGTGCCGCGTTGCCCAACGTGGGGGCACTCAAGGCATGGACCTCGGTGCGCAGCAAACCGCGTCTGGCGGGCAGCACCCTGCATCAATTGGCGCGTGCCAAAGGAGTTGCCCATGAGTGAATCGGCACGCGCGGCGATACTCGGGCGTCTGCGTGCGGCGGGCGCGGATGGCGCTGCGCCGCAGCGCGCTGCGGCGGCAACGCAGGGTGAATGCGGGTCGCACGAAGAGAAGATCGAACGCTTCAGCACCTTGATGACCGCGGTCCACGGCGAGGTGCACCGCACCACGTCGGCGCAGTGGCGCGCAACCCTGGCGCAGGTGCTGGCGGCGCACGCGGCGCGCAACGTGCTCTACGCGCCCGATACGCCGTTGGGCCAGGCACTGGAGAGTAGTGACGCGCTTCCCCAACGCATCCCCTATGCCGCTTCCGTGGAGGCGTTCAAGCCGACGCTGTTCAACGAGGTCGAAGCTGCGGTGACCACGGCGCGCGCCGCCATCGCCGCCACCGGTAGCCTGGTGTTGTGGCCCTCCGCCGAAGAGCCGCGGCTGATGTCGCTGGTGCCGCCGTTGCACGTGGCGGTGCTGGCCGCCGATCGCCTCTACGATAGCCTTGAACAACTCATGAACGAGGAAGGGTGGGCCGCGGGCATGCCCACCAATGCACTGCTGATCTCCGGACCCTCCAAGACCGCCGATATCGAGCAGACCCTGGTCTTCGGGGTGCACGGGCCCAAGGCGCTGGCCGTGTTGCTGGTGGAAGGCGGTTGGTGAAGCACGGGCGATACGATGAGCTGACGGCGGCGCTGCGCCGCTTCATCCCCGCGGCGCGCCTGGTGCGTGAACCGTTGCGCATGCTGGCTTACGCCACGGATGCGAGTTTCTACCGCCTGATCCCGCGCCTGGTGGTGATCGTCGAGAACGAGGATGAAGTGGCCGGCGTGTTGCGCGAAGCCCGCCGCCGGGGTATCGCAGTCACCTTCCGCGCCGCCGGCACCAGCCTCTCCGGTCAGGCGATTACCGACTCGGTGCTGATCAAGCTGGGGCCCGGCTGGCGCGGCTACCGTATCGGTGACGGGGCGCAAACCATTCGCCTGCAACCCGGCGTCATCGGCGGCCATGCCAATCGCTACCTGGCGCCCTTCGGCAAGAAGATCGGTCCCGATCCGGCCTCCATCGACGCGGCGCAGATCGGCGGCATCGCTGCCAACAACGCCAGCGGCATGTGTTGCGGAACCGCGCAAAACAGCTACCAGACCCTGCAATCCATGCGCCTGCTGCTGGCGGACGGGAGCACGCTCGACACCGGTGATCCGCAGAGCCGCCAACTCTTTCTCATCGAACGCGCCGATCTCGTCCAGGAGCTCAAGAGACTGATCGCCCGGGTGAGAGGCGATCGCACGCTGGTGGAGCGCATACGCCACAAATACCGGCTCAAAAACACCACCGGCTACAGCCTCAACGCCTTGATCGATTTCGACGATCCCATCGACGTCATCCAGCACCTGATGATCGGCTCCGAGGGCACGCTGGGATTTATCGCGGAGATCACCTACCGCACGGTGGACGACTATCCCCACAAGGCGAGCGCGTTGCTATTGTTTGCCGACATCGAGGCGGCGTGCCGGGCGGTGGCGCGGCTCAAGCAGACCCCGGTCGCGGCGGTGGAACTGATGGACCGTGCCGCGCTGCGCGCGGTGGAGGACAAGCCGGGCATGCCCGACGTGTTGCACGGGCTGGGCGACGAAGCCGCGGCGTTGCTGGTGGAAACGCGCGGTGCCGACGCGCAGGAGCTGGTGCTTCACACGACGACTATCGGCGCTGCACTGGAAGGTGCGGCTATGCTGCAGCCGGTGCGTTTCACCGATGTGGCCGCGCAGTACGAACGGCTGTGGAAGATCCGCAAGGGCCTGTTCCCCGCGGTGGGGGCGATGCGCGAGACGGGTACCACAGTGATCATCGAGGATGTCGCTTTTCCGGTGCCGCAGCTGGCGGCGGCGGTGCGCGATCTGCGCGAACTGCTGGAACGCTACCGCTACCACGAAGCCATCATCTTCGGTCACGCGCTGGAGGGGAATCTGCATTTCGTCTTCACCCAGGATTTTTCCCGTGCCGACGAAGTGCGCCGTTACGGCAATTTCATGGACGAGGTGTGCCGGCTGGTGGTGGAGCGCTACGACGGGTCGTTGAAGGCTGAACACGGCACCGGGCGCAACATGGCCCCGTACGTGGAGCTGGAGTGGGGCAGCGAGGCCTATGCGCTGATGAAGGCGATCAAGACGCTGTTCGATCCCGAAGGGCTGCTCAATCCCGGCGTGCTGCTCAACGACAACCGCGAGGTTCATCTGCAGAATCTCAAGCCGTTGCCCGCGGCCGATCCACGCATCGACTCCTGCATCGAGTGCGGGTTCTGCGAACCGCACTGCCCCTCGCGCCACCTGACCCTGACGCCGCGCCAGCGCATCGCCGGGTGGCGGGAGATCTCGCGCCTGCAGCAGGACGAACGCCACGCCATGCTGCTGCAGCGCCTGGTGGGCGCCTACCAATACGACGGGCTCGACACCTGCGCCGCGTGCGGATTGTGCGCGACCGCCTGCCCGGTGGGGATCAACACCGGCGACCTGACGCGGCAACTGCGTCACCGCAACAGCGCCCGCTGGGAGCGGCGCGCGCACTGGATCGGACGCCATCTGAGCGGCGTCACGCAGGCGGCGCGGTTGGGCCTCGGTGCGGTGGACGTCGCCCACGCAGTGCTGGGTCCGACCGCCATGGAAGCGCTCAGCGGCGGGCTGCGCAAACTGTCGGGCAACCGCTTGCCGCGTTGGCATCGCTATGTGCCCAAGCCGGCGCGGTCGCTGCCGACACAAGCCGATGGTGTGGAGCAGGCGCCGTGTGTGGTCTATTTCCCCAGTTGCGGCGCGCGTACCTTGGGCGCCGCGCGCGGCGATGTGGAGAGCGCAAGTCTGGCGGACAAGAACTTGGCGTTGCTGCGCAAGGCCGGCTACCGCGTGGTGATTCCCGAGGGCGTAGCGGGGCTCTGTTGCGGCATGGCGTTTCACAGCAAAGGGCAGTTTGCAGAGGCCGAGCGCAAATCCCAGGAATTGAAGCAGACGCTGATGGCGGCCAGCAACGACGGTGAGTACCCGGTCTATTGCGACACCAGCCCCTGTCTGTTGCATATGAAGGAGCGCTACGGCGACGCGCTGCAGCTCCACGATCCGGTGGAGTTTATTCACCGCTTCCTGCTCGACCGCCTGGCGTTGGAACCCCTCGACGAGACGGTGGCGCTGCACATCACTTGCAGCACGCGCAAGATGGGACTCGATGCACAGCTCATCGCTATCGCCAGACGCTGCACACGCGAGGTGGTGATTCCAGATCAGGTGGGCTGCTGCGGATTCGCCGGCGACCGCGGGTTTACGGTTCCCGAGCTCAACGCCGCGGCGTTGCGCGACCTGAAGGCGGCGTTGCCGCAAGGCGTGACCAGCGGCTATTCCACCAGCCGCACCTGCGAGATCGGTCTTTCGCTGCATAGCGGGGTGCACTACCGCTCCATCGTCTATTTGGTGGATCGTTGCGCGCGTGCGGCAACGGATGATTGAACTCCCGAGCCGTTGGGTTTGGGTGCGGTGCCGGGTAGGGTAGGTCGCGGGTCTGCACGATTGTCGATCCGGGTGGGAGCCCGTGTTCGCGGCGCAGCCGCAACGGGGCGGTTTTCGGGCCTTGGGAAACGATTTCGCCACGCCCGTGTTAAAGTACCCGCGATTCCGACCCCCGATTGACCGAATCAACGACAACAGGATTCCCCGTGTCAGCAGACAGCGCCGTCCTTGACCGCCCCCAATCGCTGGGCGAAGAGATTGCCAACAGCATCAGCCACGGTGCCGGTATGGTCGCCGCCATCGTCGCGTTCCCGTTCCTGATTCTCGCTGCCGTTCGCAATGGCGATGCGGCCAGCATCGTCGGAGCGGCGGTCTTTGCCACCAGCATGGTGCTGCTGTATGCCGCCTCCATGCTGTTTCACGCCGTCCCCCACGGGCGCGCCAAGCGTTTCTTTCAGTTTCTCGATCACGGTGCGATCTACCTGCTGATCGCCGGGACTTATACCCCGTTTACCCTCGGTCCGCTGCGCGGTGCCTGGGGCTGGACGCTGTTTGGGATGGTCTGGGGGTTGGCCGTCGTGGGCATCACGACCAAGGCGGTGGTGGGCGCACATCGCAGCGGCAAACTGTCCACCTGGGTCTATCTGGCCATGGGTTGGCTGGTGGTGATTGCCGCGGAACCGGCCTGGCAGCAGATCCCCAAGTGGGGCCTGTTCTGGTTGCTGATGGGCGGCCTCGCCTACACCTTCGGGGTAATCTTCTTCGCCGCGGAACGCGTCCGTTATTTCCACTTCGTGTGGCACCTGTTCGTCATCGCCGGCACCGCCTGCCACTTCTACGCGGTGATCAACTACGCTGTGTAGATCTTCCGTCAACCCGCCGCCCGGGTAGCCGATGGCTGTCAGCGTATTCGATTTGTTCAAGATCGGGATCGGTCCGTCCAGTTCGCACACGGTCGGGCCGATGACCGCCGCGCTGCGCTTTGCGCGGGGATTGCAGGAATCCGGGGCGTTGCCGCGCACCGCACGCCTGCGCGTCGAGCTGTTTGGTTCCCTGGGTGCCACGGGCAAGGGGCACGGCAGCGACAAGGCGATCCTGCTGGGGCTGGAAGGGGAGGCACCCGACGGCGTCGATCCCGACGGTGTCGCCGAGCACCTGGAGCGGATCCGCCGCAGCGGGCGGTTGCATCTGCTGGGGCACCATGCGGTCGCCTTCGACGAGGCGGAAGATCTCATCCTGCACCGGCGCAAGAGCCTGCCCCGCCACCCCAACGGGATGCGTTTCCACGCTTTCGACGAAGCGGGCGCGGAGATCGACGCGCGCGGCTACTACTCGGTGGGCGGTGGCTTCGTGGTGGACGAAAACGCGTCCGCCGATCACCCGTTGCGCGCCGATACCACGCGTCTGCCGTACCCGTTTCGCAGTGCGACCGAACTGCTCACTCTGTGCCGCTCCGAGGGCGCCAGCATCAGCGATCTGATGCTGGCCAACGAGCAGGTGTGGCGCGAACCGTCGGTCCTGCGCGAGGGTTTGATGGGCATCTGGCAGGTCATGCAGGCGTGCGTGGAGCGCGGCTGCCGTGACGAGGGGGTTTTGCCTGGCGGCATGCGGGTACGGCGTCGCGCGCCGGCGCTCTACCGGCGCCTCTGCAGCCGTCCCGAAGAGGGGTTGCGCGACCCGTTGACGGTACTGGACTGGGTCGATCTCTACGCTCTGGCCGTCAACGAAGAGAACGCCGCGGGCGGTCGCGTGGTGACGGCGCCTACCAACGGCGCGGCCGGCATCATCCCGGCGGTGCTGCACTACTACACCCGCTTCTGCAAGGGCGCCGACGACGAAGGGGTGGTGCGCTTTCTCCTCACGGCGGGCGCCATCGGCATCCTCTACAAGGAGAACGCCTCCATCTCGGGCGCCGAGGTGGGTTGCCAGGGCGAGGTGGGCTCGGCCTGCTCCATGGCGGCGGGCGCGCTCACCGAGGTGCTGGGCGGTACGCCCGAGCAGGTGGAGAACGCCGCCGAGATCGGCATGGAGCACAACCTGGGACTGACCTGCGATCCGGTGGGCGGTCTGGTGCAGGTACCGTGCATCGAGCGCAACGCCATGGCCGCGGTCAAGGCCATCAACGCCGCGCGCATGGCGCTGCGCGGCGACGGGCAGCACTTCGTGTCGCTGGACAAGGTGATCAAGACCATGCGCGACACCGGCGCCGACATGAAGAGCAAGTACAAGGAGACCGCGCGGGGCGGTCTTGCCGTCAACGTGATCGAGGTTCCGGTCAACATCATCGAGTGCTGAAACCCAGTGCCGGCAAGCTGCCGGCGTGTCACCGTCGTGGGGTCAAGGATCGGGACACGGGGCCGATAGTGAATTGGTGGCACCGCGCCATACCGTTCGTGACCGAGTCGACATTTTGCCGGGATAAGCCCACACATAATGTATACGTTTAGGTTGGACTAGTCGGGGGAAGCCATGAGTTTACGGTCGGCCATAGCGGCATTCACGGCGAGATTGGGCGGGTCGCGCAAGGCGGTCGAGGCGAACCCCGTCACGCATCAGAAACCGCCGAAAAATGTTACGCCGTTGCACCCTGAGGCCGAACCCGATCTCATGGCCAGGTTGTCGCGCGAGCACGGGCAGCTGCGTATGGTGATGGGCAATGTGCTGAACAGCGCCCAGCGTGGCAAGTTCGACGCGGCGCGCAAGGAGTTGGTGCGTTTTCAGTCCCTGCTGGCACGCCACCTGGCCACCGAGAATCGCGATTTCTACCCTCAACTCAAAGAGCACCTCCCCGAGTACACCGGCAACATCCAGCGCTGTCAGGCGGACCTGCACGGCATCATCACGGAGTTGCGCCTGCTGACGGAGATCGGCGAGCAGGAGGCGCAGTGGCGTCCCTCCACCGCCTCGTCGGTAAAGCGGCTTTTCGAACGCGTGAAAGAGCGGCTGACCTACGAGGAGAATTCGCTGTTCCCCGTCTACCATGCCATCGGTGAGCGGCAGGACATCTTCAACAAGACGCAGATCTTCGACCGTTCGCTCTACGCCCGTCTGAAGTCCCAACCGTAGGCGCGCCACGCGGCGCAAAAACGCCGTGCCGGCCCTGTCGAGGCCGGCGTTTCTATTTGTGCGGGCACCCCACCGGGGGTCCCCGGCCCTAAGATAGGGAGGGCTGGAACCCGATCCGCACGATGCGCTCGCCGTAGAGCAGCCGGAACCAGGGATTGGTCGCCACCAAGCTCAGCCAGCTCCAACGCTCGGTGTGGTGGTCGAGCACGCACCACTCGGCCAGCAGCCGGATGCGCGGGTCCCACTGTTCCAGTTCGTGCGCATCGGCCAGCGACCATTTCAGACTGGCGTCGAAGCGATGCAGGGTGTCGTGGTAGTGCGTCATTCCCACGGCGCCGAAGGCAAGCACCTCCAGCAACATTTCGGCGCCGGGAAACGTCTTCGCCAATCGGCGCAGCAAATTGCGCACCTCGAAGCGCGGGAAATACATGAGCAGTCCCTCCGCGATGAGGAGCCGCGGGCGTTCGCTGCGCTCGATGCGTGCCAGCCAGGTCGTGTCCATGACCGAGCAGGCGATGAAGCGGTAGCGTTCGGTCTCGGTAAAGTGGTCGCGGCGGTAGGCGATGACCTCGGGCAGATCCAGTTCGAACCACTGCACGGTGCCGTTGTCGAGGCGCTGAAAACGGCTGTCCAGGCCGGCCCCCAGATTGACGATCAGCGCTTGCGGGTGGGACGCCAGAAAGTGCTTCACGGCATCGTCCAGGATGCGGGTACGCACCGCGACCGCCACCTGGGACTTCCAGTCGTGGTCGAAACGCCGGAAGTCGTAGTCGATGCGACGCAGCAGCTCGACCGCGGTGGGGTCTTCGACGATGGGATCGTGGCGCTGGGTCTCCCTGGCGCGTGCCCACAGCGGCAGCAGCAGGGTCTCTTTCACGCCGGTAAGGTGGGTCTTCATCCGCGGCTCCTCCCTGCCGTTGTTCCGGCCGCTAGCGCGGCTGCTCGTGCGTTCAGGCGTGCGCCAAGCGTCGCAGCACGTAGTGCAGTATCCCGCCGTGGCGGAAGTACTCCGCCTCGTCGTCGGTGTCGATCCGGCAACGCAACTCGACCGATTCCCGCGCGCCGTCGGCGCGGTGGATGGTCAGGGGTACCGTCATGCCCGGCGTGATGCCGGCGGTCAGGCCGGTGAGATCGAAGCGTTCGCTGCCGTCCAGTCCCAGTGTGTGGCGGTCGTGGCCTGCAGGGAACTGCAGCGGCAGCACGCCCATGCCCACGAGGTTGGAGCGGTGGATGCGCTCGAAACTCTCGGCGATCACCGCGCGTACCCCCAGCAGGCGTGTGCCCTTGGCGGCCCAGTCGCGGCTGGAGCCGGTGCCGTATTCCTTGCCCGCGATCACCAGCAGCGGCACGCCCTCTTCGGCGTAGCGCATGGCGGCGTCGTAAAGCGGCATCGTCTCGCTACCGGGGAGGTGACGCGCGTAGCCGCCGAAGGTCCCCGGTGCCAGCTCGTTGCGCAGGCGGATGTTGCCGAAGGTGCCGCGCATCATCACCTCGTGGTTGCCGCGCCGCGAGCCGAAGGAGTTGAAATCCGCGGCTTGCACGCCGTGGCCGATGAGGTACTCGCCCGCCGGGCTGTCGGCGGCGATAGTGCCGGCCGGCGAGATGTGGTCGGTGGTGACGGAGTCGCCCAACAGCGCCAGCAGGCGCGCGCCGCTGATGTCGGTGAGTGGTGCGGGCCCGGGGGCGAGGTCGGTGAAGTAGGGCGGATTGCGCACGTAAGTGCTGGCCTCGTCCCACGGGTAGGTGATCCCCGTGCCCACCTCGATGGACTGCCACGCGGGCGGGCCTTCGAACACCTCGGTGTAGCGCTCGCGGTACATGGCGGGGGTGAGAGTGGTAGCGATGGCCTCCTGCACCTCGCTATTGCTGGGCCAGATCTCGTTGAGGTAGACCGGTTGTCCCTGCCCATCCTTGCCCAGCGGATCGTTGTACAGGTCCACGGTGAGGTTGCCGGCCAGGGCGTAGGCCACCACCAGGGGAGGCGAGGCGAGGTAGTTGGCGCGCACGTGGGGGTTGATGCGGCCCTCGAAGTTGCGGTTACCCGACAGCACCGAACAGACCACCAGGTCGCCTTGCTCCACCGCGGCGGCGATGGGTTCGGCCAGCGGTCCGGAGTTGCCGATGCAGGTGGTGCAGCCGTAGCCCACCAGGTTGAAGCCCAGCGCGTCGAGGTCCTCCTGTAGCCCGGCGGCGGCGAGGTAGTCGGAGACGACTTTGGAGCCCGGCGCCAGCGAGGTCTTCACCCAAGGTTTGACCTTCAGCCCGCGCGCCGCGGCGTTGCGCGCCAGCAGCCCTGCCGCCAGCATCACCGCCGGGTTGGAGGTGTTGGTGCAACTGGTGATGGCGGCGAGGACCACCGCGCCGTGGGTGAGGGCGTAGTCGCTGCCTGCGACGGGCACGCGGCGTTCGGGGGAGGTGGGCTCGCGTGCGCCGCTCACGCCGCCGCCCTCACCGATCATCTCGCCTTCGGTGTCGGTGCTGTCGATGCCCAGCATCTCGCCCAGCTGGCGCCGAAAGGTGGGTGCGGCCTGCGACAGAGCGATGCGGTCCTGGGGGCGCTTGGGGCCGGCCAGGCTGGGCTCCACGGTGGCGACCTCCAGCTCCAATACCTCCGTGTAGACGGGATCGGGGCTGGCCTCATCGCGCCACATCCCCTGCGCCTTGGCGTAGGCCTCCACCAGGGCGATGCGCTCGGGGTCGCGGCCGCTGAACTCCAGAAAGCGCACGGTCTCGGCATCGATGGGAAAGATGCCGCAGGTGGCGCCGTACTCGGGGGCCATGTTGGCGAGCGTGGCACGGTCGGGCAGGGTCAGCTGGGCCAGACCGGGGCCGAAGAACTCCACGAACTTGCCGACGACGCCGTGGGCGCGCAGCATCTGGGTGACGGTCAGCACCAGGTCGGTGGCGGTGGCACCCTCGCGCAACGCGCCGCTCAGCTTGAAGCCCACCACCTCGGGGATCAGCATGCTCACCGGCTGGCCCAGCATGGCCGCTTCGGCCTCGATGCCGCCCACGCCCCAGCCCAGCACCGCCAGGCCGTTGATCATGGTGGTATGGCTGTCGGTGCCCACCAGGGTGTCGGGGTAGGCCAGCGGCGTGTCGCCGTCGTCGGTCCATACCACCTGCGCCAGGTATTCGAGGTTGACCTGGTGGCAGATGCCGGTGCCCGGTGGTACCACGCGGAAATTGTCGAACGCCTGTTGGCCCCAGCGCAGGAAGGCGTAGCGCTCGCGGTTGCGGCTCATCTCCAGCTTGACGTTGAGGTCGAAGGCGTCGGCGCCGCCGTAGTGGTCCACCATCACGGAGTGGTCGATCACCAGGTCCACCGGCGAGAGGGGGTTGATCTGGTCGGGATCGCCGCCGGCGGCTGCCATGGCATCGCGCATGGCGGCGAGATCCACCACGGCGGGCACGCCGGTGAAGTCCTGCATCAGCACGCGCGCGGGGCGGTAGGCGATCTCGCGCGTGGAGCGGCGCTCCTGCAGCCAGTCGGCCACGGCGCGGATGTCGTCGGTGGTGACGCTGCGTCCGTCCTCGTGGCGCAGCAGATTTTCCAGCAGGATCTTCAGGGAATAGGGCAAACGATCGATGGCGCCCAGCGCCTCGGCGGCCGCCGGCAGGCTGTAGTAGTGGTAGTGGCGGTCGCCTACCTGCAGGGTTTTGCGGCAGGCGAGACTGTCTTTGGACATGCGCGGCTCCCGGGGGTGGGGACTCTCTACAATTGTAGAGGGCGTCAACCCGCAACGAGTTCAGATCACCATGGCCGAATTTCGAACCGAACACGACAGCATGGGCGAAGTCCAGGTGCCCGCCACGGCGCTCTACGGCGCCAGCACCCAGCGCGCGGTGGAGAACTTCACCCTCAGCGATCTGCGCTTGCCGCCGCACTTCATTACGGCGTTGGCGCTGATCAAGGCGGCTTGCGCGCACATCAACCATGAACTGGGTCTGCTGGACGCCGATCTTGCCGCCGCCATCGAGAAGGCGGCGCGCGAAGTGGCGCGCGGGCGTCACGAACGCCACTTCCCTGTAGATCTGTTCCAGACCGGCTCAGGAACCAGTACCAACATGAACGCCAACGAGGTGATCGCCACGCTGGCGGCGCGGCGCCTGAAACGCCCCGTCCACCCCAACGATCACGTCAATCTGGGGCAGTCGTCCAACGACGTCGTCCCCAGCGCGCTGCACGTGGCGGCGGCGACGCGCATCCACGGGGCGCTGTTGCCCGCGTTGCGCCACCTGGAGGAGACCCTGCGGCAGCGCGCCGACGAAACCGTCGGCACCGTCAAGACCGGGCGCACCCATCTGATGGATGCCGTGCCGCTGGCACTGGGACACGAGATCGGTGCCTGGGCCACCCAGATCGCCCACGGCCGGGTACGGGTGGAGGGTACCTTGGAGCGCCTGCAGCGCCTGGCGCTGGGCGGTACGGCGGTGGGCACCGGGCTCAACGCCCACCCGCAGCTGGGGCGGCAGGTGGCGGCGCTGCTGCGCGAATGGACCGGCCTGCCCTTCGCCGAGGCGAGCGATCACTACGAGGCTCAGGCCACGGTGGACACGGCCGTGGAGACCAGCGGCCAGCTCAAGACGGTGGCGGTGAGTCTGATGAAGATCGCCAACGACCTGCGCTGGATGAACTCCGGTCCCGGTGCCGGTCTGGGCGAGATTACCCTGCCGATCCTGCAGCCGGGTTCGAGCATCATGCCGGGAAAGGTCAATCCGGTGATTCCCGAGGCGGTGGCCCAGGTGGCCGCGCAGGTGATAGGCAACGACGCGACCATCACCATGGCGGGGCAGGCGGGCAATTTCCAGCTTAACGTCATGCTGCCGGTGGTGGCCTACAACCTGCTGCAGTCCGTCGAACTGCTGGCCAGCGCCGCGCGTGCCCTAGCGGATAAAGCCGTCGCCGGTTTCAAGGTGAATGGGCAGGCGTTGGCCGAACCCCTGGCGCGCAACCCGATTCTGGCCACCGCGCTCAATCCGGTGATCGGCTACGAACGGGCGGCGGCTATCGCCAAGCGCGCCTGGTCCGAAGGGCGCACCGTGCGCGAGGTGGCCGAGGAGATGACCAATCTGGATGCCGCGACGCTGGAGCGGCTGCTCGATCCGGCCCAACTGGCGCGGGGCGGTCGTTAGCGAGAATCTGCCGGCTCCGGTTCGAGTCGATAAAGCGCTCCGTTCCCGTCGCCGTAGTCGGCCATGTAGAGTTCGCCTGCTTCATCTTCTCCGAAGGTACTGATGTGCAGCGCGGTCGAAAGCAGATGGAACTGCGTCCAGCGCCCGTCCGTCCCCGGTTTTCCGCCGCGAATGGCGCCGTTGCAGAAATCCCCGAACACGTAGACGCCTCTCAGTGTTGGGATGGCGCTTCCCCGGTAGCGGTAGCCGCCGATCACCGCGCAGCCTGAGCTGTGGTCGTATACCAGGATGGGTGGAGTGTAGGCGCGGGTATTGCAATGGAACTCGGCAAAACAGTCGGGTCCCAGCATGTTGCTCCAGCCGAAGTTGGTGCCGGCGCTGCCGCGCGGCATGCGGTTGATCTCTTCCCAGTTGGACGGCCCCACGTCGGCGATGAAGAGATCGCCCGTGGCGGGATCGAAGCTCATGCGCCAGGGGTTGCGCAGGCCGTAAGCCCAGATCTCGGGGCGGGCGCCGGCGGTGCTGACGAAGGGGTTGTCGGCGGGGATGCGATAGGCTCCGCCGGCGCTCGCGTCAATACGGAGGATCTTGCCCAGCAGGGTATCGAGACGCTGTGCGCGGTGCGTGGGGTCGTTGCCGGTTCGGTCGGCCTCGTTGCCGAAGTGGCCGCCGTCGCCCAGGGCTATATAGAGTAGGCCGTCGGGGCCGAAGGCCAGCGCGCCGCCGTTGTGAATGGGGGTGGGCTGGGCGACGCGCAGCAGCGTTACGCCGCTGTCCGGACTCACGGAGCTGTCGCCCTCCGGGAGGCGGAAACGCGCTACCACGCTCGCGCCGTCGGTGTCGGTGTAATCGACGTAGAAGGCGCCGTTGTCGCGAAAGTGCGGATCAAAAGCGAGACCCAGCAGTCCGCGTTCCCCGCAGCAGGTGATGTGTGCGCTGAGATCCAGCAGCGGTATGGCGCCGACCTTGGAGTTGTGCAACTCCAGCACCTGGCCGCGCTGGGTGGCGAGAAACAGCCGGTCGCTGTCGTCGCCGGCATTGGTGACGGTGGTGATAGCCGGAAGCCCGGTTGCGACGGATTGCAGTCGTAGCGCGGGCGGCTCGAAGGCGGCGGTGGCGGGGCGGTTGCCCGCGGCGCACCCGGCGCATGCCAGCGCGATCACGACGGGCAGTAGCTGGCTCGGCGGCAGCGGCGCGCGGGTGCCGCGCGGCCTGGGACGGTAGGGCATGGCGGGCTCCTCCTGCCACCGAGTGTGGCAGACCGGCGCGCTCAGTGCGCGGCGAGCCTTCCCAGCAGCGCGCGATAGCCCGGGTAGGTGTCACGGCGTAAACCGTATTTGCGGGCGCTGGCGCCCCACGCCTCACCGCGGTTGCAGTGGTCGAGAAACTGCACCGCGTCGACGACCTGGTTGCCGCCCACCGTGTCGACGCCGCGCGCGAACAGCGGATCGGGCAGAAACCCGGCGCTGGGGCCGATGACGGCGACGCGCTCGGCGTGCCGGCAGTGCTCGAGCATGCGGTCGACCGAGTCGTTGAGCACCAGCGTGCTGGTGCAGAGGATTTTGTTGCAGCGGCCCAGGGCGGCGGGGTCGAGGGTGACTTCGAAGGCGCCCTCGCGTTGCACCAGCTCGGGCTTGAGTTCGATGACCGTGAGCGCGATGGCCTGTTCGCGCAGCCGGCGCACCAGCGGCGGGAAGTAGCCCACCATGCCAACGTGATCGCCCGGCTGCGGGGCGATGTCGGCGATGGAGTCGGTGGCGGTGTCCAGCCGACAGCCGGAGCGGGCCAGTACGTGCTGGCCGATGGCGTTGACGGCGGCCAGTCCCAGCGCCTTGCGCACCGGATCGGAAGCGGCGAAGCCGGCGGCCAGCTCCACCGGGTCCACGCCCGCCAGCGTCGCCGGATCAAAGCGCGCGCCGATCTGCGCCAGTGTATCGGCCAGCAGCACGAACATCAGCCCTACGCTGCCGTCGTCGAGGATCACCGCGCCGAACTCGGCGCTGATCGCCGGGTCGTCGTGCGGCGGCGGAATCCACACCTCGCGAATGCGCGGCAGCGCCGTGGCCCGCGCCGCCTCGGCGACCAGTGCCAGATAGTCCGCGGCGATGCCGGTCGCGGCGCTCATCTCAGGCGAGCGCGAAGGCGAGCACCAGGGGGATGCTGACGAAGCTCGCCAGGTTGCCGAGCATGACGATGGAGGCGACGCGTTGGGGCTCCTGGCGGTAGCGCTCGGCGACCACGTAATTGAGCACCGCCGGCGGCAGTGCGCCGAACACCAGCAGCAGACGCTCCTGCATGGGCGGCAGGGTCAGCACCTGCAGCAGCAGCCACGCGATGGCGATGCCGGCGAGCGGGCACAGCGCGGCGCCGAGCAGGCCGATGCGCCAATCGCTGAAGTCGACGTGGATGAGCCGCACGCCCAGCGAGAACAGCAGCAGCGGAATCGACACTTGACCCAGCATCTCGATGGTCACGTTGACCGGCTGCGGCAGCGTCCAGCCGGTGACGCTGAACACGATACCGGCCAGCGTCGCCACCACGATCGGCATGCGCAGTACGTCCAGCCAATGGGCTCGGTGATCCATGATGTAGGTGCCCAGAGTGAAATGCAGGCCGTTTTCGACGATGAATAGCACGACGGCCGCCGGCAGTGCCTGCTCGCCGAAGGCGAAAACCGCCAGCGGCAGTCCCATGTTGCCCGAGTTGGTGAACATCATCGGCGGAACAAAGGTCTTCAGCGGGACGCCGGCGAGGCGCGCCACCGGGACCGCCAGCAAGCCCGAGCCGAGCACTACGAGCAGCGCGCCGATCGCCAGGTGCTGGTAGAGGCCGAGTTCGAAATTCTTAGCCGACAGCACGCCGAACAGCAGCGCCGGCACGAACACGTCCATATTGAGCTGGTTGGCGAAGGTGATGTCCGGTTTCTTCAAGCGCGCGTAGAGATAGCCCGCTGCGACAATGGCGAAGATGGGGAAGACGATGGAGAGTATGCGCAGCAGCATCGGGCGCGGGATCGGCGGCAAAAAACGGCCGGTCATTATCGGCCGTGGCCGGGGGCGTGACAAGCGAGGAGGGGGCGGTTCGCGTCCCCAACCACCGGGCCGCCGTGGGTGATCCAGCCATTGCCCAGGGCAGCGAATTGGTCTAGGGTTGAGGTTGTGGGACCAACTCAGTTGAATCTCGACTCCCAGCCAATCAGGCGCTCCCAACGCTGTGCACGGCCTTACCTCGGGCGGACGAATCCGAGTCGACCGCCACCACGGATCGACAAGGGGGGCGCGGCCGCTCCCGTCTGCCGTTGTTCCAGAGGCCGGTTTCTTTCCATTTAGAGGAGGTAGCGATGTTCGAATACGATCAGGAAATCGTCGAGGAACTGCTCGCCTCGGATGTCAATTTCCGCAAGCTGCACGATTTGCATCACGAACTCAAAGGCAAAGTCCGTGAAGCGGAAATCGGCACCCTTCCCCTGGACGATTTCACGCTGGCCCGGTTAAAGAAGGAAAAACTGCACTGTAAAGACAAGATGGCTGCGATCATCGCTTCGCACCGTACGGAGCGAGCGTAGCGCAACACCTTCGCCGGGGAGGCTCCCTTCCTCCCCGGCCACTAACTCCAACTCAACTCGCTGTTCCCTAGCTAGCGGTACGTCTCCACCAATGCCACCCTGTATTGACGCGCCACATGGCGAGGCGCGATCGTGGCTCTCGGTCGGTTGCCGCAGCCGGGCGACGAAGTGATCGCGTTTCGTCTTTGGGGTTTCGAGGCGCTCGGCGGGTCCGCCGAGTGAACGGGATTCCTACGATTTTGTTAAGATATTTTTTCGTATTTGAGGGCTTGCACCATGAAATATTCTGTAAGGTCGGGGTTTAATTGCAGTTTTACGCAGATTTTTTTGACTTTGATCGATAATAATTGAAAGACTTGTTATGACGCTGTCATGAGGGTAGGCTGCTTTCTCCATCTGCGGCCTCCCGGCTGCGACGCAACAACGATTCATCATAATTAATCGAGAGAGGGTGGACAGTTTTAGGGAGCATGAGCGGTTCCCGATCTCTGTCCAGAGGCGCAGCGCATCTGTGGGATGGTCCGGAAAGGAGCCGGTATGGTGTTACCGGTCAATAGAAAAACTATTGCAGTAGATTTTACTTCTTCTCACTGTTCCGCTGGTACGCGATCCGCCTCGGTCGGCGCCATGCGCCGCGCGCTGGAGTTCTAGTCGTGGCCTATTTTCTACAACAGCTCATCAATGGCCTGACCCTGGGCATGATCTACGGCCTGATCGCCATTGGCTATACCATGGTGTACGGCATCATCGGAATGATCAATTTCGCGCACGGTGAGATCTATATGATCGCCGCCTTTCTGTCGATCATCACGTTTACGCTGCTCGGCGGTGCTGGCATTACCTTTGTACCGTTGGCACTGGTCATCGTGCTGATCGTCGCCATGTTCTTCACCGCCTGCTACGGCTGGACGTTGGAACGCGTCGCTTACCGGCCGCTGCGCGGAGCGCCGCGTCTGGCGCCGCTGATCTCCGCCATCGGTATGTCGATCTTTTTGCAGAACTACGTCCAGTTGCTGCAAGGCGCGCGGGTGCGTCCGCTGCAGCCGGTTATTCAGGGTGGATTTACCCTCTTCGAGGAGAATGATTTCGTCGTCCAGCTCAGTTATATCCAGATCTTCATCTGGATACTCACCCTTGTGTTGATGGTTGGGTTTGCGTTGCTCATCGGACGCACCGCGTTGGGGCGTGCCCAGCGTGCCTGCGAACAGGATCAGAAGATGGCAGGACTGCTGGGCATCGACGTCGACCGCACCATTTCGCTGACCTTTGTCATGGGCGCATCGCTGGCGGCGGTTGCCGGTGTGATGGTGACGCTCTACTACGGCGTGGTCGATTTTTTCATCGGTTTTCTCGCCGGCATGAAAGCGTTCACCGCGGCGGTGCTGGGTGGCATCGGCTCGTTGCCGGGCGCCATGTTGGGCGGCCTGATTTTGGGTTTGGTGGAGGCGTTCTGGTCGGGCTATTTCACCACCGAATACAAAGACGTGGCGGCGTTCTCGATTCTGGTTCTGGTACTGATATTCCGACCGACCGGTCTGCTGGGTCGGCCCGAAGTGGAGAAGGTGTGACATGGCCGCCGTCGATCCCATTCCACGGTCCATCGATCTTCCCCATGTGCTGAAAGACGCGGTGCTGGCGGGCGTCGTCGCCTTCGTGCTGGCGCTGCCGCTGGTGGGGTTTAAGACGGTGGACGTCACCGGCGGACTCGACGTGGTGACGCGGTTCGACTGGGTTGCCTACGGTGTGGCGTTCGTGTTCTTCGGGCGCTTGTTGATCGGGTTGTACCGCGGCCTGAAGCGACCCGTCACCCAGGACGAAGGGCTGATGTCCAAGGCCGCTGCGGTGGTCAGTCCCTACGTCGGCTGGATCGTCATGGGGGCGCTGGCCTTCGCATTCTTGATGCCGTTTCTGCCCGAGCCCTTCTCCAGCCGCTACGCCATCGACATCGCCACGAACGTGCTGATTTACGTGATGTTGGGTTGGGGCCTCAACATCGTGGTCGGTCTGGCGGGTCTGCTGGATCTGGGCTACGTCGCCTTCTACGCGGTGGGGGCGTACAGCTACGCGCTGCTAAGCACCCACTTTGGGTGGTCGTTCTGGATCTGTCTGCCGCTGGCCGGTGTTTTCGCCGCTTGTTTCGGTATGGTGCTGGGATTTCCGGTATTGCGGTTGCGGGGTGACTATCTCGCCATCGTCACCCTGGGTTTCGGTGAGATGATCCGCATTATCCTGCTCAACTGGTATCCGGTGACCAACGGACCGGATGGCATTTCCGGAATCTCGCGGCCGTCGTTCTTTGGGCTCGACTTCACCCGTTTTCCCGCTGAAGGCGAGACCGCCTTTCACCAGTTTTTCGGTCTCCAGTACGCGGGTGTGCACCGCGTGGTCTTTCTCTACTATCTGATTCTGATGTTGGCGCTGATCACCAACTTCTTCACCCTGCGTATCCGCAAACTGCCAATCGGCCGTGCCTGGGAGGCGCTGCGCGAAGATGAGATTGCCTGCCGCTCGCTGGGCATCAACCCGACCAACACCAAGCTGACGGCCTTTGCCATCGGCGCCATGTTCGCCGGATTCGCCGGTTCGTTCTTTGCGACCCGCCAGGGCTTCATCAGCCCGGAGAGTTTTACCTTCATCGAGTCGGCAACCATTCTCGCCATCGTCGTGCTGGGCGGAATGGGTAGCCAGATCGGCGTGGTGCTCGCGGCGTTGGCGTTAATCCTGCTGCCGGAACTGGGACGCGAATTCGCCCAGTTCCGCATGTTGGCCTTCGGCGGTGCGATGGTGTTGATCATGATCTGGCGTCCGCGCGGGCTACTGGCTTCGCGTGATCCCACCATCCGCTTGCACGGTCCTGCGCCACCACCGTCGCCTGCCGCCGAGGAGGAGCGGGCATGAACGCGCAGCCGGAGGCACCGTTGCTGACGGTGGAGCACTTGACTATGCGCTTCGGTGGGCTGGTGGCGATCGACGATTTGTCGTTCGAAGCGCAGCAGCGCGAAATCACCGCGATCATCGGGCCCAACGGCGCCGGCAAGACGACGGTGTTCAACTGTTTGACGGGGTTCTACCGCCCCACCGAAGGCAGGTTGACGCTGCGTGATGGCCAAAAGACGCGCTACCTGGAGCGTATGGAGGGATTTCGTATCGCACGTGCAGGTGTGGCGCGAACCTTCCAGAACATCCGCCTGTTTGCGCAGATGACCGTGCTGGAGAACCTGATCGTCGCTCAACATAACCAGTTGATGCTCGATTCCTTCTACACCATCGGCGGACTGTTCGGTCTGAAGCACTATCGCAATGCGGAAAAGCAGGCGGTGGAGTTTGCGACCAGTTGGCTAAAGCGCATCAATCTGCTCGACAAGGCCGATTGGGACGCAGGCAACCTCCCCTACGGCGATCAGCGGCGTTTGGAGATCGCCCGTGCCATGTGCACCCGCCCCAGGATTCTTTGCCTGGACGAACCGGCCGCAGGGCTCAATCCGCGCGAGTCGGCGGATCTCAACAAATTACTGATGTCGATCAGGGACGAAGAGGGCATCGGCTTGCTGCTCATCGAACACGACATGAGCGTGGTGATGGGCATCTCCGATCACGTGGTGGTGCTCGACTACGGGCGCAAGATCGCTGACGGCTCACCGGAGGAGGTGCGCAACGATCCCAACGTGATCCGGGCTTACCTGGGTGAAGAGGAGACCGATGAGCTGCCACCGGTGGTGACTCAGGATCTCTCGTCGCGCCCGGAGCAGGGGTGATCGTGTAACGTGTTTACGGCAAACGGTAGCTGACGATGTTGCTGAGCATATCCCAGGTTCACACCTACTACGGTCAGATTCACGCGTTGCAGGGCGTGGACTTGGAAGTGGAGGTGGGCGAGATCGTCACCTTGATCGGCGCCAACGGCGCCGGCAAGTCGACGCTGTTGATGACCATTTGCGGCAACCCGCGTGCGCGTTATGGCTCCGTCGTCTATGACGGCCAGGAGATCACGCAACTGCCCACCAACGCCATCGTCAAACGCGGCATTGCGCAATCGCCGGAAGGGCGGCGCATCTTTCCGCGCATGACGGTGATGGAAAACCTGCAGATGGGCGCGACTACCACCGATCCCAAATATTTCGACGACGATCTGCGGCGCGTATTCGAGCTCTTTCCACGTCTCAAGGAACGCCGCAATCAACGCGGCGGTACGCTGTCCGGCGGCGAGCAGCAGATGTTGGCCATCGGGCGGGCCTTGATGAGCCGTCCGCGCATGCTGCTGCTGGACGAGCCGTCGCTGGGACTGGCACCTATTTTGGTGAAACAGATCTTCGAGGTCATTCGCGAGATCAACGAACAGCAGAAGATCACCGTCTTCCTCGTGGAACAGAACGCCTATCACGCTCTCAAGCTGGCCCATCGCGGTTACGTGATGGCGAACGGGCGCATTCTCATGACCGGTACCGGCGCCGAGCTGCTTTCCAACGAAGAGGTGCGCAGCGCCTACCTGGAAGGGGGGCACTGACGATGGAGGCGATTCTGGGGACCACCGGCGGTGTCTATTTCGCGGTGACGTTCGTGCTGATGGGGTTTGCCGCCTGGATGACCGGTGCGGCGGTGGCCAGCACTTGGAAACCGATCTGGCAGGCGGTGGCCTACTGCGTATTGCTGGGCTTCGCTTGCCGGTTCCTGATCTTCGCTTTGTTCGGCGGCACGTTGCTGTCGCTTTCCGGCTTTTTGATCGACGTGACGGTGCTGGTTCTCTACGGTCTGGCCGCGTACCGCGTCAATCGCATCAAATGCCTGGTGTACCAGTATCCCTGGCTGTACGAGCGCACATCACCGTGGAGTTGCCGCTACAAGTCCGCGGCGCGATGACGGTGCGGTTGCGGTCTGCGGACCGGCTGCTAGAGTATGAGATGTCCTTACAACGGTACGGGTTTAGCATTGGATCTGGACCAGCGCTGAACCCGCCATCAAGAACCAGTCGTTGCAGTTGACGGCTGTCAAGAGAGGCAATCCAGAGGAGAGCAACCAACATGAAGAAAGCAATGTTAGGTGTAGTAACCGCAGCTGCGCTGGGTCTGGTGACCGCTGCACAGGCGGACATTACGATCGCCACGGCCGGACCCATGACCGGTCAGTATGCGTCGTTCGGCGAGCAGATGAAGCGCGGCGCCGAGATGGCGGTGGCGGACATCAACTCCAAGGGCGGTGTGCTGGGTCAGAAACTGAAGCTGGAAGTGGGAGACGATGCATGCGATCCCAAGCAGGCCGTCGCGGTAGCCAACCAGTTCGTGCATAAGAACGTGGTTTTCGTCGCCGGTCACTTCTGCTCGGGTTCGTCGATTCCTGCCTCCAACGTTTACGCCGAGGAAGGCATCGTGCAGATCTCGCCGGCTTCCACCAACCCCCAGCTGACCGAACGCGGTCTTGCTAACGTGTTCCGCACTTGCGGCCGTGACGATCAGCAGGGTGTGGTGGCAGGCAACTACATCGTCGATCACTTCGGCAGCAAGAACATCGCCATCCTTCAGGACAAGACCGCCTACGGCAAGGGTCTGGCCGACGAGACCATGGCGCAGATCGAGAAGCGCGGCAAGAAGGTGGCAATGTACGAGGCCTACACCGCGGGCGAAAAGGACTACTCGGCGCTAGTGTCCAAGATGAAGGCTGCCAACATCGGCCTGATCTACATCGGCGGCTATCACACCGAGGCCGGCCTGATCATCCGTCAGGCGCGCGAGCAGGGTATGGATGCGACGCTGATGTCCGGCGATGCGCTGGTGACCGACGAGTAT
This sequence comes from Gammaproteobacteria bacterium, assembly GCA_050287605.1. Classification (GTDB taxonomy): domain Bacteria; phylum Pseudomonadota; class Gammaproteobacteria; order QQUJ01; family QQUJ01; genus QQUJ01. The sequence goes on along the minus strand of JBNKCG010000026.1, from coordinate 125,975 downwards.
TGGTCGATCACCGGTCCGGCCGGCGAGGGTACGCTGATGACCTTCAGCCCCGATCCGGCGCGTAACCCGCAAGCCAAGCCCATCGTCGACAAGTTCCTGGCACAGAACTACAAGCCCGAAGGCTACACGCTCTACACCTATGGCGCGATCCAGGCCTGGGCGCAGGCAGCGCAGAAAGCCGGAGCCGTAGAGCCGGCCAAGATTATCTCGGCGCTCAAGGCGGGCCAGTTCAACACCGTGTTGGGCAAGATTGGCTTCGACGGCAAGGGTGATGTGACCGCTCCCGGCTATGTGGTCTACGAGTGGACCGACGGCAAGTATGACTACGTGAAGTAGCGCCCTCAGCGCATTTGCAGTCCGCAAGAGGCCCGGCAATCATTCTGCCGGGCCTTTTGCATTTAGGCGACCAGGTGGTGGCGGTCTCTGCGTTGCTGCAGGGCGTTCGGATGCGGGCGCGGTCGGGCGCAACCTGCGCGCACGATTACGCAGGGTGGGGATCCTGAAGCGGTATCTGATCGCGCGGCAGACGGTGGACGTGCACCTTGTCGTCGTTGGGCCAGGGCAGGGTCGAGTCCGGGCCGTGATTGTCCGACGTGTTGCTGTCGCGGCACAGTACGACCCGCAAACGGTTGAAGCCGTGCTCGTTGCGATCAGCGACGCCGCTGAGCAGCAGGTCGCCGAGTGCGGCGTCGGAAAGTAGCCGGTCGACCAGGTAGATCAACAGGCGGCCGCCGACGTCTATGCGCAGTATGGGCCGCCCTCCGGGGGGCGTGGGGGATAGCCGATCGATCGCGATCTTATCCAGCACCTCGTCGGGGCATCCGCACCCTAAGGTGTGGCGAATGAAACGCTTCAGTGTCGAGTGGTCGCCGTCCATGACGCTGAGATTAGCGTCGTCATGCCGTTACGGCAAAAACATCGCGATGCTCTCGTCAAACTTCGCCGTTGCTGCTTCGGCTGCCGGGACGAGTTCTTTGGCGCCGATGCCCAGGTGTTTCAGCACCGCTTCGTCCATGGTGCCCTTGGGTTGGGTTTCGGCAGCGAAACCGCCGCGCTCGGAGCGATTGGCCAGGAAGTCGGCGACGTAGAGTATGCACGCCTCGGGCGTGGGTTCGGTACTGTCCAGCGGGGTGTGGTGCGCGCCCACCGCTGCACACAATACCGGCGGAAGTTGCCAAAGATCGAGAATTCCCGCGGCCACTTCCGCGTGGCTGAATCCTAGGCGGTTTAGTTCGGCGTGGAACATCAGCTCCTCGTCGCCTTGCGCCACCAGCAAGAGTTCGGCCATGGTCTCCGGGCGTTCGTTATACAGCAGCAGGCTGCCGATATCGTGGAGCATGCCACCCACGAACAGACGGTCGGGGTGCAGAACGTTGCAGATCTTGGCCAGTTCGCGGCCCACCATGGCGGTGTAGACGCTGTGATGCCAGAAGTTGTCCATATTGACCAGCGAACCGGGGAGGCGCGCGAAAACCGAGGTCGCCGACACAGCTACCGCAAGATTGAACAGCTCGTTGCTGCCGATTATCGTGACCGCCCGCGAGATGGTGTCGACGCGGCGCACCAAGCCGTAATAGGGACTGTTGACGATGCGCAGCAGCCGGGCCGTCAGGGCCGGATCGAGAGCGATCACCTCGGCCATGTCGCTGCTGGTGGAAGCGGGGTCGTTGAGGACCTCCAGCAGCGCAAAGTGCACGTCGGGTGGAGAGACCAGGTCGCGGGTCTCCTCGATGAGGCGCGCGATCTCTGGGTGGTGTTGCTTACGCAGTTCGGTTGCTTGATTCATCGAACCACCCGCTGTCATTGATGGATAATCCTGATTGGGAGACTACCCTATATAACCCCCAAAAATTTGAGTGCCTTATCACGTTTTGTGGAATTGATCAGTGGTACACATATATTCGAAAGCGCGGTGCACCGCCGCGCGGCGTCCTGACGGGTGAAGACCATGAGTGCGGGCGAAACGGGAAAAGTCGTGGATCTACGCCGCTACAATCGTGAACGGGGCGGCATCGGGTCGATAGAGGCGAAGCGGGTGCTTACCGAATGTCGTGATCGTGTTGCCGAATACTTGACCGGCGCTGTCTCAGCGACCCTGGACAAAGTGGATGACACGCTGTTCGAACGCGCTGATAAAGCGATCAGCGACTCCGAACAGACGATTTACTTCGACGCCATGCGCGAGATACGCCGCCGCCGCAGCGAGATCGAACGTCGCACCCGCCAACTCTTCATGGAGCGCTTCGCCGAGGTGGTCAAGCGCAAGCACAGCCCGACCACCGGGATGCATGCCGGCGACAGCAGTCTTTCCCTGAGCCTGATCGAACACGCAGACCTGGAGGAGTCGCTGGCCGCCAGCAGCATGGCCAGCAAGGTACGCAGCACCTGTCATCGGGAGCTGTTCGAGCTGGAGCAGCGGTTGCAACTTATTCTGCGTCGCAAAGAGCTCAAGAACGAGGACAACCCCATCGGTCCTGAGGTGATCTGCGGTGCTTTCCGCGACGCTTGCCACGACATCAACGTCGACGTCAAAGCGAAACTGATCGTCCTGAAACTGTTCGACAAGCTGGCGATCCCCGGTTTGCAGGCACTCTACCTGGCGATCAACCAGTATCTGATCAACAACAACATTCTTCCCGTCATCAACCACCAGGTTAAACGGCCCGCTTACCAGCGTCCGCCCATGACGCCTGCCGCACCACCCCAAACCAGCGACTTGTCCGGGGCATTCGAACAGCCGGGCTACACCAGCGGCGAGATCAACCTCTACCACGCGCTGCAGCACTACGTGACCGGTGCCGTCCCGGGTGCTGTCGGTGTTCCGCCCGTGGGTGGCGTGTCGTTGGCTCCCGCGGTGCTGGGCCCTGCGGTGGATGCCTTGACTGCCATGCAGCACGGCCAGGGGGTTGGCGGTCTCAGCGGCAGCTTTGATGCGGGGCAACTGGTCAGCGGTACGGTCAACGTTTTGCGTGACATCAAGTCCGCACCGGACCTGCAGCCCTTGGTTCGCGCCGACGGTGTGACCATCGACATCGTTGCGCTGATCTTCGATTACATCCTGGATAACGAAAACGTTGCGCCGGCAATGAAGGCGCTTATCGGCCGCCTGCAGATCCCGGTCCTCAAGGTCGCCATCATCGACAAGGCGTTTTTCGCCTCGCGCAACCATCCCTCGCGCCGGCTGCTGGATACGGTGGCGCGTGCCGCCACCGGTTGGCAGGAGAGCGAGCCGCGCACCGAAGGCAGTCTCTACGCCGAGGTCGAAGAGGTGGTGGAGACGGTGTTGCGCGATTTTTCCGACGACATCGCCCTGTTTGCCGAGCTGGCCGATCGCCTCAGCGACTACCTGGAGCACGAGCAAAACCGCGCCGAACGCGTGGAGGAGCGCTCCGCCAAGGCGTTGGAAGGCGAAGAGCGGGTCATGATGGCCAAGGTGATCGTACGCGACGAGATCGACTGCCGCGTCATCAAGCAGGCGCCGCCGCAGCCGGTGGCCGAGTTCCTGCGCGATCACTGGTACACGGTGTTGCTGCTCTACTTTCTGCGTGAAGGCGAAGAGGGCAACAACTGGCGGCGCTGCATCGAAACCATGGATACCTTGCTGTGGAGCGTGCAACCCAAACGTACTGATCGCGAACGCCAGCGGTTGGTCGGTGCGTTGGGTTGGTTGCTGGAAGGGTTGCAGGAGGGCATGGAGATGGCCTCCATGCCCGAAGCGTCACGTCACGCCTTCCTGGCCGATCTCAAGTTGTGTCACTCGCAGGCGCTGAGCGACGGGCGTACTCAACAGGCGCAGTTCGAGGCCGATCAGAAGCAGCAGGCCATGGACGCCGAACGCGACAAGCTGACGGGTATCGAAGCGTACAAGCTGGATATCGCGTCGGTCGTTCCCGAGCTGGCCGCGGAACAGGAACTGACCGCCGAAGAGGTGATGTCCTACGCGGACTTTTCGGAGCCCGTGGAGGAGGCGCGCAAGGAAGAGCAGACCGAAGAACGGCGCCAGCGCTACGAAGAGCTGATGGAGAACCTGCGGGAAAACCAGGCACAGGTGGAGATCGAAGAGATCACCATCGGCGATCCGCAGCCGGCGCCCGAGCCGCAGTCGGATTCCGAGGAGCGCTACCTTGGAATCGTCGAGCGCATGAAGAAGGGCACCTGGATCGAGTTCACGCGCCCCGACGGCACCACGTTGCGCGGCAAGCTCTCCTGGATCAGCCCGCTCACCGGCAGCTATCTCTTCACCAACCGCCACGGCATGAAGGTGACCGACCGTACCAAGAGGGGTCTGGCCCTGGAGTTTAGGCGCGGTTCGGCCAAACTGATCGACGAGAAGTCACTGCTGGATCAGGCGCTGACCAATATTCTGGGCAAGAAGCCGCACTCGGCGGCCAATCACTCCCACGACCACTGAAGCGGGGAGATCCGCCCACCCGATAGCGGCGTACCGGAGACCACCGGTGCGCCGTTTTTACGTGTACCGAATCCTTGTGGGGAAGCGACCTAGTTTACTTTGACCTCGTGGTCCGCGATGGCTCGGGCCAGCAGACCACCCCACACCGCGTACCCCGCTGCCGACGGATGAAACCCATCACTGCCCATGTACTCGGGGTTGCTTTGCAGCTCCCTGGGCAGGGGCACGTACAGGATATCGCCGCGGTCGCGCAACGCCGCGCGGGTCGCCGCGTCCAGACTACCTGCCACCAGCCCGAACAACGTCCGCAGCGGACGGGGGATGGCGGGGAAGCGGCCCACCGGTGGGATGGCGCAGACCACGACGAGCTGCGGTTGAAATTCGACGTGTACGCCCTCGATCAGCGCTCGTAGCTGCGCCAGCCAGTGCCGTGGCGTGCGCAGCGCCAGGGTGTCGTTGACGCCCAGTGCCAGCACCGCGACGGTTGCTCGGCGTCGCTCGACCCAGGGGAACAGCGTCGCTGCAGCGCGCCCCGCGGTCAGGCCGTTGAGACCGGCGACCTCCCAGCGGATTTCGCGTTGCAGTTGCCTGCCCAAGGCGATGGCCGTCTGGCCGACGAGGGATTCGCGATGGGTGGACACACCCACCCCCGCGGCGGTGGATTCGCCCAAGACCAGGAGGTCGAGGGCTGGCGGTCCACCCGGTTCGATGCCGTTGCGCTCGCCCCGGGCCGGCGGCAGACGCACGGCGTGGCGGCGCAGGTACCGGCCCTGCAATGCCAGTAGCGGCGCAAGCGTGACCAGCAGCACGATGGCCCCCATGTAGCGCAGGGAGGTCATGTTCGCTGCACCGGGGGTTGCCGGATGCGATCGTAGGCCATCAGGGCTTCACGCCGGGTGACGGCCAGATCGACCACCGGCCGTGGGTAGTCGCTCCCCAGCGTGACACCCGCTGATTCGAGTACCCTCTGCGACGCCTTCCACGGCCGGTGCAGCCAACGGTCCGGCAGGGCGGCGAGTTCCGGCACCCAGTGGCGCACGTAACGTCCTTCCGCGTCGAATTTCATCCCCTGCAACACCGGATTGAAAATCCTGAAATAGGGGGCGGCGTCGGCCCCGCAGCCGGCCACCCATTGCCAGCCCAGGGTGTTGTTGGCGAGGTCGGCATCCACCAGCGTGTCCCAGAACCAGCGCGCGCCCGCCTGCCAGGGGATGCGCAGGTTCTTGGTGAGAAACGAGGCTGTCACCATGCGTAGACGGTTGTGCATCCCGCCGGTCTGCCACAGCTCGCGCATGCCGGCATCCACCAGAGGGATCCCCGTCGCGCCGCGCTGCCAGGCGTTCAGTAGGTCGTCGTGCCGCTTGCGCCAGGGAAAATGGCGGAAACGCGGGTTCAACGGCTGATCCGGGGTGTGCGGAAAGTGGTGCAGCAGGTAGTGGGCAAATTCCCGCCAGCCCAACTGACGCAGATAGGATTGCGCTGCGCCGCTGGGTGTGGCGTCGCTGGTTTGGACGCATTCGAATGCTTGGCGCGGCGTGATTTCGCCGAAGTGCAGTGCTGCGGAGAGCCGCGAGGTGCCGGCGGCTGCCGGGGTGTCGCGGGTGTCGGGGTACCCGGCGACGGTGGATGCCGCAAAGGTGTTCAGTAGCCGCAGCGCCTGCGGTTCTCCCGGTTGCCAGGTGTCTGCAAGACCGCCATCCCATCGGGTCCGCGGCAGCAGATCCAGGCTGGAAATGGACGCTGTGTCGAGGACGGACGGGAGTGGCTGTACTTGTCGCGGTGCCGGTAGCGGGCGTCCGGGCGACGGCAGCTGTCGGCAGGCCGTCCAGAAGGCCGTAAAGACGCGATAGGGGGTGCCGCTTCCGCTGCGCAGTCGCTCCGGATCGTGGAGCAGTGCTGCGCGAAAACGGTGAACTGCGATACCCAGGGCTGATAGCCGTGCGGTGATGCGCTGCTCCAGGGCCACCTGCGTCGGCTCGGGAACGCTGTGGTAGTAGAGGCGGGTCGCGCCGGTTTGTTGGGCCAGGGTGACGAGGCTTTCCACGCTGTCTCCGCTGCGCACGACGAGGCGTGACCCCCGGTGCCGCAGCTGTGCATCCAACGATTCCAGGCTGTGATGCAACCACCAGCGCGATGCGCTTCCCGCCGCCCACGATCCGTCGCAACGGGGGTCGTGGACGTAGACCGGTACCAGGCTATCCGACTCGCGCAATGCTGCGCGCAGTGGTGCGTGATCCGCGAGTCGCAGGTCGCGGCGAAACCAGACGATGGCTGTGGACACGGTGCTCGGGGCGTCGTGGCTGGGGTGTCAGGCCCCCGCCAGTCCGTCCAGTTGGCGGAGCGCGTGGGCGATGTCGTTGCCCACCGGGACGGCGCCCGCGCGCACGATGGCGTCGTGATGCGCGATGGATGTCTCCCCGCCGATGAGCACCGGTACGTCGATCTGCTGCATCAGCCGTGTCAGTCCCTCTTGCAGTGCAGTGGGCAGAACGGTCATGGATCCGGACAGAACGATGGCACTGGCTGCGGTGCGTTGCACGACCGTAGGCAGCTCCTCCAGGGGGAGGTCGGCACCCAGGAGCACGATCTGATAGTCGTGCTCCAGCGCGGCGAGGCAGAACAGCAGCAATCCCACTTCGTGGTGTTCTCCCGGCAGGCAGGCCGCTACCAGCCTGGGCCCGTGGTTGCGACGCCCTTGGTGGTGAAAGCGTGCGCCCAGTTTGTTGCGCAGGAAACTGCCGAAAAGGTGCTCCTCGGCCACGCTGCCCTCGGTGGATGCCCACCGTTCGCCCAGGGTGCGCAGCAGCGGAATGATCAATCGCTGGGTTACCCGGTCGATGGGGTAGATGGAGAGCGCTTCGTTGTAGATCTCGCTCAGGGCGCTTTCGTCGAATCGCACCACCGCGTTGAGCATGCGTTGCTGGAACTGCTCCCAAGGTCCCGCCTCCTGGGCTGCGGCGCCGGTCCGCGCGTTGCCCGTTAGGCGGTGTTTGACCTGGCTGATGGGTATGCCCCTGTCCAGCAGTTGCAGGATGCTGTTGATGCGATCGATGTCCTGCTGCGTGTAGAGGCGATGACCTTTCGCCGTACGCCGTGGCTGGATCAGCGCGTAGCGCCGCTCCCAGGCCCGCAGGGTGACCGAGTTGACGCCGGTGAGGGTAGAAACGGTGCGAATGGGATAGAGCCCGCGTTCGCTCAGGTCATCGACGTCATCAACGGCCGGTGTGGCATTCATGGGGTGCTCGGCATAAGGGGTTATGAAAGTTATACAAGAATTATCTTTTCCGTCAATACTGAGCGCTGATTTTACAAATTGCACAATGTTTGTATCAATAGTAACTGACGACTAATGCCATGATATCAGTGTAATATGTCAGGTAATAGGCGGTTATTACCCAATTTATTTAGTATGGTATTGACAATCTGTACAAGTAATGTATAACTTATGTCCAAGGTTTGACTGCAGCTGTTTCAAACCGAGACGACAGTAATCCAAGTGTGATCCAAAGACTTTGAGGAGACGTAAAATGGTCAAGTTATTCGAACGCAAAACTTCGTTGTCGACGGTTGCCGGTGCAGGCCTGTTGGTCGCGGCGGCCATCTCCGCGCCGGCGCAGGCCGGCGGAAACATGAAGTCGTACCACGAATACGGTACGGTCAAGACAGGTGCCGTTGAAATGCACGCCGATGTCGTGGACGCCGCCGTTGCGGCGGGTTCCTTCAATACCCTGGTTGCCGCGGTCAAGGCGGCGGGGTTGGTGGAGGTGTTGAAGGGGCCTGGACCGTTCACCGTGTTTGCCCCCACGGACGAAGCCTTTGCCAAACTGCCGGCGGGCACCGTCGAGGCGCTGCTGGCCGACAAGGAAAAGCTGTCCCAGATCCTGACCTACCACGTGGTACCGGGGCGCTTGGAGGCCAAGGCGGTGGTGGGCATGAACCAGCTCAAGACGGTGCAGGGCTCGATGCTGACGGTGGGTAGTTCGGCGAGCGGGGCGAAGGTCGACGGTGCCAACATCATCAAGACGGATATCGCCACCGGCAACGGCATCATCCACGTCATCGACACGGTGGTGATCCCCAACTGATCGCTCCCCGGTGGGGTGTGTGACGTGTGGGTTGCCCTGCGACAGCCGGATTGGCGGCGCAGAGGGTGACTCAGATACGAGGCGGCCGTTCTCCGTTGGAGGCGGCCGCTGTTTTATGGACCCGCGTGAAACAGCGGGATACGCATCTCCGGTTCGGTCATGCCGCCGTGGCTGCCGGGTACGCGGTGGGGCGGGCGCCCGCGCGGCGGTGCGCTGAGCGAACACGCCCCGCGGGCCAGCAGAACGAGGTCGCCCACCCGGCCGTACAGGGCGGGGTGGTGATCGCCGGGGCCGAACACGCCGGCCTCGAATAAGGCCTCGCCCTCAACCACCGCGAAGCGGTCGCCGAAGTCCCGCAACCGCTCATGCAGTGCGGCTAGGCGGGCAGGGCGCACGAACAGCGAGACGGCGCGCGAGTCGCCGGAGGGCAGGGTGGCGAGATCGTCGTAGAGGCCGTTTATGGCGCTGAGATCCACATGCTGTTCCGGCGGGGTGGCGACGAAACCGTGGTCCGCGGTGACCAGCAGGGCGGCGCCGTGCGATCGTAGCGCTTCCTGCAACCGGCCCAGCAATGCGTCGATCTCCCCCAGGTGCTTCAAGGCCTGTTCCGAGGTTGGGCCGAACTCGTGGCTCAGCGCGTCGAACCCCGGCCAGTAGCCGTAGCAGTAGGTGGGGTCGGGACGTTGGACCAACCGGGTCAGTGCCTCTTCCAGCGTGGCGAGACTCTCGACGGCATGGGTTTCGCTCCAGCCGGCGGCAGCGTTGGAGAAACGGCTTTCGAGGATGAAGCGGTGGGTGAGCGCGATGCGGGGCCCGGCCATGGATTCGATCGGGCGCGGGATGGCCAGGTAATCGGCCAGCGGGAACGCGGCGTCGAAGATGGGCATGTCGGTGCGGCTGATGGCGGGCAGGATGGCGCTCACCACCCCCAGATCGTGCAGGTTGAGGAACCAGCCCAGGATGCCGTGTTCGGCGGGGCTGGCGCCGGTCATCAGTGTGGTAACCGCGGCGGCGGTGGTGGCGGGAAAGACGCTGGAGAGTTCGCGTTCGGGGCGTTGCGCCAAAAACCCGTTCCCGGCACCCGCTGCCAGGTAGTGCCCGCGCTGCGCCAGACCCAGGCCGTCGATCACCAGCAGTACCACGTGGCGTGCCGCACCGAGCCGTTGCTCGAATTCCGTGCCGAGTCCGGTGTGTGCCGATTGCCCGCCGCGAGCGCGGATCACGCTGGCCATCAGGTCCACCAGGCTGGCGCCGTGGTAGTCGGGGCGGTAGAAACCCTGAAGGGGGCCGGAGTCGATCAGCGCCATAACCGACCCGGGTCAGTACCCGGCGCCGGCCGGAGGCTGTTCGCCGCGCCGCAGCCGCACGGCGGAGTATTTGAACTCCGGGATCTTGGCCACCGGGTCCAGTGCCGGGCTGGTCAACACGTTGGCCGCCGCCTCGTAGTAGCAGAACGGCATGAATACCGTTCCGCGCGGGACGCCGCGGTCGCTGCGCGCGTGGGCGGTGATCGCGCCGCGCCGCGACTCCACCGTAATCAGCTCGCCGTCGCCGCTCTGCAGTGCGGCCAGATCGTCGGGATGGACGCTCACCTCGGGGCGCGGCTGCACGGCGTCGAGCACCGCCGCGCGCCGGGTCATGGAGCCGGTGTGCCAGTGCTCCAGGATGCGCCCGGTGATCAGCACGTTGGGATAGGCGTCGTCGGGTCGCTCTTCGTCGCCGCACAGCGCGGCGGGCACCAAGCGGCCGCGCCCGTCGGCGGTGGGGAAGGCGTCGATGAAGATCACCTCGTCGCCGGGATCGCCTTCCTGGCGGCAGGGGTAGGTCACCGACGATTGCGCCTCCAACCGTTGCCAGGTGATGCCAGCGATGCTGGGCATGGCCTGACGCAGCTCGGCGAACACCGCCTCGGCGTCGGCGTAGTCCCATTTCAGATCCAGCCGTCGGGCCAGTTCCTGGATGATCCACAAGTCCTGGCGCGCCGCGCCGGGCGGGGCCAGGGCGGGGCGTCCCAACTGTACGCGGCGGTCGGTGTTGGTGAAGGTGCCGCTCTTCTCGGCGAAGGCCGAGGCGGGCAGCACGACGTCGGCGAGGTAGGCGGTTTCGGTGAGAAAGATGTCCTGCACCACCAAGTGTTCGAGACTGGCCAGGGCCTCGCGGGCGTGGGCGGCATCGGGGTCGGACATGGCCGGGTTCTCCCCCATCACGTACATGCCGCGGATGGTTTTGTCGCGTGCCGCGTTGAGGATCTCCACCACCGTAAGCCCGGGGTTGGGATCGAGCGGGGTGCCCCACAAGGCCTCGAAGTGCTCGCGCGCCTGCGCATCGTCCACCCGCTGATAATCGGGGAAGACCATGGGGATGAGGCCGGCGTCGGAGGCGCCCTGAACGTTGTTCTGGCCGCGCAGCGGATGCAACCCGGTGCCGCGCCGGCCGATCTGCCCGGTGATCAGCGCCAGGGCGATCAGGCAGCGGGCGTTGTCGGTGCCGTGCACGTGCTGGCTGATGCCCATGCCCCACAGGATCATCGAGCCCTTGGACGTGGCGTAACGGCGCGCAACGGTGCGCAGCGTCTCGGCGGGGATGCCGCAGATGGGCGCCATCGCCTCCGGCGAGTAGGGGGCGAGGTGGGCACGCAGCTCGTCGAATCCGTGGGTGCGCCGGGCGATGAATTCGGTGTCGAACAGCTCCTCTTCGACGATGGTGTGGAGCAGGGCGTTGAGCAGCGCCACGTCGGTGTCGGGGTGGAATTGCAGGAAGTGTTCGGCGTGGCGCGCCAGCTCCGTCTCGCGCGGGTCCATCACGATCAGCGTGGCGCCGCGCTCGACGGCGTTCTTGATGAAGGTGGCCGCCACCGGGTGGTTGACGGTGGGGTTGGCGCCGATCACCACGATCACGTCGGCGTATTGCACGTCGGCCACGGGGTTGGAGACCGCACCCGAGCCCAGCCCCTCCAGCAGCGCTGCTACGGAAGAGGCGTGGCACAGTCGCGTGCAGTGATCGACGTTGTTGGTGCCGAAGCCGGTGCGCACCAGCTTCTGGAACAGATAGGCCTCTTCGTTGCTGCCTTTGGCCGAGCCGAAACCGGCCAGCGCCCCGGGACCGTGGTCGGAACGGATGCGCAGGAAACCTTGCGCCGCCACCGCCAGCGCCTCCTCCCAGGTGGCCTCGCGAAACACGGCGGAGGGATCGGCGGGGTCCACCGCCAGGCGCGGGTTCTTGGGTGCGTCGGTACGGCGGATCAGCGGCTGGGTGAGGCGCTGCGGATGGCGTACGTAGTCCTGGCCGAAGCGGCCCTTGATGCACAGCCGTCCCCCGCGGTTGGAGGGGCCGTCGCGCCCCTCCATGGCGACGATGCGCTCGTCGGCGACGTGAAAGGTGAGCTGGCAGCCGACGCCGCAGTAGGGGCAGACCGAATCCACCGCTCGGGCCGCGGGTACGGCGTCGCGTAGCGTGGCCGGGCGCAGCGCACCGGTGGGACAGGCCTGCACGCACTCGCCGCAGCCGACGCAGGAGCTGTGGCCCATGGGGTCTTCCATGTCGAAGACCACGCGGGTGTGGGCGCCGCGGCGGGCGAAGCCGATGACGTCGTTGACCTGCACTTCGCGGCAGGCGCGCAGGCAGCGCGTGCACTGGATGCAGGCATCGAGATTGACGTCGATGGCCGGGTGCGAAACGTCGGCCGCCGGCTGTTCGCGCGGCGGGAATCGGCCGGTTTCAAGATCGAGCTGGTGCGCCCAGTAGCCCACCTCGCCCCAGCTTTCGGGCCGCTCGGGCGGCAGGTCGCTGAGCAGCAGCTCCACCACGGTGCGCTGGGCGCGGCGCGCGCGCTCGTTGGCGCTGTGCACCACCATGCCGGGGGCGGGCTGGCGGCGGCAGGAGGGGGCCAGCACCCGCTCGCCCTCGATCTCCACCATGCAGGCGCGGCAGTTGCCGTCGGCGCGCAGACCCTCGCGGTAGCAGAGGTGGGGAATGGCGGTGCCCAGGCGCTGGGCGACCTGGAGAAGGGTTTCGCCGGCCTGCGCGGTGACGCGCTGGCCGTCGAGGGTGAATTCAATACTCATCGTGAAATAAACCCGCTGTAGGAGCGAGCGCTGCTCGCGATAAGTCCTTCGCGGCCGGCGGCCGCTCCTACGGTGAAAGGCGATTCCGGGTCAGTCGGCATGGCCGTACCCCGGTTTGAGTTCGTGGGAGAAATAGCGCAATACGCAGCTCAGGGGATTGGGTGCCGCCTGGCCCAGGCCGCAGATGCTGGCGTCGCGCATGGCCTGCGCCAGCTCCTCCAGCAGCGGCACGTCCCACTCGGCGGCCTCCATCAAATGCACCGCCTTTTCGGTGCCTACCCGGCACGGGGTGCACTGGCCGCAGGATTCGTGGGCGAAGAAACGCATGGCGTTGCGCGCGGCATCCACGGCGCGATCCGCCTGCGACAGCACGACGACGGCGGCGGAGCCGATGAAGCAGCCGTACTCCTCCAGGGTGCCGAAATCCAGCGCCAGGTCGGCCAGCCCGGCGGGCAGGATGCCGCCCGAGGCGCCGCCCGGCAGGTAGGCGTAGAGCGTGTGGCCGGGCAGCATGCCGCCGGCGTAGTCGTCGATCAGTTGCCGCACGCTGATCCCGGCGGGAGCGCGGTAGACGCCGGGCTGCGCCACCCGCCCGCTCACCGAGTAGGTGCGCAGGCTGCGGCCGGCATCGTCGCACAGCGCGGCGTGGTTGCCCTCCACGATGTCGCGCACCCAGTGCAGGGTCTCCAGGTTGTGCTCCAGGGTCGGGTGGCCGAACAGACCCTGCTGTGCGATGTAGGGCGGGCGCTGGCGCGGCAGGCCGCGCTTGCCCTCCAGCGACTCGATGAGCGCCGACTCTTCGCCGCAGATGTAAGCGCCGGCGCCGCGGCGCAGGTGAATGGCGGGCAGTTCGTCGTCGAAGGTTTCGCGCAGCGACTCCAACTCCTTGGTGAGAATCTGCCGCGCGGTGGCGTACTCGTCGCGCAGGTAGAGGTAGATGGCGTCGGCTTCCACCGCCCAGGCGGCGATCAGCGCCCCTTCGAGGAAACGGTGCGGGTCGGATTCGAGGAAGTGGCGGTCCTTGAAGGTTCCGGGTTCGCCCTCGTCGATGTTGACCACCAGGGTGCGCGGTGCGGGGTGCTCGCGCACCAGCCGCCATTTGCGCGCGGCGGGGAAGCCGGCGCCGCCCAGGCCGCGCAGGCCTGCTTGTTCCAGGGCGTCGATGACGCCTTCCACCGTCAGCTCGCCCTCCAGGCAGCGCTGCCAGGTCTTGTAGCCGCCGCCGGTGCTGTAGATGCGCAGATCGGCGTAGTCGGGGATCTCGGGTTCGGTCTCGCGGTGATGCAGCGCCTCCTGCAGCAGCTCGGGCGTGGCATGGTGCAGCGGATTGGTGCCCACTACCGCCACCGGCGCATGCTGGCAGCGGCCCACGCAAGGGACGCGCTCCAGGCGCACATCGGCGGGCAGGTAGGCGGTGGCCTGGGCGATGAGCGCCTCGGCACCGGCCAGGGTGCAGCTCAGCGAATCGCAGATGCGCACGATAAGGCGCGGCGGCGCCGCGTCGCCGTCGTGGACCAGGGTGAAGTGGTGGTAGAAACTCGCCACCTCGTAGATCTCCGCGGGCGCCAGTTTGAGCTCACTTGCCAGCGCGCGCAGGTGATCCTCGGTCAGATGTCCGACCTGATCCTGCAGGCGATGGAGGTGTTCGATCAGCAGGTCGGCGCGCCGCGGACGGTCACCGAGCAGCTCGGCGACGAAGCGGGTGGCTTCCTGGGTTGGTGGCCGGGCGGTCGCCCGGCGCCGTCGTGGGGGTTCGTCGTGTTCGGCCATAGGGTTGATTATTACACCGGGTGGGCGGTTTTGCTGCGGGTAGCCTGCGTCTCGGGTCGGGGCGCGGGCGCGCGATCACGCTCTCATTTGGGCCTGATCCAGACCGCCGTGTCGTGAAACACGCCGCCGCCGTCGGGGGCTGCCGGGTCGTCGCTGGTCAGGGTGTTGATGCCGCGCCCGTCGGCAAAAGCGCCGTTGGGCCACACGCTCTCGACGACCAGCACGCCGCGCTGCAGCCCGTCAAAGAGGCGCGCATGGACGCGGATCTCGCCCCGGTGGTTGCCGATGCGCGTCAAGGTGCCATCGACGATCCCCAGCGTCGCCGCGTCGTCGGGGTGGATCATCACCTCGGGGCGGCCTTCGTGCCGCTGGGCGCTGGGTGTTTCGGTGAAGCTGGTGTTGAGGAAGTTGCGCGCCGGCGCAGTGACCAGACGGAAACGGTGTTCGGTGTCGCCCGCATCGGTGACCTCCCAGTGATCCGGAAGCTCCGGCATTCCCTCGGCCTGGGTGCCCAGTGCCGGCCAGTCGGGGGCGAAGCGGAAGCGCCCGTCGGGATGCGCGAAGCCGTTGAGGAAGTGCGCCTCCTCGAACGGCGCTGCGCAGTCGTGCCAAGGGTACTCGCCCAGCTCGTCGATGGCCGGCCAACCCGAGGCGGCGAGGGTGGCATCGATCAACTCGCGCGCGCTCATATGGAAGCCGGGGTGTTCGGCCCCGACGCGCAGCGCCAGCTCGCACACCACCTCGTGGTTGGAACGCGCTTCGGCCAGCGGCTCGATGGCGCGCAAACCCACTTGCAGGTAGGTATGGCCGCCCCCCTGGTAGAGATCGTCATGCTCCAGAAAAGTGGTGGCGGGCAGCACGATGTCAGCGAACCGCGCGGTGTCGGTCATGAACTGCTCGTGGACGCAGACGAACAGGTCGTTGCGCGCCAGCCCCTGGATGACCCGGTTCTGGTCGGGGGCAACGGCGGCCGGGTTGGTGTTCTGGATCAGCATGGCGGTGACGGGCGGGCCGTTGCCCAAGTCGCGTTGATCGCCGCCGAGTACCGCGCCGATGCGGGTCATGTCGAGCTGGCGGACGTCGGGGTCGGCGACGTCCTTGCCTTCGATGAGGGTGGTGTCCCAGTGGTAGAGCGCACCGTTGCCGAACAGTGCGCCGCCGCCGCGGTATTGCCAGGCACCGGTGACGACCGGCAGACAGCTCACTGCATGCAGGTTGACTGCGCCGTTGCGCGAACGGGTGAAGCCGTAGCCCAGTCGGATGAAGCTGTGCTTGGCGCGTCCGTAGATGCGGGCGAGTTCGCGAATCTCCGTGGCGGGCAGCCCGGTGACGGTACTGGCCCACTCCGGGGTGCGGGTGGCGAGATGGGCCTCCAGTCGTGCCGCGTCGTCGCTGTAGCGGGCCAGGTAGTCGCGGTCGGCATAACCTTCCTCGAACAGTACCTGCATCATGGCGCAGGCCAGGGCACCGTCGGTGCCGGGGCGCAGCGCGACGTGGCGGTCGGCCGCCTGGGCGGTGGCGTTGCAGTAGGGATCGATCACGATCACCTGGGCGCCGCTGTTTTTGCGCGCACGGGCGACGTGGGTCATGACGTTGACTTGGGTGGCAACGGCATTGGTGCCCCAGATGAGGATCAGCTCGGCGTCGGCCATCTCGCGCGGGTCGAGACCGCGGACGGCGCCAGCACCCGCGGTCCAGCCGGCGCGGGCGATGGTGGAGCAGATGGTCTTGAGCTGACCGGCGTAGCGCTTGGCGTGGCGCAGGCGGTTGATGCCGTCGCGCTGCACCAGGCCCATGGTGCCGGCGTAGTAGTAGGGCCAGATCGACTCGCTGCCGTAGCGTTGCTCGGCCTGGAGGAACGCCTCGGCCACGCTGTCCATGGCATCGTTCCACGACAGCGGCTCGAATTCACCGCTGCCCTTGGGGCCGACCCGCCGCAGCGGCGTGCGCAGCCGTTCGGGGTGGTGGACGCGTTCGGCGTAGCGCGCCACTTTGGCGCAGATCACGCCGGCGGTGTAGCCGTTGGCGCGCGCACCGTGGATGCGGCCGATGGTGCGCTCGTCGACCAGTTCCACCTCCAGGGCGCAGGTGGAGGGGCAGTCGTGGGGGCAGGCACTGCGGGCGATGCGGGGTGACATGGAATTGGGCTCGGCAACGGCGGACAGGTGGAGTGGGGCAGACTAACCGCAGGAGAGTGTCGAGACAAGCCAGTGGGTGGGGGCTGCTGTCGATGAGCGCAACCGCTAAACTGCGCCCACCATGTCCGTTGCACTGACTCGTTTTCTGGAAAATCTGGTGATGCCACCCCTGGGGCCACTGCTGCTGATCGCCGTGGGCGTGCTGTTGCTCGGGTTGCGGCGTCGTGGCGGTTGGACGTTGTTCGGCGTCGGCTGGGCAGCGTTGTTTCTTCTCAGCTCGTCGCTGCTGTCGCCGTTGTTGGCCGGCTGGCTGGAGGACGCCCCGGCGGTTACTCCCGACCAGATCAAGACCAGCGGTGCCCAGGCGATCGTAGTGATCAGCGCGGACACCTATTATCGGGCGCCGGAATACGGGACCACCACCTCGGGTCGCAACGAGCTGGAGCGGGTGCGCTACGCGGCCTACCTACAGCGGCACACGGGCCTGCCGCTGGCGGTGATCGGCGCCGATCCCTATCGGCGGGGCGAGGACAGTTCGGTCTGGCTGCGATCGATTCTCGAAAGCGAGTTCGGCGTGCCGGTGCGCTGGGCTGCCACCGGCAGTTTCAATACCCGCGAGGATGCCCGCAAGGCGCGCGATCTGCTGCGGGCCGAGGGCATCGACCACATCGTGCTGGTGACCCATGCCTTCCACATGCATCGCGCTCAGTGGTCGTTCGAACAGGCGGGTTTCCAGGTGCTGGCCGCACCCACTGCGTTCTATACCCGAGCGCCGAAAACGTCGCGCTGGGCGGCGGTGCTGCCGTCGGCGGATGCGTTGTACCGCAACCGGCTCTATCTGCACGAACTGCTGGGGATGGTCTGGTACCGAGTGACCGGCGGTTAGCGGCAACTGCCCACCGAACCGGGTCGGCAGCGGTGACGGTCGGTCCAACTGGCGTTGTCCAGCTTGGCGCCCTCCAGGCGGGTGTCGGTGAGATCCGCATCCACCAGGTTGGCACGGGTGAGATCGGCACCGCGCAGGTCGGCCCCCATCAGGCGCGCCCGCTGCAGCAGTGCGCGCTGCAAATCGGCTTGCGCCAGGTTGGCATCCTCCAGTACCGCGTTGGTGAAGTTGGCTGAGCGGGCCGTCACCCCGGTCAGGTCGGCGCGGTAGAGGTCGGCCTCCTCGAGGTTGGCTTCGTCCAATTGGGCGCGGGCGAGGTGCGCTTTGCTGAGCGATGCGCCGTAGAGATTGGCGCCCTTCAGGCGGGTGCCTTCGAGCTGGGCGTTGCGCATATCAGCGCGCTCGAAACGACCTTCGTGAACGGAGGCGGCATTGAGATTGGCTTGCTGCAGATCGGCGCCCACAAAGCGGGCTTTGTAGAGGCGCGCGTCGGTGAAATCGGCCCCGCTTAGCTTGGCCAGCTGGAAGTCGGTACCATCGAGGCGTGCCTCTTTGAAACTGGCCCCTTCCAGACGGGTGCGGCTGAAGAACGCGCCGCGCAGGTCCGCACCGTCCAGTTTGACACCGTGTTTGTCGCAGCCGCTCCAGTTGACGCCCGGTCCAGGCGGATCGTCGCAACCTGCGCGGGCAACTCCGGCTACCGTGAGGCCAAGCGCGAGCACTGTGGTCGCGCAGAAAAGGGGGCGAAGGGTGGGGGGCAACGGCGACTCCATACCGTGGATTCAGTGTCGATGGTAACGAACCCAGCGCCCCCTGTCTTGCCGGCCGGGAAGTCGAACGGGATGGCCATTGCAACCCCCCGCCGTCTGGTTTACCCTGTCGCGCTCGCTTTCGGAGAGGTGTCCGAGTGGTTGAAGGAGCACGCCTGGAAAGTGTGTGTACGTTAATAGCGTACCGAGGGTTCGAATCCCTCCCTCTCCGCCAAATACAAATGGGGCCCTTAGTGGCCCCATTTGTATTTGGTAGTTAAGGTTCGGGTTCGAACCCTCGGTAATCCAATCAGCCGGTTCGACCAGCCGCGTCAGCGGCGCAGAACGCCGGAGCGTAGCGACGGCGGCCCCGAGGGGGTGAGCCCGCGTAGCGGGCGAATAATCCCTCCCTCTCCGCCAAATACAAATGGGGCCCGTAGTGGCCCCATTTGTATTTGGTAGTTGAGGTTCGGATTCGAACCCTCGGTAGTCAGAAAGAGTTTGTTGTACCGCCGGCGATCCTGGCCGGCGCCCTACGGGTTCGCTGCGCGAAGTGATTTCTGCTCCCGGCAGAAATATCGACAAGCCGCCGCAGGCGGCGCCGAACGTCGGAGCGTAGCGGGCGAATAATCCCTCCCGTCAAGGCGACCACGAAAACCGTAACCGACGCGGTCTCCATTGCGCCATGGTCGGTACGACACTCGGCGTTCAATTCTCATTTCCCCGCCAACAGACTCGCGTTCCCCCCCGCCGCCGTGGTGTCGACGCACAAATGGCGTTCGAAGTGCGCATGCGCGGGGTCCGGGCGCTCCGTCACCAACGGGACGATGGGACCTTGCCGCGCGGCGAGGGCTTGCGCGTACTGGCGGCCTGTCGCTTCGTCGCCCCACCAGAGCGCGGCGCCGAAGGCGGGGAGGGTGGCAAGCTGCTCGGGCGGTAACCGCCCGTTCACTGCGACCGCCCGGCCGCCCAGTGCCTCGATGGCGACGAGCTGCTCGTGTACGGTCGCTTCACCGGGACCGAGGCAGAGAAGCGGCGGCCGCGCCACGGTGCTGAGGCGGTTGAGTTCGCCCGTCGGCCCCGGCATCAGTTGCGCGCGGGTTTTGCTTCGGATTTTTGCACCCGCCTCGAGCGCCGTAACGACCGACCGAATGTCGGCGGGACGATCCTCTTGCGCCTCGTAGCGCGGGGCAGTGCGGCGGGTGAAACGCGCCAGGTAATGTGGCCCGCCCGCCTTGGGGCCGGTGCCGGAGAGCCCCTCGCCGCCGAAGGGCTGGGAGCCCACTACCGCGCCGATCTGGTTGCGGTTGGCGTAGATGTTGCCCGCGTGCACCGAGTCGGCGATGGTCTGGACGCGGTCGTCGATGCGCGTGTGCAGACCGAAGGTGAGACCGTAGCCCGTGGCATTCACCGCCGCGATCACTTGGTCGATGTCGCGGGCGCGGAAGGTGGCCAGATGCAGCACGGGGCCGAACACCTCGCGCTCCAGGTCGGCAATCCCCTCCACCGCGATCAGCGCCGGTGCCACGAAGTTGCCGGTGTGCGGGCGCTCCAGTCGGTGGATCAGCCGGCCTTGGGCGGCTGCCTGCTCCACGTAGTTCGCAATCTCGGCCTGGGCGGCCGCCGTGATGACCGGGCCCACGTCGGTGGCGATCTCCCAGGGATCGCCCAAGGCCAATTGATCCATGGCCCCGATCAGCATCTCGCGAATGGTCGGCGCGATATCCTCCTGCACGTAGAGGCAGCGCAGCGCCGAACAGCGTTGGCCGGCGGATTGGAAGGCCGAGGCGACTATGTCACGCACCGCCTGCTCCGGCAGCGCCGTGCTGTCGACGATCATGGCGTTGAGTCCGCCGGTTTCAGCGATGAACGGTGTGCCCGGTTCGAGATGCTCGGCCATGGCGCGCTGGATGGCACGTGCGGTGGCGGTGGAGCCGGTGAAGGCGACGCCGTTGACGCGCTGGTCGGCCGTGAGCGCGGTGCCGATGACGCGGCCAGGCCCGGTCAGCAGTTGCAACGCGGTGCGCGGCACCCCGGCCTGGTGCAGCAGCCGCACACCCCAGGCGGCGATGGCCGGCGTGGTTTCGGCCGGTTTGGCGAGCACGCCGTTACCGGCGGCCAGGGCCGCGGCGATCTGGCCGGTGAAGATGGCGAGCGGGAAGTTCCACGGACTGATGCAGGTAAACAGGCCGCGCGCCGGGTCGTCGAGGTGCGCGGCCTCGGCGGCGTAGTAGTGCAGGAAATCCACCGCCTCGCGCAGTTCCGCGACGGCGTCGCGCAGGGTTTTGCCCGCCTCGGTGGCGAGCAGGGCGAAGAGTTCGCCGAAGTTCTCTTCGTAGAGACCGGCAGCGCGGCGCAGGATCTCGGCCCGCTCGCTCACCGGCGCCTCCCAGCAGCGTGCGGCGGACAGGGCCGTGTCGATATCGCGCGCAGTGGCGCAGACCACCTCGCCGATGGGCGCACCGGTGGCCGGGTTGTAGGCCGTCTCGGGCGCCATTCCCTCCACCGTCCCGGCGAGTATCGGCTCGACGCGCCAGGGCGTCGGCGTTGGACGTTCGGTTGCGATGCGCGTCAGTACGGTGACGTCGGCCAGGTCGAAACCGCGCGAGTTGGCGCGCTGCGGGGCGAACAGCTGGGGGCCCGTCTGCAGGGTGGGTTCGGTGGGGCCGGGTGGGGCGGCGAGCGTCGCGAATGGGCAGGCGGCGACGTCGCGCGCGGGTACGCTCTCGTCGACGATGCGGTTGACGAACGAGGAGTTGGCGCCGTTTTCCAGCAGCCGCCGCACCAGGTAGGCGAGCAGGTCGCGGTGGGCGCCCACCGGCGCGTAGATGCGGCAGCGCGCCTGCGTCTCGTTGTGCACGATGTCGTGCAGCGCTTCGCCCATGCCGTGCAGGCGCTGGAATTCGTAGGCGCCGTGATCGATGTCGCGTGCCATGTGCAGGATTGCCGCCACGGTGTGGGCGTTGTGGGTGGCGAACTGCGGATAGATGCGGTCGGTAAGACCCAGCAGCGTGCGGGCGTGGGCGAGGTAACTGACGTCGCTCGCCGCCTTGCGCGTGAAGACGGGAAAGTCGCTCAACCCTTCCACCTGCGCGCGTTTCACCTCAGTGTCCCAATAGGCGCCCTTCACCAGCCGCACCATGAGGCGCCGGTCGTTGCGCTGTGCCATCTCGTACAGCCCGTCGATCACTTCGCCGGCGCGCCGGCCGTAGGCCTGTACCACCACGCCGAAACCCTCCCAACCCGCCAGTTGCGGATCGGCGAGTACCGCCTCGATGACCTTGAGGGAGAGCCCCAGCCGGTCGGCCTCCTCGGCGTCGACGTTGAGGCCCATGCCGGCGCGCGCGGCCTGTCGGGCGAGCGCCGTCAAAACCGGCACCAGCTCCTTGATGACGCGCTCAGTCTTAGCCACTTCGTAGCGCGGGTGCAGGGCCGACAGTTTGACCGAGATGCCGGGATTGGCGGCGATCTCGTCCGCAGTGCAGGCGTCGGCGATAGCGGCAATGGCGTCGGCGTAGGCCTGTTGGTAGCGCTCGGCGTCGGTCGCGGTCATCGCCGCCTCGCCCAGCATGTCGTAGGAGTAGGTGAACCCCTGGGCCTCTTTGGCACGCGCCCGTTTCATGGCTGCGCCTATGTTCTCGCCGAGCACGAACTGGCGACCCATCTCGCGCATCGCGGTGCCCACCGCGGTGCGCACCACCGGCTCGCCGAGGCGGCGGATCATTGAGCGCAACGTACCGGCCACGCCCGGTCCGCTCTCTTCGAGCACCTTGCCGGTCAGCATCAAGCCCCAGGTGGAGGCGTTGACCAGGGGCGAGGAGGAGCGGCCCAGGTGTTTGCCCCAGTCGGAAGGAGCGATCTTGTCTTCGATGAGGGCGTCGATAGTGGCTGCGTCGGGCACCCGGAGTAGCGCCTCGGCGAGGCACATGAGGGCGACGCCCTCGTCGGTGGAGAGCCCGTATTCGGCGAGGAAGACGTCCATCAGACCGGGGCGCGCATCGTGGCGGATGCGTTCAACCAGCCCGGCGGCATGGGTGACGATGGCCTCGCGGGCGGCATCGTCGAGCGCGGCGGTTGCGATCAGCGAGCGGAGCAGTTCCGCCTCATCACGCCGTTTGTTGCGGTCCCACCGGGGGTCGAGGTCAATCATGGCTGCGGCCCTGTGCTGGTTGTATGGACCATCATAGGCGAAGAGATTCGTGTTTTTTGGACGTAGACGAAGGATTAGTAGGAAATTAGACTAAATTTTCGGGAAGAACTAGGAATTGAATCATGAGTGCTGCCATCCCCCCCAAGCTGGACCGGATCGACCGTTCCATCCTCAACGAACTGCTGCGTAACGCGCGCATTCCGATGGTTGAACTGGGCCAGAAGGTCGGTCTCTCCAAGACACCCGTCGCGGCCCGGGTGCGGCGTCTGGAAGCGGAGGGAGTGATCACGGGGTATCGTGTGGAGCTGTCGGCCAGCCGGCTCGGTCTGGAGCACGTGGCCTTCATCGAGGTGCGCCTGTCCGACACCCGCGAGCAGGCGCTCAAGGCGTTCAACAAGGCGGTGCGCGAGATCCCCGAAGTGGAGGAGTGCCACATGATCGCGGGCGGGTTCGACTATCTGGTAAAGGTGCGCACCCAGGATATCCGCGAGTACCGCCGGGTGTTGAGCGAGGGCATCTCCTGCTTGCCCCATGTGGCCGCCACCTCCACCTACGTTTCCATGGAGAGCGTCAGAGACCGGGGTGTGGCGCAGGTGTGAGGCTGGCGGCGGGGACGCTCGCGTTGCACCACCCAACAAAAACGGGGCCGTTGCGGCCCCGTTTGCGTTCGACCTGGATCAGTCCTTTTGCCGGTGGGATTTGGTCAACAGCTTGAAGATTTTGTAGTTGATGATCCAAAAGCGGATGAACTGCCAGACCACCGATTGGCGCATGTGGCGTGTGAAGCCGGTGGGCACCGGCGGGTAATAGGCCTGTTGGTAGGGTTCTTTGTTGGTCGCGTCTGCCATGGGTGCCTCCTCGAATGCGGTGCGGGTGCGCGATCGATCAGTCCGGAAGGACGGACCAGCCTGGGCGCAGCTTCGCCTGGTAGATGAAGACGTGGTGCAGGATGAACTTCATCCAGTGCCCGGCCAGCCCGATCTCGCCAAAGGTGAGGTTCATGTCGCGGCCGTACTCGGGGTAGGTCTCGTAGTCGGGGACCACCGGGAACACCGTCATGGTCGCGGCGGTACCTTTGAAGAAGTCCATGCCGGTAGAGGCCACGCAGGCGGCGCCCATCTCGGCCATGGAGGCGGTGTGGGTCGGTTCGGCCTTGCCTTCCAGCATGTCGCGGATGCTGCTTGCCACCGCCTTGCCGATGGTGGCCGAGGGCATGCCGGTGCGCGGGGGGGTGGGGCTGATCTGCGTTCCGCCGGGGCTCTTCATCACCTTGCTGATGGGATGCGGCGGCGCGAAGGCGATTCCGACGGCAAAGATGTTTTTGTACTTGGGCGTCTGGTAGGTCTTGGGCCAGTCCGCTTTGCTCCACTGCTCGTAGGGCTTGGGGTTGTAGTCGGCGTCGACCTTCATGAACCCGTTGGGCGCGAACAGCTGATCGGTGATGTCGCCCCCGGCGTTGTCGAAGGCCTTGATGCCGACCCCCGAAAAGGGCGGGATGAGCATGGAGAAATCGAACTCCAGTTCGTGCTGGGTGCCGTCGAGCTGTTCGTAGTGGATCTTGCCCGGCTCGACCTTGCTGACATGGGCGCGGGTGATCCATTCCACGCCGCGCTCCACCATCAGCGATTCGGCGAATACCTTGCCGTTGGTGATGTAGCCGCCGCGGGTGATGTGGACGCCGCCCATGCCGAAGTCGCCCAGCTCGTATTCGTTGCTGATCCAGATGAGGCGCGCGCGGTCGCGTACCCCCGCGGCGCGGATGGCGTGGTCGATGTTGTAGATGTACTCGAAGGCCGCGCCCTGGCAGGTGCACATCCCGTGGCCGGTTCCGACGACGAAGGTGCGCTGCTCGCCGGCCTTCATGGCCTCGATGTTCTTCTGCAACTGGGCGTTGGCCTCCAGCGCGTGCGCGGGTGTGCACACCGACATCGAATAGCCGTTCTCCGGTCCCAGCCCCGGCGTGGCGCCGAAATTGAGTTTGGGACCGGTGGCGTTGACCAGGTAGTCGTATTCCACGGCGGCGGTCTGACCCTCCTTGCCCTGGCCGGTGTACTCGACCGTGACGTAGGGTTTGGCGTGTTCGGCGTCGCCGTCGGGATGAATGGAGACCGCCTTGGCCTGGTGGAAGGCGACGTTGATCTTCTTGTAGACGGGTTCGAGCGCGAAGGTGACCTGCTGCTCGGTCATCTCCCCGACGCCGACCCAGATGTTGGAGGGAATCCAGTTCCAGGTGGGTTTGGGCGAGACCACAATGACCTGGTGCTGCTTCCCGATCCACTTGCCCAAGTAGCGGGCGACGGTGTGCCCGGAAATCCCCGCGCCGAGGATGACGATACGTGCCATGGTTGGACCCCCCCTGAGTCGTCGGTTTACTAGGTTAAATCGAACCGCACCGGTTTCGCGATCGACACTTTTTATGGGCGTACAAGTAATTTCTGCCGCATGGCTCGAGTCGAAGGCAGCCAAACGCCAGTGTGTGCCGCCAGGTTGCCCGTGCCGGAGTCGCTATTTCATCGGCACGATGCGTGTCTCCGTCAGGTAGGCCTCTTCCGCTTCGGTAAGATCCACTTCGTCGTAACCGGTCACCATGGGTTTGACGTGATCGACGAACGAGTGCCCGGTGGTGAGCAGGTAGACGTGCACGATGACGAAGGCGAGGATGGCGTAGGCGGCGCCCACGTGGACGAAAGCGATGGGCTCGATCCAGCCGCGGCCGGTGGTTTCGTGCCATAGCCCGTAGAGTAGGTAGGGGATGCCGGTGACCCAGATGGCGGGAAACAGCACCACTTTCACCAGCATGTAGGTCAACGACTGCAACGGATTGTGTTTGCGCCAGAAGAGCTTGCGGTAGGGGTGTTCTTCGCCGCGGAAGATTCCCCATGCGTAGTGACGCGCCACGGCGATCAATCCCTCTCTCTTGGGCAGATAGTGGCGCCAGTCGCCGGTGGTGAACAGCCAGAAGGTGGCGAACAGCCAGATGACGATCAGGGTGATCGCGGCTACTGTGTGGACGACCACCGCGGTGCGGAAGTCCAGCAGCGAGTGGATGCCGCGCACCGCGAAACCGCTGAACAGCAGTGTCATGATCAGCGCCATCTGGCACCAGTGCCAGATGCGCTCGAAACGCTTGTAAACCATCACGGTACGGATCGCCATTACGCATCCCCCCCTTTGTTATTGCGACAACAGAATCGGAAAAAGGCGTGTCCGAAAACGCCGAACAGCGATCCGGACACCATTAGCAGGCCCAGTTTGTCGAGTAGATTGTGACTGTCGCGTCCAGGCAGGTAGATCCCGCTGATACCGGCCAGACGGCTGTCGGCGGCGTGACACGCCGAGCAACCCAACGCGTCCTCTTTGGGCGCCACCATGTGGTTGATGGGCCAGTAGGAGTAGGTGTCGATGAATCCGTACTCGCCGCTGTAGGGCAGATTGAACTCGGCCATGGCGTGCTGGATGGCGCGGTTGAAGTCGTAGTTTCCCCAGTAGGCGTCGCTGTCGTCGCCCCACAAGTGCATGTAGACCAGGGTGTTGTTGCCCTTGTCGTAGGGCTGGATGGTATGCATGCGCTTGAAGGGCCAGATGCGTGCGTTGGCGTCGTCCGCCGAACCGCTGACGCGATTGACCTCGATGGGCGCCTGGGCTGGATCGAAGCGGGTGTCGATGGTGGTGTAGTGCATCACGCCGTCGAACCAGGCGTAGTACGGCACCACGTTTTCATCCCACTTGAAGCTGCCCTTGATGGATCGATAGGTGTGGCGATGCTCGCCGTTGCCTTGCACGTAGCCCTCTTCCGAGAAGCCGGCTCCGTCGCGCGTACGGCCTGCGGTGCGCCAGTCCCAATCGACCTTGGTGGCGACCCCGCCGCGCGCGAACGTCGGGATGTGGCAGGTTTCGCAGGCCACCTTCGCCACGTGATCGTTGAGCTTGATGCCGGTCAGCTCGTCGCCCGGGTGTGGCACGTTGCCGTGGCAAGATTCGCAGCTGGCAGCGTGGCGGCGCTCGCCGGGCTTGCCGGTGCCTGTTTCGTCACGGGCCAGCATGTCGTAGCGACTGCCGGCGATCTCGTGGGAGACGGTGCGATGGCACTCGGTGCATAAAAAGTCGGCGCCGGATTCGCTCATGTGCACGTCGAGTTGCTTGCCGGGGTGGATCAGCGACGAGTCGAGATCGCCGTGTTTGACGCCGTCACCGCCGCCGCCGAAGAAGTGGCAGGCGCCGCAGTCCTGACGGTCGGGGACGCCCACATGCTGGGCAACCTGCGCCAGATCGATAGGTTTCAGGCCTTCGAACATTACCGCGCAGGCCTCGTTGCCCTTGGTGGTAGGCGTTTTGTAATAGCTGCCGGTGCGATCGTGGCAGACCACGCAGTCGATATTCTCCTGCTGGCTGAAGTCGTAGCTTTCGTCCTTCCAGCCGTATCCCGCGTGGCATTGCGCGCACATGCCCTCGTTGCCGCGCGCGTTGGTGCAGAAGGTGTTGACCAAGTGTTTTTTACCGAGCTTCTGGCCGGTTTTGGGGTGGGTGTACTCCCAGGTCCAGTGGATATCCTTCATCACCTGCTTGCCGGCCTCGGTATGGCAGGAGAGACACGCTTTGGTGACCTCGGGACCGCTGGCGAACGGGCCTTGCAACTCCTCGAACCGGGAATGGTCGGCGGTGGAGTTGCTCCTGGGTTTGGCGGTCGAGGAGTGTGCCGGCGGCCCGTGTTCCGGCGTGCCGGAAACGGCGGCGTAAGAGGGCGGGGCGACTAAGGCAAGCCCGGTCAACAAGACCAACCGGCGCCAGGCGTTGCGGGCGAAAATCGGGGACATCAGGCGGCACTCCCGTCATCTCCGCGCGACGCTGGCTCCATGGAGCTAGCGCTAGGGAGATGAACCGAAACGGAACAAAGCAGAGAGACTTTCGTTGTCTCTCCCCGTTTCCGCCTGTTATGCCACCCTTGGTTTTTGTGCGCGCATTATTACCTGTAATTCTGATAAATGGCAATTTCTGCGCCACCGCTTGTGTCGATGCGTTGGTTCAAGGGGCACGAATTTGATCACGGCTGGCCCCGTTTTCTTGCGCGGGCTGCCCACCCATGGGTGATGGGTCGTTACTCCGGTGGAGTGACCGGATCGAGACCGAGAATGAAGTCCGCCAGCTCGTTCCGCTGTGCCGGGGTCGTGGTCTCGCCGTAAGAGGGCATGAGAACGCCGCCGGTGTAGCGGGTCCACTTGCCGGTGCCGCCGTTGATGATCTGGTTGATGATGGCGGTTTTACCCGCTGCGCGATCGTTTTTGTACTTGTCGGAAATCCAAGCGAATGCGGGGCCGATCAGTTTCTTGTCCACCTTGTGGCACAAGGTGCAGGCCGCTTTTCGGGCAACCTCCGGCATCGGTGGTGCGGCCATCGGGGTGCTGGCGTAGAGTGCAACGATGGCCGCTGTCAGCGTCCACCACACGTGCTTTGTCGTCACAGTATTTTCCTCCGGGGCTCTGCTGATCCGCACAGTGTTCTCATCACGACGGACTGTGATGAAACCGGGCCTCGATCTCTTCGCTTGGTTCTAACACTGGCGCATGGGATCGAAGTCGTCAATATCTGCAGGGGCCTGCTCGGTGTCGAGCCCGACGTCGACGCATGCAAGGGATTGGAGCGTCGGGTCGGCAGGCAGGGATGCTGAGATAGCTTCTATACTCATTCCTGGGCGCCGCGCCGGCCAGGCCGCGTGCGCATCGACCTGCCAGGGAGGTAGGGCGTTTCGTTTCCGTCCAGGGCGGTGCCGGAGGCACGATTCCAGGCCGATCAAGAAAGCGCATGTCCCGTGAACGCGACAACCTCTGCCGATACTCCGCCGACGATCTCCCGCGAGGTCGAATCCAAACGCCGCGGCCGCGAAACTTCCGACGGTGCGGGCGTGCGACTGGTGCGCATCTTCGACAGCAGCGCCGGCGTGCGGCTCGATCCCTTCCTGTTGCTGGATGAGTTTGGTTCGGATCAGCCGCAGGACTATATCGGCGGTTTCCCCGACCACCCGCATCGCGGATTCGAGACCGTGACCTATATGCTCGCCGGTGCCATGTGCCATCAGGACAGCGCCGGCCATCGCGGCTACCTGGGCCCCGGCAGCGTTCAGTGGATGACCGCGGGGCGCGGCATCATCCACTCCGAGATGCCGGAGCAGGAGGAGGGGCTGATGCGCGGTTTTCAGCTTTGGGTCAATCTGCCCGCCGCAAACAAGATGGATGCGCCGCGGTACCAGGATCTGGCTGCCGACCGCATCCCGGTTTACGAGCGCGATGACAGTGTGCACGTCAGGGTGATCGCGGGCACCTCGCACGGGGTCGAAGGCGCGGTGTGCGGCATCGTGACCAATCCGCTGTACGTCGATATCGGGTTACCCCCCGGCGCCGAGTTCGAACACGCCGTTCCCGCAGGGCACAACGCCTTTGTCTACGTTTTCGAGGGTGAAGTGCAGGTGGGAACGGAGGGCAGCGCCGTGAGCCGCGGCGAGCTGGCCGTTCTGAGCAATCCGGCCAATGCCTCCGGCGTGCGCTTCGTCGCGCGGAGGGCGGAGTCGCGGCTGCTGCTGATTGCCGGTCAGCCCATCGGCGAGCCCGTGGTGCAGTGGGGGCCGTTCGTCATGAACACGCGCGAAGAG
The DNA here is from genome assembly GCA_050287605.1 of Gammaproteobacteria bacterium. Lineage (GTDB taxonomy): Bacteria > Pseudomonadota > Gammaproteobacteria > QQUJ01 > QQUJ01 > QQUJ01. The sequence goes on along the minus strand of JBNKCG010000026.1, from coordinate 97,079 downwards.
ATCGCACAGGCCATTGCCGACTATAACGCCGGGCGGTTGGTGAGCTAGCGCCTATTCGGGTAGCGTGAACAGGCCTTAGCAGCGGCAAGTTTCGGCGGGTGTGCCGCAAAGCGGTTTTGCCAGATTGACCCTGACTCCCGGACCCTCCGTACGATATGCGGGTTAGCCCAGTTGGCCCGAGTCGATTACCCGCACCCCACGCCGGGTGAGTACGTCGCGTAGCGGCTCATCACCGCCGGGGTTTACCGAGCGCGTCAGGTCCCACAGCAAATAGGTGGTGAACCCCGCCGCCTGGGCATCTTCGGCGCTCCATTTCACGCACACGTCGCGCGCCAGTCCGCACAGGTAGAGATCGCGCACGCCGAGTTCCTTGAGATAGCCCGCCAATCCGGTGGCGGGCCGTTCGCCGTTGCGGTCCCAGTTGTTGCGAAACCCGCTATAGGAGTCGCACGCCGGGTCGGTGCCCTTGCGAATGATGGCGTCTACGCATTCCAGCGCCAGCGCGGGGTGCAGCTGCGCACCGGCGCTGCCCTGCACGCAATGATCCGGCCATAACGTCTGCTCATGGTCGTAGAGTTCGATGGTTTCCATGGGTTGGCAGCTGGGGTGGCTGCTGGCGAAGGAGACGTGCCCGGGTGGATGCCAATCCTGCGTGGCCACGGTGTGGCGGAAGCGCCCGGCGATCATCAGGGCGCGGATGGGTTCTACGATCAGGTCGCCGTCGGCCACGGGCAGGCGGCCGCCTGGCATGAAATCGGGTTGGACGTCGATCAGCAGCAACGCGCTGCGATCCTTGTCGACAGAGACGGGTGTGCTGGTATCCATGGTTGGGGAGTTTCCGGGTACAGGTGGACTACGCGGTCAATTGAATGGGAGGCTGAGGCGGATCAGGGTTGCGGTTACTACTTCAAAACGTAGCACAGTGCATTCGTTGACTAAGTGCATCCTGCGATGCCAAGGTGGACTGAAGGCGCGGCTTGCGGCATTGGCGCAGGGTGTGGAGATAGGAGGGGAGGATGGGTGCCCAAGAGCGGCTTTATCCGTGGTACGGCTGGAGGATTGTCTTTACGGGTGCGGCCATCAACGTCGTACTGGGGTCGTGGTATTCGTGGAGCGTCATCGGCAAGGCGATTGCGCGGGAGTGGGGCTGGACCCAGGCGCAAGCCGGCCTGCCGTTTGCCATCGCCACCGTGAGTTTTTCGCTGACCATGATCGTCGCCGGCCGGGTGCAGGACAGCTACGGTCCCCGGGTGGTCGCCGTGGCGGGTGGCTTGCTGCTCGGCTGCGCCATGCTGATCTCATCGCTCTCCCAGGACCCGCAGGCCATCGCCCTCACCTACGGCGTGATGGGCGGCTGCGGCATCGCAGTGGGCTATTCCGGCACGGTGCCGGCTGCGCTGAAGTGGTTTCCGCCGCAACGCAAGGGGCTGGTGGCGGGCATCGTGGTGGCGGGGGTGGGTTTGGCCGCGGTGTTCATCTCGCCGCTCACTAGCTACCTGCTGAGCGCGCTGGGTATCGCGGGGACCTTCCGCGTGTTGGGCGTGGGTACCATCGTGTTGGTGGCGCTGCTGGGAATGGTGTTGCGCAATCCACCCGACGGGTATCGGCCGCCCGGCCCTCCCGGGGTGCGGGCGCAGACATCCGCCGCCCCGACGCCGGTCGCATCCGGCGAACGGGATTGGCGCGAGGTGCTGATGACGCCCCAGTTCTACGCGATCTGGGTGATGTTCGTGTTGTCTGCGGCGCCGGGCCTGATGATCATCGCCAACGCCGTGCAGATACTGAGCGTGCCGGAGCAGCAGACTTTCAACCCGGTGCTGGCGCCAATGGTCATCGCGCTGTTCAGTACCTGCGGGCGTGTCTTGGGCGGTTACGTCTCGGATTGGATCGGCCGTCGGCGCACGCTGGTGGCGGTGTTTCTGTTGCAGGGCGTTAACGTGGGCTGCCTGTCGCTTTACAGCACGCAGCCGCAGTTGCTGGGGGCGTTTGCGCTGGCCGGTCTGCTCTACGGCGCCTTTTTCCCCCTGTTGCCGGCGATGATGGCCGACTTCTACGGGCTGCGTCACCTGGGGGTGAACTACGGTATGGTGGGTACCGCCTTCGGCGCCTCGGGCATCACCGGCATCCTGCTGGGCGGTTACGTCAAGGATCTGTTGCGCAGCTACGACTTGGCGTACTGGATCTTCGCCGCGATGCTGGGCAGCGCGGCGCTGTTGGCCGTTGCCGTGCGTGCGCCGCGCCGCGGCTAATCGGAGTCGCTCATCTCGCGCACCCCGACGCTCATCTTGCGCCGCACCACGTGGCCCAGGATCATGGGCGCCACGAAGCCGGCGATGGCGAAGGCCCACAGCCCCAGCGCCAGGGGACTGCTCCACAGGGCAAACCAGTCGCCGTCGGAGATGGTGAGCGCCCGGCGCAGGTTGTCCTCCATCTGGTTGCCCAGCAGGGTCCCGAGGATGACGGGCACCAGCGGTACATCCAATTTGCGCAGCAGATAACCCACCACGCCGAAACCGATCATCACCAACAGATCGAAGGCGCTGCCCGAAATGCCGTAGATGCCGACGAAGCTCACCATCGCCACCGTCGGTATCAGTACTCGCGACGGCACCTGGAGCACGCGGACGAACAGCCCCACCAGCGGCATGTTCATCAGCAGCAGCATGATGTTGGCGATGAACAGCGCGGCGATCAGACCCCACACCACGTCCGGATTCTGCGTGAACAGCAGCGGCCCGGGGGTGATGTTTAGGGTCAGCAGCATGGCGAGCAGGACCGCGGTGGTGCCCGAACCGGGCACGCCCAGGGAGAGCATGGGGATCAGCGCGCCACCCGCCGAGGCGTTGTTGCCGGCTTCGGGGGCGGCCAGTCCACGCGGGTCGCCCTTGCCAAAGGTCTGCTCCCGGTCGCTGACGCGTTTCTCCACGGTGTAGGCGACGAAACTGCCCAGCGAGGCGCCGGCGCCCGGCAGCACGCCGGCCACGAAGCCGATCCCGCTGCCGCGCAGCATGGAACCGATGCAGCGCTTGAGGGTGTTCCAGGGGATGGTGACCCGATCCAGCTTGTTGCCCACCGGCGAGCCCTCGCCCTTGTGCTCCATGAACAGGAACACCTCGGAGATGGCGAACAGCCCGACGATGGCCACCAGGAAATCGATGCCGTCCAGCAGGTGGATCTGACCGAAGGTGTAGCGCTGGGCGCCGGTGGAGCCGTCGATGCCAATCATGGCGATCCCCAGCCCCAGCGCGGCGGCCATGGCCGACTTCGCCTGATTGGCGCTGGAGACCCCGCCGATGGTGGCGAAGGCCAGAGTGAAGAGAGCGAAGTACTCCGCCGGTCCGAACAGCAGCGCGAGCTGCACCAGTAGCGGGGCGAACAGCGCCACGCCGATGGTGGCGAGAAAGCTACCCACGAAGGAGGCGAGGCCGGAGAGCGCCAGCGCTTCGCCGGCGCGCCCCTGTTTGGCCATGGGGTAGCCGTCCAGGGTCGACATCAATGCCGGCTCGTCGCCGGGGATGTTGATCAGAATGCTGGAGATGCGACCGCCGTACATGGCGCCGAAGTAGACGCTGGTGAGCAGGATCAGCGCCGGCGTCGCCGGTAGGCCAAGGGTGAACGCCAGCGGGATGAGTATCGCCACGCCGTTGGAGGGACCCAGCCCCGGCATGGCCCCGATGATGGTGCCCAGCAGGCAGCCGAGGAAGGCCAGCCCGATGTTCTGCCAAGTCAGGGCGACGTCGAAGCCCTGCGCGAGTGAACTAAAGATGTCCATGGCTCAAAACCCCCACGGCCCCTTCGCCAGCGACAGGCCGAGCACGAGATGGAACAGGACGTAGATGCCCGCCGCAATGCCGATACCGGTAGTGGCAGCCATCAGCAGCGTACTGCCCAGCCGCCAGCTCAGCAGCGCGGCCGCCACGGCGGTGGAGAGCACGAACCCGACGGGCTCCAGCGCCAGCGCGTAGCCGACCATTACCGCGATAGCGCCCACCACCTCCAGCATGCGCGTCAGCCGGGGCCATTCCGGTTCCGGGTCGGGCATCAGCAGGACGAACAGCGAGCTGACGATCAGCACGCCGCCGATGATGGTGGGGAAGCTCTTCGGTCCCAGCGGGTCGACGATGAAGCCGACCTCGATGAGTGTGGCGCCCCACACGAGCGCCACACCCAAAGTCAGGCCGACCGCACCGAGCAGGCGGTCCGAGACCCTCATTTGATCAAGCCGATATCCTTGGAGATCGCCTTGATGTCCGCCACCTGCTTGGTCACGAACTCGGTCAGCTGAGGACCGGTCATGCGGAACGGCATCAGGCCGTTGTCGGTCATCGCCTGCTTCCACTCTTGAGAGGCGTAGACCGTTTGGATCATCTGCGACCAGTAGTTGTAGGCGTCGTCGGAGGTGCCGCCCGGCGCGTAGAAACCGCGCCAGTTGGCGCCCAGCGCGTCGATGCCCTGCTCCCTGGCGGTGGGGATGTTGGCCAGCGGTCCGGGAAGCCGTTCGGGCGAGAGTATCGCGAGGACCCGCAGATCGCCCGACACCATGAAGCCCAGTGCTTCGGAGACGTCACCGGAGAAGGCCTTGACGTGGCCGCCCACCAGTTGGGTCACCGCCTCGCCGCCGCCCTGGAAGGCGACGTACTTGATCTGGCGCACGTCCTGGATGCCCGCGGCTCGCGCCGTGATCAGTACCTTGAGGTGATCCCAGCCGCCTACCGCGCTGCCGCCGGCGAAGCCGATGGAGCGGGGATCGGAGCGAACGGCGGCCATTAGCTCGCCCAGCGTGTTGTAGGGGCTGTTCTTGGCGACCGCAATGACACCGTAGTCGGCGCCCAGCGCACCCAGCCAGCGCACCTGATCGGCATTGAAGCCGGCATACAAACCCTGCGCGAGGCGGGTGGTGGTGGCGGTGGATGCCGCCACGATCAGATCGTTGTCGGCGTTGCGCTTGCTCACCACCTCCGCGAAAGCGACGCCTCCTCCACCGCCCGCTTTGTTGGTGACCTGGAGCGGGCCGGGGGTCTGTTTCAGGTCGAACGCCACTTTGCCGAACTGGCGGCAGGTGAAGTCCCACCCGCCGCCGGGATTGGCGGGAGCGATGCATTCGGGTTTGCTGGGTTCGAAGGCCTGGGTGGTGCCGGCGGCTGCCAACAGCGCGACCGCCGCAGCGGCGGTGTAGAGCTTTTTCATGGATCGTCCTCCTCAGTGACGTGGATAACGTATCGGCGCGTTGAATTTGGTTTTGTGCAGGCGACGCGATGGCCCAAGCCTAGACGGGTGTTGGCGGGCTGGCCAGTTTCTACCCATAAGGGCTTTATCGGGCGTTGTGGCCATTCTGTGCATAGTGTTCACGAGGGCGGTGTTCCGAGGAAGAAGCGGTCCTGCGGTTTCAGGGGTGGGAATTCGCTCAGCCGGCGTGCTCCCGCACGTCGTTCGGTACGGGTCCCGGGAGGGTGGCTGTCTGCCGCCCTCCCGGAACAGGACGATATCGACGGGTTGCGAACGGCGGCTGCGACGGGTGCCGCGCCGTCGCTTACGTCGCGGCGGGTTCCTCGGGCGTCACGAGCGTGCTCCGCGCAGCAGTTGGGACCGCTACACCACGGTTTGCGCCGGCCAGCATCCCGGCGACGACCCCGGATCCGCTTGCTGCGATCATGATCCACAGCACCCAGGTGGGCACGTAGTAGGTTTGGTAGACGCTCCAACCGAACTGGTGCAGCAGTCCCGAGAAGCGGGATGGCGAGCCCAGCAGGTGGCCGCCCAGGGTGCCGGTTGTGGCCAAGAGAATGGCGCCGAACACGCCTAAACCGAGTAGCAGGAAGCGGCTTTGCCCCGCCCAGATCGCCTCGCCTACACGCCACCGAAGTAGCAGGATGAGCGACCAGACGGACAGCGTCCAGGTCGCCATCAGCAGTTTGTTGCGCCCCATAGTCGAGGACAGCGTGGCATCCAGCGGCCAGATGAGCAAACCGGTGATAAGGGCCGCGATGCCGCCGGCGATGCCCAGTGCGAGAAGGTACATCAGGACTGCGGATTCCAAGCGGCGGCCCAGATCACCGACGTTCAGGGAACGCAGCAGGATCAGAAGAAAAGCCAGACTCAGTAGCGCGATCGGGAAGTGCGCCATGATGTGATGAATCGGTGCCATGTCGTAATCCTCCGGTTAGCGAGTTTGCAGACGGAGCAGGCCGAAGCCGATGCCGGCAAATAGGAGCACCCCGGTGACCAGGGTCATGCGCCACTGCCGCTGTATCTCGGGAAGGAATTCCACTTCGATACCGTAGCGGGCGAGCTGCTCTTCCTTGTGGTAGTGCCGGACCGGGATGCCGCGGTCGATCATCGGTTTGCCGGGATGCCGGTTGCTGGTGAGCAGGGGCCAGTTGACCTGGCCGGGGTAGAACAGTTTCACCGTATGCCAGTTCTGGCTCCATGGCGGTTGGTCGCCGGTGAAACGTTCGGCGCGGAAGTCGCCGTCGAGACCCAGGCCGATGGTCAGCGGCAGGGAGACGTAGTGCCAGCGCTGCCCGGTGGCGTTGCGATGCACGGCGAGCGCGAGGTTGTAGACGTGCCCCTCCTCGAACGATTTGTCGTGCAGCGGGTCGCCGGTATCCATGAGGCGCGACAGCGTGACTTCCCAGTACCCGTCCCGCCAGCGGCCGCGGCCGACGGTGCGGATGTCGGCCATCGACCCTTCGTAGGGTCGCAACACCCGCAGCGGCAAGACGTCACCCTCCTTCCAGGCGTGGTTGGGATCGAATGGCACCTTGGTCTCGTCCGACAGGTAGTAGTAGTCGTCCTGCCCCACGCGCCCGCTGCTCAGATCGTCCCAGCTGTTGGCGAAGCGGCCGGTGCGCTGCGGATCGAACATGTACTTGGGCTGGTTCTTCTCCTTGTCCCAGTTGGTCGACCAGCCGTTTTTGCCCGGATCGCCGCCGCGCAGCTCCGCGATGTTCTGATCGTCGGAGTAGCCGAGCGCGTTCGAGCGGTGGGCGCGCCAGTGCCAGAGATCGAGGAAGTACCCGGCCTTGCGCAGCGCCGTCAGGCGCTGCTCGTCGACCACCGTGGTCCAGTCCTCCGGACGCTGGCGGGTTTGCGGTAAGTACTTGGTGACCACAGCCTGCCCCATGACCTTGCCCAAGTAGTCGTGGGCCTTCACCTGCGGCGATTCAGCCGCCTGCGTGAAGGTGTCCAGGCCGCTGCCGATGGCGACGTAACCTCCGTAGTGACCGAATTCGGGGACATGTCCGTCGTCGACCATCATGGCCACCCGGTCCTCGAGGAATACGTGCGCCTGCGGGCCGGGCTGCGATTCACCGTACTTCACCCACTTGCCGCCTTCGTATTTGTAGACGTCGTTGTGGATGCCGGGCCGCTGCGACGGCCAGCGGTACTGGAAGAAGATACGCTCGCCGTTGTAGGCGGCGCGCACCTGCAGCGGTATGAGCAGCGGATCCGGGATGTGGATGTGCCGGGCGTGATCGTTGCGGACCACCCCCTGACCGTTGAACAGCCAGGCGAGGCCGAGGGCGAACAGCATTGCCCCCAGCAACACCAGTGATACCGTGGTTCGGTTCATGGGTCCCCTCCTTAAGGATTGATATGTGTTTTGCCTTGCGGTCCGGGCTTGTGCCTGGCCGTTCGTGCTTGTGTTATGGTTTGGTACGTCACCCGTGCGGCGGGTGACTGGAACCTTGTATCAACGGGGGCGACTGCCGGGGAACGAACAGATGTTCATTTGCCGGGGAACGAACAGATGTTCGGTGCGTTGCCATCCGCACTGCCTGTCGCAGTGACGCGGTCAGGATCAAGGTTCGAGCTATCGGGGACTTGGGCCTGAGCTTTCTCCGATTCCGCCGGGACACGCGGTGGGCGCTTGCTGACGCTGTGATCGTGGGGGGAGCAGCCGATGATGACCAAGATCGCGAGAACCCGGCGGGTAATGCTCTGGCTGGCAATCCTGTCGCTCGCCATTACCCTTGTCGGCTTGCTGGACTTGGTATTCGACATAGCTATCCGCGCGCCCAACCTTCACTTGGTCGCCGAGGTGGTCTTTTTGCTGCTGTGTTTGATCACGGCGCTCTACCTGGGCGTCGGCTGGTACTACTCCCAACGGTCGGTTGCGCGCATGCGCGCCAATGTGCAGCGCGCTCAGGTGTACATGGAAGGCTTGGCGCGGGCCATTGACGAGCAGCTGTCCGCCTGGGAACTCAATGGGGGCGAACGCACAACCGCTATGCTGCTGATCAAGGGGATGAGCCACAAGGAGGTTGCAGCGGTCACCGGTCTAAGCCAGAGCACGGTGCGGCAGCAAGCCGTGGAGATCTACCGCAAGTCGGGGCTCGCGGGGCGTGCCGAGCTGTCGGCCTTTTTCCTTGAAGATCTGTTGCCACCCAGCATTGGCCGGGAGGTGGGTCAACGCGAAGTCCGCGTTCCTCGGTAAGGTGCCAGCCCGCTTGTTACTCGTGAGGCGCTGGGGTATAAAGGCCCCCCTCGGACCGGGCTCCCGGTCCCGCGGTTCCATGGCGGACCATGCCGGTCCCCCCGCAACGATAAACTGTGAACCCCGTCAGGCCCGGAAGGGAGCAGCGGCAGCAGTGGCCTCGTGTGCCGGGGTGTGGCTGGTATGGGCCGCCACCCTTTCCGCCCGTCGCGCCGCGGCAGGTGCGCTATAATCGCCCCTCTTTTTGACCACACCCCCGAGCGATCCATGAGCTATCAAGTGTTGGCACGCAAGTGGCGGCCCCGCACCTTCGACGAGATGGTGGGCCAGGAGCACGTGGTCAAGGCGCTGGTCAACGCTCTGGACAACGATCGCATCCACCACGCTTTTTTGTTCACCGGCACGCGCGGCGTGGGCAAGACCACCCTGGCGCGCATCTTCGCCAAGTCGCTCAATTGCGAACGCGGGGTGAGCTCACGCCCCTGCGGGGAGTGCGCCACCTGCCGCGAGGTGGACGAGGGGCGCTTCATCGATCTGATCGAAGTGGACGCCGCCTCGCGCACCAAGGTGGAGGACACGCGCGAGCTGATGGACAACGTGCAGTACGCCCCGACGCGCGGGCGCTACAAGGTCTACCTCATCGACGAGGTGCACATGCTCTCCACCCACAGCTTCAACGCGTTGCTGAAGACGCTGGAAGAGCCGCCGCCGCACGTGAAGTTCCTGTTGGCCACCACCGATCCGCAGAAGGTGCCGGTGACGGTGCTGTCGCGTTGTCTGCAATTCAGCCTCAAACGGCTGCCCGCCGAGATGATTGCCGAGTACCTGCAAACCCTCCTGGAACGCGAGGGGATCACCTCCGACCCGGGTGCGGCGATACGCGTGGCGCGCGCGGCCGACGGCAGCATGCGCGATGCGCTCAGCCTGCTCGACCAAGCCATCGCCCACGGTGGCGGTGCGCTGCGCGACGACGAGGTGCGCGCCATGCTCGGCAGCATCGATCAGCGCCACGTGTTCGAGCTGCTGCGCCAGGTGGTCGCCGGCAACGGCGAGGCGCTGATGGAAGAGATCGGTCGCATGGCAATGCAAGCGCCCGATTTCGGCGCGGCGCTGGCCGACGTGATCTCGGTGCTGCAGCGGGTGGCGTTGGCGCAGGTAGTGCCGGCGGCTATTGACGACGCGTTGGGCGACCGCGAGGCGGTGATGGCGCTGGCGGCAAGCGCCGCGGCGGAGGATGTGCAGCTGTTCTACCAGATCGCTCTCAACGGACGGCGCGATTTGCCGCTGTCGCCGGAACCGCGCGGCGGGTTCGAGATGGTGTTGCTGCGTATGCTGGCCTTTCGGCCGGAGAGCGGCGAGCAGCCGGTCGCAAGCGACGCGCCGCCGCGCACGATTCCCACGGCGGCAGCACCCACTGCTCGCGCACCGCAACGATCCGCGGCCGCGGCGGAACCGCCCCCCCAGCCGCCGGTGCCTGCCCACGACGAGCGGCCGATGCCGCCGCCCGTGGCGGCTGAGCCGGCCGGCGACGACGATTGGCAGCGCGTCGTCGCCAACCTGCGGGTCGGCGGCATGGCCAAAGAGCTGGCCATGCACTGCTCGTGGGGCGGACGCGAGGGCGGGCGGGTACGCTTGGTGCTCGATCCGGCCCATGAACAGCTGCGCAGCGACTCATTGGAAAAACGCCTGGCCGAGGCGCTGCAAAGCCATTTCGGCACCGCGCTGCGGTTACAGATCGACGTCGGTGCCGGCGTGCAGGCCACGCCGGCGCAGGTGCGTGCCCGCGAGAATGCCGAACGCCAGGCCGAGGCGGAGGCGGCGGTCGCCCAAGATCCCAACGTGCAGGCGCTGCAGGAGGTATTTGCCGCGCAGATCCGTGAGGGTTCCACCCGACCGCTCAGCGAATCCCATTGACCTGCGGGGCGCCCCGGCGCCGCGCGCTGTGACACACACCCTATTCGCCATTGAGGAGCAGACATGAAGGGGCAGATTGGTAAGTTGATGAAGCAGGCTCAGCAGATGCAGGCCAACATGCAGAAGGCCCAGCAGGAACTGGCCAACATGGAGGTGAACGGCGAAGCGGGCGGCGGATTGGTGAAGGTGGTGATGACCGGGCGTCACGAACTGCGCCGTGTCTCCATCGACCCGTCGCTGTTCGCCGACGACGATCGCGAGATGATCGAGGACCTGGTGGCTGCGGCGGTCAACGACGCCGTGCAGCGGGTGGAAAAGACGGTGCAGGAGAAGATGAGCGGCTTCACCGCCGGGTTCGATCTGCCCCCCGGTTTTAAGATGCCGTTCTGAACCGCGCTGCGCCATGGCCGCATTTCCGCCGCTCATCGACGGGCTGATCCAGGCGCTGCGCTGCCTGCCCGGCGTCGGTCCCAAATCGGCGCAGCGTATCGCCTTCCATCTGCTGGAGCGCGACCGCAACGGCGGGCGTGCCCTGGCGCACGCGCTGGAGGAGGCGATGGTCAACGTCGGACGTTGCACGCGCTGCCGCACCTTCAGCGAGGCGGAGCTGTGCCCCATCTGCGTCTCGCAGCGCCGTGACCCGGGTCTGCTGTGCGTGGTGGAGACGCCGGCCGACGTCTACGCCATCGAGCAGGCGACCGACTACCGCGGGCTCTATTTCGTGCTGGGTGGTCACCTCTCGCCGCTGGACGGCATCGGTCCCGCGGAGCTGGGTCTGAGCGTGTTGGAGGAGCGCCTCGGCGAAGCGGCGTTGCACGAGGTGATCCTCGCCACCAACCCCACCGTGGAGGGGGAGGCAACCGCCCACTTCATCGCTGAGCTGGCTGCCCATCACGGGGTGACGGCGACGCGCATCGCCCACGGCGTACCGTTGGGCGGCGAGTTGGAGTACATCGACGGCGGCACCCTGTCGCACGCCTTCAGTGGTCGGCGTTCCATGGAGTAGACGGGTGCGCCCGCGATGCGACAGCCAGCGAATACGACACGGCAGATGTCGGTTGTCGGCGCCCGCCGTCAATCGCTAGCGGAAACTTCCTTGGCTAGCGCTAAGTAGCTGGCCAGTCGGCGCGCATCGATCGCGCCGTTTTGCGCCGCTGCGCGCAGAGCGCATCCCGGTTCCGCGTCGTGGCGGCAGTCGCGGAAGCGGCAGTGGCCGAGATAGGGCCGCAACTCCACGAACCCCTCTGCAACACGCTGGGCATCCCTTTCGTAGAGACCGAATTCGCGTACTCCCGGCGAATCGATGAGGTCGCCGCCGCCGGGCAGATGGTAGAGCATGGTGGAGGTGGTGGTGTGCCGCCCCTGTCCCGATGCCTCGGAAAGCTTGCCGATGCGGATCGTCTGGTCGGGGAGCAGCGCTTGGATCAGCGACGATTTGCCGACGCCGGATTGGCCCACCAGGATGCTGACGTGACCGGCAAGGGCGGCGGACAGTTCGTCGAGTCCGTGTGCCCGCTTGGTGCTGGCATAGATCACCGGATAGCCGATCTGCGTGTAGACCGCGATCTGCGTCTTAAGCGCGTCGAGCTGGGTGGTGTCGGCGAGGTCGATCTTGTTGATCACCAGCAGTGGCGCTGCGCCCAACAGTTCGGCGGCGGCCAGATAGCGATCGATCAGATGGGTGTCGAGGGTGGGTTGCAACGCGGCCACGATTACCAGTCGATCGATGTTGGCGGCCAGCGGTTTGAGACGGCCGCTGAAGTCGGGGCGGCCGAGTTCGGTGCGCCGCGGCAGCAGCGCCGTGACGACGCCTTCGGTTTCGTCGTTACGCTGCATGACCACTTCATCGCCGCTGACGATGAGCGCAAGGTTGGCGCGCGGGGTGCAGCGCACCACCCTCGCGTTCGCCGATTCCACCATCAGCGACGCGCCAAAGTTGGCCAGTACCCGGCCGAGTTCCTCCGGGCCGAGGCGGTCGTTGTCGGTGTCGTGCTCTGTCGCCCGCGCGCGTGCTTGGGCGCGCGCCACGCGGCGTTCCTGGATGCGCTTAACGTGTTGCGCCTGGCGGCGGGTCAGGCGCCGCTGTGCCATGCGCTGTGCGGTGTGGGGTATGAGTGGGTCGCCGGGTGCTCAGTCGTGAAACAGGGCATCGATTTTCGCTGCGCAGATGTAGTCGTTCTCGGACAAACCGCCGATGGCGTGTGTGCTGTAGCGTACGGTGCAGCGATTGTAGCCCACCTCGAGGTCGGGATGGTGATCTTCCTGGTGCGCGATCCAGGCGAGGGCGTTGACGAAGGCCATGGTGTCGTGAAAGTTGGCGAAGCGAAACTGGCGACGGATGGCGTCGGTGTGTGAGTCGAGTTGCCAGTCGGGGTGCAGTTGTTCCAATAAGGTGTCGGCGGTTTCGGCGTCGAGGGGCTGGGTGCCACCTTCGCACGGGCGACAGCGTTTGCGTGTCAGGTCGGTCATGGTGTGGTCTCCCTCTGTCGTTGTCCCACAGTGTAGAACCTGCCCGAAGTCACGTGCTGAGTATTCACCGCGCGTGCGTGCGCGTCACTTGCTACAATCGCTTCCCGCTTTTCGCAAGGTTCCCGGCATGACCCTCAGCGACGACAATCTGGCCTGGATCGACCTGGAAATGACCGGGTTGGAACCCGACCGCGACACCATACTCGAGATCGCCACCATTGTGACCGACAGCCACCTCAACGTGCTGGAGGAGGGGCCGGTGCTGGCGATCCATCAACCCGAGGCGGTGATCACCGCGATGGACGAGTGGAATACGTTGCATCACGGTCGGAGTGGACTCATCGATCGCGTTCGCGCCAGCGCCGTTGACATGGGGGAAGCGCAGGCGCAGACCCTGGCGTTTCTGCGCCATTGGATCCCCCGCGGCAAGTCGCCCATTTGCGGCAACAGCATCTGCCAGGACCGCCGCTTCCTCGCGCGTTGGATGCCCGATCTTGAGGCTTTCTTTCACTACCGCAACCTGGACGTGAGTACGGTAAAGGAGTTGGCCAGGCGCTGGGCGCCCGAGATTGCAGCGGGTTTCGTCAAGGCTGGCAAGCATGAGGCGCTGGCCGATATCCACGAATCGATCTGTGAGTTGCAGTACTACCGTGAGCGGCTGTTCAGGGTGGGAGGCGACGCGGGCAATTGAAGTAGCCCCCCGCAGCGGCTGGGTGATTGACAAATCAACAATTGCGATCATTACTTAGTGATCAGTTGATCATACACCGCTTGGCGTTGCCAGCGCGGGATGTGAGGTCGATAATCCCCCAATTCCTCCGCGTTCTCTGTGGTCGCGATTGAAGATTCAGGGTGGGGAGGGCATGCGGCGCCGGCCCACCTTCGAGATTTCCGGTTGCCGTCTGGCAGACGGGTGGTAATTCATGCAAACAACTGCGCTATCGCAGCCTATCGAAGACGCCACGTGCAAGCGTAGCGCCGTCGGTAGGGTCGTGATCGTCGACGATCAGGCGACCAGCCGGCAGATACTCGCCGAAATCATCAAACGTACCATCGGCAGCGTGGAGATCGTGACCTTCGCCGGCGCCCCGCCAGCGCTGGAGTGGATGCACGATCAAACACCCGATCTCATCATCGCCGATTACAAGATGCCGGACATGGACGGCATCGAATTCATTCGCCGTATTCGCGAACTGCCCAACGGCTTCGATATTCCGGTCGTCATCGTCACCATCGTCGAAGACCGCGAAGTGCGCTATCGCGCGCTGGAGGCGGGGGCAACGGATTTTCTTACCAAGCCGGTGGACCGCCACGAGTGCGCGGCCCGTTGTCGCAATCTGCTGACGCTGCGCAACCAGCAGCACATCATTCGCGATCGCGCGGACTGGCTGGAGGAGCAGGTTCGGTTCGCGACGCGTGAGGTGCGCGAGCGCGAGCGCGAGACCCTGTTGCGCTTGGCGAAGGCCGGCGAATTCCGCGACGAGGAGACCTTCAACCACGTGCTGCGTGTCCAGCGCTACACCAGCATTATCGCCGAGGATTTGGGGCTGCCCGAGGAGCAGTGCGAGGTAACCAGTCTGGCCGCGACGCTGCATGACATCGGCAAGGTGGGTGTTCCCGACGGCATTCTGTTGAAGATGGGCCGCTATACCTCGGCCGAAAAGATCTTCATGCAGCAGCACACGCGCATCGGCTACAACATCCTCAAGGATAGCCCGTCGAAATACCTTCAAGCCGGCGCGGTGATCGCCCTCAACCACCACGAGCGGTTCGACGGCACCGGTTACCCGCAGGGGCTCATGGGGGATGCCATTCCCATGGTGGCGCGCATCGTGGCGGTCACCGACGTGTTCGATGCGTTGACCTCACGGCGACCTTACAAGAAGCCCTGGAAACTCAAGGACGCGTTCGCCTATCTGGTGGCGGAGACCGGCAAACATTTCGATCCGTTGTGCGTGGAGATCTTCATGTCCAACCGCGAAACGGTGATTGAGGTGCATCACGAATTGCAGGACCCGGAGACTGACTGACCTCACGTGGGCGTTTCGTTGCCGCCCTTCTCTCGCTGTCGCTGCAATCCCCAGCGGGCATGTTCACGGATCAACGGCGAACGACTCTCTGTGGCGTCCGTCAACGCATCGTGTGCAATCGCGGAGGGCGGTGCGTTGCCCAGCGCGACCGCGATGTTGCGCATCCAGCGCTGGTAGCCCAGTCGGCGCAAGGGGCTGCCTTCGGTTCGTTTCAGGAATTCCGCTTCGCTCCAGCGAAACAACTCGACCAATTGCGGGGCTTCCAGGTCGTCGCGGGGAGCAAATCCGCGCTCGGCGCTGAGGCGCGCAAAGCGATTCCACGGGCAGACCAGCTGGCAGTCGTCGCACCCGTAGATGCGGTTGCCGATGGCCGGTCGCAGCGCTTCGGGTATCGATCCCGGGTGTTCGATGGTGAGGTACGAGATGCATAGGCGCGCATCGAGCTGGTAGGGCGCGACGATGGCCTGGGTCGGACAGACGTCGATGCAGGCCTGGCAGGTGCCGCAGTGATCCGCGACGGGCGCATCGGATGGCAACGGCAGATCGGTGTAGATCTCGCCCAGAAAGAAGAACGATCCGCTGCTGCTGTCGATGAGGTTGGTGTGTTTGCCCTGCCACCCCAGTCCCGCTTTGCCGGCGAGGGGCTTTTCCAATACCGGCGCACTGTCGACGAACGCGCGGTAGGCGAATGCGCCGACTCGCGACTCGATCCGCTCGGCCAGTTGCTGCAGGCGTTTGCGCATCAGCTTGTGATAGTCGCGCCCCAGCGCGTAGCGCGAGACGTAGCCCCGCTCGCTGTCGGCCAGTACCTCCTCGGCCCGCGCCATGGGCTGCGGCAAGTAGTCCATGCGTACACTGATGACGCTGAGCGTGCCCGGTACCAGTTCGTCGGGCCGACTGCGCAGGCTCCCGTGCCGCGCCATGTACTCCATCGCGCCGTGATAGCCGTGTTTCAGCCACTGCTGCAGGTGCTGCTCGGCGTCGCTCAGGGCGATATCGGCGAATCCCACCCCTTGAAACCCGAGCTCGCGTGCCCAGCCGCGTATGCACGCGGCGAGTTCGGCAGCGTCGGCGGGCGAAAGTGTGTGGGAGGCGTTCAAGTGGCGGCTGGATTCGCAACGGAGTTTCGCGGTATTTTGCCACTGATTCCCGTTCGCCTCAGCCATCGTTCATGACCACCCCGTCTCGTTCCCATCAATCCGTAGCCATCGACGCACTACCCGGCGCGCTATATCGTGCATCGCAAGTGCGGGAATTGGATCGCGTGGCCATCGAGGAGTACGGCATCCCGGGCAGCGAATTGATGGAGCGCGCCGGCCGGGCGGCCTTTGGCGCGTTTCAGAAACGCTGGCCGTCGGCGCAACGCGTGGTGGTGGTGTGCGGCAGCGGCAACAACGGTGGGGACGGTTATGTGGTCGCCCGGCTTGCGCGCGAAGCGGGACTTGAGGTCGACGTGCTGCGTCCAGGCGGGGCGCGCGAACCGGGCGGCGATGCGCTGCTGATGTATCGGCGGTGGCGCGATGCCGGTGGCCGCGTGCGCAGCTTCGAACCGGAAGCACTGCAGCGTCCGTGTGTCATCGTCGATGCGCTGCTGGGTACCGGTCTAGAGCGCGAGGTGCAGGGCGAGTACGCCGCCGCCATTGCCGCCATCAACGCCAGCGACCAGCCGGTGATGGCGCTCGATATCCCGTCGGGGCTGAGCGCCGATACCGGCATGCCTTTGGGAATCGCGGTTCAGGCAATCCTGACCGTCACCTTCATCGGGCTCAAACAGGGGCTGTTCACCGGCCTGGCGCCGGACTATACCGGCGCGGTGCGCTTTGCCGCCCTCGGCGTGCCGCCACAGGTGTACGACGCGGTGCGCGCCGAGGTGACACGAATCGGCCAGGAGGAGGTGCGCGATGCACTGACGCCGCGGGCGCGCTGCAGCCACAAGGGCGACCACGGCCACGTGCTGGTTGTCGGAGGTGAATTCGGTATGGCGGGCGCTGCGCGCATGGCGGCCAGTGCCGCGGCGCGTGTCGGCGCGGGCCTGGTCAGCGTCGCGACGCGCGAGTCGCACGCCGGTCTGATGACCATGACCCAGCCGGAGATCATGGCCCACGGTGTGGAAGAGGCCGCTGCCCTGCAGCCACTACTGCGGCGCGCGTCGGTGCTCGCTGTGGGGCCTGGGATGGGGCGCGGCGCGTGGGGTCGCGAGCTGCTGGAAGCGACACTGACGAGCGATCTGCCCCTGGTATTGGATGCCGACGGGCTCAACCTGTTGGCCGAGCGGCCGCAGCGCAGCGAACGCTGGATATTGACCCCGCACCCGGGCGAGGCGGCGCGGTTGCTCGGGTGCAGCGTGACCGAGGTCCAGGCGGACCGGTTTGCAGCGGCGCGTCACCTGCAGGCGCGCTTTGGCGGTGTGGTGGTGTTGAAAGGAGCGGGCACGCTGGTGGCTGCTGGCGATGACACGCTGGGGCTGTGCGCCCTGGGCAATCCGGGCATGGGCAGCGGCGGGATGGGCGACGTGCTGACGGGGGTGATCGCCGGCCTGCTGGCGCAGGGAGTGGTGCCTCGCCTGGCCGCGCGCGTCGGTGTCTGGGTTCACGCGCACGCTGCCGATTGCGCTGCCCGCGACGGCGAACGCGGCCTGCTGGCCTCCGATCTCTTCGCCCATCTGCGTCGGGCCGTCAATCCGGGGCCGCCATGATTGCCTGGGTGCGGACTTTAGCCGACGAAGCGGCGACGCACGGTCTGGGCACGGAACTCGCGCAGGCAGTCACCGGGGGTGGGTTGGTGGTACATCTCAGCGGTGCGCTGGGCACCGGCAAGACCACTCTGACCCGTGGTCTGTTGCGTGCCCTCGGCTACCGCGGCGCAGTGAAAAGCCCCACCTACACGCTCATCGAACCCTACGAGGTGGCGGGCCGACGCGTGTTTCACCTCGATCTCTACCGCCTCGCCGACCCGGAGGAACTGGAGTACCTGGGGTTGCGCGACCTGCTGGAGCCGGGAGCGCTGGTGGTGATCGAATGGCCCGAGAAGGGTGGAGACTGGCTGCCTCCGCCGGATATCAGCATCGGCCTGGAGTATGCAACGCCGGGGCGCGAAGCGAGGCTGGAGGCGCTCAGCGCGCGCGGCGAGGCGGTGCTGAACGCTCTGCAGCAGGGGATGGCGGCGGCGGACTCATAATTCAGGAGATTTCTAGAAAGAGCAGCTATCCTGTCGTTTTATCAGGAAAAACTTGCGCAATAAGTGGTTCTGTGCCATAACAGGCCACAAAGAACCGACCGACGCACCGGCATGAAAAGAACCCTTGCCTCCCTGCTGCTTCTGCTGCTGCCCGTTTTCGGTCAGGCGCAGACCGCGCATGTCGACGGCATCCGCCTGTGGGCGGCGCCGGACAACACCCGCATCGTGTTCGATATCGACGCACCGGTGGAGCACGCACTGTTTCCCCTGCGCAATCCCGACCGCATCGTGGTTGACCTGAAAAACGCGCAACTGAGCACCGACGTTCCGACGCCGGATACCAATTCCCCGCTGTTGCGTTCGGTTCGCTACTCCCCCCGCAATGGCGACGACCTGCGGGTGGTCTTTGATCTCAGCGGCCCGGTGCGGCCGAAGAGCTTCCTCCTCAAACCCAACGAGAAATACGGCCATCGCCTGGTGATCGATCTTTACGATGCCCAAGGCGGCAGCGTTGTGCCCAAGGTAACGCGGGCGGAGAGTAGTACCGCTGCAGGGCCGCGCGAGATCGTGGTGGCCATCGACGCGGGTCACGGCGGTGAGGATCCCGGCGCCCTCGGTCGCAAGGGGACGCGGGAGAAGGATGTGGTGTTCCAGATCGCCCAGCGCCTGGAGCGCATGGTCAAGCAGGAATACGGCATGCGCCCACTGATGATCCGCGAAGGCGACTACTACATCGGCCTCAAGGATCGCTATGCCAAGGCGCGCGAGGCGAAGGCCGATCTGCTGATCTCCATCCACGCCGATGCCTTCAACGATCATCGCGCGCGCGGCTCCTCGGTCTTTGTCCTGTCCGAGCGTGGCGCGTCCAACGCGGCAGCCGCCTTTCTGGCCGAACAGGAAAACGCGGCCGACCGTATCGGCGGCGTGAGTCTGGAAGACAAGGATGATCTGTTGAAGACCGTACTGCTGGACCTTTCCCAGTCGGCGACCATCGAGGACAGCCTGGAGGTGGCCGGCCAAATCCGCAACAACCTCGGCAAGGTGGGGCGGTTGCACTCGCGCCGGATCCAGCAGGCGGGTTTCGTGGTCCTCAAATCGCCGGACGTGCCCTCGGTACTGGTGGAGACCGCGTTCATTTCCAACCCCACCGAAGAGCGTAATCTGCGCAGTTCGGCGCACCAGGAGAAGGTCGCTCGCGCCATCATGGAGGGGGTGCGCGCCTACTTCGCCGAAAAGGCGCCGCCGGATTCGCTGCTCGCGCAGAGCAAGCACGTTATCCGCCATGGCGAGACCCTCTCCGGGATCGCGCGCCGCTACCAAGTCAGCCTGCACAGCCTGCGCGAGGCTAACGGCCTGGACGGCGACGTCCTGTCGGTGGGGACGGTGCTGCGCATCCCTCGTGACTCGGTCACCATGACCAACTAGCTACGGCCCGCTACAATGGCGGTTTGTCGCCATCCGTACGGGTCGCATGCGCATACACCAACTTCCCCAGCAGCTCATCAACCAGATCGCCGCCGGCGAGGTGATCGAGCGGCCGGCCTCGGTGGTCAAAGAGCTGCTGGAGAACAGCCTGGATGCCGGCGCGACACGCATCGACGTGGAGATCGAGCAGGGGGGCGTGGCACTGATCCGGGTGCGCGACAACGGTTGCGGTATCCACCCCGACGACCTGCCGCTGGCGCTGAGTTCGCATGCGACCAGCAAGATTCAAAGCCTCGACGAGTTGGAGCGGGTGGCGAGCCTGGGTTTTCGCGGCGAGGCGCTCGCCAGCATCGCCTCCATCGCCCAATTGCGCCTCGCGTCCCGGGAAACGGACGCAGAACGTGGCTGGGAGATCGTGCTCGGTGCCAATCACCAGCCGATGCCCCCGCAGCCAGCGGCGTTGCCGGCCGGGACCGTGGTGGAGGTGCGCGATCTGTTCTACAACACGCCAGCGCGGCGCAAGTTCCTGCGCAGCGAAAAGACCGAGTTTTCCCACATTGACACCGTAGTGCGACGTGCCGCCATGAGTCGCTACGGCGCCGGCATCACACTGCGCCACAATGGCCGCGCAATGCTGCAGATGCCGGCGGCGGAACGGCCGCAGGATCGTGAGCGGCGGGTGGCGGAACTGTTCGGGGGCGGGTTTCTGGAACAGTCCGTCGCGGTCGACCAGGAAGGTGCGGGACTGCGGTTGCGCGGCTGGATTGCTTTGCCGACCTTCTCGCGCGCCCAGGCCGATCTGCAGTACTTCTTCGTCAACGGGCGCATGGTGCGCGACCGGCTGGTGACGCATGCGGTGCGCCAGGCCTACCAGGACGTGCTCTACCACGGCCGGCACCCGGCCTACCTGCTCTACCTGGAAATGGACCCTGCGGCGGTGGACGTCAACGTCCACCCCGCCAAGCACGAAGTGCGTTTTCGCCAGTCGAATCTGGTGCACGACTTTTTGTTCGCTTCCGTGCACGGCGCGTTGCGAGCGGTGCGTCCGGAGGCCGATCCGCCCCGACCCGCTGCCGCCACGAGCGGGGAGCGGCCAACCGGTGCTGCGCCCACCCCGGCGTACCCGGTGCCGCGTCAGCAAGGCATGGCGTTGCCGGTGCGCGATCAGGCCGCCGCCTACGCCGCGTTGCAGGCGGTGGATGATGCGCCGGTGTTGCAGGAGTCAGCGCAGCCCGCCGCCGATGTGGGACCTCCCCTGGGGTATGCCGTGGCGCAGTTGCACGGTATTTACGTCCTGGCGCAAAACGCTGCGGGGTTGGTGGTTGTGGACATGCACGCCGCCCACGAGCGCATCACCTACGAGCGGCTCAAGGAGGCGTGGCAGTCAGCCGCGGTCACCAGCCAGCCGCTGCTGGTACCGGAACGTCTTTCGGTTGCGCGGCGCGAAGCGGACCTGGCGGAGGAGAACGCGGAGTTGTTTCAGCGGCTGGGGCTGGAAGTGGACCGGGTTGGGCCCGAAACGCTGCTGATCCGCCGCATCCCCGCCTTGTTGCGCGGAGCCGACGTGGCGGGGCTGGTCCGGGATGTGCTCTCCGACCTGGGCGAACAGGGTCGCAGCACGCGCGTGGAAGGGACGGTGAATCGGCTGCTGGCGACCATGGCCTGCCACGGGTCGGTGCGTGCCCACCGGCGCCTCAGCCTCGACGAGATGAACGCGTTGCTGCGCGATATGGAGCGCACCGAACTGAGCGGCCAGTGCAATCACGGCCGCCCCACCTGGACCCAGTTGTCGCTGGCGGAGCTGGATCGGCTGTTTCTGCGGGGCCGTTGAGCCGCTCACCGTGAACGACGCATCCACCACCAGCCACAGGGGTACGGTGGTCTTCCTGATGGGGGCCACCGCCACCGGCAAGACCGATCTCGCGGTCGAGCTGGTGCGGCGCCTGCCGTTTCAGATCGTCAGCGTCGACTCCGCCATGATCTATCGCGGCATGGACATCGGCACTGCAAAGCCGGAGCCGCGCGTGCTCGCCGCGGCGCCGCATCGCCTCATCGACATCCGTGACCCGGCGCAGGCCTACTCGGCGGGCGAATTTCGCGACGACGCCCTGCGCGAGATCGCGTCCATCCATGAAACCGGTGCGATACCCTTGCTGGTCGGCGGCACCATGCTCTACTTTCGCGCGCTGCGCGAGGGGATGGCCGAACTGCCCCCCGCCGATCCCCAGGTGCGCCAGGAGCTGGAAGAGGAGGCGGCTCGGCTCGGGTGGCCGGCGATGCACCGGCTTTTGGCGCAGGTGGATGCGCCGGCGGCGCGACGCATCCATCCCAATGATCCGCAGCGCATCCAACGCGCACTGGAGGTCTATCGCATCACCGGCGTGGCGCTCAGCGAATGGCACAAAGCGGACGCTGCAACCCCGTTTCCCTACGAGCTCAGGCAGATGTCGCTGGAGACGGCGGATCGCGCGGAGCTGCATCGTCGGGTGGAGCGTCGCTTCGATCGGATGCTGGAAAACGGTTTCGTGGACGAAGTGGCGGCGCTGCGGGCGCGTGCGGACCTCAGTCTGGAGGCCCCGGCCATGCGCGCCGTGGGTTACCGGCAGGTGTGGGAGCATCTTGCCGGCGCTTATCCCAAAGAGGAGATGCGCCAGCGCGGCATAGCCGCCACGCGCCAACTCGCCAAACGTCAGATCACCTGGCTGCGCGCTACGCGAAGTGTGACGCGCTTCGACTGTTTCGATCCCGCGGCTACCGATAAAGTATTGAAATGGCTTGAAACCGGGCCCACACTTGGAGAGAGCCGTCAGTGACCGGTAGTGGATCGCAGCGTCGCTGTTGCCGAGAGTTCATCACCCGGTGTGTACCGCGATCCGGCCGGAAGGCGAAGGGGTAAGGCAGGGTGCTGTGATACAATGCGCCGGCCGTGCTTGCCTGGCGGAGTGGGTTGTCCCGGTTAGCCCCCGAGAATAACAGGGATTAGCGCCGTTTCAGGCAACAACAACAATTCAAGGAGAATGACTATGTCCAAGGGGCAGTCGCTACAAGACCCTTTTTTGAACACTTTGCGCAAAGAGCGCGTCCCGGTTTCGATCTACCTGGTCAACGGCATCAAGTTGCAGGGGCAGATCGAATCCTTCGACCAGTTTGTGGTCCTACTGAAGAACAGCGTCAGTCAAATGGTCTACAAACATGCCATCTCGACAGTGGTTCCCGCACGTAATATCCGCATGCAGGGAACGGGAGATTCAGACCTCGGTAATGCCTGATCCCAGACTTGGCTCAGGGGGTGGCTGATTGTTCGAGCGCCCCCGCAGTGGCGAGCGCGCCGTCCTGGTCCATGTTCACATGGGCGGCGGCACGCATCCCGAACGGCTCGAAGAGTTCCGCGAACTGGCACGCTCGGCGGGCGCCATTGAGGTGGCCGTCGTCACCGGCGCGTCTGCGGCGCCCGAAGCCAAGTATTTCGTCGGCAGCGGCAAAGCCGAGGAGATCCGTCATTGCGTGACTGCGAACGAGGCCGAGGTGGTACTGTTCAACCATGCGTTGACCCCCGCCCAGGAACGTAATCTCGAACGCCTGCTCAGTTGCCGTGTGCTCGATCGAACCGGCTTGATTCTCGACATCTTCGCTCAGCGTGCCCACTCCTTCGAGGGTAAGTTGCAGGTGGAGCTGGCACAGCTGCGTCACATGTCCACGCGGCTGATCCGTGGCTGGACGCACTTGGAGCGGCAGAAGGGCGGTATCGGCCTGCGCGGACCGGGTGAAACCCAGTTGGAAACCGACCGGCGGTTGATCGGTAAACGGATCAAGCTGCTCAACGAGCGTTTGGAAAAGGTGCGGCGCCAGCGTGATCAAGGGCGCCGCGCGCGTCGCAAGGCGGAACTGCCCGCGGTTTCGCTGGTGGGCTATACCAACGCCGGCAAGTCGACGTTGTTCAATCGCCTGACCGGCGCGGCGCTCTATGCGGCGGACCAATTGTTCGCCACGCTCGACCCCACCCTGCGCCGCGTGGAACTGCCCGGACACGCCCAAGCCGTGTTGGCGGATACGGTGGGATTTATCAGCGATCTACCCCACGATCTGGTGGCTGCCTTCCGCTCGACCCTGGAGGAGACCGTGCAGGCAACGGTGCTGCTGCAGGTGATCGACGCTGCCGACGAAGCCCATCGCGAGCAGATTTGCGAAGTCAATCAGGTGCTGGCCGAACTGGGGGCCGAGGGGATTCCCCAACTCCAGGTCTACAACAAGATCGATCTGCTTCCCGGCATTCCGCCGCGCATCGATCGCGACGAGAGCGGACGCCCGCAGCGCGCGTGGGTCTCGGCGCAAAGCGGGGCGGGAATGGATCTGCTGCTGGCGGCTCTGGCCGAGATGCTCGGCGAAGACCAGATCAGACATGTCGTGCGCCTGCCGCCCGCGGCAGCACGCTTGCGCGCCCGTCTGTTCGATCTCGGCACGGTGGTGGGTGAGGCGACCGACGACGACGGCGTGGTGCGCATCGAGTTTCGGATGGGACGCAGCAACTTCGAATACCTGTGCCGGCGCGAAGGTTTGCAGCGCACATGGTTGGAAGGGGCGGCGTGACAGTATTGCAGGCATGGGTTGGCTTTTCTTGCCGTGATCGGGAGGGGCCAATACAATCGGCCCTCTCGTAGTTTGAGCCAGATCGCAACGCAGATTGGAGTCTCGCATGGCGTGGAATGAACCCGGTGGTGGTGGCAAAGATCCCTGGGGAGGAGGTGGGGGCGAAAAAGGTCCGCCGGATCTGGAAGAGGTTGTCCGTAACCTGCAGAACAAGCTTGGCGGCCTGTTCGGCGGTCGCCGCTCCAATCGCAGTGGCGGTGGAGACGGCTCGGGCGGCGGTCCTGCCGGCGGTAGTCCGATCGGGTTCGTTACCAAGGGCGGGTTCGGCCTGCTGATCGGCATTGCCCTCATCGCCTGGCTGTTGTCGGGTATCTATATCGTCGAGCAGGGACGGCGGGGCGTGGTGCTGCGTTTCGGTCAGTACACGGAGACCACCGGACCTGGCCCCCACTGGCATATCCCCTATCCGATCGAAGGCGTGGAAGTCGTCGATATCGAGCAACGTCGATTCGTCGAGATCGGATACCGTTCTGCCTTGGGCGGTCGCGGCGGCGCATCGGTTCCGCGCGAAGCGTTGATGCTCACCGAAGACGAAAACATCGTCGATATCCGCATCGCCGTGCAGTTCCAGATCGCCGACCCCAAGGCCTATCTCTTCAATGTGCGCGATCCCGACGAGACCCTGAAGCAGGCCTCCGAGAGCTCGATACGCGAAGTGATCGGTAAGAGCAAGATGGATTTTGTGCTCACCGAAGGCCGAAGCGAGGTGGTGAGCCGGATTCGCGAACTGTTGCAGGCCGTGCTCGATCAGTACCAGACCGGCTTGCATGTGACCAACGTGAACTTGCAGGATGCGCAGCCGCCCGAGGAGGTGCAGGCGGCGTTCGCCGACGCGATCAAAGCGCGCGAGGACGAACAGCGGTTGAAGAACGAGGCGGAAGCCTACTCCAACGAGGTCATTCCCAAGGCGCGTGGTGCCGCTGCCCGTCAGTTGGAAGAGGCCAACGCGTATAAGGATCAGGTGATTGCCGAAGCGCAGGGTGAAGCATCGCGCTTCGAACAGCTGTTGGTGGAATACAGGAAAGCGCCACAGGTCACGCGCGAGCGCCTCTATCTCGATTCGTTGGAGGCGGTACTGGCACGCTCCAGCAAGGTGATCATCGACACCAAGGGTAACAACACGCTTACCTACCTGCCGTTGGACAAGATAATCGATCGCAACGCCGCGTCGCGTAGCACTGCATCTGATTCGAGTGCACCAGCCGATCTCAATCAGGTGCCCGTGGAGAAGGATGAGACGCGCTTCCGCGATTCACAACGCAGCCGGAGGACACGCTAATGGGAAAGGGACGTTCGGCAGCGATCATCCTGTTGTTGTTGGTGCTGGCAGTCGCCTATTTCGCCACCTTCTTCGTCGACGAACGCGAGCGGGCGGCGCTGTTCCGTTTGGGCGAGATCGTGCGCACCGATTATAAACCCGGCCTGCACTTCAAGATTCCTCTGATCAACCAGGTGCGCAAGTTCGACGGCCGCATCCAAACCCTCGACGTGCAGCCTGAGCGCTTTCTCACGGTGGAGAAAAAGAACGTCATCGTCGACAGCTTCGTGAAGTGGAAGATCGAGGATGTGGGACGGTTTTACACGGCGGTGGCCGGCGATCCGGTGCAGGCGGGGCTGCGTCTGGAGCAGATCATCAAGGACGGACTGCGCAGCGAATTTAGCAAGCGCACCATCAACGAAGTGGTGTCGGGCGAGCGTGCGCAGATCATGAGCATTCTCACCAGCAACGCCAACCAGGAGGCGCAGCGCATCGGCATCTCGGTGATCGACGTACGCGTCAAGCGTATCGATCTGCCGTCGGAGGTCAGCAACTCGGTCTATCGTCGCATGGAGGCCGAGCGTTCGCGCGTGGCCCGTGACTTTCGTTCGCGAGGTGCCGAGGCGGCGGAACGCATCCGCGCCGATGCCGATCGTCAGCGCACGGTGATCCTGGCCGAAGCCTATCGCGATGCGGAGACGGTGCGCGGCGAGGGCGATGCCAAAGCTGCGGATACCTATGCCAAGGCCTACGGCAAGGACAGCGAGTTCTACGCGTTTTATCGGAGCCTCAACTCCTACCGCTCGGTTTTCGACAAGCAGGGCGATATGTTGGTGCTGGAGCCCGATTCTGACTTTTTCCGCTACTTCCGCGATATAATGGGCAGCCCGCGCAAGGACAAGTAGCGCAGAACTTCACGCGTTGACATTCGGAATCGGTCGCGCGACGGGCGTAGGTCGCTGATTCTCCGCTTGTCCAGCCGTTATGGGGGAATTCAATGTGGCAGAATCTCGCCGACGCCATTGCGTTGATGCTGGTGATCGAGGGTATCCTGCCCTTCGTCAATCCCGCGGCCCTGCGTCGGGTGATGGTGCAGATGGTCGGCATGGACGATCGTTCGCTGCGCATTGCAGGTCTGACCAGCATGCTGCTGGGAGTGGCGCTGCTCTATCTTTTGTGACTCCGCACGTATCGTATTCCCGATGATCGAACTTGACCGTTGGCTGCTGCCGGAAGGCATCGAAGAGGTGTTGCCGCGTCAGGCACAGTGCCTGGAGCAGATGCGCCGGCGTTTGCTGGACCTCTTCCAGCGCTGGGGCTACGAGCTGGTCATGCCGCCGTTCATCGAGTACCTGGAGTCGCTGCTCACCGGGGCCGGCAACGACCTCGGGCTGCAGACTTTCAAGCTTACCGATCAACTGAGCGGGCGGTTGATGGGCATCCGCGCCGACATGACCCCGCAGGTAGCGCGCATCGAGGCGCATCGCCTGCAACGGGAGGAGCCGGTGCGGCTGTGCTATCTCGGAACGGTGTTGCGCACCATGCCCGACGGTTTTGCCGGTTCGCGCAGCCCGCTGCAGTTAGGCACTGAACTCTACGGGCACGCCGGTATCGAGGCCGACGTGGAGGTGTTGTGTCTGATGCTCGAGACGCTGGCCGAGGCCGGGCTGCGTGATGTGCATCTGGATATTGGTCACGTGGGTATCTTCCGGGGGCTGGCGCGACGCGCCGGACTGGATTCGGCGCAGGAGGTGGAGCTGTTCGATCTGCTGCAACGCAAGGCGCGTCCGGAGATCGAGCGTTACCTATTGGAGCTGGACATCGATGCCGGGTTACGCACCATGATTGCGTGCCTGCCCGGGCTGAACGGCGGCATCGAGGTGCTGGATACCGCGGCCGAGGTATTGCGCGTGGCGGGCCAGGACGTGTTAGATGCGCTGGACAATCTGCGGGCGATCGCCACGGCGGCTGCACAGCGCCTTCCCGAGGTGCCGCTCTACTATGATCTCGCGGAGCTGCGCGGGTATCACTACAAGACCGGCGTGGTCTTTGCAGCGTTCGTGCCCGGCTGCGGCCAGGAGGTGGCACGCGGTGGCCGCTATGACGGCATCGGCGCCGTGTTCGGGCGGGCCCGGCCGGCCACCGGTTTCAGCGCCGATCTCAAGTTGCTGATGCGACTGGGCACGTTGGCGGACGACTGTGCGGCGAAGGCGGTGTTCGCCCCCGCGGGCAATGACGTCACGCTGCAGGCGCGGATTGCGGAGTTGCGCCGGGCCGGCGAACGCGTCATTCAGGCGCTGCCCGGGCAGTGTGGGGGGGCGGAGGCCATGGGGTGCGACCGCGAACTGCGCCACCGGGACGGTGGTTGGCAGGTGGTCGAGGTACGCACCGAAGGTTGACGGGGGGCGCCGCGTGCGGCGGTGTGCTGCGGTATTCACTATTCGATGGTTGAGAGTCACAGGGCATGGGGAAAAACGTAGTCGTGGTCGGCACCCAGTGGGGTGATGAAGGCAAGGGCAAGGTGGTCGAT
The DNA here is from genome assembly GCA_050287605.1 of Gammaproteobacteria bacterium. Classification (GTDB taxonomy): domain Bacteria; phylum Pseudomonadota; class Gammaproteobacteria; order QQUJ01; family QQUJ01; genus QQUJ01. The sequence continues at coordinate 69,192 of JBNKCG010000026.1, read as the reverse complement.
CTGTTGACCGACCGCGTCAGCGCCGTGGTGCGTTTTCAAGGCGGACACAACGCCGGGCATACCTTGGTGATCGACGGCGCCAAGACCGTCCTGCACCTGATCCCGTCCGGTATCCTGCGCGAAGGTGTGCAGTGCATGATCGGCAACGGAGTGGTGCTGTCGCCCGCGGCGCTGCTGGAAGAATTGGGCGAATTGGAGGGGCGTGGCGTACCCGCCCGCGAGCGCCTCAAGGTGAGTGCCGCCTGCCCGCTGATTCTGCCGTATCACATCGCACTGGATCAGGCGCGCGAAGCGGCACGCGGCAAGACCGCCATCGGCACCACCGGCCGCGGCATCGGACCGGCGTACGAGGACAAGGTGGCGCGCCGCGGGCTGCGTCTGGGCGATCTGCTCGATGCCTCCGGGTTTGCCGACAAGCTGACCCAGGTGATGGACTACCACAACTTCGTCCTCGAGCATTACTTCAAGGCGCAGCCGCTGGATATCGCGCCGGTGCTGGATGCGACGCTGCAGATGGGTGAAGAGCTGACCCCGATGATCGCCGATGTTCCCTATCTGCTGCATCTGTTGGCCAAAGCCGGCAAGAGCGTGCTGTTTGAAGGGGCGCAGGGCACCCTGCTCGACATCGATATGGGCACCTACCCCTACGTTACCTCGTCCAATACCACTGCCGGCGGGGCCGCGGCGGGAAGCGGTGTCGGGCCGCGCAGCATCGACTATGTCCTGGGCATCACCAAGGCGTACACCACCCGCGTCGGCGGCGGACCGTTTCCCACCGAGCTGTTCGATGCCGTCGGTAAACACCTGGGTCAGAAGGGGCACGAATTCGGCGCCACCACCGGGCGCCCGCGCCGTTGCGGGTGGCTGGATGCCGTCGCGCTGGCGCGCGCCATCCAGCTCAACAGCGTCTCGGGGCTGTGCATCACCAAGCTCGATGTGCTGGACGGTCTGGAAACGCTGCGCATCTGCACCGGCTACCGCATCGACGGCGATGTGACCCAGGTGACGCCGTTCGGTGCCGAAGGATTCGAACGTAGTGAACCGGTCTACGAGGAACTGCCCGGCTGGCAGGGTGTTACCTCACGGATCACTCGCTACGACGATTTGCCGCAGGAGGCGCGCGCTTATCTGAGGCGTGTCGAAGAGTTGGTGGAGACGCCCATCGACATCATCTCCACGGGACCGGATCGTCAGGAGACCATGGTATTGCGCGATCCGTTCGTGTGAAACCAGGCCGATGAAAACGAAAAACGGCCGGTGAAATCACCGGCCGTTTTCAGAAGTTGGTGCCGAGGAGAGGACTTGAACCTCCACGGGGGAACCCCCACTAGCACCTGAAGCTAGCGCGTCTACCAATTCCGCCACCTCGGCCTCAGGACCTGCGGGGAAGCCCCCAGGCCGCGAGAAGCCGGCACTTTACCGGCACAATAACCGCTTGTCAACGCTGGGTTCCGGCGGCCGAATCGGCTGCGAACCCGCCTCGAAGGAACACCATGTCCAAAGCAAAAAAGAGCCGTCGATTCGTCATCCACGACCCGTTCGCCGAGCGCGAATCGGCCCGCTACGAACGCCCCATCCCCAGTCGCGAGGCGCTGCTGGAGTACCTCGAATCGGTGGGTGAACCCCTCTCCGAAGCCGCCATTGCGCGCGCCATCGGGTTGCGCCACGCCCAGGACCGCGATGCCCTGCAGCGGCGCCTGCAGGCGATGGAGCGCCAGGGCCAACTGATCCGCAACCGCCGTGGCGCCTACGGCGTGGCTCACCGCATGGGGCTGGTGAGCGGACGGGTCATCGCCCACCCGGATGGCTTCGGGTTTCTGGTGCCCGACGAAGGGGGCAACGATCTGTTTCTCGCGCCGCGCCAGATGCGCACCTTGATGCACGGTGACCGCGCCGTGGTGCGCATCGCCGGATTTGATCGCCAGGGGCGGCCCGAAGGGGCGTTGGTGGAGGTGCTGGAACGCGCCAACCAGCGCGTGGTGGGACGTTTCTTCGTGGAGGGTGGTGTGGCCACCGTCGCTCCGGACAACCGCCGTCTGATCCACGAGCTGCTGGTGCCCACCGAGGCGACCGGTGGGGCACGCCACGGCCAGATCGTGGTGGCCGAGATCACCCAATACCCCACCGAAGTGCGCCAGCCGCTGGGGAAAATCGTGGAGATCCTCGGCGATCACCTGGCGCCGGGGATGGAAATCGACGTCGCGGCGCGCGTCTACGAGCTGCCGACGGAGTGGTCCACGCAGGCGCTGGCAGAGAGCGCGCGTTTTGGCGCCGAAGTGGCCGAGGCCGCGAAGCAAGGGCGCCGCGACCTGCGGGACCTGCCCCTGGTCACCATCGACGGGGCCGATGCCAAGGACTTCGACGATGCCGTCTATTGCGAACGCCGCGCTCAGGGGTGGCGGTTGATCGTCGCCATCGCCGACGTCTCGGCCTACGTGGAGCTGGGTTCGGCGCTGGATCGCGAGGCCGAGCAACGCGGCACCTCGGTCTACTTCCCAGGGCGTGTGGTAGCGATGCTGCCCGAGGTGCTCTCCAACGGACTCTGCTCGCTCAATCCGCAGGTGGATCGCCTCTGCATGGTGTGCGAGATGTCCATCGACGGCACCGGGCGCACCACGCGTTCCAAATTCTACCCCGGGGTGATGCGCTCCGCGGCCCGCCTTACCTACGACGAGGTGGCCGCCATGCTCATCGCCGGCGAGCCCAAGGCGCGTCAACGGCATGCCGAATTGCTGCCGCACCTTGAAGAGCTCTACGCGCTCTACCAGGTGTTGGCGGTCAGCCGCCGACGCCGCGGGGCCATCGATTTCGAGACCACCGAGACCAAGATCGTGTTTGACGCCGCGGGCAAGATCGACCGGATAGTCGCCACCGAACGCAACGATGCACACCGCGTCATCGAGGAGTGCATGATCGCCGCCAACGTCGCTGCCGCGCGCTTCCTGCAACGCCACAAGTTGCCGTTTCTCTATCGCGTGCACGAGGAGCCCGATGCCGAGAAGATCATCGAGGTGCGCGCGTTCCTTGCCGAGCTGGGGCTGCAGCTGGGCGGCGGCGAACGCCCGCGAGCCGAACACTTTGCCAAGCTGCTCGGCAAGATTCAGGATCGCCCCGACCGGCACCTGATCGAAACCGTGTTGTTGCGATCGTTGAAGCAGGCTCAGTACAGCCCGGACAACTGCGGTCATTTCGGCTTGGCCCACAGCGCTTACGCCCATTTCACCTCGCCCATCCGGCGCTATCCCGATCTGCTGGTACACCGCGCCATCCGCCACGTGGTGGAGGGTGGCGACAACCACCGCTTTGCCTACGATCCGCAGCGCATGGCGCAGCTGGGCGAGCACTGCTCCATGACCGAACGGCGCGCCGACGAGGCGGTACGCGATGCCGTCGACTGGCTGAAGTGTGAATTCATGCTCGACAAGGTGGGGCAGGCGTTCGATGGTCTGATCACCGGGGTGACCAGTTTCGGTTTCTTCGTCGAGCTGGAGTCCATCTACGCCCAGGGGTTGGTGCACGTCAGCACCCTGGTCAACGACTACTATCGATTCGATGCGCCCAAGCACCGCTTGATCGGCGAGCGTTCGGGGCGCATCTATCGTCTCGCCGATCCGGTGCGGGTCAAAGTGGCGCGGGTGGATCTCGACGAGCGCAAGATCGATTTCGAGCTGATCGACAGCGGTGAGGCCACGCTCAAGGAGCGCCGGCGTCGCGCGCGGCAGGGGCGGCGCTGATGGGCGACTCCCACGTGGTGGGATTGAACGCCGTGCTCGGCGCGCTGGAACGCGATCCGGGCGCCATTGATCGGCTGTGGGTCGATCGTGGCCGCCGCGATGAGCGCATGCGCCGCGTGGTCGCCGCCGCCAAGGCGCAGGGGATTGCCGTCGAATTCGTCGCCCGCGCCGAGCTCGACGAGCTGGCCGACGGGGTTCGCCATCAGGGCGTGGTGGCGCGCGGCAGCGCCAGCCTCCCGCAAGGGGAGGAGGCGCTGTGGGCGCTGCTCGATGCCCTCTCCACCCCCCCCTTTCTGCTGGTGCTGGACGGAGTGCAGGACCCGCACAATCTGGGTGCCTGTCTGCGCAGCGCCGACGCCGCCGGCGTCCACGCCGTGGTAGTGCCCCGTGACCGCGCCGCCGCGCTCACCCCGGTGGTGCGCAAAGTGGCTAGCGGCGCGGCCGAATCGGTGCCGCTGATCCAGGTGGTCAACCTGGCGCGCACCTTGGGAGCGCTTCAGACGCGCGGGGTGTGGATCACCGGTGCTGCGGGCGAGGCGCAGCAGTTGCTCTACGAGGTGGACCTGCGCGGCCCCGTGGCGCTGGTGCTGGGCAGCGAAGGCAAGGGGCTGCGGCGCCTTACCCGTGAGCACTGCGATCAGCTGATCCGCATCCCCATGGCCGGCAGCGTGGAGAGCCTCAACGTCTCGGTGGCTGCCGGGATCTGCCTGTTCGAGGCGGTGCGCCAGCGCCAAGCCGGCTGACGCGCTATTTGCGGCGCGCCGGTGCTTTGCCTATAATCCCCCGGCTTTACCGGCCACCGGCCGGTTTCTCCTTGCCTCACCACTCGGTGTGGGAGGCTGTTAACCCGTAAGGAGCATTCAATGCGGCATTACGAAATCGTGTTTCTGGTCCATCCGGACCAGAGCGAGCAGGTCCCTGCCATGGTGGAACGTTACCGCGCCACCATCGAAGGCAACAGCGGTGTCATTCATCGCCTGGAAGACTGGGGCCGTCGCCAGCTCGCCTACCCCATCCAGAAGGTCCACAAGGCGCATTACGTGCTGATGAACATCGAGTGCGACCAGCCCACCCTGGACGAACTCACCAGTGCGTTCCGCTTCAATGACGCGGTGCTGCGCAACCTGGTCATCGCCCGCAACGAGGCCGTCACCGAACCCTCGCCGCTGATCAAGAGCCGCGACGGTCGCGATGACGAGCGCCGTTCCTCGGATGACGATGAGGACAGTGACAACGCCTCCGACGATTCCGATTCGGATGAGGAGAACGCCGCCTGAGGGGCGCCGTCGCGCACCGCAGCGTTTGAGCTTCGAACAGAGAGAGAATTCCCATGTCGCGTTTTTTCCGCCGCAGAAAGTTTTGCCGCTTCACCGCCGAAGGGGTGAAGGAGATCGATTACAAGGACATCGCCGTCCTTAAGAACTACGTCACCGAGACGGGCAAGATCGTGCCGAGCCGCATCACCGGCACCAAGGCCCGTTATCAGCGTCAGCTGGCCACCGCGATCAAGCGGGCGCGCTATCTGGCGCTGCTGCCGTACAGCGACAGCCACTGATCGCGAGCCGCCGCCCGTTGCGGGCGGCGGTATCGTTGTGTTGGGTTGAGTCGACTACCGGCTGCCGTGCGCGCTTTGGCACAGTTTGCGATGCGGGGCCCCGCTCAGGCGGTGTTGGTAGCGGCCTCGTTTGCGGCGTTGTCGCTGCTGCTACCGCCGCTGAGCTACGTGAGCGCCGCCACCGTCTCGCTGGTGACGCTACGCAAGGGTAGCCGCGAGGGAGCGGTGATCCTGGCAGCTGCGGGCATCGTGGTCGGGCTGTTACTGTTCGTCAGTACCGGCGCGCCGTGGTTTGCGTTGAGCGTGGCGCTGGTGTTGTGGCTGCCGGTGTGGCTGATGAGTGTGGTGCTGCGGGCCACGGTGTCGTTGGCGTCAACCTTCGGTGTTGCGGGCGCGGTGGGTGTGCTGCTGGTCTTGGGGTTGCACCTCTACCTGCCCGATCCGGCGGCCGCCTGGCAACAGGCTCTGCAATCCCTGTTGGGGCCGGTGCTGCAGGAGATGCAGGTCAACGATCCGCAGACGCTGCTCCAGGCGCTGGCGCGGATCATGACCGGGATCGCCGGTGCCACATTGGTAGTGAGCTATCTGGTCAGCGTGCTCATCGCCCGCTGGTGGCAGGCGACGCTGTACAACCCGGGAGGGTTTCGCAGCGAGTTTCATCAGCTGCGCCTGGGGCGGACCATGGCGACGGTATCGCTGGCCGTGCTGCTGGGCGGGTGGGTGGTCTCCGGGACGGCGGGCGCGGTGTTGCGGGATTTGAGCGCTGTGGCCCTGATGATTTACCTGTTTCAGGGTTTTGCCCTGGCGCACGGCGTGGTGGGTCTGCTGCGTGCCAATGTGGTGTGGCTGGTGGGGATCTATTTCCTCACGCTGTTTGCGCTGCCGCAGCTGGCGTTGCTGCTGGCGCTGGCGGGCTTGGTGGATACTTGGGTGGATGTGCGGTCCCGGTTGGCACGGCGCGGCGCGTCGAACGGGACCGATATCGAGTGAATTTTCAGACCGAAACGAGGATCTGACGATGGAAGTGATATTGCTGGAAAAGGTTGAGAATCTGGGCGGCTTGGGCGATCAGGTCAAGGTGAAGGCCGGTTACGGGCGTAACTACCTGATACCGAGCGGCAAGGCGGCGCCGGCAACCCCGGAGAACGTCGCCAAGTTCGAAGAGCGTCGCGCCGAACTGGAGAAAGCGCTGCAGGAGAAATTGGCGACGGCAGAGGGCCGGCACGCCGCCATCGACGGCAAGTCGGTCACCATTGCCGCCAAGGCAGGCACCGAAGGCAAGCTGTTCGGTTCCGTCGGAACGCACGAAATCGCCGAGGCGGTCGCGGCCGAGATTGGCGCCGAGGTGGAAAAGAGCGAGGTGCGCCTGCCTATGGGGCCGATCCGCCAGGTGGGCGAGTACGACATCGAGATCCACCTGCACTCCGACGTCAGCGCGACCGTCAAAGTGGTGGTCCAGGGCGAGGAGTGATCGTCTCGCTGAGGCGGTGCGTCTGACGGCGCCCGCTGCGCAGTTCTCGTAGAGCCCGTGGGCCGTAAGGCTGGCGGGCTCTTCGCGTTTTTACCGGCACACCGCGGCATTCCGCGCGACCGGTCGCTATGGAGAGGCCCCGCCGGATAGCTTATCCTATCCGCCCACGTTGCCGGCCGGCGGCCGGGGCAACGGTCAGATTCTAATGAGTACGGAGCGAGCATGCCGGATACCGCCCCAACCCTCGGGAGACCCGACGGCGCGACCGCTGCGTTGAAAGTCGCCCCCCATTCCATCGAGGCCGAGCAGTCGGTGCTGGGCGGGTTGATGCTCGACAACGCCACCTGGGATCAGATCGCCGATCGCGTGAATGGCGGTGATTTCTACCGCCGCGATCACCGGCTGGTGTTCGAGACCATCGCCGACTTGGCCGAGCGCGGCGATCCGTTCGACGTGGTCACCATCGCCGAACATCTGGAAAGCCGGGGAGATTTGGGCGATGTCGGCGGTCTGAGCTATTTGGGCGCGCTGGCGGACAACACCCCCAGTGCGGCCAACATCAGCGCTTACGCCGACATCGTGCGCGAGCGCTCCATCATGCGCCAGTTGATCCACGTGGGTACCGAGGTGGCCAACGCCGGCTTCAATCCGGAGGGGCGCCGCGCCAAGGAGTTGCTGGATCACGCCGAGCAGCTGGTGTTCGAGATCGCCGAGCGCGGCAGCCGCAGCCAGCAGGGATTCGTCGCCATTAAGTCGCTGCTCACCAAGGCGGTGGACCGTATCGATGAGCTGTTCCAGCGCGACGAACCCATCACCGGGCTTTCCAGCGGCTATCACGATTTCGACGACATGACCTCGGGTCTGCAGCCATCGGATCTGGTCATCGTCGCCGGCCGCCCTTCCATGGGCAAGACCACGTTTGCGCTGAACGTGGCCGAGCACGTCGCCATCAAGACCTCGCGTCCGGTGGCGGTGTTCAGCATGGAGATGCCGGGCGAACAGTTGGCGCTGCGCATGATGTCGTCGCTGGGTCGCATCGATCAGCAGAAGGTGCGTACCGGCAAGCTCTCCGACGACGATTGGCCGCGCATCACCTCGGCGGTCACCATGCTGGCCGATGCGTCCATGTTCATCGACGACTCGCCGGCGCTGAACCCCACCGAGCTGCGCGCCCGGGCACGACGCCTGAAGCGCGAGCAGGGCGATCTCGCGCTGATCGTCATCGACTACCTGCAGCTGATGCAGTCGCCGGGTGCCGGCGAGAATCGCGCGGCGGAGATCTCCGAGATCTCGCGTTCGCTGAAGGCCCTGGCCAAGGAGCTCAACGTTCCGGTCGTCGCGCTCTCGCAGCTCAACCGCAATCTGGAGCAGCGTCCTAACAAGCGTCCAGTGATGTCGGATCTGCGCGAATCGGGCAGCATCGAGCAGGATGCCGACCTGATCGTCTTTATCTACCGTGACGAGGTCTACAATCCCGAGAGTCCCGACAAAGGGACTGCCGAGATCATCATCGGCAAACAGCGCAACGGCCCCATCGGCGCAGTGCGTCTGACCTTTCTTGGCCAGTACACCCGGTTCGAGAACTACATTCACGATTTCGACCCGGAATGAACGCACGCACCAGGCGACGCTCAACCGAGCTGCAGACAGGAGCGCAGTGATGCGGGCCGCCGAAGCGCTGATTGATCTCTCCGCCCTGACCCACAACCTGGCTCGCGCGCGCCAGGCGGCGCCTGGGAGCCGAGCCATGGCCATCGTCAAGGCCAACGGCTATGGCCACGGCGTGGTGCGGGTTGCTGGTGCGCTGCGCGCGGCCGATGCCTTCGGGGTCGCCTGTCTGGACGAGGCCGAAGAGCTGCGCGACGCTGGATTTGCCCACCCCATCAACGTCTTGGAAGGGTTTTACGACAGCGACGAACTGCAGCGCTTCGGTCGCCACCACATTGACGCCACGGTGCACCAGGTGGAGCAGATCGAGATGCTGGAACGCATGCGCCTGGACCATCCGCTGCGCGTATGGCTGAAGATCGACAGCGGCATGCATCGCCTGGGTATCGCACCGGACACGGCTCTTGCCTGCTGGGAGCGTTTGCACGGGTGCCGGTCGGTCTCGCACATCGGACTGATGACGCATCTCGCCAATGCCGACGACCGCGACGACCCCACCACCGAGCACCAGCTCAAGGTCTTCGCCGGTGCCATAGGGCGTATCCAGGGCGAGCGCAGCATCGTCAACTCCGCTGGCATCCTGGGCTGGCCGGCTGCGGTGAGCGATTGGATACGGCCGGGGATCATGCTCTACGGGGCGTCGCCGTTTGCGGCCACCCGTGCGGCGGACGAAGGGTTGCGTCCGGTGATGACCCTGCGCACGGCGTTGATCGCCATTCGCGACCTCAAGGCCGGCGAGCGGGTGGGTTACGGCGGGACCTGGCGGTGTGAGCGCGATTGCCGAATCGGGGTGGCCGCCATCGGCTATGGCGACGGCTACCCGCGCCACGCTCCCAGTGGAACGCCGGTGTTGGTGAACGGGCAGCGCGCCCCGCTCGCGGGTCGGGTCTCGATGGATATGATCACCGTGGATCTGACGGCGTTGCCCGATGCGCGCATCGGTGATCCCGTGGTGTTGTGGGGGGAGGGGCTGGCACCGGAAGAGATCGCGCTGGCGGCGGGCACCATTCCTTACGAACTCTTCTGCCAGGTTACGCGGCGCGTGCGATTTCACGCAATCTCGCCGTGAACCCGGGAGTGTGGCGCCGTCCGTTGTAGGCATTTTCCTACAATCGTGTAGGCATTCTCCGAATCTGTTGTCGGTTGAAAGGCCATGGGTGACCCCCTACGCCTTCCTATCTTTCGGAAAAATAAGAGGATTAGATTTTTCCTTTAGCGGAAATTCGCGGTTCCAACTCGCTGTTTGGTGACACGGGGCCATTGCGGTTTTTTTCGGTGACGGCACACTACAGCCATCGGAATCAGGATATTCCTACCGGAGACACGGAGATCACCAGGACGTGATCGGGCATCGGAGGCCCGTGTAAGGAAACGACAAAGGCGGCTGGAAGCCGCCTTTGTCGTTTCTGGTGTCGGTGCACTGCCGGCGCGACTCCTGCATCGTGCTAGTATCTCCCCCCGTCTATTTTCCCTGTTCGCACGAGATCGACTGCCCGTGGCCAAGCCTCGACTGGTGTACGCCTGCACCGCGTGTGGTGCGCAGAGTCCTAAATGGGTGGGGCAGTGCCCCGATTGCGGTGCCTGGAACACCCTGGTGGAGGAGGTGCCCTTGGTGGCTGCAGGCCGGGTGGGTGCGCCGCGCGCCGGTGGCTACTCCGGACACCAGAGCGAGATCGTGTCGCTCGCCGATGTGGCACCCGCCGACGAGGGTCAACGGATCGGCACCGGGGTGGGGGAGTTGGACCGGGTGTTGGGGGGCGGCTTGGTGTCCGGGTCGGTAGTGTTGCTGGGCGGGGATCCAGGCATCGGCAAATCGACCCTGTTGCTGCAGGCTCTGGCCGATCTGGCGCAGCGTCAGCCCGTGCTCTACGTGACCGGCGAGGAGTCGCCACAGCAGGTCAGTCTGCGTGCGCGGCGCCTGGGGTTGCCCACTGCCGGCTTTCAATTGCTGGCAGGGACGCAAGTGGAGGCGGTACTCGATGCGGCATTACGCCAGCGGCCTCGGGTGATGGTGATCGACTCCATCCAGACCGTCTACACCGATCAACTGCAGTCGGCGCCGGGTGCGGTGGGACAGCTGCGCGAGTCCACGGCGCAGTTGGTGCGCTTCGCCAAGCAGACCGGCACCGCGGTGTTTCTGGTCGGGCATGTCACCAAGGAGGGGCAACTCGCTGGTCCGCGCGTGCTGGAGCACATGGTGGATACGGTGCTCTATTTCGAAGGAGATCCCGGCAACCGGTTCCGGGTAGTCCGTGCCATCAAGAACCGCTTCGGTGCCGTCAACGAACTGGGCGTGTTCGCCATGACCGACCGCGGATTGCGCGAGGTCAGCAATCCTTCGGCGATCTTTCTCTCCCGCCACGAACAGCCGGTGGCGGGCAGCGTGGTCATGGTGACGCGCGAGGGGACGCGGCCGCTGCTGGTGGAGGCGCAGGCCCTGGTGGAGGAGAGCCACGTGGGCAATCCGCGGCGCGTCACCCTGGGGTTGGAGCAGAACCGCCTAAGCATGCTGTTGGCGGTTTTGCACCGGCACGGCGGTGTGGTTACCTACGACCAGGATGTCTACGTCAACGTGGTGGGTGGCGTTAGGGTGTCGGAGACCGGCGCCGATTTGGCGGTAGTCATGGCGGTGCTTTCCAGCCTGCGCAATCGCCCGTTGCCTCAGGAGTTGGTGGTGTTCGGCGAGATCGGGCTGGCGGGTGAAATCCGCCCGGTGCAAAACGGCCCCGAACGCCTGGGCGCGGCAGCAAAGCATGGGTTCCGGCGCGCGGTAGTGCCGGCCGCCAACGTGCCAAAGGGGGGTGTCGAGGGTATGGAGATCGTGGGCGCCAACCGCCTGGCGGATGCGTTGGACGCCTTGTAGCGCGGGCCGCGTCGCCTCAGATCAGCGCCGACAGCTCGCGGTTCAGCAGTTCGGCGTCGCCCAGATTGAGTTCCACCACGCGCCGCAGGTGGCCGGCACTCTCGATATCCAGGTGCTCGCAGCGCACCCCCAGGCGTTCACCCTCCGTGTGTGCCACCGTGCCCTCCATGCGGATGGCGGCGGTATCGGGGGCGAGCACGATCTTTACGACGCAGGGAGTGTCGAGTACCGCCGTCCAGTCCGACGGGCGGCTCAGCAGGGCGCCGTTCAGCGAGACGTCGAGCAACTGGGTGGCATGGCTGCTACCGCCCGCTTCGATGGTGGCGGTGCAATCCAGATGAATACGTTGAAAGCGGCGGCGGTTCTCGCTCATGTCGGATGAGCTTCCTGGCGATCGGATCGATGTTGCCTAAGACTACGCCGGCGGCGGGGTCTGACTCAACCCGTGCGTAGTGCAGGGGTGAGTGCTGGCCGGGCGCCGGTCACGCCGATTCGGGGCGCCAGAGAGCGGGGTAGATCTTGGCCTTTTTGACGGCGTTGCCCTTCACCTGCACGATCTCCATCGGGTAGCCGGCCAGGCGCAGACTGGTTCCCGATTCGGGGATCGATTCCAGATATTCGAGGATCAAGCCGTTGAGGGTTTTGGGGCCGCCCAGCGGCAGTTTCCAGTTCATGGTGCGGTTGAGCTCGCGCAGCGTCATGCCGCCGTCGACGATGACGCTGCCGTCCTCCTGGGGGTAGACGTTGAGCAGCGTTGTCGACGGGTCGGTGGTGAACTCGCCGACAATCTCCTCCAGCACGTCGTCCAGCGCCACCAGGCCTTGGATGTCGCCGTACTCGTCCACCACCAAGCCGATGCGGTCCTTCTTGCGCTGGAAGTTGAGCAGTTGTTTGTTGAGCGGAGTGTTCTCGGGGATGAAAAAGGGTTCCGAACAGGCCGCCGCCAGCTGTTCCTTGTCGAATTTGTCCTGCTCCAGCAGATTCAGCACGTCGCGCAGGTGCAGAACGCCCACGACGTTGTCGATGTGTTCACGGTAGACGGGAAGGCGCGTGTACTGACTGGTGGTGAGCTGGTCGAGGATCACGTCGGTCCCGTCTTCGAGATCGACGCCGACGATCTCGTTGCGTGGAATCATGATGTCCTCGACCGTCGCCTTCTCCAGGTCCAGTATCCCCAGCAGCATCTTCTGGTGGCGCTTGGGAATCATCGCGCCGGCTTCGGCAACCACCGTGCGCAGCTCCTCGCGGCTCAGGTTCTCCCCTTCGCGCTGATCCGGGCGCACGCCCAGCAGGCGCAGCAACCCGTTGGCCATGGTGTTGATGAGCCACACCAGCGGGTAGAGCAGTTTCAGCAGCGGTTGGTAGACGAATGCCGCGGGGTAGGCGATGCGTTCAGGATGCAGGGCTGCCAGCGTTTTGGGAGCCACTTCGGCGAACAGCAGAATCACTACGGTAAGCGTCGCCGTGGCCACCCATGGGCCTGCGTCTCCCAGCCAGTGGATGAACAGCAGTGTTGCCAATGCGCTGGCGAGGATGTTGACGAAGTTGTTGCCGAGCAGGATCAGGCCGATCAGGCGGTCGGGTCGTTTCAGCAGTTCACTGGCACGCCGCGCGCCACCGTGGCCGGCGCGGGCAAGATGCCGCAACCGGTAGCGGTTGAGCATCATCAGGCCGGTTTCGGAACCCGAGAAAAAGGCGGACAGGATGATGAGGAAAACCAGAGCGCCGACGAGCACCCCTATCGGTAATTCGTCCAAGGTCAGGATGGGCCTCTAGTGCGTCAGAGTTCTTTTCTACGGAGTTGGCGCGAAGGTGTCAAGCAAGCCGCAGAAGGCTCACTGGGTGCGCGACAGCATTACTTCCAGGACCAGCTTGCTGCCGAAGTAGGCGATGGCCAACACGATCAAACCCGAAAGCGTCCAGCGTATGGCGATTTGCCCGCGCCAGCCGAAACGGTGGCGACCCCAGAGCAGTACGCCGAAGACCGCCCAGGAGGCGATGGAGAGCACGGTCTTGTGGGCCAGGTGTTGGGCGAAGACGTCGTCCAGAAACAGCAGACCGGTGAGCAGCGAGACGCTGAGCAGGATGAAACCGACCCAGATCATCTGAAACATCAGCGATTCCATCACCTGCAGTGGTGGCAGCGCACGAATGAAACCGCCGGGATGGCGATTGCGCAGGTGCCGGTCCTGTATCGCCAACAACAGCGCCTGCACGGCGGCGATGCTGAGGATGCTGTAAGCCAGGATGGAGCTCAGAATGTGCGCCTCAATCCCCAGCGGCATCTCTCCGGTGACGATGTGCCGGGCCGGAATGGTCAGCGCCAGGACAATGGTGGCTGCTGCGGCCGGCAGGATCACGATGCCCAGGTTCTCGAGAGGCTGTGAGAAGGCCGAAACCAACAGCAGCAACGCGATCAGCCAGGCCACCAGGGTAAAGGCGTTGAACACGCCGAGGTTGAAACCGGCGCTGGAGACCACCGCGTGGTAAATCATCGCTCCATGCAGCACCAGCGCGCCGACACCGACGCCAAGGGGGCCGCGCTTGGCCCGCTCCACGCCGCTGCCGCTGCGGGCCAGACGCAGGCCCAACAACAGGCTGGAAAGCAGGTAGAGGACGGCAGCGGCTGCGCCTAGCAGGGGTGCGTTCATGGCTTACGATAGGTTGAACCGTGGGAACTGCGGCATGATGGCATATTCGTTTGGCCCATTAAAGCGCGCTTAAGGGAGACAGCCGCGGGTGGTGCGCGCATCTGATTGACCCCATTGATTCTGCGACTCAAATCTCTTTATGGTTTTTCAGCGCTGTGCAAAAATGTCACCGCACTGAAACTTGAAGGACAACAACAGTCTATGAAAGTCCGCGTGCTGGGATGCAGTGGGGGGATAGGGGCGCGGCTGCGCACCACCTCGTTGCTCCTGGATCATGACATCCTGATCGATGCCGGAACCGGCGTGGGGGACCTCTCGCTCGATGAGATGGCCGGGCTACGGCACATCTTTCTCACCCATTCCCATTTCGACCATATTGCCGGACTGCCGCTGCTGCTCGACAGTATCTTCGATCGCATCAAGGTGCCGATCACGCTGCATGCGCAGCCCGAGACGCTGCAGGCGCTGCGTGAACACATGTTCAATTGGGTGTTGTGGCCGGACTTCACCGTACTCCCTTCCGAACAGAACGGTGTGCTGCGCCTGGTGGAGATGCGTCCCGGCGATGTGGTGGAACTGGAGGGGCGGCAGTTCGAGATGATTCCGGTCAATCATGCGGTACCGACAGTGGCGTACTGTGTGACCTTCCAGGGCAAGACCTTCGCCTTCAGCGGGGACACCACTACCAACGATACCTTGTGGACGGCGCTCAACGCGCGCGCGCGCCTCGACCTGTTGATCGTGGAAGCCGCGTTTCCCAACCGTGACCGGGCGCTGAGTATCGAGGCTCGCCACTACACGCCCGAGTTGTTGGCGGCAGACTTGGTGAAACTCAAGCACCAACCTCGGATTTTCATCACCCATCCCAAACCAGGGGCGGAGGCGGCGATTCTCGCCGAGTGCCGGGCCGCCATCGTGGACCGCGAGCTCGATCTGCTGAGTCACGGGCAGGTTTTCCAACTATAATCCGCCCCTCAAAGTGGCTGCCGGACACGTTGACCGGCTGTCCGGTCCTGGTCGTGAGGTCCACAATCCATGTTTGACAATCTGAGCCAACGACTGGCGCGCGTGGTGAAAAACCTGCGCGGCCAGGGGCGCATCAGCGAAGAGAACGTCAAGGAGACCCTGCGCGAAGTGCGCATGGCGCTGCTCGAGGCCGACGTGGCGCTGCCGGTGGTGCGTGCCTTCGTCGATCAGGTGCGCGAGCGGGCCCTGGGTCAGGAGGTGTTGCAAAGCCTCACCCCGGGCCAGGCGCTGATCAAGATCGTCAACGACGAACTGGTGGCGTTGATGGGGGAGGCGTGTGACGAACTCGACCTCAACGCCCGCCCCCCGGTGGTGGTGCTCATGGCCGGTCTGCAGGGCTCGGGCAAGACCACCAGCGCGGCGAAGTTGGCGCGGTTTCTCAAGGAGCGCCACAAAAAATCGGTGATGGTGGTGAGCTGCGACGTCTACCGGCCCGCGGCCATCGAGCAGCTCAAGACCCTGGCCGGCGAGGTGGGGGCGGAGTTCCACCCCAGCACGCCCGATCAGGCGCCGCTCGCCATCGCGCAGGCGGCTCTCGATCACGCGCGCAAGCAGTTCGCCGACGTGCTGATCGTCGATACCGCGGGGCGTCTGCACATCGATGAAGCGATGATGGAGGAGATTCAGCGGCTGCATGCGGCGCTGAGTCCGGCCGAGACCCTGTTCGTGGTCGACAGCATGACCGGCCAGGATGCGGCCAACACCGCCAAGGCGTTCCACGATGCCCTGCCGCTTACCGGCGTGGTACTGACCAAGACCGATGGCGATGCCCGCGGCGGTGCGGCGCTCTCTATCCGTCACATTACCGGCAAGCCCATCAAGTTTCTCGGCGTCGGCGAGAAGACCACCGCGCTGGAACCCTTCCACCCCGACCGCGTCGCTTCGCGCATCCTCGGCATGGGCGACGTGCTGTCGTTGGTGGAGGAGGCGCACCAGAAGATCGATCGCGACAAGGCCGAAAAGCTGGCCAAAAAGATCTCCAAGGGCAAGGGTTTCGATCTGGAGGATTTCCGCGATCAATTGCAGCAGATGAACCAGATGGGCGGCATGACCGCGCTGCTGGACAAACTGCCCGGCGTCAGCGAACTCCCGGACGCGGTGCGCAGCCGGGTCAACGACAAGGAGACCGGGCGTCTCATCGCCATCATCAACTCCATGACCCCGCATGAGCGGCGCTTCCCCGATATCATCAAGGGATCGCGCAAGCGGCGCATCGCCGCCGGTTCCGGCACCCAGGTGCAGGAGATCAACCGGCTGCTCAAGCAGTTCAAGCAGATGCAGAAGATGATGAAGAAGATGTCCAAGGGCGGTATGGCCAAGATGATGCGCGGCCTCAAAGGGCGCATGCCGAGCGGTATGCCCTTCTGACGCGTCGGGCGCCAACATCCTGTCAGCCTTCGGCTTTTTCGGATGTCGGCGTTTCCTTTTCGCGGGCATTCGCGTAAAATGCGCCGTTTACTTCGGCCGGCCGGGTTGTGCCGGTCGAACGTTTTATAGAACTTTGTTGAATTTCAAGGGATTACGAGCCCAATGGTTACGATTCGTCTCGCCCGCGGTGGCGCTAAGAAGCGGCCTTTTTACAACATCGTCGTGACCGATTCGCGCAATCGTCGCGATGGCCGCTACATCGAGCGCGTCGGTTATTTCAATCCCGTTGCCCGCGGTCAGGAGCAGCGTTTGACCGTCGATGCCGAGCGCGTGCAGTACTGGCTGGGCCAGGGCGCCCAAGCCTCGGAGCGCGTCTCCAAACTGCTCAAGGAGCAGGCGGCGTAAGCGATTCGACACGGGCCCGGCGGCGCGGATCGGCGGATCTGCGTGCGGGTGGAGTCGGGTGATGGGTAAGGCTGACAAGCGGCTCATCGTCGGACGGATCACGGGCCTTTACGGTGTGCGCGGTTGGGTCAAGATCCTCTCGCATACCGAACCGCGGGATAACCTTTTGCAGTTCGATCACTGGCTCGTCGGCGACGATGAGCGGTGGGAGCCGGCCCGCCCGGCCGACGGCCGCAGCCACGGCAAGGGCGTGGTGGTGCGCATCGAGGGCTACGGCGATCGCGATAGTGCCGCGGCGTTGGTGGGTAAAGCGATCGCGGTGGAACGCGATCAGCTACCCGACCTGCAGGACGGTGACTATTACTGGACGGATCTCGAAGGGTTGCAGGTTCGTACCCGCACCGGGATTGATCTAGGGCGGGTCGATCACCTGCTGGCCACCGGCGCCAACGACGTGCTGGTGGTATGCGGGGAGCGGGAACGATTGATCCCCTTTGTCCTGGGGTCGGTGGTCACGCGGGTCGACCTCGCTGAAGGCTGGCTGGAGGTCGACTGGGACCCGGAGTTTTAGGCCCAGGCACTCGACGAATCGAGGAACGGCGCATGCGGATCGACGTCATCACGCTGTTTCCGGCGATGATCGACGGGCTCAGACTGGGCGGGATTACGGCGCGAGCGCTGGAGCGCGGCCTGGTGGATCTGGTCTGCTGGAATCCGCGCGATTACACCAGCGACCGGCACCGCACGGTGGACGACCGGCCCTACGGCGGCGGTCCGGGGATGGTGATGAAGGTGGAGCCGCTGCGCCTGGCGATCCAGGCAGCGCGCGCGGTTGCGCCGGGCAGTCCGGTTATCTACCTGACGCCCCAGGGACGCAGGCTTGACCAGGCCGGGGTCCAGGAACTCGCGGCGTTGCCGGGCATGATCCTGCTGGCGGGCCGCTACGAAGGGATCGACGAGCGCATCGTGGAGTGCGACGTTGACCAGGAGTGGTCGCTCGGCGATTTCGTGTTGAGCGGCGGCGAACTGGCCGCCATGGCGGTGATCGACGCCGTCACCCGCCTCCAGCCGGGGGCGCTGGGTGACGCCGAATCCGCAGCACAGGATTCGTATATGGACGGGCTGTTGGACTATCCGCACTACACCCGTCCGGAGGAGATCGCCGGTCAGCGCGTACCCGAGGTGCTGCTCTCCGGCGATCACGCGGCCATCGCCCGCTGGCGACAGGGGCAGGCGCTGGGGCGGACGTGGTTGCGCAGGCCCGATCTCATCGAGCGCCTGCGGTTGACGGAAGAGCAGGCGGTATTGTTGGACGAATTCCGGCGTGCGAGCGCCGAGCGTGAATCATCAGAGTGAAACAGGGTGACGTGGGGAACGAGCCATGAGCAACATCATTGACCAGATCAACGCCGAACAGATGAACAAGGAGTTCCCGCAGTTCGGGCCGGGCGACACCGTGGTGGTGCGCGTCAAGGTGAAAGAGGGAACCAACGAGCGCCTACAGGACTTCGAGGGCGTGGTTATCGCCAAGCGCAACCGCGGTCTTAACTCCTCGTTTACCGTGCGCAAGATAAGCCACGGTGAAGGCGTCGAGCGCGTCTTTCCGACCTTCAGCCCCAACGTGCAGGAGGTGAAGGTCAAACGCCGCGGTGACGTGCGTCGCGCCAAGCTCTACTACCTGCGCGAACTGCGCGGCAAGGCGGCGCGTATCAAAGAAAAGCTCTAGAACCGCCGTTTCGGTTCGGTTCGCAAACGGGTGCCTGCCGTTCGGCGAGGCGCCCGTTTTTCGTTTTGGTCTCCCGCATCGAGATCGCCTATCCTGTCGGCCATGCCTGCCATCCCCCTGTTGTCGTTGCGTCGCGCCCTCGGTAACGCCGTCCGCTGCGTGTGCGTTGCCGTGGCGGCGCTGTCGCCAGCGCTTGCAGGAAGCGTCACCCTGGACGAGGTGGTCGCCACCGCGCGCGGCGGCGCCCCCCAGCTGGCCAGTTTTCTGGTGGAACGCAACCAGCCGGCATGGGCCGAGAATCCGCTCGAGTGGCTGGGGTGGGAAAAGGTGCGTTTGGAGTTGTACCAATCCCAACACGACTGGAAAGCCTTGGAGGCAAGTGTCGCCGCGCTGCCCGCCAATTTGCCGGCGCCGTTTCGCCAGTGGGCGGAGGGTCTGCAGGTCAGAGCGCTGCTGGAGCAGGGCAAAGGTGAGCGGGCGCGGGCGTTGTTGCAGCGTGCCATCTGGGGTGCGACCGAACCCGAAGCCGAGCAACTGGCCGACTGGCGCCGCCTGGTGATCCGTAGCTACCTGGTGGAGGGGCAGGTCGACGATGCGCAGATCGCTATGCTGCGCTACCGCCAGGACTACGGCGACGGCAGTGACGAATGGCGGTTGCTGCAGGCACAGGTGATGCTGCGCGCCGGTGCAAAGGGCGAAGTGCCGGGTCTGCTGGAAAAGGTGCAGGGTGCCGATGCCCGCATACTGGTGCTGCTGGCCCACCTGCGCATCGGCGATCAACGTGCCGCTGCCGTTGCCCACGAGGCACGCCAAATCACCCACCAAGAGTCGCTGACGCCCTCGCAGCGGATACAGGCTTGGGCCCTCGCCGCGGAGGCGGCCGCCGTCGCCAAGGATGCACCTGGCCGTGCCCAGGCGCTGGAACAGGCGTTGTCGCAGCCGGGCGCGGTGTCGCAGCTGGCGGGGGTGCTACCGCTCGATGCCGATGACTTGTGGGATGCCTATCTCAGCTACGGTCAGGCGGCGGGCAACCATGAGCAGCTGCTGGTGGGGCAGGATCAGGCGTGGTTCGATAAGGCAGGCGAGTTCGCCCAGCGTTACCCGTTGCGTGCGCGGGCCATGTATACCGTGGTGGCGCTGCACGGGCTCGACGAGCAGACGCGCTCCCTGGCGCACCTGCAGCTGGCCCAGTCGCTGACCTCCACGGAGGGCGGGGAGTTGCTGATGCGCCGCCTCTACCTGGAATCGCAGCGTTTCGCGCAGCTCGACGGCGTCCCGGAGCCGATCCGGCATCGCCTGGTGGATCTGGCGCTGGCGGCTTCCGAGGTGGGGCTGGCGGCCCGCCTGATGCGCGGTTTGACCAGCCCGCCGGCCGGCTTGGAGCGCATCGAATGGCAGATGCGTCGGGCGCGGGTCGCAATCCTTGCAGGTGAACCCGAAGTCGGGGTTCAGCTCATGAATACCCTGCTCGATGAGACCCCGCAATTGGAAACGGCAGCGCTCGACCGGCTGTTGCAGGTAGTGTTCGATCTCCAGACCATCGGGCGCCACGACGATGCGCTGCGGCTGTTCGAGGCGCTGGCGCGCCGCCCGCTCGATGACCAGCGCCGCCGCGAGCTGCTGTTCTGGATGGCCGACTCCTACCGCGAGACGGGGCGCCACGAACTCGCCGCCTATCACTATCTGCGCTCGGCGACGCTGGTGGACCCGTTCAGCATGGACCGCTGGGCTCAGACCGCCCGCTACCAGGGCGCGCGCGAGCTGGCGCGAGGCGGATTGTTTGCCGACGCCAGGCGGCTGTTCCAGGGGTTGCTCAACAGCACCCGCGATTCCAGCCGGCGCGCGGTGCTGCAGCGTGAACTGCAGCAGTTGCAGCTCAAGGAGCAGGCCTCCGCGACCCAAACTGCCACTGCAGCGCAGGGCGTCAAGCCATGATTACCGGCGTCTGTGATCCGGTTCGCCCGCAGGATGCGGGCCGCGATCCTGCGTTTTTCGACGCCGTGGTGACCGCCCCCTTCGGCGCGCTGGGGCTGCGGGTCCAGGGGGAGAGCGTCACCCGCGTCGCGCTGCTGGTGGGGGTGGGGGTGGCTGCGGCGCAGCCCGCCGACTCCCCCTTCGCGGCCCGGGTCGCCGATGCGCTGCAGCGCTATCTCGAAGACCCGCGACAACCCTTCGCATTTCCGCTGGCACCGCAAGGTACCGGGTTTCAGCAGCGGGTCTGGCACGCCCTGCGCGCTATTCCGTTGGGGGAGACCCGCAGCTACGGGGCGCTGGCCCGGCAGCTGGGTTCGTCGGCGCGGGCGGTGGGCGGCGCCTGCGGCTCCAACCCGATCGCGGTCGTCGTTCCCTGCCACCGAGTGGTGGCCGCCCACGGCCTCGGCGGGTTTTCGGGTCAGACCGACGGCGAGTGGCTGGCGGTCAAGCGTTGGCTGTTGCACCACGAAGGGGTGTCCCTCGTTGGGAGTTGACGGCGCCTCGCAGGGGCAGATCGAGCGCTTTCTCGACGCCTTGTGGATGGAGCGCGGTCTGAGCGACAACACATTGGCTGCCTACCGCACCGACCTGCAGGGATTCGCCGCCTGGCTCGGCAAGCAACGCGGCTGCTCGCTGGAGCAGGCGCAACGCGCGGAGTTGCTGAACTACCTCTCGGAGCGGGCGCGTCAGGGCGCGCGCCCGCGCAGCACGGCGCGGCTGCTCTCCACGCTGCGCAGGTTCTATCGCTATCTGGTGCGCGAAGGCCGTCTCGACGAAGATCCCAGCGCGCGTATCGACGCCCCGCGCCTGGGCCGCAAGCTGCCCGATTCGCTCACCGAGGAAGAGGTCAGCGCGTTGCTCGCGGCACCGGATGTCGCCACCGTTCTGGGGGTGCGCGACCGTGCCATGCTGGAGGTGCTCTACGCCACCGGGCTGCGGGTCTCCGAGCTGGTGTCGCTGCGCATTGATCAGTGCAACCCGCGCCAGGGGGTCATCCGGGTGACGGGCAAGGGCAACAAGGAGCGCCTGGTGCCACTGGGCGAGGATGCGCTGGAGTGGCTGGAACGCTATTTGACGGAGGCGCGCCCGGAACTGGTGCGCGGCAACGACAACGCCGGCCTGTTTCTCTCGCGTCGGGCGTGCCCTATGACACGCCAGACCTTCTGGCATCTGATCAAGCGCTACGCCCGGGCCGCGGGTATCGTCAAACCACTGTCACCCCATACTCTGCGTCACGCTTTCGCCACCCATCTGCTCAATCACGGCGCCGATCTGCGCGTGGTGCAGCTGCTGCTGGGGCACAGCGATCTCTCGACGACGCAGATCTACACCCACGTCGCGCGCGAGCGCCTCAAGCAGCTTCATGCCCAGCATCACCCGCGCGGGTGAGAACCTCACTCAGTGCAGCGCGTTGAACATCTGATTGCGATAGCGCTGGAGCAGTGGGTCGTCGGGGTCCAGTTGCGCGAATACCGCCAGCATCGCCTTACGGGCGGCGTCGTCGCGGAACCCGCGGTCGCGGCGGACGATGGCCAGCAGGTGTTGTAGCGCGGCTTCTGGTTCGCCTGCGGCTAGGCAGGTGGCCGCCAACTGGTAGCGCGGCAGGGAGGCGTCGGGTCGCTGCGCGACCTGGGTTTCCAGGGCGGCGCGTTCGGGGGCTTCGGCCAGCGTCCGTCCCAGATCGATGCGTGCGCGCAGCGCCTCGGTGTCGGGGGAGTCGCGCAGCTCGCGGGGCAGGCCGTTCACGGTGGTCTCGGCGTCGTCCCAGGCGCCCGCCTGGATCAGGTAGAGGGCCAGCTCGAACTGCAGCTCGGCACGGTCGGGATCCAGCGCTACGGCTTGGCGCGCCAGGTCGACGGCTCCGGCCTCGTCGCCGCGGGCGACCGCTTCCTGCGCCTGGGTCAACAGCGCGTCCGATTCCCGGAACAGGTTGCGTTCGATGATCCCGCGGATCACCGATTCCGGCTGGACGCCGAGAAACTGATCCGCCACCACACCCTTGCGAAACACCAGCACGGTGGGAACGCTGCGTATCCCGGCCTCGGTGGCCAGGGATTTCTGCTCGTCGATGTTGAGCTTGCCGAGGATAAAGCCGCCTGCATATTCTTCCACCAGTTGGTGCAGTACCGGCAGCATCGCCTTGCACGGCTGACACCACTCGGCCCAGAAATCGACCAATACCGGGGTTTGGTGCGAGGCCGCGATCACGGTCTGTTCGAAGTTGTCATCGGTCACTTCAACGATGAAAGGGGAGTCGCTCATGGTGTGCGCCGGGTATTTCAGGGAGGGCCGTGGGGCTGGTAACTCTACCGAAGTGAGCCGGGACCCACAACTTGTCCGATTCGGCGTGTGCGGGTGCGGTGGTCTTCGTAGGCGCCCGCGGAAGGCGGTGTGCAGCGAGGCTGAAACCGCTGTCGGCAATAGTCCTACAACCCAAACGCAACGCTCTTATAACGTATTGAATAAATGAGAATTACGAAATTGAGTGACTACCGATGCGGGGGCCGGACGGTGCCCCGACACGGCGGTCGAGGGCTGGTCTTTGGGATCTCAAGGGAGCATGGTGTTTCCACGGTTCAGCAAAGGAAGCCGGACCAACCTCCCCATCAGTCAGGATGACAGGCCATAGGCGGTGGGAGCCCGCAACCAGACAGGAATCGCGACGGGACGCATTCAACGGCAGGAAGCCGCAGCAGGGAAGCGGTTACACGGAGAGTAGCGACGGGTAGGATGCCCGGACGACAGGCGACCAGGGGGTCGCCTGTTGCTTTTTCAACCCTTGGGTAGCCGCTCGCGCTGCCGGTAGAGCCACTCCAGCGCCTGACGCGGCGACAGCGCGTCGATGTCCAGCTGTGCCAGTTCGGATTCCACCGCGCTGGGGGGCGGCGCCACGAACAGCGACAACTGCGGTTCACCAGGAGCCGCGGCAGCGCTGCCGTGGCTTCCCTGTTCCAGTTTGTGCAGATACGCCCGTGCCGGTCCGACCACCTCAGGGGGGACGCCGGCCAGTGCCGCGACGTGCAGGCCGTAGCTGCGATCGGCCGGCCCCTCTTCGACGCTGTGTAGAAAGACGATGCGCTGATCGTGCTCCACCGCGTCGAGATGCACGTTGACCACCGAGGCTATCTCGTCGGACAGGTGGGTGAGTTCGAAGTAGTGGGTGGCGAACAGCGTATAGGCGCCGATCTCGGTCGCCAAGTGTCTGGCGCACGCCCAGGCCAGTGCCAGTCCGTCGAAAGTGCTGGTGCCGCGGCCGATCTCGTCCATCAGCACCAGGCTTTGCGCCGTGGCGTTGTGCAGGATGTTGGCCGTCTCCGTCATCTCCACCATGAAGGTGGAACGGCCGCTAGCCAAGTCGTCGGCGGCCCCGATGCGGGTGAAGATGCGATCCACCGGGCCGATGACGGCGCTACGTGCCGGAACGTAGCTGCCCACGTGGGCAAGCAGCACGATCAGCGCCGTTTGACGCATGTAGGTGGATTTCCCGCCCATGTTGGGTCCGGTGATGATGAGCATGCGGCGTTCGCCGTCGAGGCGCAGGTCGTTGGGCACGAAGGGATCATCCAGCACCCGTTCCACCACCGGGTGACGTCCCGCTTCGATGTGCAGTACGGTCTGCGGTGAAAACTGCGGCGCGTTCCACTCCAGTGTCACGGCGCGCTCGGCGAATGCGGCTATCACGTCCAGCTCGGCGAGGGCGTCGGCACTCTCCTGCAGCGGTGCGATGACGGGTGCCAAGGTGTCCAGCAGTTCGTCGTAGAGCGACTTCTCGCGCGCCAGCGCACGCTCGCGCGCGCTCAGCACCTTGTCTTCAAAGGACTTCAATTCGGGCGTGATGTAGCGTTCCGCCGATTTCAGCGTTTGGCGCCGGATGTAGTCGTCGGGAATGCGTTCGGCGTGGCTGCGCCCCAGCTCGATGTAGTAGCCGTGGACCCGGTTGTAGCTCACCTTCAACGTGTTGATGCCGGTGCGCGCACGTTCACGGTTCTCCAGGTCGATCAGGAATTGGTCGGCGTTTTCACTGAGGGCACGCAGCTCGTCGAGCTCGCCGTCGTAACCGGCGGCGATCACTCCGCCGTCCCGAATCAGGGCGGGCGGGGTTGCGATGAGCGCTCGCTGCAACAACTGGAGCGTCTCGGGTGCTTCGTCGATGCGTTCGTGCAGTGTGCCGAGCAGCGGGGAGTCGAGATCTGCGGCCAGACTGCGTACGTCGGGAATCTGCTGCAAGCTGTCGCGTAGGGTGGCGAGGTCGCGTGGCCGCGCCGTTTTGAGGCCGATACGGGTGAGGATGCGCTCGATGTCGCCGATGCCGCGCAGCCGGGTGTGCAGCGTTTCGTAGAGGCGCGTGTCGATCAGCGTCTCCACCGCCTGCAGGCGTCGGCGCAACCGTTCCTGATCGCGCACCGGGCGGTTCAGCCAGCGGCGCAGACAGCGGCTGCCCATGGCCGTGGCGGTATGGTCGAGCACCGCCAGCAACGTGTGCTGGGGGTTGCCCCCCAGGTGGCTGTCGATCTCGAGATTGCGGCGGCTGTGGGCGTCGAGTTGGATCGCCTCGTCGGGCTGTTCGCTGCGCAGGGTACGAATGTGGGGCAGCGCGCTGCGTTGGGTATCGGCGACATAGTTCAGCAGCGCCCCGGCGGCGGCCACGGCGAGGGGGCGATCGTCGCAGCCGAATCCCGCCAGGTCACGGGTGCCGAAATGGGTGCACAACTGGCGGGTGGCGCCCTGCAGTTCGAAATGCCATGGCGGACGTACCGTGATTCCCGGTCGCCGGGCGATGGCGTTGGGCAGCACGCCGTCCTCGGTGTGTACCAGCTCGGCGGGCTTGAGCCGTTCGATCTCCGCCAGCAGGGCGCCTTCGCCAGTAACTTGCGTCAGGCTGAAGCGGCCTCCGGCCAGGTCCAAAACGGCTAGGCCGAAGCGATCGTGGTGGCCGTGGACTGCCACCAGTAGATTGTCGCGACGCTCGTCCAGCAGCGCATCGTCGGTGACCGTTCCCGGCGTCACGATGCGCACCACTTGTCGCTCCACCGGGCCTTTGGATTTGGCGGGATCGCCGATCTGTTCGCACACGGCGACGGATTGTCCCAGGCGCACCAGCCGCCCTAGGTAAGTCTCCACCGCGTGGACCGGCACGCCCGCCATGGGAATGGGCTGTCCGGCCGATTGCCCGCGGCTGGTGAGCGTAATGTCCATTAGGCGGGCGCCCTTGACGGCATCGTCGTAGAACATCTCGTAGAAATCGCCCATGCGGTAGAACACCAGCACGTCGGGGTGATCTGCCTTGATGCGCAGGTATTGCTGCATCATCGGCGTGTGGCTGGTGGCGGTTTCGGAAGCGACGGCCATGAATGACGATTTCCTGCGTGTTGTCTGCGCAAAAGCACCGGCGCCGGCACGTGTGGCGTTGTCAGCGGTGGCGTAGCGCTGCGGTGAAAGTGTGTGCAGGGACAGGCGACCGTCCCTGCGTGCGGATCGGCATCTTTTTCCTGGGAACCGTTCCGCTTTGCTATGTGTGGGCTAGGATTATAGCGAAGGGTCGCCTCCCGGACAGCCGGCTCGCGGTGGTGGTTTCAGAGCCGGCGCTCGCTATTTGAAAAGACCAATAAAATCAATACTCCGTGATCGTCGTGCCGGAAACGGTCGGGTCTCGGCCGGACGCGTGCAAAGTACGAGGTTAGCGGCCCAGCGGGTTGAACTCCGGCTTGGGATCGGCTGTCTAGAGAGGTGCGGGCAGCAGTCCGACTAGCGGGGCCTCCGGTCGTTGCGACCGACGGTTCAGCCCGACAACGCGTGAAGCAGTCCAAGCGGGAGGTAGCAGCCATGGCGCAGGAAAAGAGCGTATTCGCTGAGCTGATCGAACGCGATCGTGCGCAGCGCGCCACCAAGAAGTGGAGTGGCACCCTGATCGACTATCTGGAGGTGGTGAAAAAGGATCCGTTGCTCACCAAGCTGGCGCACGCGCGGATGTACGAGATCATTCGCGGCCAAGGGGTATGCGACATCTCGGAGTCGGACAACCCCAAGGTGAAACGCCTGTTTGCGGACGAGCCGGTCAAGGTTTACGGCTTTTTCGAGCACGAATTTTTCGGCGTCGAAACGACGCTGGCGCAAATCGTACGTTACTTCCAATCGGCAGCCTTGCACGGCGAGGAAAGCCGTCAGGTGCTGTACCTGATGGGGCCGGTAGGCGCGGGCAAGAGTTCGCTGGTGGAAAAGCTGCAGGCCGGGCTGGAACAGGCCGATCCGATTTACGCCATCGCCGGCTGCCCCATCCACGAAGAGCCGCTGCACCTCATCCCGCGCCACCTGCGTTCCGAGTTCGAAAAGATGCTGGGCGTGCACATCGAGGGTGATCTCTGCCCCGTATGCCGCTACCGGCTCAAGAACGAGTTCAACGGCAAGTACGAGACCATGATGGTGGAGACCATCGAGTTCTCCAAGCGCGATCGGCGCGGCATCGGCGTTGTCCCGCCGGTGGACCCCAACAATCAGGATACCTCGGTGTTGATCGGCTCCGAAGACATCTCCAAGCTCGATATCTATTCCGAAGGCGATCCGCGAGTGCTGGATCTCAACGGCGCATTCAACGTGGGTAATCGCGGTATGGTGGAGTTCATCGAGGTGTTCAAGAACGAGACCGAGTACCTCCACGCCATGATTACCGCGACCCAGGAAAAGTTTGTCCCCGCGCCGGGACGCCACGGCACTGTCTACGTCGATTCGGTGATCGTCGCCCACTCTAACGAAGCGGAGTGGCAGCGCTTCCGCGCGGACAACACCAACGAGGCGATCCTCGACCGCATCGTGGTGGTCAAGGTGCCCTACAATTTGCGCCTGACCGAAGAGGTGAAGATCTACAAGAAGATCCTCGCCAAGTCTGACTTCGACGCGCACATCGCACCGTATACCATCGAGATCGCCTCGCTGTTCGCCGTCCTGTCGCGGCTCGAGCCCAGCCCCAAGGTGGACCTGATGACCAAGGTGCGCCTCTACGACGGCGAAGAGGTGGTGGAGAAGGGACGTACCAAGCGCCTCAGCGTGCGTGAGCTGCGCGAAGATGCCAAGTCGGAAGGCATGGGTGGCATCTCCACGCGCTTCATCATGAAGGCCATCGACAACGCGCTCTCCAACAACCCCGAGTGCATCAATCCCATCAATGTGCGCGAGGCGCTGGTCAACATGGTCAAGGCGTCGGATCTCTCCGACGACGTGCGCAAGCGCTATCTCGAATTCCTCCAGGACATGATCCACAAGGAGTATCTGGAGATGCTGGAGAAGGAGATCACCAAGGCGTTCGTCTACTCCTACCAGGAGCAGGCGGAATCGCTGTTCCAGAACTACCTCGATCACGCCGAGGCCTTCGTCAACAAAAGCAAGGTGAAGGATCGCAACACCAACGAGGAACTGGAACCCGACGAGGATTTTCTGAAATCCATCGAAGAGCATATCGCCATCATCGGCAGCGCTGCCGAAGGGTTCCGCCAGGAGGTGATCGCCTTCCTGTGGGCCAGTCAGCGGCGCGGCGAGAAGATCAATTACCAGAGTTACGAACCGCTTAAGTCGGCCATCGAAAAGAGGCTGATGAGTTCGGTGCGCGAGATCAGCCGCATCATCACCAAGTCGCGCACCCGCGACGAGGAGCAGAAGCAAAAGTACGACGGTATGGTGCAGAACCTGCTGGAGAACGGCTATTGCGAGCACTGCGTGGATGTGATTCTAAAATACGCCGCCAACAATCTGTGGAAGGACTGACGACTCGGCGGATTAACTCATCGTTTGAACGGCGAGGAATCGAAGCGAGGTGCAGTGGTGAGTACCAGCGAAACCATATTCCGACCCTATTCGCCTTCGGAATCGCTGCGCTCGGATCGCAGCGCCGGTGACCGGCAGCGGCATCGGGAAAAGGTACTCGACTCCATCCGCGACAACATCGGAGATCTCATTGCCGAGGAGGCCATCATTGGCCAGTCCGCCGACCGCGTGGTCAAGATTCCCATCCGTTCCATCCGCGAGTACCGCTTCGTCTACGGTGAGAACGCCCCGGGCGTGGGAACCGGCGACGGCGATACCGAGGAGGGGCAGATCGTCGGGCGTGCCCGCGGTGGCGAGCGGGGACCGGGTCCCGCAGGCAACCAGCCGGGCGTCGATTACTACGAGACGGACGTCACGCTGGATGAACTGATCAGCATCATGTTCGAGGATCTCGCGCTGCCCGATCTGGAGCAGAAACGCCTGCGCCAGGTGATGTCGGAGCGCACCACCAAGCGCCGCGGCTACCGTCAGGTGGGCGTGCACGTACACCTGGATAAGAAGCGCTCGGCACGGGCACGCGTGCGGCGCAAGATGGCCAGCCAGCGCGCCGGCTTGGCGCGCGAAGACAACCGCTTCCCGTTTCATCAAGATGATCTCAAGTTCCGCCATCGCGTACCGGACGTCAAACCGTCGTCCAACGCCGCGGTGATCTGCATCATGGATACGTCAGGGTCCATGGACACCATGAAGAAGTACCTGGCCCGCAGCTTTTTCTTCCTGTTGCACCGCTTCGTTTGTACGCGCTACCAAAACGTCGATCTGGTTTTCATCGCACACCACACCCAGGCGCGTGAGGTGTCCGAGGAGGAGTTCTTCCACAAGGGCGAGTCGGGTGGCACGATGATCTCCTCGGGCTACAACAAGGCGTTGGAGGTGATACGCGAACGCTATCATCCGGAACACTGGAACATCTACGCATTCCACTGCTCGGACGGCGATAACTTCGCCAGCGATAACGAGGCGGCGGTGCGCGCGGCGCATCAGTTGTGCGAGGTGTGCAACCTGTTCGGATACGGCGAGATCAAACCCTATACGCTGCACTACGAAAGCTCGCTTATCGACACCTTCAATACCATTGATGAAGACAACTACCAGGCGGTGCTGATCAAGCGCCGCGAGGATGTCTGGCCCAGCTTCAAAGCACTGATGAAGCGAGAACGAATAGCCGAATCTTCTGAGGGAGAGGTGCCGGCTTGAGCGCGCAACTCAACCTCGACGAACTCAAAGCGTGGGACGAGCGCATCCGCGAGAAGGTCGACCTGTTCGGGCTCGATTGCTATCCGCAGGAGTTCGAGGTCTGCGACCATCTGCAGATGTTGAGTTTCATGGCCTATTCGGGCATGCCCGCCCACTATCCGCACTGGTCTTACGGCAAGTCCTACGAAAAGCTCAAGACCACGTACGACTACGGCGTCTCGGGGTTGCCGTACGAGATGGTGATCAACTCCGATCCCTGCATCGCCTACCTGATGCGCGACAATTCGCTGGCGCTCACTGTGCTGACGATGGCGCATGTGTACGGTCACAACGATTTCTTCAAGAACAACTTCACTTTTTCGCACACCCGTGCGGAGTTGACCATCAGCACTTTCAAGCTGCACGCCGAGCGCATCCGCGGCTACGTGGAGGACCCCTCTATCGGTCGTAGCGCCGTGGAGAGGGTGCTCGACGCCGCACACGCGCTCTCCCTGCAGCTCGGCCGCAACCGCGCGATGCGCAAGCGCTCGCCGGCCGAACAGGTCGACGCAGCGCTCGACCGCTCCCTGCCCGCCCACGACGAGTATCGTGCGATCCACAGAGGGGTGTCGGAGGCGCGGCCGGATCTGGACAAGATTCCCCTGGAACCCGATGCTGATCTGCTGCTGTTCATCCGCGACCACAATCCGCAGCTGACCGATTGGCAACGTGACCTGCTCACCATCGTCCATGAAGAGGCGGAGTATTTTCTGCCACAGATCGAAACCAAAATTATGAACGAGGGTTGGGCCAGTTTCTGGCACCGCACCCTGATGAACGCCCTGCAACTGCCTCATGCGATGCACATGGAGTTTCTCGTCCATCACAACCAGGTGGTGCGGCCGATACCGGGTGATCTCAACCCCTACTACCTGGGGCTCAAGATTTGGGACGACATCTGGCGTCGTTTCGGCGACACCGGCGGTGAGCTGCCCCCGCCTGATGTCGCCCCTGATGCCAAGGCACTGGCCAAGCTGTTCGAGGTGCGCGAGGTGGATCGCGATGCGTCATTTCTGCGCCGTTTTCTCACCAACGAACTCATCGAGGCCGTGGACCTGTTCCGCTATCAGGCGCAGGGCCAGGAGGAGGTGGTCACACACGTCGCCAACGACACCGGCTACGACGTGATCCGCAACACCCTGATCCAGAACGTGGGCATGGGCGCAGTGCCGGTGATCAAGGTCGAAGACGCCGACTACGGCCGCAACCGCACGCTGTACCTGAAGCACTACCACGACGGTCGCGAACTGAAGCTCGATTTCGCCGAGAAGACCCTCGAGCATCTCCACACCCTGTGGGGGCGGCGCGTCGTTCTGGAGACGGCTATCCACGGCCGGGACGTGTTGTTATCCTTCGACGAGGATGGCTTCGATACCCAGGAACACAAGACCGATCCCGAAGATCTCTTCCAGTGACCTAGCAGCGCAGCGCTGGAGATGGGGCGCTTCTTGCGGCATCTCACTATGAGTCGCGACCCGATAACGCTCACCGATCACGAGCTGTACGCGCTGGCGTGCGCAGTGGGCGACGGCCTGCTGGCGCGCGGGTGGCAGCTGGCGGCAGCGGAGTCGTGCACGGGTGGCTGGATTGCCAAACTCATCACCGATCGTGCCGGCAGTTCGCAGTGGTTCGACCGCGGGTTCGTCACCTATTCCAATGCCGCCAAACGCGACATGCTGGGCGTGCCTGAGACGACCCTGCACGAGCACGGTGCGGTTAGCGAAGCGACCGTGGCCGCGATGGTCGACGGAGCGCTGCACCACAGCGCTGCGCGGGTGGCGCTGGCGGTGAGCGGCATCGCCGGCCCGGACGGCGGGTCGACGGAGAAACCGGTGGGCACCGTCTGGTTCGCCTGGGGGGTGACGGACGCGCAGCCGGTCACCGAACGCTGCTGTTTCGCCGGCGACCGCGACGCGGTGCGTCGACAGGCGGTGGCGCATGCCCTGCGTGGGGTTATCGATCTGCTAGGCGGCGATTGGCGCCGGTGACGGGTGAGCGCGAACGTCTGTTTTTCGCACTCTGGCCGCCGGACCCGTGGCAGAACAGCTACCACGCGGCGGTACGGCGCTGTCTGGCGCAGGCGCGCGGCCGCTGGATTCCGGCCTCGAACCTCCACATCACGCTGGTATTTCTCGGATCGCTGACGCGCGCGCAGCGAGCTTGCGTCGAACAGGGCGCGGATGGTCTGGCCATCGAAGCGTTTGACCTTGATCTCGCACGCGTATCGTTCCGCCCGCGCAACAAGATGGTGTGGGGGCTGCCCCGGACCACACCCCAGGCGCTGATCGCCCTGGTGACCCGGCTGCGCGACGTGCAGACCGCCTGTGGCCTGGAGGCCGAACGGCGAGCTTTCGTGCCCCATCTGACGTTGTTACGCGACGCTGCTCCCGTGCACGCCGGCGCGCTGGAAGGCGTGACGCCGTGGCCGGTGCGCGGTTTTGCCCTGGTCCGGTCGCAGACGTTGCCGCAGGGCGCCCGCTACGAAGTGGTGCGGGAGTGGGGTTTGGTAACAAACTCATCGGTTTAAACGAACGTTTGAATCGGGCTATACTCAGCCCATGAGCAAGAGCGCATCCGCCGAGGCGAAAGAGAACCTCGCCACCAACGCCCGCATCCTCGACGCCGCTGAAAGCCTGTTTGCGGACAGGGGATTCGACGCCACCTCCATGCGCATGATCACCGCTGCCGCAGAGGTCAACCTGGCGGCGGTCAACTACCATTTCGGATCGAAAGCGGGACTGCTCGAAGCGGTCTTCCGGCGCCGTGTCGAACCGCTCAACCGCGAGCGTCTGCGCCTGCTCACCACGTTGCAGGAGTCGGTGGGCGAAGGTGTGCCGGCGGTAGCCCCGATCCTGCGTACCTACATCGAACCCGCCTTGCAGGTGAGCCGCGATCCCGCCCGCGGCGGCATGATATTCATGCGCCTGCTCGGCCGTTCCTACGCCGAACCCAACAAACACGTGCGCGGGTTCATGCCCGAGCTCTATCACGACATCAAGCTGCGCTACAGCGAGCTGCTGGGGCGGGCGCTACCGCACCTGGACGCCTCCGACCTCTATTGGCGCATGCACTTCGTGATCGGTGCCATCGCCTACGCCATGGCGGGGACTGACGCGCTGCATCTGCTGGCGGCCTGCCCCTACTGCGATCCCGACGACCTGGAGGGGATGACGGAGCGGTTGGTGGAGTTTCTCACCGCCGGCATGAAGGCGGAGAAACTGGGGTAAGGGCTGCGCTTGGAGGCATGCGGGAGAGGCTCGCTCCCTCTCCGAGGTAGCGGATAGGCGGGCCAATACTATTTTAAACGAACGTTTGAAT
The DNA here is from genome assembly GCA_050287605.1 of Gammaproteobacteria bacterium. GTDB lineage: Bacteria > Pseudomonadota > Gammaproteobacteria > QQUJ01 > QQUJ01 > QQUJ01. The sequence continues at coordinate 36,382 of JBNKCG010000026.1, read as the reverse complement.
TGTTTGCGGGTTGCGGGGTATTCTGCGTGATCGCGAGCCGACCGGAGCGCGCAGGCAATTAGCACGTGCGCTTCGCGGCGCGAGACGGCGGGCATGGGAGAGGCAATGATCGAGGGTCTCATCTGGCTGTTGACGGGGTTGGCGCTCGTTTGGGCGTTGGCAATGCTGCGTGCGCCCGGTTGGGGTTGGTGGTTGGCCTTCGCCGGTGCCGTGGCCGTGGCACGCGGGCTGGGGGGGATCGGCGACGTGGTTGCCTATGCAGTGTTGGCCCTCTCGGTGGTGGTTGCGGTGCCCTTGACGGTGCCGCCGTTGCGCCGCCGGCTGATCAGCCGCCCGATCCTCGCTGCGTTTCGCCGCCTGTTGCCCGAGGTCTCGCGCACCGAGCAGGAGGCGCTGGATGCCGGCACCGTGTGGTGGGACGGCGACCTCTTCAGCGGTCGGCCCGACTGGGGCAAACTGCTGGAGACACGCCTCCCGGAGCTCAGCGCCGAGGAGCGCGCCTTCCTCGACGGCCCCGTCGAGGAGCTCTGCAACCTCATCGACGATTGGAAGGTGACCCACCAGTGGCACGACTTGCCGCCCGAAGTGTGGGAGTTCCTCAAGCGCCACGGCTTTTTCGGGATGATCATCCCGCGCCGCTACGGTGGGCTGGAGTTCTCCGCCCTGGCCCACTCGACGGTGGTGGTTAAAGTGGCCAGCCGCAGCCTGACCGCTGCGGTCACGGTGATGGTGCCCAACTCGCTGGGTCCCGCCGAGCTGCTGCTGCACTACGGCACCGAAGCGCAGAAGGACTACTACCTGCCCCGGCTCGCCGCGGGCGAGGAGATCCCCTGTTTCGCCCTTACCGGGCCCAGCGCCGGCAGCGACGCCGCCTCCATCCCCGACACCGGGGTGGTGTGCCACGGTGAATTCGACGGCAAGTCCAACGTCCTCGGCATCCGCCTCAACTGGAACAAGCGTTACATCACTCTCGGCCCCGTGGCTACGGTGGTGGGTTTGGCCTTCCAGCTGCGCGATCCTGACGGCCTGCTGGGCGACGAGGTCGATCGAGGCATCACCTGCGCCCTGATCCCGGCGCAGACCCCCGGCGTGGTCATCGGGCGCCGCCACCTGCCGCTCGACGCCGTGTTCCAGAACGGCCCCACCCAGGGCCACGACGTCTTTATCCCGCTGGACTACATCATCGGCGGTCCCGAGCAGGCCGGTAATGGCTGGCGCATGTTGATGGAATCGCTGGCGGCCGGGCGCTCCATTTCGCTGCCCGCGCTCAGCGTGGGTGCCGCCAAGATGGCCAGCCGCGCCACCGGTGCCTACAGCCGGGTGCGCAAGCAGTTCAAGACCTCCATCGGCCGTTTCGAGGGCATCCAGGAGCCGCTAGCGCGCATCGGCGGATTGGCCTATCTGATGGAGGCGGCGCGGGTGATGACCTGCGGTGCGGTGGACCTGGGCGAGAAGCCGTCGGTGATCTCGGCCATTGCCAAGTATCACCTCACCGAGATGATGCGCCAGATCGTCAACGACGCCATGGACATCCAGGGCGGATCGGGTATCTGCCTGGGGCCGCGCAACATCGTGGGACGCGCCTACCAGGCGCTGCCCATCAGCATCACCGTCGAGGGTGCCAACATCCTCACCCGCAGTCTGATCATCTTCGGCCAGGGGGCGATGCGCTGCCATCCCTACCTGCTGCGCGAGATGCGCGCCGCCCAGTCGGAGAACACGCCGCAGGTGCTGGCGGAGTTCGACCGCGCCTTTTTCGGCCACATCCGTCACGCGGTGGCCAGCGGGTCGCGCACTCTGTTCTACGGCCTGGGCGGCTGGCGCTGGATTCGCGTTCCTGAGGGTGGTCCGCTGCGCCGCTACTACCAGCACTTCACCCGCGTGAGCTGCGCGTTTTCGTTGCTGGCCGAGATGTCGATGATGAGCCTGGGGGGTGAGCTCAAGCGCCGCGAACGGCTCTCCGCGCGCCTCGGCGACGTACTCAGCTACCTCTACCTGGGATCGGCCATCCTCAAGCGCTACGACAGCGATGGGCGCCTCGCCAAGGACCTGCCCCTGGTGCACTGGGGTTGCCAGTACACCCTGGCCATGGCGGAAAAGCGTATGATCGAGACGCTGGTCAACCTGCCGTTACGCGGGTTGGCGCGGCTGCTGCGCGGCTGGCTGTTTCCCACCGGACGCACCTACTTTCCGCCCGACGACGCACTCGACCAGCAGGTGGCGGAGCTGCTGCTGGAACCCTCCACTGCCCGCGACCGCCTCACCGCCGGACTGTTTCTGCCCAGCGATCCCGACCACCCGCTGGCGCGTCTGGAGCGTGCGCTGAGTCTGGCCGACGAGGCGGACGCCGCCGAGCGCACGCTGCGTCACGCCCAACGCGACGGCCTGATTGCGGGCGGCGACGACGAGGAGCTGCTGGAGCGCGCCCTGGAAGCCGACATGGTGAGCATCGAGCAGGCGCAGCGGCTGCGCGAGTACCGCGCGCTGGTGTGGGAGATCATCCAGGTGGATGACTTCGCGCCCGATTTCGCTGCCGAGGAATCCGCGTCGTGAGTGCGGCACGCAGTGCCTCCAAATCGAGCGCGGTCTACGTGGTGGACGGCGCGCGCACCCCGTTTCTCAAGGCGAGCAACGGGCCCGGGCCCTTCAGCGGCAGCGATCTGGCCGTGGCCGCGGGACGTGCGCTGCTGCTGCGCCAGCCCTTTGCTCCCGATGCCCTGGACGAGGTGATCCTCGGCAGCATGATCCCCGGGCCCGACGAGGCCAATATCGGACGCGTGGTGGCGTTGCGCCTGGGCTGTGGACACCGGGTGCCGGGCTGGACGGTGCAGCGCAACTGCGCCTCCGGGATGCAGGCCATCGACAGTGCGCTGCGCAACATCCGCGCCGGGCGCGCCGACCTGGTGCTGGCCGGCGGTACCGACGCCATGAGCCACGCACCGCTGCTGTGGCAACGCGAGCTGGTGCAGTGGCTGGTGGGCTGGCGCCTGGCGCGCGATCTGCCGACAAGGCTCAAGGCATTCGCGCGGCTGCGCCCGCGCCACCTCGCGCCGGTGATCAGCCTGCTGCGCGGCCTGACCGATCCCACCGTCAACCTCTCTATGGGGCAGACCGCCGAGATCGTCGCCCGGCGCTTCGGCATCGACCGTGCCGCCATGGACGCCTACGCCGTTACCAGCCATCAGCGCCTGGTGGCGGCCCAGCAGGCCGGGCGTCTGGACGAGATCGTGCCGCTGTTCGACGAGCACGGCGCGGTCTACGAAGCCGACAACGGCGTGCGTCCCGATTCCTCCCCGCAAAAACTGGCCAAGCTCAAGCCGTTCTTCGACCGGCGCTTCGGCAACGTCACCGCCGGCAACAGCTCGCAGATCACCGACGGGGCGGCCTGGCTGCTGCTGGCCTCCGAGGCCGCGGTGAAGCGTCACGACCTGCCCGTGCTGGGGCGTATCGTCGACGTGGAGTGGGCGGGGCTGGACCCGGCACAGATGGGGTTGGGGCCGGCCCACGCGGTGCCGCCGCTGCTCAAGCGTCAGCGCATCAGCGCCCAACGCATCGATTGCTGGGAGATCAATGAGGCCTTCGCCGCCCAGGTGCTGGGAGTGTTGGCCGCCTGGGAGGACAAGAGCTATTGCCGCGACGAACTGGGTCTGAACAGCGCCTTCGGCGCCATCGACCGCGAGCGCCTCAACCGCGATGGCGGCGCCATCGCGTTGGGTCATCCCATCGGCGCCAGCGGCGCGCGCATTGTGTTGCACACCTTGCAGGCGCTGCGGCGCGACGGCGGGCGCTACGGCGTTGCGACACTGTGCGTCGGCGGCGGCCAAGGCGGCGCCACCCTGGTCGAAGCGCTGGGGGGTGGCCAATGACTTCCGCAAAGAAACACTGGCGCTTGGAACGCGAAGCCGACGGCATCGCCTGGCTCTATCTGGATAACCAGGACGGCGCGGCCAACGTGCTCTCCAGCACCGTACTGGAGCAGTTGGAGGCGCAGTTGGACGGGCTGCAGACGGAGCCGCCACGCGGACTGGTGGTGGCGTCGGGCAAGCCCAGCGGTTTTGTCGCCGGCGCCGATGTACACGAGATTGCCACGGTTACCGACTTCGATGCGGCGCTCACGCTGGTGCGGCGCGTCCAGGCGCTGTTCGACCGCATCGAGGCGCTACCCTTCCCGACGCTGGCCGCTATCGACGGTTTCTGCCTCGGCGGCGGGATGGAGTTGGCGCTGGCGTGCCGCTATCGCGTTGCCACCGGGGAGAGCGCCACACGCCTGGGGCTGCCCGAGGTGATGCTGGGTTTTCACCCGGGTTGGGGCGGGACGGTGCGCCTGACGCGCCTCATCGGGGCGCCCGCCGCCCTCGATCTGCTGCTCACCGGGCGCACCGTCGATGCGCGCCGCGCCAAGGCACTGGGTCTGGTGGACGCTGTGGTGCCGCAGCGCCACCTGCGTACCGCGGCACGTACCCTGCTCGGCGAACGTCCGGCACCGCGGCGCCCGGCATGGTGGCTGCGCGCCCTTGAACTCAGGCCGGGGCGGGAGCTGCTGGTGCCCTGGGTTCGGCGCCAAGTGGGCCGGCGTGCGCGGCCGGAACACTACCCGGCACCCTACGCCATTCTCGAGCTGTGGCGCCGCCATGGCGGGAATTGGCCGCGCATGCTGCGCCAGGAAGCCGAATCCGCGGCGCGTCTCGCCATGGGCGAGACTGCGCGTAACCTGATCCGCCTGTTCCTGCTGCGCGAACGGCTGCGCGAACTGGGCAAAGTCGGCGCCGAACCTGTGCGCCACGTGCATGTGGTGGGGGCCGGCACCATGGGCGGCGACATTGCGGCGTGGTGCGCGCTGCGCGGTCTGAGTGTCAGCCTGCAGGACCGGTCGGCGGCGCAGATCGCACCCGCCATCGGCCGGGCCGCGGCGCTGTTTCGCAAGCGCCTGAAACAACCCCACCGGGTGCAGGCGGCGCTGGACCGGCTGGTGCCCGATCCCGAGGGGCACGGCATCGCCCGCGCCGACGTGGTCATCGAGGCGATTGTGGAAGACGTTGCCGCCAAACAGGCGCTGTTCCGCCGCATCGAGGCGCAGGCGCCCGACCATGCCCTGCTGGCCACCAACACCTCCAGCATCCCGCTGGCGGAGATCGCCCAGGCGCTGGTGCAGCCGCAACGCCTGGTGGGGCTGCACTTCTTCAATCCCGTCGCCAAGATGCTGTTGGTGGAGGTGGTCACCACAGACGCGACCTTGCCGGCGCAGGTGGATCAGGCGGCGGCGTTCGTGCGCCGCCTCGACCGCCTGCCGCTGCCGGTGCGCAGTGCCCCCGGCTTCCTGGTCAACCGCCTGTTGATGCCCTACCTGATGGAGGCGGTGGAGCTGGTGGAGGAGGGCGTTGCGCCCGAGGTGGTGGACGAAGCGGCGCGTCGTTTCGGCATGCCGCTGGGACCGGTGGAGCTGTCGGATACCGTGGGACTGGACGTGTGCCTAGCGGTGGGTCGGGTACTCACCGGGCACTACGGTGGAACGATTCCCCAGCGCCTGGAAGCGCTGGTCGCGCAGGGGCATCTGGGGCGCAAGAGCGGCCAGGGCTTCTACCGCTACCCGCGCAAACGGCGCATCGGGCGCAACGCCGGCCTGCCGAGCGATGCCGAGCTGGCGCAGATGGGCGATCGCATGGCGCTGCGGCTGGTCAACGAGGCGTATGCCTGTCTCGCCGCGGGTGTCGTTGCCGATGCCGATCTGCTCGACGCGGGCATGGTCTTTGGGGCGGGCTTTGCGCCGTTTACCGGCGGTGTGGTGCACTATGCCGAGCGGCGTGGGCTCGACGATGTGGTGAACACCATGGAGCGGTTTGCTGAGCGGCTCGGAGAGCGCTTTGCACCCTGCCGGGGAATTCGCGAACCGAAGTGATGTGGGTGAGATGGATTCACAATAACAACCGCGTGTTAGCCGTGAGATTCGTAAGGAGGAGAGATGGGCAGTGAACACAATAATTCAAAAGTAATCACTCCACTGGAGGCCGTTACCCTGGGGGGGCTGTTCCGCGCCCGCGTGAGGCGAACGCCAGACACCGTCGCCTATTGTCATTTCGATCAGGCGTCCGGGCAGTGGCGTGAAACCACCTGGGCGCAGATGGCCCACGAGGTGGGGCGCTGGCAGATCGCGTTGGAGCTCGAAGGGTTGGAAGCCGGCGATCGGGTGGCCATCATGGCGCGCAACTGCCGCGAATGGGTGATGTTCGATCAGGCGGCGATGGCGCTAGGGCTGATTACGGTGCCGGTCTACGCCGACGATCGCGGCGGCAACGTCGCTTACATCGTGCACGATTCCGGGGCGAAAGTACTGTTCATCGGCGGCGAGGAGGAGTGGGCGCGTATCGAAGACGTGCGCCAGGACATGCTGGGCGTGCGCCGCATCGTCAGCATTCGCGACCTCAGCAAGCCCCATCCCGACGAACGGCTGCGCAATCTCGCGGAGTGGTTGCCCGACGAATCGGAGCCGGTGCGCACATCGCCGGCCAAGCCGCACGATCTTGCCAGCATCGTCTACACCTCCGGCACCACCGGATTCCCCAAGGGGGTGATGCTGAGCCACAACAACATGGTCACCAACGCGTATGTTGGGGCGCAGCTGATCGACGTGGACGAGAGCGACGTGCTGCTCTCGTTCCTGCCGCTGTCGCACACTCTGGAACGCACCGCCGGCTACTACTTCCCGATGATGACCGGGGCCCGGGTTGCGTATGCGCGCTCCATCCCGCTGCTGGGTGAGGATCTGCAGACCATCCGCCCCACCGTAATGATCAGCGTCCCGCGCATCTACGAACGCGTCTACGCCAAGATCATGGCGGGGCTGGACGAAAAGGGCGGGCTGGCCAAGAAGCTCTTTTTCGCCGCCGTCAATGTGGGGTGGGCCAGGTTTCTCCACAATCAGGGCCGCGGGCCGTGGAAGCCGGCGCTGCTGGCGTGGCCGCTGCTCAAGGCGCTGGTGGCGGGCAAGATCACCGACAAGCTGGGCGGGCGGCTGAAGGCGGCGGTGAGCGGTGGTGCACCACTCACGCCGGAGGTGGCACGCACCTTTCTGGGGCTGGGCGTGCCCATCCTGCAGGGTTACGGCCTGACCGAGAGCTCGCCCGTCATCTCTGCCAACCGGCCCGATGACAACGTGCCCGAGAGCGTGGGTATCGCAGCTCAGGATGTGGAAGTCAGGATCGGCGAAAACGACGAACTGCTCGCCCGCGGCCCCAACATCATGCTCGGCTATTGGCACAACGAAGAGGCGACGCGTCAGGTGATGACCGAGGACGGTTGGCTGAAGACCGGCGACAAGGCGCGTATCGACGAGCAGGGGCACATCTTCATCACCGGACGCATTAAAGAGATCATCGTGCTGAGCAACGGCGAGAAGGTCTCCCCCGCGGACATGGAGATGGCCATTGCCATGGATCCGTTGATCGAGCAGGTGATGATCATCGGTGAAAACCGTCCCTACCTGTGTGCCCTGTGCGTGCTCGATCCGGATCGTTGGGAGGAGTTCGCCAGCGCGCATGGCTTCGACGTGAACAAGCCGACGATATTGCACGAGGAGGCGACCGAAAAAGCGGTGCTCGAGCGTATTGCCGAGCAGGTGCGTCTGTTCCCGGGGTATGCCCAGGTGCGGCGCATCCACCTGAGTCTGGACCCGTGGACGGTGGATAACGGCCTGCTGACGCCCACGCTGAAGCTGAAGCGCAAGCAGGTTGTTGAGCGGCTGAACGAGCCGGTCACGCAGCTCTACAAAGGCCATTGAGAGCGCCTCGGTTGAGGCGCTTACGAGTGAGAAATGGGGAGACCGAAACGATGAAACGCTGGATGGTGGCGGCTCTGTTGGCCGCGGCGACGCAGTACGGGGGTGTGGTGAACGCCGTGGAGATCAAAGGGGTGTCGGTGCCGGATACGGCCCGTATCGAAACCGTGGATCAGACGCTGGTGCTCAACGGCGCCGGAATCCGCAAGAAGTTCTTCGTCAGCGTCTACATCGGTGCGCTTTATCTCACCGAGAAGCGCGATTCGGCGCCGGCCATTCTCGCTGCGGATGAACCGCGGCGGGTGGCGATGCACTTTCTCTACAGCAAGGTCGAAGCGGACAAGCTGCGTGAGGCGTGGCTGGAAGGCTTCCAGGCCAATGTTTCGGCCGACCAGTTCGCCCGTGTCAAACCGAGTCTCGAGAAATTCAACGCCTTTTTCGGCGACGCGGTGAAAGGCGACGTGATCCTGCTCGACTATATCCCGGGCGTCGGGACACGGGTCTCCGTTAACGGCGAAGTCAAAGGCACCATCCCGGGGGCTGAGTTCAACCGCGATTTGTTGGCGGTGTGGCTGGGTAAGGAGCCGGTGACCTCGTCTCTGAAAGAGGCGATGCTGGGCAAGTAGTTGAAAGAGAGAGCCCCGCGTGATCGCGCGCGGGGCTCTCTTGTCACAAACGGAGCGGATTGCCGATCACGAGGTGAGCGGCGGCGGCGGATCGAATGCCTTCTCCTCCTGGCCCTCGACGATGGGTTTGATCACGATGTCGACGCGGCGGTTCATGCGCCGGCCGTCGGCGGTCCCGTTGGTCGCGCGCGGTTCCCGTTCACCGCGACCCTCCATCAGGACGCGATCCCGCGGTACGCCGTCCTGGATGAGACGGTCGCCGACGCTCACGGCACGCCGTTCCGACAATCCCTGGTTGTAGGCGTCCGAACCGGTGCTGTCGGTATGACCTACCACGTGGATGACCGTCTTCTCGTAGGTCTTGAGCACGCCGGCGATCTTGTCGAAGGTGGTGAGGGAGCCGGACTTGAGGTCGGAACGGTCGACGTCAAAGGTCGCCTCACTGGCGATGCCCAGCTTCAGGCTGTTGTCCGACAGGCGGGTGATCTGCAGCTCCTCGCGGTCCTGCTCGGCCTTGAGCTTGGCTTCCAGCTCGGCCTGCTGTTTGTCCATGTAGTTGCCCACCGCGGCGCCCGTCATGGCGCCGATGGCCGCGCCGATGATGCGCCGTTGGCCCTTGTCGTGTTTACCCTGGTTGCCGATGACGGCGCCCACCAGAGCCCCTATGGCGGCTCCGGTTTTGGCGCGTCGGTTAGGGTCGTCGGCCGCGCAACCGGCCACGCTGACCGCGATGACGAGTACCGCGGCTTGTTTCCACAGACTCATGGTGTGTCTCCCTAGTGAAGGTGTTAGGAACATGTAATCGATTCAAGTCGGTGACCCGGGAATAGTCGGGTGCCGCGCCTGAACGGGCCGTGAACGGCATCTGGTGTTAAAGATAGCGCACCCAATGCTGTAGCTGGAACCGGTGATCCGTTTGTTTGTGGGTGCGACTAGGCCCACTCTCGCCATCTATGAAATAATCGCCTTTTCGCGTGGCGGATAACGCGATGCGACCCACAGTTCACGGTACGGAGCGGAACAGTAGATGGACGAGAACCGGAAAAAGGCGTTATCGGCGGCACTGACCCAGATCGAGCGGCAGTTCGGCAAGGGGTCGGTGATGCGGATGGGCGATGTCGGGGCGGTGCGCGACGTGGAGGCAATCTCTACCGGATCGCTGGCGCTGGATATCGCGCTGGGGATCGGCGGTCTGCCGCGCGGCCGGGTGGTGGAGATCTACGGTCCCGAGTCGTCCGGTAAGACCACGCTGACGCTGCAGGTAATCGCCGAGGCGCAGAAGCTGGGCGGCACCGCCGCCTTCGTGGACGCCGAGCACGCCCTTGATCCCATCTACGCCGAAAAGCTGGACGTCAACGTCGAGGACCTGCTGGTTTCGCAGCCCGATACCGGCGAACAGGCCTTGGAGATCACCGACATGCTGGTGCGTTCCGGGGCGGTGGATGTGGTGGTCATCGACTCGGTGGCGGCGCTCACGCCCAAGGCGGAGATCGAGGGCGAGATGGGTGATTCCCACGTTGGGCTGCAGGCGCGTCTCATGTCCCAGGCGCTGCGCAAGCTCACCGCCAACATCAAGCGCTCCAACACCCTGGTGATCTTCATCAACCAGATCCGCATGAAGATCGGCGTCATGTTCGGCAATCCCGAGACCACCACCGGCGGCAACGCGCTCAAGTTCTACTCCTCGGTGCGCCTCGACATCCGCCGCACCGGCGCTATCAAGAAGGGCGACGAGGTGGTGGGCAACGAGACCCGCGTCAAGGTGGTCAAGAACAAGGTCGCGCCCCCCTTCCGCCAGGCGGAGTTCGAGATTCTCTACGGCGAGGGTATCTCCCGCGAGGGCGAGATTATCGACCTTGGCGTGCAGCAGGGCCTGGTGGACAAAGCGGGTGCTTGGTACAGCTACAATGGCGACCGCATCGGCCAGGGCAAGGACAACGCGCGCCAGTATCTGAAAGAGCACCCCGAGACCGCCGCGGAGATCGAAGGCCAGATCCGCGACAAGCTCTTGATTAAAACTCCGGCCAAGACTCATGAGGAAGAGGCCGAAGCCTGAGGCGGATAGCCCGCCCACCAGTGAACAGATTCGGGACACCGCGTTGCGCCTGTTGGCGCGGCGCGAGCACTCGCGGCGCGAACTGAGCTGGAAACTCGAAGCGCGGCATCTCCCCACGGATTTGGTGACGCCGGTACTCGACCGGCTGGAGGAGGAGCGCCTGCTGAGCGATGCGCGTTTCAGCGAGGTCTACGCGCGCTCGCGCTGCGAACGCGGCTACGGTCCAGTGCGGATTCGCGCCGAACTGCAGGAGCGCGGCGTCGCGGAGGCGCTGATAGAAGAGGCGCTCGCGGCGGCTGAATCGGATTGGTTGACGCGCGTGCGCGAGCTGTGCCGGCGCCGTTTCGGCGATCAGGCGCCCGGTACCTGGGACGAGCGCGCCAAGCGCGGCCGTTACCTGGTGCAGCGCGGGTTCTCCTCCGAACAGATACGCCGCGCCCTGGATGGCCGCGATGACGATTGAACGATGGAAATCGTACGGTTTTGACTTGAACGGCTGATAGGCAAGGTATGAAGAGTAGCGCAGAGATTCGCCAGGGTTTTCTGGATTTCTTCAAAGAACGCGGTCACGAGATCGTCTCCAGCAGCCCGCTGGTGCCGGCCAACGACCCGACCCTGTTGTTCACCAATGCCGGCATGGTGCAGTTCAAGGATGTCTTTCTCGGGCAGGACCAACGCCCCTACGTGCGCGCGACCACCTCGCAGCGCTGCGTACGCGCCGGCGGCAAGCACAACGACTTGGAGAACGTCGGTTACACCGCGCGCCACCACACCTTTTTCGAGATGCTGGGCAACTTCAGCTTTGGTGACTACTTCAAACGCGACGCCATCCGCTACGCCTGGGACTATCTGACCCAGACGGCCGGCCTGCCCGCGGAGAAGTTGTGGGTCACGGTCTACCAGGACGACGACGAAGCGGCGGAGATCTGGCTCAACGAGATCGGCGTCGACCCCGCCCGTTTCACGCGCATCGGCGACAAGCCAGGCGGTAAGCCCTACGAAAGCGACAACTTCTGGGCCATGGGCGACACCGGACCCTGTGGCCCGTGCTCCGAGGTCTTTTACGACCACGGCCCCGAGGTGGCGGGTGGTCCTCCCGGCACGCCGGAAGAGGACGGCGACCGTTACATCGAGATCTGGAACCTGGTGTTCATGCAGTTCAACCGCACCGCCGATGGTGTCATGCACCCGCTGCCCAAGCCTTCGGTGGACACCGGCATGGGACTGGAGCGTCTGGCCGCAGTGCTGCAGGGCGTGCACAGCAACTACCAGATCGACCTGTTCCAGAACCTGATCGCTGCGGTTGCCGAGCTGGCGGGCAGCGAAGAGCGCGATGACAGCTCGTTGCGCGTCGTTGCCGATCATATCCGTGCCTGCGCGTTCCTGGTTGTCGATGGTGTTCTGCCGTCCAATGAGGGGCGCGGTTACGTGCTGAGGCGCATCATCCGACGCGCTATCCGCCACGGGCACAAGCTGTGCCTCAAGGACGCCTTCTTTTACAAATTGGTAAGCCCCCTGTGCCGCGAGATGGGGGCGGCCTACCCGGAGCTGGAAAAGGCCCGCGAGCAGGTTGAGCGGGTGCTGCGCATGGAGGAGGAGCGCTTCGCCGAGACTCTGGATCAGGGGCTGCGCATTCTCGAGGAGCGCATTGCCGGCATGCAGGGTAGCGAGATCCCTGGCGATACGGTGTTTCTGCTTTACGACACCTACGGCTTTCCCGTCGACCTCACCAACGACATCGCGCGCGAACGCGGTTTGACCCTGGACATGGCCGGCTTCGATCGCGACATGGCGGCGCAGCGCGAGCGCGCCCGCGCCGCCAGCCAGTTCGGCATCGACTACGGCGCCATGCCCGAGGTGACGGTGACCTCCGAATTCACCGGCTACGATGCATTGCGCGGCGAGGGAAGCGTCGTCGGGCTGTTTCGCGGTACCGAGGCGGTGGACGCGTTGCAGGCCGGCGAGGAGGGGATGGTCATCCTCGATCGCACGCCGTTTTACGCCGAATCCGGCGGTCAGGTGGGCGACCGCGGCGAGTTGGGTGCCGCCGATGCGGTGTTCGAGGTGCTGGATACTGTCAAGCAGGGTGGTGCGCATGCCCACGTGGGACGCCTCACCCAAGGCGTGTTGCGGATGGGGCAGCAGGTGGCGGCCCAGGTCGACGGCCGCGCGCGTCAGGCCACGGCGCTCAACCATTCGGCCACGCACCTGTTGCATGCCGCGCTGCGCCAAGTGCTGGGTAGTCATGTTGCTCAGAAGGGGTCACTGGTGGCGCCCGATCGGCTGCGTTTCGATTTCTCCCATTTCGAGCCGGTGACCGACGCGCAACTGGCCGAGATCGAACGTCTGGTCAACAAACAGGTGCGCAACAACGCCGACGTCGAGACCCGCCTGATGGCCTACGACGAGGCGGTGGGCTCCGGGGCGATGGCGCTGTTCGGCGAGAAATACGGCGATACTGTGCGCGTACTGCGCATCGGAGAGTTCTCCACCGAGCTGTGTGGCGGCACCCACGTCAGCCGGGCGGGTGACATCGGATTGATCAAGATCGTCTCCGAGAGTGGGGTCGCGGCCGGTGTACGCCGCATCGAAGCGGTGACCGGCGGTGGCGCGCTACGCTGGATCGAGGCTGCGGATCGCAAGCTGCAGAAGGTGGCGGAGTTGGTCAAAGGCGGGCGTGACGACGTGGACGATCGGGTGCGCCAGCTACTGGAGCGCAACCGCACGCTGGAGAAAGAGCTGGAGCGGCTCAAGGACAAGCTGGCCAGCGCGCAGGGCGGAGATCTCGCCGCGCAGGCGGTCGAGATCCAGGGCGTGAAAGTGCTTGCTGCGCGTCTGGATGGTGCCGATGCGCGGGCGTTGCGCAGCACCGTCGATCAGCTCAAGTCGCAGTTGGGAAGCGCTGCGGTGCTGCTGGCCGGTGTCGTTGACGACAAAGTCAGCCTGGTGGCAGGGGTGACCAACGACTGCACCCAACGCATCAAAGCGGGCGAATACCTCAACCAGGTCGCCACTCGGATCGGTGGCCGCGGCGGCGGCCGACCCGACATGGCGCAGGGCGGCGGCAGTGACCCCGGCGCGCTGGACGGCGCGCTGGTGGCTGCCCTGGATTGGGCGCGGGAGCAGCTGGGATAGCCGCAGATCGGGCTATTCCGAAGGCCGTGTCGTTTCCTTGTTAGCCAGCCCTTCAATCCCTTTATTCACGGCGGGTTTTGTCGTTTAATACCCACCTTTTTCGGCACTAAGCATCTCATGGCACTCATCGTACAGAAATACGGCGGCACCTCGGTGGGCACCACCGAACGCATCGAAAATGTGGCCGAAAAGGTCATCGGCTACCGCAACCGCGGCAACGACGTCGTGGTGGTCGTCTCGGCCATGAGCGGCGAGACCGACCGCTTGATCGGCCTTGCCAAGCAGATCGAGCAGCGACCCACGCCGCGCGAGCTCGACGTACTGCTCTCCACCGGTGAGCAGGTCACCATTGCGTTGCTCAGCATGGCGCTGGAAAAGCGCGGTTGCCCCGCGCGTTCGTATACCGGCTACCAGGTGCACATCCAAACCGACAGTGCCCACAACAAGGCGCGTATCCAGAATATCGAGGCCGAGCGTATCCAGCGCGACCTGAAGGAGGGGCGCGTGGTAGTGGTGGCGGGATTCCAGGGCGTCGATCAGGAGGGCAACATCACCACCCTGGGTCGCGGCGGTTCCGATACCACGGCAGTGGCGTTGGCCGCGGCGCTCAAGGCCGACGAATGCCAGATCTTCACCGACGTTGACGGTGTCTACACCACCGATCCGCGCATCGAGCCGAAGGCACGGCGCCTGGCACGCATCACCTTCGAGGAGATGTTGGAGATGGCGAGCCTAGGGTCCAAGGTGCTCCAGATCCGATCTGTGGAATTTGCGGGGAAGTACAACGTCCCGTTGCGCGTGTTGTCCACCTTCCAGGAAGGGGAGGGCACGCTGATTACCTATGAGGAACAAGAGATGGAAGACGCACTCGTTTCCGGCATCGCGCACAACAAAGACGAGGCAAAGCTGACGATCGTCGGCGTGCCGGATCGTCCGGGTATCGCCGCGACGATTCTCGGCCCCGTGTCCGCCGCCAACATCGAAGTGGACATGATCGTTCAGAACGTGGGGCAGGAGAACACCACCGATTTCACGTTCACCGTGCACCGCAACGATTACGAACGCGCCATGGAGATTCTTGCCGCGACCGCCAAGGAGCTGGGTGCCAAGGACGTTGTCGGGGATGCGAGTATCGTTAAGGTGTCGCTGGTGGGCGTCGGTATGCGCTCCCACGCCGGTATCGCCAGCAAGATGTTCGAGGCCTTGGCCCAGGAGGGGATCAACATTCAGATGATCTCCACCTCGGAGATCAAGATCTCGGTGGTGGTCGATGAAAAGTACCTGGAACTGGCGGTTCGTACCCTGCACCAGGCATTTGAACTCGACAAGGCCCCAACAAGCGCCTAACCGGCTGTTTTTAGGATAGATTTTTGTTAAATTGATTGAGAGCAAACGATATCGGTTTATTTCACACGCTATTGGTATTAGCGGATATACTGATAAATGCTGGGGATTGCGGTAACAAAACCAATAAATGCCGTGTGGTGCGCTACGGCGCTTAGTTAGCTGACAACGGGAACGCTGGGCTCAGGCCCGGACAAGGAGTGAACAATGTTAATACTCACTCGTAGAGTAGGTGAAACCCTCATGATTGGGGATGAAGTCACGGTTACCGTGCTGGGGGTCAAGGGCAACCAAGTTCGTATCGGCGTGAACGCTCCCAAGGAAGTGGCAGTGCATCGCGAAGAGATTTACGAGCGGATTCGCCGCGAACAGGCCGACGACGCGCAGGGTAATTACAGCGGTTAGTCGGTTGTTCGTGGCGCAATCGCCAATTCAAATTAATTAGTCTTTACGAAGTTTGGCTGCGTCGCTATCCTTAGCAGCCTGCCCGCCAGCTCTTATGCTGGCGACTTCTTTTTGGAGAGATGGCCGAGAGGCTGAAGGCGCTCCCCTGCTAAGGGAGTATGGGGTTAATAGCTCCATCGAGGGTTCGAATCCCTCTCTCTCCGCCAAACAAAAATGGGACCCGCAGTGGTCCCTTTTTTGTTTGGCCGATATGGATGGATACGAACCCTCGATGGAGCGTCTCAATCGGCTGGGTTCGACCAGCGGGCTACACTCGCTTGCCGAACCGACTGGTCGGACTATGGTCGGAGATTCGAATCCAAACCAGATGAATCAAAAAAAGGGGCCCAACATGCGTAGGGCCCCCTTTTGTTTGGCGCGCCCGGAAGGATTCGAACCTCCGACCACCTGGTTCGTAGCCAGGTACTCTATCCAACTGAGCTACGGGCGCTTGAAAGGCGTGCATTATCGGGACCGCGCCAAATCCTGTCAACCTCGCCCCATGGGAATTGCGTCGCTTCCTGCGTTGAGCCTTTGTTGCATTGCCACAACTGCGGTTAAACTACGGCGCTCGACGCTGATTGCAGCCGGTTGCCGGAGTAGCCAAGGGTTTGTATGAAATACCAAACAGACGATTTACGCATTCGCGAACTCAAGGAGCTGGTGGCTCCGGAAAAGCTCATCGGCGGTTTCCCGGTCACGGAACATGCGTCGGAGACCGTCTACCAGGGACGCCGCGACATCCACCGCATCCTGCGCGAGGAAGACGATCGACTGGTGGTGGTGGTGGGGCCGTGCTCCATCCACGACGTGGAGGCGGCGCGCGACTATGCCCAGCGTCTGGTCAAGGTGCGCGAGCGCGTCGCTCCGGAATTGTGCATCGTGATGCGCGTCTATTTCGAAAAACCGCGCACCACCGTGGGATGGAAAGGGTTGATCAACGATCCCCACCTGGACGGTAGCTTTGAGATCAACGAGGGGCTGCGTCTGGCGCGCAGCCTGTTGGTGGACTTGGCCGAGATGGGTTTGCCCGCCGGCACCGAGTACCTGGATCTGATCAGTCCTCAATACGTGGCGGACCTGATCGCGTGGGGCGCGATCGGTGCGCGTACCACGGAGAGTCAGGGACATCGGGAGTTGGCCTCGGGTCTGTCGTGCCCGGTGGGTTTCAAGAACGGTACCGCCGGTGAGGTGCAGATCGCCGTCGATGCCATTCGGTCTGCCGCGCACTCCCATCACTTTTTGTCGGTGACCAAGGAGGGGCACTCCGCCATCTTTGCCACCGCCGGTAACGACGATTGCCACGTAATCCTGCGCGGCGGCCCGCATCCCAACTACGATCCCGCCGGGATCGACGACGCGGCGGCGTTGCTGGCCAAGGCGGGGCTGCCGGCGCGCATCATGATCGACTGCAGCCATGCCAATAGCCGCAAGCGTCCTGATCGGCAGGTGGACGTGGCGCGCGCTGTGGCCATGCAAGTGGCGCGGGGTGATCAGCGTATTTTCGGGGTGATGCTGGAGAGCCATTTGGTGAGCGGCGCGCAGATGGTGGTGCCGGGCGAAGAGCTGATTTACGGCCAAAGCATCACCGACGCCTGCATGGGGTGGCAGGACACCGAAATGCTCCTGGGCGAGTTGGCCGAGGCGGTGCGGGCGCGTCGGCAACTGACCCAGTAGCGGGAATGAGCCGGCGACCCGTCAAACGCTCGTTGGCCATCTGGCTGCTGATCGTCGCTGCACTTTCCTCGCTCGCCGAACCGGCCGCTGCCGATGCGGTGGTGTTTCTCTACCACCGGTTCGGCGAGGATCGGTACCCCTCCACCAGTATCCGCCTGGAGCAGTTCGAGGCCCATCTGGAATATCTGGAGCGTCGCGGTTTTGCGATCTGGCCGCTGCAACGCATCGTCGACTACCGGCGTCAGGGCCGGCCCATTCCCGATCGCACCGCGGCCATCACTGTGGACGACGCTTACCTCTCCGTCTATACCCAGGCCTACCCGCGACTCAAGGCGCGCGGTTGGCCGTTCACGGTGTTTGTCGCCACCGAGCCCGTGGAGCGGCAACTCGGCGGTTTTATGTCCTGGGCGCAGATGCGCGAGATGACCCGCAATGGAGCGAGTTTCGCCAACCATGGCGTGAGCCACGATCACCTCGTCCGCCGCAAGCCTGGTGAGGGCGATGCGGTATGGCGCGCACGCATGCAACGCGAACTGGACGAGGCGCAGCAGCGTCTTGTCGACGAGCTGGGTATCACGGGAACACTGTTCGCCTATCCCTACGGCGAGTTCGACGAAGCGCTGGCGGAGTTGGTAGCGGGTGCGGGATACACGGCGTTTGGTCAGCAGTCGGGTGCCATTGGTCGCTATGCCGATCTGCGCGCGCTACCCCGGTTTCCCATGTCCGAAGCCTACGCGCCTGTGGCGCAGTTTGCCGACAAGGCCAACAGTCTGGAGTTGCCCGTGGAGCGTATCCAACCGTGGGACCCGGTGGTCAGCGAAGACAATCCTCCGCGTCTCGAGCTGCGGTTGGCTGTGGCGGTGCCGCGCGCCAAGGAGATGACCTGTTACGTGACCGGCCAGGGACAAGCCAAGGTGGAGCGACCGCCCGCGCAGGGTTTGCCGTTTACCGTTCAGGCTCGGGCCGCATTGCCGCGTGGCCGCAGCCGCTACAACTGCACGGTTCCCGGGCCGGAGGGACGTTTCTACTGGTATAGTCACTCGTGGCTGGTGATGGATAAGTAGCACGTTGTTCGTAGCCAAACCAATTTGGAGAAATAGTGTGAATAATGACCGCAATATTGTCTGGCATCACGCTACGGTGACCCGCGACCGGCGCCAGCAGATGAACGCACACAATGCGGTGCTGTTGTGGTTTACGGGCCTGTCGGGCGCCGGAAAGTCGACCCTGGCCCACGCCTTGGAAGAGCAACTGCACCAGCATGGCTGCCGCACCTATGTGCTGGACGGCGACAACGTGCGCCACGGTCTGTGCGGCGATCTGGGGTTTTCCCACGAAGACCGCACCGAGAACATCCGTCGCATCGGCGAAATGGCCAAGCTGTTCATCCAGGCGGGCGTCATCACCCTCACAGCGTTCATCTCGCCCTACCGGAGCGATCGCCAGCGGGTACGCGATCTGGTGGGCAGCGATTTCGTGGAGGTCTACGTGCGCTGTCCCCTGGAGGTGTGCGAAGAGCGCGATGTGAAGGGGCTTTACCAGAAGGCGCGCGAGGGCAAGATCAAGGAGTTCACCGGAATCTCCTCGCCTTACGAAGAGCCGCAAGATCCGGAGCTGGTGATCGATACGGCGGGCCGTTCGGTGGAGGAGTGCGTGGAGGAGATCAAGCAGTTCCTCATTCGTCGCCAGATCATTACCGTGTTGGGTACCAGCACCGTGACCCGCGGTCAGCCGGCTAGCGATTTGTCGTAGCGCAACGCGCTACAGACAGTGGCCCCAAAGGTCGTGTTCGTCTGATTCGGTAATCGTCACCTCGCACCGGTCGCCCGGGGCGAGGTCGCCGCCGTCATCCACGTACACCACGCCGTCCACCTCCGGTGCGTCGGCCGTGCTGCGGCCCACGGCGTGCCCATCAGCAACCTCGTCGATCAGTACTGGTATCACACGGCCCTGCTTGGCGGCGAGTTTCTCCTGGCTGATCTGCGCCTGCAACGCCATGAGGCGTGCCTGTCGCTCCGCTTTCACGGTTTCGGGTACGGGATCGGGTAGCTCGTTGGCCGGTGCGCCGGCCACCGGTGAGTAGGTGAAACAGCCCACCCGGTCAAGCCGCGCTTGTTCGACGAACCCCAGCAGTTGGTCGAAATCGGTTTCGGTCTCGCCCGGATAGCCGACGATGAAAGTGCTGCGCAGGGTGAGATCGGGGCAGGTCTCGCGCCAGCGCGCGATGCGCGCCAGTACGTCTTCCTCGTTGGCGGGGCGGCGCATAGAGCGCAGGATGCGCTCGCTGGCGTGCTGCAACGGCACGTCGAGATAGGGCAAGACGCGCCCTTCGGCCATGAGCGGCAACAGCTCGTCCACATGCGGATAGGGGTAGAGGTAGTGCAGCCGTACCCAGGCGCCCAGGCTGCCCAAGGCCTCTGCCAGCTCGTAGAGCCGCGTCTTGATGGGGCGGCCGTTCCAAAAACCGGTGCGATGCCGCACGTCCACTCCGTAGGCACTGGTGTCCTGGGCGATGACCAGCAGCTCTTTGACCCCGGCGTCGACCAGCGCTTCGGCCTCCGTCATCACCTCGCCGACGGGACGGCTGACCAGATCGCCGCGCAGCTGCGGAATGATGCAGAACCGGCAACGGTGGTTGCAGCCCTCCGAGATCTTCAGGTAGGCGTAGTGGCGCGGCGTAAGTTTCAGCCCCTGCGGGGGGATCAGCGCCTGGTGGGGGTGGTCGGGCGGGGGCTGGTGCTGATGCACCGCCTTCATTACTGCCTCGTACGCCTGCGGTCCGGTGACGGCCAGTACCTGGGGAAAAGTGTCCCAGACGCGCTGGGCGTTGCTGCCCAGGCAGCCGGTGACGATGACGCGTCCGTTTTCGGCGAGCGCCTCGCCGATGGCATCCAGCGACTCCTCGATGGCGCTGTCGATGAAACCGCAGGTGTTGACGATGACCAGATCGGCGCCGTCGTACTGCGGGGCGATGGCATAGCCCTCGGCGCGCAGGCGAGTGATGATGCGTTCCGAGTCGACCAGCGCCTTGGGGCAGCCGAGGCTGACGAAGCCCACAGAGGGGAGTGACGGGGTAGGCATGGGCTAGCGCTCGGCGGCGGCGGTCAGACGGAGGTTGGTCATCCCGTTCAGCCGGTTGGTACGAATCAGGTGGCGGATCTCCAGCACGTAGTCTTCGCCGCGACTGGAGTAGCGGCTCAGCCCCGAGGCCAGCTCCAGCGGGTCCAGAGGGCGCCCTTCGCGGCGCATCGTTTCGCGTATCCGGCGCAACTCCTGGTAGGCGTGTCCGACATTGATGTTGAAGAGATAGGAGCGTACCGCTCGGCGCAGTGAAGGGTAGGCGCGCACGGCGTGGTTGGCGCCCGCGTCACGCTCGTTGGGTTGCAGCCCCGCGCGCCGCTTGTAGGTCCACACCCCGAACAGGTTGTTGGCGTTGCGCGCAAATCGCGAGGTGCCCCAGCCGCTCTCGTTGGCCGCCTGGGCCAGCACCAGCCCGGCGGGGACGACGTCGACGCGACGCAGCAGGGTCTCCCGGACTTCGGGTGCGTTGAGTTCGCCCTCCACCCGGTACTGTTTGGCGATTTCGAGTAGCGTCGCGGTGGTCTCGTTGTCCGGATCAACAGGGCCGGCATCGAAGGCTGTTGTCAGCATGGCGCGCTGTTCGCGGATGATGCCGTTCTCCATCGCCACCAGCGGCAGCAGCGTGCGAAAGAAGACCGATTTTTTCTTGCGCACATCGAGTCGGTCAAGGTCCAGCGGCAGGGCAGCGACCTCCACCGGGGGGACTTCGCTGGTTCCGTTGAGCGGCCAGTGGTAGTCAAGGTCCGCGAACAGCTCGTCCAGTTCGGTGGCCGAACGCGCATGAACGGCCAGCACGTCGATGCCGCGGCGCTCCAGCAGGCTGGTGCCGGGACCGGCCAGCGGGAAGTAGCCGTCCGAGAGGACGTCCTGGAAGGGCGCGTTGAGGTTGGCTTCCGACTGGGAGAGGGGGATCAGGATGGACGTTGCCAGCACCCCGCACAGGGCCAGAAGTCCGACTGCAGGGCCGTTGTGTTGCATAAGAATCCGTCAGCTAGTCGTTATTTGCATAGATCGAGCGTTACTGGCAGGGGTCCACTCGAATCTCCCCTCAGGTATAGCAGGGGGGGCGTGGAGAGGAAGACTCCCTAGATGCCGGTCTGCGCCAGGCGTTCGGTCGCCCGCGATAAACGCTCGATCAACGTGCGCAAGAATACCTTATGGAAATTGAGTTGGCACGACAGCGAGGTCTGGTCGATGTGGGTGGAGGTTACCTTCATCACCGCCACGTCGGAGTTGGCCACGATGCTCGCAATGCGCTTGGTCTTGGCGACGTAGCCCATCTCGCCGAAGCAGTCGCCCACCCCGAGCGCGCCGATCACCGATTTGCCTTTTCGTACCGACACTTCGCCGGTGGCGATGATGTAGAAGGCCTCGTCGATCTCGCCCTCCACCAGGATCTCCTCTTCCGGCCCGAACTCCAGCCAGGTGCTGGCGCGGATCACCTCCCAGACTTCGGCCTCGGGGAAGCCGCGGAAGAAGCGCAGTTCGCGGATCGCCTGGAACTTCTCTTGGCTGGAGATTTCCTGTTCGGGTTGGTCCAGCGCGGTAAAGGCGGCACTCAGCGCCCCGGCGAACTCGGCCCCCGTTTTGAAACGTACCTTGCGGTCCTTGCTCAGCGCCTGGAGCACGATGGCCTCCAGGGGTTCGGGGATGTCGGGACGCAGTTTGCGCGGCGGCACCGGATTGAGGTTGGTGATCTTGTGGATCAGCTGGGAGAAGCTGGTGGAGGCGAACGGGTGCTTGCCCGTCAGCATCTCGTACATCACCACCCCCAGGGAGAAGAGGTCGGTCTGGTTGTTGAGATCCTCCTCGCGCACCTGTTCGGGCGACATGTAGAGGGGCGACCCCACCAATCCCATGGGCTGGGTGAGGGTCATGTCCGGCTCGTTGACGTAGGCGATGCTGAAATCCCCCAGTTTGATCTCCATGTCGTGGGTCAGGAGGATGTTGCTGGGCTTGATGTCGCGGTGGATGACCCCCTTGCTGTGAGCATAATCCAGTGCCCGGGCGCAGCGGAAGATGATCTCGATCACCTTCTCGATGGGCAGCAGGGTGTCGGGTTTGGTGTGGTTCTTGAGGGTGTCGCCGCCCTCCACGTATTCCATCACGATATAGAACTGGTCGTCCTCGACGCCCGCGTCGTAAACTTCCAGGATGTTGGGGTGGCGCAGCATCCCGGCCGTCTGGGCCTCGTTGAAGAACATGCGCTGGTAGAGCTTGCCGTACTGCTTATCCTGCAGCACCTTGGAATGGGCCACCTTGATGGCCACCGGCCGGTTCCCGAACGAATCGTCAGCAAAATAGACAGCCCCCATGCTGCCGCGGGCGATGGCCATGACCAACTCGTATTTTCCGATTTTGTCGGGAATTTGCTCGGGTATGTCGTTCATTGAACGGGCGTGCTCTGTGAGAGAGTCGAGGGCGCATTATAGCGGTATTCCCAAGGGGCCTCGAACGATCGCGTTGGATCTTTCTGGTTGGTCAGGCTGTCCGGAGACCTATACAGGTTCTATTCCAATGACAGTGGGCAGTATGACGGAAACCTCAATATCATTCTCCAATGCAGTATTTGGCCACATACGTGGTCGTTATGGGTATCCGCATACTTGGCTCTCGATGCAAACTAGATCGGCGAACCGCAGTAGCAGCGCGCGGTCGTGGTTCAAGTCTGCTGCTACCCATACCGTTGCAGGTGCCCAAAAGACTGATACAATCGTGCCGTTTTCCGGTTGAGTGTGCGCGAAGGTCGCAGGCCATTGACGTAATGACCGGTATTCGCATTAAGTCGTGTTGGAATGATGGATGTCGATATAAGATTGTTGCCTAAGGGAGCCTTTTACACGTCATGAGCGCGCAGCCTGGAAAACGCCACGCTACTTCACAGCCTCGGCAAGTCGTTTCGTATCGTTCCGGACCCCCAGACGATGAAATCAGCTTGATAGATATCTGGCTGGTGCTGTATCGCCGTAGGTGGCTGGTGACGGCGATAATCGCTGTTGTAGTTGCAGGTGGTCTGGCCTATGCGTTTCTGATTCCCCCTCGCTACGCATACACAACGACAATCGAGATTGGCACCCGGATCGTAAACAATCTGCTAGTCCCAATTGAGAGTCAAGAGTCGGTGCGTGCCAAGATTATAGAGAGTTATGTCCCATATGTGATTCAGCAGTACCAAAGCAAAGAGGCGAATATAATTGGGGGTTATGGGATTACGGTTAGTGCACCTAAGGACAGTCAAATTGTCGTGTTGAGCAGTAAGGGGGTGGTACAAGACGAGACGGTTTACAAGCAACTACATTCGATGGTCGTCGAGCGAATTAGGGACGATCACAATCGAGTCTCTAGTGTGCTCAGGAAAGGGATCGAAGCCCAGGTTGCGGAACGTGAGCGCAAGGTTTCCGCCCTCCAGGAGCAGAAACGTCTACTTGATGCTCAATTTAAGCGTATAGACGAAGAACGAGTACTACTGTCTGGCGAAATTGAGCAGATAAATACATTGGCGGATGAGTCTGAACGACAGCGCGCAAAAGCTGTAATGGAGATAAGCGATTCCGCTAAGGCGATGACATTGCTGATGTTAAGCGAACAAGTACGGCAAACGTATTCTCGGTTAGCCGATCTAAAAAAACGTATGATGATAGATTTGCCTAACAAGCGTGATGAATTTGAAAAGGCTTTTTATGACAACCTCCTCGCTCAAGCGGACCAACGAGCGGAAGCCGAGCAGATGCGCCTTTCACTTGCAAATATGCTTGACACCCGAACCGTCGCGCCCTCATTGCGCTTGCCGGATCCCGTTGGCCCAGGTAAGGCTGTAGTGGTGGTATTGAGCCTGGTGGTGGGCCTGTTACTTGCGGTCGTTTTGGCATTTTTCATTGAATTTCTTTCAAAGGTAAAATTGGTCGCCTAGATTGGAACGCGCGGGCTGACTGGGTATGCTCCGACCTCTAAATCATTGGAAGATGCTTGGTGAGGTAAGTGAGCTCGGTGTTGATGTTGCGGCTTATATTCTGGCGGTGAGACTTTTTCCCCCGCCAAGAACGATCGCAGAGACCTTGAAATCGCGGACAGCTCTGGATGTCATTGATCGGGATATTTCCGCAATATGAAGGGATCGGTCTGTGTCCCGCGTGAAACGGGATTTGCCAAACATGATTATGTTGTGACCGTTGTTGGTAATGGTAGGTATGTCGGAAGCGGATCAGGGTATCGACGGGTTTTTAAGGCCTGATTCCAAGCTTCTCCTCGTGAAACTCTACTTGTTAGCGGGTACGAGAGTCTGGATTGACTACCCACCTAACTGCAATTCGACAATTCAAGACTCCATTCTCCCTTAAGTAAAGAAGTTGGGCGCTCATTCGATTGTATAAACAGTATTGAATGGGGAAGTTGTTGATATGAGGATTTGGTGTATTCAGAAATTCAATTGGATTTAAGGTTTATCCCAGTATGGCATGTTTAAGCGTTTGTGAAATGATGATTTGAAACAATGAAAAAAGCATTCATCACGGGTATTACAGGTCAGGATGGGTCCTACCTAGCTGAGCTTTTACTCGGAAAAGGTTACGAGGTTCATGCGATTCTGCGACGTTGTTCGGTTTTTACCACTCAAAGAATCGATCACATCATGAATCATGAACGCTTGCACACTTATCACGGGGACCTTACCGACTCCAGCAATCTGCACCGCTTGTTGACGAAGATCGAGCCTGATGAAATATACAACCTCGGAGCGCAGTCACATGTCGCTGTAAGTTTCGAGGTGCCCGAATATACGGCCGAGGTGGTTGGTGTTGGCGCCGTTCGCCTGCTCGATGCCATACGTGACTTAGAACTCAAATGCCGCTATTACCAAGCTTCGACATCCGAGTTGTTTGGGGGGATTCCGGGAACTGAGCCACAAAACGAGGATACGCCATTTTATCCAAAATCGCCCTACGGCGCAGCTAAACTTTATGCTTATTGGGTGACCGTGAATTACCGTGAGTCTTATGGTCTATTTGCGTGTAACGGTATCTTATTCAACCATGAGTCACCTCGTCGAGGTGAAACCTTTGTTACCAAGAAAATTACGCAGGCCGTCGCGCGTATTCACCAAGGTCGGCAGCAGGTTCTCAATCTGGGTAACCTAGATGCAAAACGCGACTGGGGGCACGCAAAGGATTACGTCTATGCCCAATGGCTGATGTTGCAGCAGGATGTGCCCAGGGACTATGTCATCGCGACCGGTGAAACGCACTCGGTTCGGGAGTTCGTTACATTGGCTTTCCGGGAGGTCGGTATCGATATCGAATGGAAAGGCGAGGGCATAGATGAAAAAGGGATCGATGTCAAAACGGGGCGAGTTCTAGTTGAAGTGGATAAGAGGTATTTTCGCCCAGCCGAGGTTGAGCTGTTGCTGGGAGACCCTTCGCGGGCTGAAAGGGAATTAGGGTGGAAGCGGGAGATTTCGTTCCAGGAGCTTGTCTCAGGGATGGTCAAGTACGATCTCGAGTATGATAATTACGGAGGGGAAGAATGAGTATCGAGTTCTCCGTGAATGAGTCGAGTGAGATAAAAGGTGTATGGATCATTAGGCCGAGCGTGTCGGAGGATGCTAGGGGAAATATCTGGACTTCCTTTCTAAAAGACGATATCGAGGCCCTGCTTCCCAACGGTCTGTATTTCAAGCACGACAAGTTCTCCACATCGAAACATAATGTCCTTAGGGGAATCCATGGCGATCGCAAGTCATGGAAACTAGTGAGTTGTGTATACGGTGAGATTCAGCAGGTGGTGGTGGACTTGCGTCAAGGTTCACCGACTTATCGCAAGTGGCAGGATTTCGCGATCAATCACAACGATCCCCTGCTGGTACTGATACCGCCTAATATGGGCAATGCCTACTTCGTTAAAAGCGATCAGGCTGTTTACCACTACAAGCTAGCTTATACAGGTGACTACATTGATGCCGACCAGCAATTTTCGGTAAGTTGGAATGATGAAAGCATTGGCATCCAATGGTTGACCGATTCCCCAATCTTGTCCACCAGAGACAATCGGTCGGAGTGAGGCGTGGAAACGATCGAACACAACGGCAAGATAATTTCGATAATTTATCGTGATTCAGACTGGGTGAAGGGTCTAAATTTTATCACTCCAGATAACCTGTTTATCCAGGTTGGCTCATGGTGGTACGACAAGGGCAAGAAACTGGATTCGCACGTGCACAATGATTTTGATCGCAATGCTACACGTACCCAGGAAACGGTTTACGTAAAAGCGGGGTCCGTGCGCGTATTGCTGTTCACCGAGGACGAGCAGTACCTGCAGGATTATGTTCTATACGAGGGAGACCTCGCAGTATTTGCCTACGGTGGGCACGGATACGAAATCCTCGAGGAGGATACAAAGATCATAGAGTCGAAGAATGGACCATTTGTTAGCGTTGATGAGGACAAAAAAAGGTTTTGATGAACGGAAATATATTTTTTGATCTGTCTGAGCTCAAGACCTATGGTGAAAATGTCATCATAGGCAAAACGGTCCGCATAAGGTATCCCGAGCTCGTCGAAATCGGTGACAATGTAATCATTGATGATTTTTGCTATATCTCAACCTCTCTAACCTTGTCCTCAAATGTACACATATCGGCCGGTTGCAAAATAATAGGCGGACCTTCGTCGCATGTTTCCTTCGGTTCGTTTTCGACGTTGGCGCCCAACGTGGTTCTTGCTGCGGGGTCGGACGACTATGATTCCGGCATTGCCACCCCGATGGTCCCGCGCGAATTTAAGGGTAACCCGAAAATTGGCTGTATTGTGTTGGGTAAGCACTGCATCATCGGGGCGAATTCAACGGTGCTTCCCGATGTCACATTTGGTGATGGCGCTTGCCTTGGTGCGCAGTCATTGGCAAAAACGGATCTCGATGCCTGGGGTCTGTATGCCGGAATTCCCGCCCAACGAATCAAGTATCGTGATCGATCTGCAATCGAATCACTAGAAAAGGCGTATCTGGAACTTAAAGGCAATGTCTGAAGAATTTATTATGCAGATGAGACCCTGGTTTTCCGAAGAGGAGAAAAGGGCGGTTTGCGATTATATGGAGGAAGATGGTTTCATCACCGAGTTCAAGCGAACCGAAAAATTTGAACAAATGATCGCGGAGTTTACCGGTGCGCAACACTGTGTCGTGGTGAACAACGGTACAATTAGTCTTACGCTGGCTGCGCTGGCTACGGGTGTGCAGGCGGGTGATGAAGTCATTGTGCCGAACTACACTATGATCGCTACGCCCAACTCAATCGTCATGTTTGGTGCTAAACCGGTTTTTGTAGACGTCGAGCCAGAGACCCTATGTCTGGATATCGAGCAGGTCAGGAACGCGATCACACCCAAAACGAAGGCCATCATACTGGTATCGGCCAATGGACGATATCCGGCTGTCGGTATCGACAAATTCGAACAGTTGTGCTCGGACAAGGGGCTTGTGCTTATCGAGGACTCAGCCCAGTCACTTGGGTCCATTTACCCAGACGGTCGTCATGTCGGTACAGTCGGCATGGTGGGCAGTTTTTCCTTTTCTGCGCCCAAGATCATCTCGACCGGTCAGGGTGGTGCCATTATAACTGATGATGACGCTATCGCCGACAGGGTGAGGAAGCTAAAAGATTTTGGACGTAGCGGTGGGGGTAACGATGTCCATCGTTCCATTGGATATAATTTCAAGTTTACCGAGCTGCAGGCTTGTATCGGGATAGAACAGATGAAAAAGCTGTCCTGGCGCGTCTGCAGAAAGAAGGAAATAATGAAGCTGTACCAATCGCGGCTCGAGGGTGTCGACGGGGTGCAACTGTTCGCGCATGACCTTGAATACACCACTCCCTGGTTCATTGATGCTCTAGTAGAAAATCGGGGCGAACTGCAAGTACACCTGAAAGAGAACAACATTGGCACTCGGGTCATGTACCCACCCATCAACCAACAGGAAGCGTACAGACTGCCGGGCTACTATCCAGTGGCCGAGAGGGTGGGCAGGGATGGGTTGTGGTTGCCTTCAGCTACACAGTTGTCCGATGACCAGATCGAATTTATTTGTGAGAGGATCAGAGAATTTTACGGGGTGAATAAGTAGGTGAATCGGTGTGCTTGATTTGGCTGCTCTGTTTGTGCGCCTCAACGGCCTTTGCTCCACGGACGCACGAGTTTGATACGTGACTACAGCATTTCATTGCCTTACGGAGTACACATCGGCCTCTTGGCGACAATCGTGATTAGTGTGCAGGCCTGTTACATGATGGTGAATATGCCATCTCATTAGTTTGTGCGACATTTCTTATGAAGAGATTTCTAGCGTTCTTGCGTAAAGTTGAGCTTCGTCTCGGGTCATTCGCTACACGCGCCTTCTATACTGTTTTTCCGCCCAACATCGAAGTGCTCATTGATGAATTGGTAGAGTATATCGTTGCGGATCGTACAGCCGGTAAGAGGGTGCTCTACATCGGGTTGAAGTATGATTATGGGGATAAGCGCCGGGGACTGGCATATGAGGAATATAATTTCTTTTTCGCCTTGAAGAATATGGTCGGTATCGAGCTTTTTCGGTTTGACTTTAATTCAGTAGCCAGCCGTTATGGAAAGGCCGTAGCCAACAGGATAGTGAAAGAGGTAGTGCTTCTCGAAGATATCGATACTTTGTTCTGTTTGCTTTACAAAGATTATTATGATCACGAGATTATATTAGATCTAAGCCGCAACTATCCGGTAGACACCATCATATGGCTTTTCGACGATGACAAGCGATTCAGTGAAACCCGTGCGCTGGTCAGGTGCTTCAATAAGGTGGTTACGACGATCCGGATTCGCCATGAGTCACGCTGCGAAGAGGGGCTGAATTCTTATTTGGCGCAGTTTTCCGCCAATCATTATGTTTATCGCGATTACGGACTGGAGAAGCAGTACGATGTGGTGTTCGTTGGCCAGAATTTCGGTAACAGATCGATGTACGTCGACTACTTGAAAGCGAATGGCATCGACGTTAAAGCATACGGTCGAGGGTGGAGCGAGGGACGCCTGTCCCAGTCGGAGATGATCGAGTTATTCAACCGCGCCAGAATCATACTCAACTTCAGTTCTTCGCAAGGTCACCCGGAACTGAAGTTCCTCAAGGGCCGCGTGTTTGAAATACCGGCGAGTGGGGGGTTTCTGTTGACAGAGGCGTGTGATGAGCTTGAGGACTACTTCGATGTCGGTGTCGAGGTCGAACAGTTTGCGGGCCGTGACGAGCTTTTGGACAAGGTTCGGTACTATCTTGAGCAAGATGAGAAGCGACGGGAGATCGCAGCGGCTGGGAAGGAGAAGGTACTGAAATACTATACCATTGAGCGATATTTGAGAGAAGTAATTGACCTTGATCAGGTGAACAGATGCTGGGAAAGATAAAGGAATGGTTGGTACCCAATGAGTCCGTCCGACACACGTGGGTGGCCGAGAAGCTGGAGGCCTTGGCGCAAGGCAAAAAATTGCTGGATGCGGGGTGCGGCGAACAGCGCTACAGAAAGCATTGTGAACATCTCACCTATTCGGGGCAAGATTTTGGCGAATATACCGGCGAGGGCAAGGGGCTTCAGGAAAAGAGCTGGCGCTATGGCACGCTTGACTATATTGGTGATGTCTGGAATGTCAAGGAAAAGGATGGCCATTTTGACGCCATACTGTGTACAGAAGTATTCGAGCACATCCCGTATCCGAATGAAGCGGTGCGCGAATTTTCTCGACTGCTCAAGGACGGTGGTGAACTGATACTAACGGCACCCTATGCTTGTCTACCACATTTTCAACCCTATTTCTTCTATTCTGGCTTTTCCCGCGAATGGTATGAATTTACTCTGAAGGAGAATGGTCTAGATATCATCGAAATCACCGCGAACGGAGACTATTTTTCGTTTCTGTTCCTGGAGGGGGTTCGGGGTATTAAAATGATCCGCAATCCGCTTCTCAAGATGCTCTATGCTCTCGCAATGCTACCCAAGCTGCTCGTTGAACTACTGGTAGTAAAATTGAACAGGGATGAAAGTCTAGTTTTTGGTTACCACGTCCATGCGGTCAAGTCTGGACGATAGCGAATGTTTGGCGGAGGAGGAGTAGGAACCATGGGCATTCCGAAATGTGCCACTCTGGTTAAGCGGGGCGGATTGAATGTAGGCCTACTGTTTGTGCCCGGATGGTGCCGATGACATGGGCAAGATCATTGCGCGGAGAGCTATCCGGTATCGTCACGATTATTGCGGGGCGATTGGTCCAGGTCGCTCTAATTATTTACTCCATCCGTTTGCTGACTAACCTGCTCGACCCCGATGAACTAGGCCGATACTACCTGTTCATGAGCTTGGTGGCGTTTCCCGGGTTGGTTTTCATTAATCCGGTAGGCCAATTCCTAGCCAGAAAGACAAACCGCTGGCATCATTCCGGCCTGTTGCTGGCCCGCCTGTTCGACTATGCGGTTTTTGCTGCTGTCGTTGTCGCGGTATCCTCGGTTGCCCTATGGATCATGCTCGAACTTGGTTATTTCGGCAGTTTGAACAATCTCGTCTTTGTCTTCATTTTCGGGTTGTTCGTGTTCTTTCAGACTTTCTCCAACCTGATCCCGTTTATCTTTAATCTCCTGTTTCAACGGTTACTATTTTCATTTCTGACTGTGCTTGCTTCTCTGTTGATGGTGGTTATTCCATATTCCATGGCGGTAGACAGTGGGCTATCAAGCGACTGGCTATGGGGTGGCGTGATCGCACTTGCCGTAGCGAGCCTGGCCGGTGTATTGCTACTGGCGAGCACCGTTGCCCATCAGGAGAAGGCTGTTAGGCTGCCCGTATTCTCGCGCAAGCAGTTGAGAGCGCTAATCAGGTTCTCGTTTCCGTTGTCCCTGGCCACGCTTTTTATGTGGCTCCAGTCTGCTGGACTCAGAGTGCTGGTTGAGCATTTCTTCACGCTGGAATACTTGGCTTACCTGGGAGTGGGACTGATCATCTCGCAACAAATCTCTATGGTAGCCGAAAGCGTGCTGTCGCAGATCTATCATCCGGTTTTTTTCTCGCGGATCGAACACGGTAACCCCGCTGAGCGGGCAAGGACGCTGGGTTCGATTCTCGAGATCACTGTACCCATATATCTGGCCATGCTGGTTTTTATTGTAGTTTTCGCCCGCGAGATATTTGTGCTGCTGGTCGATGAACGATATAGGGACGCCTATATTTTCCTACAGGTGGCGATATTCTTCGACTTCTTTCGCGTGCTGTCCAATCAATATGCGCTGGTTTTCCACTCAGAACTGGATACGACAAGAAATGTTTTTCCCTACGTGGTGGGCGCGGTGGTTACGGTGGTCGCTGTGATCCTTGGTCGGCACTACAGTGAAGCATACTATTACCTGGTTCCACTCGTCTGGTCCAGCGGGATGTTTCTCACGTTCCTGGTCATGATTAAGTCGACCCGGCTATTACTCAGCGTCCGTTTTCCGTTTGCCTTGGCCTTTAAGACAATAGTGCTGACGGGGCCGTTGTGGGGGTTCCTGTATGTCCAGCCGGTCGGCGGCGAAAACCTATCGCATATATTGTTTGAGATGGCTTCTGCGGTACTTTATTCCCTAGTAATTTCCTACTTTCTTTTGAAAGAACGGTTCATGGAACGATTTGTCAGATCATAAATTACAGCTACCTTACCAAGGGGATGAAGAGTTGTGCGGGATAGTCGGATTTTGGACTCAAGGCGCTACCGCAGAAGTGCGGCGCGCAGCTATTGATGCGATGAATGACAGCCTAGTCCATCGCGGGCCTGACGATAGTGGCGTATGGTTCGACGATGAGGTTGGTCTTTGCCTGGGTCACAGGCGGCTGTCGATAATCGACCTCTCAAGCGAGGGTCATCAACCTATGATATCGGCCTGTGGCCGGTGGGTTCTAGTTTTCAATGGCGAAATATATAACTATCTGGAATTGCGCGAGGAGCTGAATATTCGAGAAGGTGAAAGGGCATGGCGTAGCCATTCAGATACGGAAACCCTGCTGGCGGCCATTGCGGCCTTTGGTGTCCAAAAGACGCTAGAAAAGATCGTTGGGATGTTTGCATTCATCCTGTGGGACAGGGGAGAGAAGACATTGTATCTTGCACGCGACCGCCTTGGAGAGAAGCCGCTCTACTACGGTTGGCAGGCTGGTAAATTTCTATTTGCCTCGGAATTGAAAGCGATCGTGGCGCATCCCGCCTTCCAGGCGAAGCTCAATCACCAGTCAATATGTCAGTATCTGCATAACAACTACATCGCCGCCCCACAGTCGATTTATGAAGGCATTTTCAAGCTGGAGCCAGGACACTATTTGGTCACGGAAGTGACACGATTGCGCGCGGGTGATACGGGGCAATCGATTGCCTACTGGAGTCTTGAGCAAGCTGCAGTGGGGGGAATGGAGACGCCGTTCGATGGATCCCTGGTAGAGGCCGCAGATGAACTCGAGCGCCTCCTTCTCAACACCGTGAAACAACAGATGCTGTCAGATGTACCGCTTGGCGCCTTTCTATCCGGTGGTATCGATTCAAGCTTGGTAGTCGCGTTGATGCAGAAGCTCTCAGAGCGGCCTGTCAAAACCTTTACAATCGCTATGCCAGACCGGGAACTCGATGAATCCGCCCATGCTCTCGCTGTTGCCGACAGCCTTAATACCGATCACGTCACCCAGAGTATAGGCGCTCATGGGGCCCTGGACATGATTCCGTCGATGAACGATATCTGGGATGAGCCCTTCGCCGACTCGTCACAGATCCCGACCTTGCTGGTCTGCAAAACCGCGCGACAGCACGTCACGGTGGCACTTTCCGGTGACGGGGCCGACGAAATCTTTCTCGGTTACAATCATTATCGACGTGCCGAACTTCTGTGGAGATCAAGGTTTGGCGGAAGAGCTCTCAACGTGGTTTCCGGATTGTCGCCAACACGTTTCAGGCACCGGTTGCGTACCGCGGCCTTCATGATGCAGGCTCGCGATCACAGGGGATTGGCTAGGCGACTGCAGGACAGATACCGGTTTTATCCGGTTCCCTACCTGAACTGCACTTCGGTTCATGAGCAGCGGTTTGCTTTCACGTTGCCTGATCCGGCGCTTTCCTCAGCGTTACACGATGCTATCAGTTACCTTCCCGATGATATCCTGGTCAAGGTTGACCGTGCCGCTATGAGCGTCTCGTTGGAGACGAGAGCGCCGTTTCTGGATCACAGGATTGTGGAATTCGCGTGGCGCTTGCCTCTGTCCCATAAGTTGCATTTTGGTGAAACCAAACGCGTGTTGCGCGAAATCGTGTATCGACATGTGCCGAGAGAATTACTGGAGCGCCGCAAGCAGGGTTTTTCAGTTCCGGTAGCGCACTGGCTAAGATCGAATTTAAAACATTGGGGCGAGGAGTTCTTGAGTAACGGTAGATTGTTTGAGTTTATCGGTTTAGATCAAGCCGCGATTAATGAATACTGGTGCCAGCACCAGAGCGGCCGGTACGATCATAGCGAACGTCTATGGGGGATTCTGGTCCTTTTGAGCTTTGTTCGGGAAAAGTTTGGTGTCTGAGCGACCGCTTTTCTCTGTCGTTATGTCGGTATACAACTCCGAGCTTTTTCTAGCATCCGCTATCGAATCGATCCTTAGACAGACAATTCGCGATTTGGAATTCATCATTATTAACGATGGTTCGAGCGACAATTCGCTGGAGATTATCCGTTCCTACTTGGACATCGATCAACGGATTGTCCTGGTTAATCGGGAAAACAGGGGATTGTCGGTCTCATTGAATGAGGGAATAGCGCTTGCCCGTGGCGAATACATTGCCCGGATGGATGCAGATGATGTCTCGCTACCAACTCGGCTTGAGCGTCAGCTCCAGTGGATGCGGGATAGCAGATCTGAGCTGTGTGGGTGCTGGATAAAGGTTGTTGAAACCTGTCGGCCTAGGGTAATCCGTTATGCTACTGATGACCGGGTTATCAAGACCCAGCTAATGTTCAACTCGGCGTTTGCACATCCCTCAGTGATTGCTCAGTCTGATGTTTTTAAACTTGATCAATATGATGCTTCCATCGGGTGCGCTCAAGACTATGATCTGTGGACCCGGTTGGCATTGAAAGGTATTGTTATGTCGAATTGCCCAGAGCCGCTACTTGAGTACCGAATGCATGGTGCGCAGGCGACAAAGTTAAACTGGGATCTACAACAGGATGCACGAAATCGGATAGCGTTGTCCTACTGGAAGAGCTTGGGTATTGATCTGGATATTGCCGATACTATCAAGTTGCATAGTCTATCGGACTTTGATTTTCTTGTGAGTTTGCTTAATCGCCAGTCTCTCGACGAGAATGCCGTCAAGGATGGTATTTTGAAGATATGTTTGCGTTCCTGTTCATTCGGATTGGAGCTCTGGCGTAGAAGCGTAAAGGCGGGAATTGTTAGATCGTTCTCAACGAGAAGCTTGGCCTTAATGATGTTTTCGGCAATCGGAAAAGACGAGTTTCCCATGAAATTAAAGCAGCTGCTGGATAGGTTCTGCTGAACAATGTGGAAACTAGGATGATTGGAACTCTGTTCATACTGTTTAACCTCGTTACTATGGGTTTCGTGGGACTGCAGGAAGCTGATATCGGGTTAAAATTTGTTGACTACTATCATTTTCGACGCACCTATTTCGAGTACAGGCATGACTTTTTGTTGCTGTGGGGATGGCATTTGTTGCTGTTCCTATTGGCGTACGTGGCACTAAGGAAGATTGTTTTTTGGCCGGGAAGCAACGACCTTATTGCGTACAACAAAGCGACGCACTGGAATCAATCAAAAGAGCCAAAACTTGTCTACGGTATATTGTTTACTGTCCTCAATATTGCTTTTCTTCATCTTCAGTACGGCTCGTTCCTATATGTCAGGGACAGCTACCAGCCTGATCTGAATTTCAATCTGTTTTATGTGCTCTATATTTTGACGCTTTTTCTATCGTTGGTTTACCTACAATTTTGCAAGTCCCGAGCGAAGTACATGTTAACGCTTGTGGTTATTCTGTTCAGCTTTGCGATTGC
Organism: Gammaproteobacteria bacterium; assembly: GCA_050287605.1. Classification (GTDB taxonomy): domain Bacteria; phylum Pseudomonadota; class Gammaproteobacteria; order QQUJ01; family QQUJ01; genus QQUJ01. The sequence continues at coordinate 1,164 of JBNKCG010000026.1, read as the reverse complement.
CACCAGAATAACTGGCGTTGTTCTTGTTTTTATTTCGATCGTCGAATTCTGTCGTCGAAATTATTTCGAATCATTTGTGTTATTGCTTTCTGGGTTATTCAGTATTGTGCTTGCGCTATATTTACGTAGTATGGAGCACCAGGGAGCGATAAATTACATTATGTATTTTTCGTTTGCCGATATGAGTCAATATATACTTCCCATCATTAGCTATACGATCAACTTCAATTTCTACCTAAGTATAGCAACCTATTTCGATTTTCTGGACAAGGGCGTAACACTGAGTGATTATACGGTGTCCCTAAATCCACTGCCGGGGGTGATGGTTGGATGGTATGATGGAATGAATCAGAAACATGCGGTGCTGCCCGTGGTTCCCTATTCGTCGTGGGGGATGGTCTTGGCACTAGGAAAGTTTGGCAGCAGTCTATTTTTCGTGTTTCTAGCAGTTGTTTTAGCCTACATGGATTCGGTCGTCAAAAAGGAGCGAGTCTTTCTTTCTGTTCTAGTAACTATTTGTGGGATGCTGTTTATTGTGTACTTTTCACAGTACCAATTAAGGAGTTCATTCCGGTATATCTATTACGCACTATTTGTTATATTTTTTGTTCGTTCTAAAAGAAATATACTACAGTTCCTGTTATATATAAAGAAACGGGGTCATTCTTATACTAAAACAGGGTCTCTGTAGACAAAAATAGAATGTTCGCTCGTAAGGTGTTGATAAAGGCGAGATATTAATTGAATATACAAGTATCAGTAGTCCACTGATAGTCGGGATTTCCGACTGTTGATTGTGCCGCCTGACTTTTTAGCGTTGGTATTCTCCTCCGGGGTGATGAGTGAAGGCTGCTTTCGAAAGAGCATTTTGCGCTGTGCCTGAACCGGTAATCCCCCGAAAAGTAGAGGTGCCCAGAAGTAGAATTTTCTCGTCATGTGTATGGAGGAGGTTCTACATGAAAAAGTCCCGATTCACCGACAGCCAGATCCTGGCGATTTTGAAGCAGGCCGAGGCCGGCACCCCGGTCCCGGAGTTGTGCCGGGAGCAGGGCATGAGTAGCGCCACGTTCTACAAATGGCGCGCCAAGTACGGCGGGATGGACGCGTCGTTGATGGCGCGGATGAAGGAGCTGGAGGAGGAAAACCGGCGGCTCAAGAAGATGT
>JBNKCG010000025.1:0-91818 GCA_050287605.1 Gammaproteobacteria bacterium | reverse complement strand
CATCTCGCCGTAGCGTTTGCGCCGCTCGGCGTAGGTGAGGGTGAGGCTTTTCTGCGCGCGGGTGATACCCACGTAGGCGAGACGGCGCTCCTCTTCCAGGCCGTGGCCTTCCAGGTTGGCGCGGTGCGGCAGGCTCTCCTCCTCGAACCCGACCAGGAAGACGTGGGGAAACTCCAACCCTTTGGCGGCGTGCAGCGTCATGAGCGAGACGCGGTCGCCGGCCTCCTCCTCGTCGTCGCGCTCCAGGATGTCCATCAGGGTAAGCCGGGCCACCAGCTCGCCGATGCCCTTCTCCTCGACGCTCTCCTTGGCCATGCGCTCGAGCCACGCCACCAGTTCGGTGACGTTCTCCATGCGCTTTTCCGCCTGCTGCAGGTCGCGGCTGGTGTCGACCAACCACGCCTCGTAGTCGATTTCGAGGATCAGCCCCTTGATGACGGCGATGGGATCGCCGCGCTCGGCGCGGTCTGCGGCATCCACCAGCCAGTCGCAGAAGTGGCGCAGCCGGTCCAGTGCGCGGCGGCTGAGAATCTGTTCCACGCCCAGTTCGTAGCTGGCGGCGAGCAGGCTCACGCCGCGCTCGGTGGCGTAGGCGCCCAGCTTCTCCAGCGTGCCGGGACCTATCTCGCGGCGCGGGGTGTTGACGATGCGCAGAAAGGCGTTGTCGTCATCCGGGTTCGCCAGCAGCCGCAGGTAGGCCATGATGTCCTTCACCTCGCCGCGCTCGAAGAACGAGGTGCCGCCCGAGAGGTGGTAGGGGATGCGCGACTCGCGCAGCGCGGTTTCGAACAGCCGCGACTGATGGTTGCCGCGGTAGAGAATGGCGTAGTCGCCGTAGCGGGTGCGCTGCTGGAAGCGATGGCCCATGAGCTGCGACACCACGCGCTCGGCCTCGTGCTGCTCGTTGCGGCACACCAGCACGCGGATCGGGTCGCCCGGACCGTGCTCGCTCCACAGCCGCTTTTCGAACACATGGGGGTTGTTGGCGATGAGCGCATTGGCGGCGTGCAGGATACGGCCGCTGGAGCGGTAGTTCTGCTCCAGCTTGATCACCTTGAGCGCGGGGTAGTCCTCCTGCAGGCGCACCAGATTCTCCGGCCGCGCCCCGCGCCAGGCGTAAATGGACTGGTCGTCGTCGCCCACCACGGTGAGCGCGCCGCGCACGCCCACCAGCTGGCGCACCAGGCGGTACTGGCTGAGGTTGGTGTCCTGGTACTCGTCCACCAGCAGGTAGCGGATCTTGTTCTGCCAGCGCTCCAGCACCTCGGGGTGTTCGGCGAACAGGCGCACCGGCTGCAGGATGAGGTCGTCGAAATCCAACGCGTTGTAGGCCTTGAGGCTGCGCTGGTAGCGCTCGTAGAGCAGCGCGGCCGCCACCTGGTGTTCGTTCTCGGCCTGGGCCAGCGCCTGCTCCGGCGTCAGCAGATCGTTCTTCCAGTTGGAGATGGTCCACTGCACCGCTTCGCCCTGGCCGCCGTCGCCGCCGTGATCCTTGCGCAGCAGCTCCTTGATCAGCGAAGCGCTGTCGCTGGCGTCGAAGATGGAGAAGCCGGGCTTGTACCCCAGCGCCTTGCCCTCGCGGCGCAGGATGGTGAGACCCAGGTTGTGGAAGGTGGAGACGATCAGCCCCTTGGTCCCCCCTTTGATACCCAGGGCGCTCACCTGCTTGCCCACCCGCTCCTTCATCTCGCGTGCCGCCTTGTTGGTGAAGGTGACGGCCGCGACGTTGTGTGGCGCCAGCCCGCACGCGCCGATCAGGTGGGCGATCTTGCGGGTGATCACGCGCGTCTTGCCGCTGCCGGCACCGGCCAGCACCAGCACCGGACCGTCGATGTAGTGCACGGCCTTGCGTTGTCGGGGGTTTAAATCCATGGGGAGTTACGGAGGAACCACGGCCAGCGAGCGCGCCATTTTAGCCGAAGCGCGCGCCGGGTGGTGACGATGTTTAGCCCGCGGCGCGGGTATCGGTCACGCCTGTTGCAATCCGCGCAAATAGATGTCGACGACACCCTCGGCATCGCGCCCCAGGGGGAAGCGCTGCGGGTCGAGGGTCCAGTTGACGATCAGCCCGTCGACGATGGCCATCAATCCCACGGCTGCCTGGCGCGGGTCGGAGTCGGCGCGGATGGCGCCCTGGTCGCGGGCGACGCGCAGTGCCGCTTCAATAAGGTGGAGATAACGGCTGCCGCACTCCTGGTGCTGATCACGGATGCGCGCCATGGCGCCGACGTACTCGCACTTGTGCCAAGCGGTCTCCAGCACACGCCGGAAGCGCTCGTCGGCTTCCAGGCGCTGGACGTAGCCCAGGATCTGGATGCGCAGATTCTCCAGCGTCGATCCGCGGCTGGCGATCTCCGCCTCCAGCGTAGCGATCTGCTGCTCCACCGGGTCGAACAGGCGTTGCATCATGGCGTCGAACAGCTCGGCCTTGTCGGTGAAATGGTGATAGATGGCGCCGCGCGTCACGCCCGCTTCGGCGGCAACGTCCGCCAGCGTGGTTTGCGAAACGCCGTCGCGGTGAAACACCGCCTCGGCGGCATCGAGGATCCGCTCGCGGGTCTCCAGGGCATCCTCTTTGGTACGCCTCATGCGTTCGGCCTCCCTTTGTCCCCAAGGCCTGCTACATTTTCCAAGCGTGGTAGTAAGAAAATCATTAGGAACCGTGTTGTTTACATACATACGTGAATGTATGTAGTATCCAGCACCTTCGCCGGCGGATCAATCCCTCGCGCCGGCCCGGTATCCAGGAACGCCTGAGAAGACTATGGAAACCCACGCTGCACACCCGACCTCCGGACCGAACGCCGCACGTCAACTCGTTCTGGTAGCGCTTTTGCTCACGGCTGCCCTTCCCGGCTGCGGCCGCAGCTCCGCCGAAGGCGGGGGCAATCCCTTCGGCCAAGGTCCCGCGCCGGTGGCCGTGGTGACGGTGCAGCCGGAGACGGTGCCCGTAACCCTGCAGTACCCGGCCCAGACCCTGGGCTCGCGCGAGGTGGAGGTGCGCGCACGGGTGACCGGCATCCTCCAGGAGCGCAACTACCACGAAGGTTCGACGGTACAGGCCGGCCAATCGCTGTTTACGGTGGATCCCGCCCCCTTCGAGGTGGCCGCGGCCAGCGCCGAGGCCGACGTGGCCGCCGCCAAGGCCCGCCAATCCCAGGCCAAGCGCGAGGTGGAGCGCCTCGAGCCCCTGTTCGCCACCAAGGCGGTGAGCCGCAAGGCTTACGACGATGCGCTCTCCGCCGCCGAGATCGCGGCGGCCGACGTACAGGCTGCTCAGGCCAGGCTCAAGGAGGCCAAGCTCAACCTGACCTATACCCGCGTGGAGTCCCCCATCAACGGCATCGCCAGCCGTGCGCAGGCCTCCGAAGGCTCGCTGGTCTCGGGCCCGCAGGTGCTGCTCACCACGGTCACCCAAACCGATCCCATGCAGGTGCTGTTCGGCATTCCCGACAGTGTGCACACGCGGCTGAGCCAGGAGACCGCGGCAGGCAAACTGCAGTGGCCGGCACAGGGGCGGTTCGAGGTCAAGCTGACGCTGAGCGACGGCAGCAGCTACGCGCAAAAAGGCGTACTCGATTTCACCGACGTACGCGTCAGCACCGATACCGGCACCAGCGAGGCGCGCGCCGAAATCCCCAACCCCGACGGCGTGCTGCGCCCCGGCCAGTTCGTGCGCGTGACGCTCAGTGGCGCACAGCGCAACAACGCGTTCCGCATCCCGCAACGTGCCGTGCTGGAAGGACCGCAAGGCAAGTTCGTCTACGTGGTGGACGACAACGACAAGGCGGCCATGCGCCCGGTGACGGTGGACGAGTGGTTGGGCGATAGCTGGGTGGTCACCGCCGGGCTCAGCACCGGCGACCGGGTGATCGTCGACGGGCTGCTCAAGATCGGCCCCGGCGCACCGGTGCAGATCGCACCGCCCGACCAGTCGGCCGCCAAGGCCCCCGCCGCCCAGTAGGGAAGGAACCCCGATGTTCTCGCGTTTTTTCATCGACCGCCCCATCTTCGCGGCGGTGATCTCATTCTTCATCGTACTGGCCGGTCTCGCGGCCATGAGCACACTGCCGGTGGCGCAGTACCCGGAGATCGCGCCGCCGGTGGTAACCGTAGCCGCCGTCTACCCCGGCGCCTCGGCCGAGGTCATCGAAAAGACCGTGGCCGCACCCCTGGAGACGCAGATCAACGGCGTCGAGGGAATGATCTACATGAATTCCACCTCGGCTTCCAACGGCCGGGTTGAGATCCAGGTAACCTTCGACATCGGTACCGATTCGGACCAGGCCGTGGTGGACGTCAATAACCGCGTCAAGCAGGCCGAGGCGCGCCTACCCCAAGAGGTGCGGCGCCAGGGCGTCTCGGTGGAAAAGGGCTCGGCATCGTTTCTCCAGGTGCTCGCCTTCTTTTCCCCCGACGGACGCTACAACGATCTCTACACCAGCAACTACGTAACGCTCAACGTGCTGGACGTGTTGAAACGCGTGCCGGGCACCACCAACGTGCAGATCTTCGGCGCCAAAGACTACGCCATGCGCATCTGGCTCAAACCCGACCGGCTGGCGCAATTGCAACTCACCCCCAGCGACGTGGCCCGCGCTATCACGGAGCAAAACGCCCAGTTTGCGGTAGGGCGCATCGGCCAGACGCCGGTGGCGGGCGACCAGCAACTGGCGATGACCGTCAGCACCAAAGGGCGGCTGTCGACGGTGGCCGAATTCGAAAACATCGTGCTGCGGGCAGATCCCGACGGCGCCATCCTGCGCCTCCGAGACGTAGCGCGCGTGGAACTGGGCGCCAAAGACTACGACTTCATCGGGCGCCAGAACGGCCAGCCCGCCACTCTGGTGGGCGTCTTCCTCAAGCCCGGCGCCAACGCCCTGGAGGTGGCCCAAGAGGTCAAGACGACGGTGGCGGATCTCGCCACTCGCTTTCCGGCCGGGCTGACCTACTCGGTGCCTTACGACACCACCCGCTTCGTGGAGGTCTCCATCCGCGAAGTGCTGAAAACCCTGGGCGAGGCGATGCTGCTGGTGTTCTGCGTGGTCTACCTGTTTCTGCAAAACTGGCGCGCGACGCTGATCCCCACGCTGGCGGTGCCGGTTTCGCTGATCGGCACTTTCGCCGGGCTGTTCCTGCTCGGCTACTCCATCAACACGCTGACCCTATTCGGCATGGTGCTCGCCATCGGCATCGTGGTGGACGACGCCATCGTGGTGTTGGAGAACGTCGAGCGCATCATGCATGAAGAGGGTCTTCCCGCACGCAAGGCGGCCATCCAGGCAATGCGCGAAGTAACCGGACCGGTGGTCGCCATCGTGCTGGTGCTGTGCGCCGTGTTCGTGCCCATCGCCTTCCTCGGCGGACTGACCGGCGAGCTTTATCGTCAATTCGCCGTCACCATCGCCATCGCGGTGGTGATCTCGGGCATCGTGGCGCTGACGCTGACGCCGTCGCTGTGCGTGCTCATCCTGCGCCACGAGCACAAACAGACCCACGCCGCGTTCCGCGGCTTCAACCGCTGGTTCGGGCGTATCACCGGACGCTACACGCGCGGGGTGGCGTGGCTGATCCGGCGCGGCGTCCTGGGCTTGCTGCTGTTCGGCAGTATGGTGGCGCTGGCCGCCGGGCTGTGGAACATCACCCCGGGCAGCCTGGTGCCCGACGAGGACCAGGGCTTTTACATCAGCGCCGTCTACCTGCCCGACGGCGCCTCGCTGCAGCGTACCGACAAGGTGGTGCAGGAGGTGGATCGCATCATCCGCAGCAACCCCAATGTGGAGTACTCGGTGGTTTTCACCGGCTTCGATTTCATCGGCGGCAGCTTCAAGAACAACGCCGCCACCTTCTTCGTCGCCGCGCGTCACTGGGACGAACGCACGGTCCCCATCCAGCAGATGGTGGGTGAGCTGTACGGCAAGACCGCCCACATCAAAGAGGCGCTGGTGCTCGCCTTCAACCCGCCGGCCATCTTCGGCCTGGGTACCGCGGGCGGCTTCGAGTTCTACCTGCAGAACCGCGGCGAAGGGGACGCGCAGCGATTGTCCCAGGTGTCGCAACAGTTCATCGGCAAGCTGCGCCAGGACCCCACGTTCATGGGCGTCTCGTCGCTGTGGCGCCCGACGGTACCGCAGCTCTACGTGGACGTGGACCGGGAAAAGGCCAAGACCCTGGGGGTACCTATCGACGCGGTGTTCGACGCACTCTCCGCCACCCTCGGCACCGCCTACGTCAACGACTTCAACAAATACGGGCGCACCTGGCAGGTGCTGATGTCGGCCGAGCCTGGCTACCGTAACCGACCCGGCGACATCGGCGGCATCTACGTGCGCTCCGAGCGCGGCGCCATGGTACCGCTGGCGTCGCTGGCGCAGATCCGCTACTCCTCCGGCCCCGAGACGTTGGAGCGCTTCAACAATCTTCCATCGGTAAAGATCATCGGCAACGGCGCACCCGGGGTCAGCTCCGGACAGGCCATCGCCCGCGTCGAACAGCTCGCCCGCGAGTCGTTACCGGCTGACTTCAGCTACGACTGGGGCGGCGCCTCCTATCAGGAGAAGCGCTCCGGTGGCACTTCGGGTATCGCACTGGTGCTGGGTGCGTTAATGGTGTTTCTGATCCTAGCCGCCCAATACGAACGTTGGTCCATGCCCTTAGCGGTAATGATGGCGCTGCCCTTCGGCACCTTCGGCGCCCTGGCCGCAGTGTGGCTGCGCGGGATGAACAACGACGTCTACTTCCAGATCGGCCTGGTCACCCTGCTCGGTCTGGCGGCCAAAAACGCCATCCTGATAGTCGAATACGCCATCTACAAACAGCGCGAAGGCATGGGCCCGGCGGCGGCAGCCATCGAAGCGGCGCGGTTGCGTTTCCGTCCCATCCTGATGACCTCGCTGGCGTTCATTCTCGGCGTAGCGCCGCTGGCTTTCTCCACCGGCGCCGGCGCCGGGGCACGCCGCGCCGTAGGCACCGGCGTCATGGGCGGCATGTTGGCGGCCACCTTCCTCGCCATCTTCTTCATTCCGCTGTTCTACCGGCTGATCGCCGACCACCGCCTGCGGGTGAAGCGCAGCAGCGAGGAGCTGCTCGCCGAGGCCAACGCCACCCACGCCAAGGCTCACGACAAGCTGATCAGCGATCTGGCCGACGAACCGGAGTCCTAGCCAGTAGCCCTACCGGGCGTGCCGAAATCGCGGTCCGGATCTAAACTTCCCCTTACAATGGAACTATCCAGGGGCACCGTTGCGGCCTAGCGCAGCGGCGCCCGATACGGGGAGGAGACGCAGGATGTTCGCCCACAAGGATGCCCTGGAAGCGCTCAACGAGCATCTGCCGCTCAAGGAGAAGCTGGTCAACGCCCACCGGCTGGTCGCCGACTTCTTTCCCTTCATCGTGCGCATCGCGGTCACCTTCTACGACCCCGACACCCGGGTGCTGAAGAGCTTTTTACACAGCGGCGGCGACACCGATCCGCTGCAGCACTATCAGGCGCTGATCGACGACGCCTCGTCGCTCAAGGAGGTGATGGAGAAGCGTCGCCCGCGGGTGATCAACAACCTGCTCACCTTCGAACACTCGCCACGCGAGCACATCAAGCGCATCGGCCGCTCGGGGTACGCGGCCAGCTACACGCTGCCGATGTTTCACAACGGGCGCTTCTTCGGCTTCATCTTCTTCAATTCCGGCAAAGCGGACGTGTTCACCGAGGCGGTGCTGCGCGAGCTGGACATCTTCGGCCACCTGATCTCGCTGATGGTGGTGGGCGAACTGGTGGCCCTCAACGTGCTCTCCGCGGCCGTCAAGACCACCTCGCACATCACCCACGTGCGCGACCCCGAAACCGGCACCCATCTCGACCGCATGTCGCGCTACAGCCGCCTCATCGCCCGGGGGCTGGCCGACCGCTACCAGCTGGACGACGCCTACATCGAGCACCTGTTCATGTTCGCGCCCCTGCACGACATCGGTAAGATCGCCATCCCCGACAGCATCCTGCTCAAACCGGGGCGCCTCGATCCGGAGGAGTCGGAGGTAATGAGAAGCCACGCGCGCCGCGGACGCGAGATCATCGACGACATCATCCGCAACTTCGCGCTCGGCGACCTGGACAACGCCAACATCCTGCGCAACATCGCCGAGTACCACCACGAAGCGGTCAACGGCACCGGCTACCCGGACGGCAGGCGCGGCGCAGAGGTGCCGCTGGAGGCGCGCATCGTGGCCGTGGCGGACGTGTTCGACGCCCTCACCAGCCGCCGGCCCTATAAAGAGGCGTGGAGCAACGAACAGGCCTTCGAGAAGCTGCAGCAAATGGCCGGCGAACGCCTCGATCAGGATTGCGTGACGGCACTCATCGAGCAGGGCGACCAGATCCCCGCCATCCAACAGCGATTCCGCGAAGACCCTTACGGCTGAGCCGGCAAGCAAATCCCGGGTTTTCTGCCCGAGAGAGGCGCCACAGCCACCCGCAAAACCAGGTCAGTTTCACGGTCCTATCTCTTTGTGGGTGCCCGATTACCCTCAAAAAAACTGTGAACTGGTCGACACTATGGGATGTAGGCCGAAAAAATAAATGATCGCGGCCGTGTATCCGGAGATCGCCGTCTCCAAAAACTGACAGCTGCTGGGGAATAGTGAAATGCTCATCAAAACTCGACTGTTTTACGGGAGCCTCGCGCTCGCCGTAGCGCCCGCTTTGCTTGCGAGCGGGATTCTCGGCTACGAAGCCATCACCTCATCCGACAAGGTCCTGCACGAACAGGCCCAGTCACGGCTGGTCGCGCTACGCGAAGACCGCTCCAAACAGATCGAGCGCTACTTCCAGACCATGCTCGACCAGGCGGTGGTCAACGCCGCCGACCACATGGTGATCGACGCGCTGAACAAGCTGAGCGACGCGTTCGAGGCCTATCCCGAGCAGGCCGCGGCCAACGTCGACACCCAGCGCGGCGAGCTGCGTGACTACTACGCCGGCCCCTTCTCCAGCGAGTACCGCTCGCGCAACGCCGGCGCGGCCATCGACGTCGCCCCGCTGCTCGCGAATCTGGGTCCCTCCGCGGTGGCGCTTCAGTACCGGTTCATCCAGAAAAACCCCAATCCGCTGGGTAGCAAGGACAACCTCGCCGACCTGGGGGACGGTACCGACTACGCGAAACTCCACAACTACTACCATCCCGCGTTGAGGGAAGAGCAGCAGCGGTTCGGGTATTACGACATCTTCCTGGTGGACGGAGACAGCGGCAACGTGGTCTATACGGTATTCAAGGAGATCGACTTCGCCACGTCGCTGAAGAGCGGATCGTTCGCCGGCTCCGGGCTGGGGCAGGCCTTCGCCAAAGCCATGGCGGTCAACCAGCCCGGCACCGCCGTATTGGTCGATTTCGCCAACTATCGCCCCTCCTACGAGGATCCCGCGGCGTTCATCGCAGCGCCGATATTCGACGGTGGCAAGAAAATCGGCGCCATCATCTACCAGCTGCCCATCGATCGCATCAACGCCGTGATGACCAGCGACGAGAAGTGGCAGGACTCGGGCCTGGGGGCGAGCGGAGAAACCTATCTGGTGGGACCCGACCGCAAGCTGCGCAGCCAAAGCCGCTTCCTGATCGAAGACCGGGCGGGGTACGTCGCGGCGCTGAGAAGTGCAGGCGTCCCCGCCGCGACGGTGGACCTGATCGATGCGAAAAAGACCGCTATCGGGTTGCAATCGGTCGACTCGCTGGGCGCGAAAAGCGCGCTGAGCGGCGAAACCGGATTCCAGACCTTTGCCGACTATCGCGGTGTGCCGGTCCTCTCCGCCTACAAACCCGTCAACATCGGCGGATTGGTTTGGGCGGTACTGGCGGAGATCGATGTCGCCGAAGCGTACGCCGCCTCCGAGGCGCTCAAGCGCACCCTGATCTATTGGATCGCGGGCATCGCGGCGGTGCTGCTGGTGGTCGCCGGGGGGATCGGCTACCTGTTCAGCAACGGCATCAACCGGCCCCTGCAGCGCATCGTCGATTCCATGCAGGACATCTCCAGCGGCACCGGCGATCTCACGGCGCGGCTCGACGGCAGCGCCAAGGATGAACTGGGCGCTCTCGCCCGCGCCTTCAATCACTTCGTCGACACCATCGACAAGATCATGGGCCGGGTGGGCATCTGTACCGAGAGCCTGTCGGTGGCTTCCGAAGAACTGGCGCGCGTGACCCAAAACACCCGGGAAGGCATGGACCGGCAGAACGCCGAGATCGAGCACGTTGCCACCGCCATCGAGGAGCTGAGCTGTACCGTGCGCGAGGTGGCGGAAAACACCAGCGCCACCTCCGACGCGGCCGATCGCGCCGGCAGCCAGGTGGAGTCTGGGAAGGGCGTGCTCAACCAGAACATCGCCGCGATCCACGAGCTGTCGCAGCGCATGCAGAAGACGCGCGAAGTGGTGGAAGCGCTGCGTCAGGACAGCGAGCAGGTGGGAACCGTACTCGACGTGATCCGCGGCATCGCCGATCAGACCAACCTGTTGGCCCTCAACGCCGCCATCGAGGCGGCCCGCGCGGGCGAACAGGGGCGCGGTTTCGCCGTGGTGGCCGACGAGGTGCGCACGCTGGCGCAACGCACCCAGGACTCCACCGAGGAGATCCGTCAGATCATCGAGTCCCTGCAGACGCGCAGCGAAGAGACCAATTCGCTGCTGGCGGAGAACAACGAGGAGCTGATGGGTACCGTGACCCTGTCGGAGTCCACCTCCAGCGCCTTCCAGACCATCGAGCAGGCGGTGGGTGAGCTGCTCAGCATGAGCGCCCAGATCGCCACCGCCACCCAGGAGCAGGCGAGCGTGACCGAGGAGATCGGCCGCAACGTCAACGTCATCAGCGACGTGGCCCAGGGCGCGGTGGCCGGCGCGGCGCAGACGGCCGCGGCCAGCCAGGAGCTGGCCAACCTGGGAGACGAGTTGAAGAGCCTGGTGAGCCAGTTCAAGCTGAGCCCGACCGGCTGAGCACAACGCAGGTGCGGGGAGAGGGCGTCCTCTCCCCGCGTTCCAGTCTACGACGCGGACGGCACTGGATTCAGGCGTCGCCGAACCCGCGCAACACCGACGTCACATTGCGACCCAGCGCATCGGAGACGTAACCGCCCTCCTGCACAAAAAGCGTCGGCAGGCGCAGCCCGGCGATGGCTGCGCCGAGACGCGCAAAATCGTCATCCGTAATGCGAAACCGCGACAGCGGATCCCTCTCGTAGGTATCCACCCCCAGCGAGACCACCAGCGCCGCGGGATCGTGGCGCGCGATGGCCGCGGCCGCCGCAGTGAACGCCTCGGCATACCGCACCCAATCGGTACCGTGTGGCAGCGGCAGGTTGAGATTGCATCCTGCTCCGGCGGCGGCACCGGTCTCGTCGGCGTGGCCGAGAAAGTAGGGGTAGCTGTCGAGCGGATCGGCGTGCAGCGACACGGTCAGCACGTCGGCCCGCCGGTAAAAGATGGACTGGGTGCCGTTACCGTGGTGGTAGTCCACGTCCAGGATCGCCACCCGCGGGCACCCGGCGTGGACCAGGCTTTGGGCGGCGATGGCGGCGTTGTTGAGATAGCAATACCCGCCGAACAGCGCGCGGTGGGCATGGTGTCCCGGCGGGCGCGTCAGCGCGTAGACCGCGCGCTGTCCGCCCGCCACCAAAGCAGCACCGTGCAGGGCCGATTGCGCGGCGGCATACACGCCCTCCCAGGTGCCCGGACCGATGGGAGTGCCGGCATCGAAGCCGTAGTAACCCAACTGCCCGTCGATGCGCCGCGGCAACACCTTGCGCAGGCCGTGGGTGGCCCAGGAGGTGGGCAGCGCATCGCCGGCGTCGGCGCCGTGTTCGTCGCACCAATCGGCGTAGGCGCAGCCGAGAAACGCGACGTAGGCGGGATCGTGCACCGCCGTCAGGGGAGCCCGGCCGCGATCCGCGGGTGCCTCGGGGGCAGCGAATCCCGCCCGCGCCAGGTGATCGAGGATGATGGCGGCGCGCTCGGGACGCTCGAAGCAGGGCACCAGGGCCCCTTCGGTGAGCTCCTTGCGCCCCGCGTGGCGCTGCTGTTGTTCCGAAAACACGATCTTCACGCTTTCACTCTCCTCGTACGCAGGTGGCACCGGAAACGCCGTTCACCACCTTCTCAGAACCTGTGCATAGGCTAGACTGAGCGGTGCGATGAAAGCGAATCCTCGCACCCCCAACATCAGAGCGCTGTTCTCTCCCGACCACCCCCACCGCCGCGAACGTCACTACACGCGCTGGGGACGGCCGTTACTGATCAGTGCCGTCGCCGTTTTGTTGCTGTTCGCCGCCACCTCCGCGGCGGTGCTGTGGCGCATCCAGCAGCTGGCCGAGCAGAAGGCCGTTGCCGCGGTCGAGGAACGGGCCAGTGCCGCCAGCCGCTGGCTGGGCGACCAGCTGGCGCTGGTGGCAGCACTGGACCCGCACTGGCTGCTCGCCGCCGAACGCAACCCGCGCGGGTCACCCTGGCCGCTGCTCGCCTCGGGCAAGGCGTGGCATGCCTTGCGGGTCATCGACGCCGAAGGCACCACCCTGGCGCGCTACGGTCCCACCGAAGACCTGCCCGCACGCCTCGTCCCACCCGCCGACCGCACCTCGGTCACCGCGCTACCCTCGCTGCCGCTGGCCGGACGCAACACCTGGGTAACGCCGATCCTGTTTCCCGCCGGCGCCGACGGTCTGCGGGTGATCGGCTTTCTGAGCCAGTCCGCGCTCGCCCGGTTCGTGGCACCCGGCGCGCCCCGCAGCGAGGCGTCGCTCGGCCTGCTTGCCGGTGACGGCCGCGTGTTGCTGCGCACCCCCTCGCCCGAGGTATTCATCGGCCAGGACTGGTCGCGCCTACCGTTCTTCGAGACCGCACCCGACGCCGCGCCGCCCGGGCGCGGCTGGCTGCCGCAGGAGATCGAGGGGCGCATGCGCGTGATGGCCTACCGCCGCGTCGACGGCTATCCCCTGGTGGTAACCGCAGGGGTGAACGCCGTGGCGCTCGATCGCAGCCACGGCGAAATCATCGCGGGCGCCGTCATCGTGCTGGTGGTGTTGCTGTTCACGGGCACCGTCGTCAGCCTGCTCATGCACCAGTTCCGCCACGCGGAGCACCTGCGCGATTCGCTGCATAAGACCGAAGCGCGGCTGCGCGAGCTGGCCACCCACGACAGCCTCACCGAGTGCCTGAACCGCCGCACCATCCTGGTGGAGGCGAGCAACGAGCTGCACCGCTACCGGCGCACGCGGCGGCCGTTTTCGCTGCTGATGCTGGACATCGACAACTTCAGCCAGCTCAACGACCGCTTCGGTCACCTGGTGGGCGACAGCATCCTGGTGGGCACGGCCACCCTGTGCCGTGATCTGCTGCGCCCCACCGACCAGATCGGCCGCTTCGGCGGCGAGGAGTTTCTCATTCTGCTGCCGGAAACCGACGCCCACACCGCCACCCGGGTGGCCAACCGTCTGCGCAGCACGGTGGCCGGCATGGCGTTCGAGACCGGCAAGGAGCAGGTGAGCATCACCCTCAGCATCGGCGTGGCCGTGGCCAACCCCTCCATGCAATCGCTGAAACCGCTCATCCAGAGCGCCGAGGCGGCGCTCGTTGCGGCCAAGGCGGGCGGGCACGACCGCGTCTGCCTGGGCGGCGAAGCCCAGCCGCAGACGGGCTGATCACTCCTGGCCGAGGTCCACCACGATCCGGCCACGCACCTGCCCGGCCAGCACCTGCTCGGAGAGTTCCGGCACCCGGGCGAAGGGCTCTACCTGGATCATGCGCTCCAACTGCTCGCGCGGCAGATCGCGGGCAATGCGTTGCCAGGCCGCCAGGCGCCGCGCGTGGGGCAGGTAGACCGAGTTGATCCCCAGCAGGCTCACGCCGCGCAGGATGTAGGGGAACACCGTCATGGCGAGGTCCGAGCCGCCGGCCAGACCGCAGGCGGCGACCGCACCCTGGGTGCGCGTCTGCACCACCAGCCGCGCCAGGGTGTTGCCACCCACGGTGTCGACGGCACCCGCCCAGCGCTCGCTCTCCAGCGGCTTGGCGGCGTCGGCGAACTCGCTGCGCGGGATCACGCCGGTGGCACCCAGTTCGCGGAAGTAGGGCTCCTGCTCCGGCCGGCCGCTGGAGGCGACGATCTGCTGGAAACCCGCCTGCGCCAGCAGCGCCACGGCCATGCTGCCGACGCCGCCCGCGGCACCGGTCACCACCACCTCGCCGGCCTTGTCGACACCGTGGTGTTCCAGCGCCATCACGGCCAGCATGGCGGTGAACCCTGCGGTACCCACTCCCATGGCGAGCCGCGCATCCAGCCCGTCGGGGATGGGCACCAGCCACTGGGAGTTCATGCGTGCGTACTGGGAGAACCCGCCCCAGTGGATCTCGCCGATCTCGCAGCCGGTGACCAGCACGGCATCGCCGGGCTTGAAGCCCGCCGCGGCCGACTCCACCACCTCGCCCGCCAGGTCGATGCCGGGCACCAGCGGGAAGGTGCGCGCGATGCGCCCCTTGCCGGTGACCGCCAGGGCATCCTTGTAATTGAGACTGGAGTAGCGCACCCGCACCAACACCTCGCCCTGGTCCGGCAGCTCCGCCAGCGTCAGATCGCGGAACGCCGCCTGGTACTTGCCGTCCGGCCGATCCACGACGATGGCGGCAAAGGGTTCTTGGATTGCGGACATGGTGCCTCCCGGGGTGTGCGTGGAGTGGAGGTCGAAAGTATAGCCAGCGCGGCGGCGGCCAAGGTGTCGCGGGAAAGACAGTCGGGCGGCGCAATTTTCGGGTCGCCGTGCATCGAGCGCGGTGCTATCAATACCCCATGAACAGCCCCACCGCAGCCCAATCACCGCTCCTCGCCGACGCGCAGTCGTGCCGCGACTACGCCCGCGTCGCGGCGGCCATCGCCTATCTCGCGCAGCAGCGCGCCAGCCAGCCCAACCTGGACGAGGTGGCCGCTCATGCGGGGCTGAGTCCGTTCCATTTTCAGCGCCTGTTCGTGCGCTGGGCGGGGGTGAGCCCCAAGCAGTTCCTCGGCTACCTCACCCTCGAACACGCCAAGGGGCTACTGCGCGACCAGTCCAGCGTGCTGGAGGCGGCGCTGGAGGCAGGGCTCTCCGGCCCGGGCCGGCTTCACGACCTGTTCGTCACCCTGGACGCCATGACGCCGGGCGAATACAAGGCGCAGGGTGCCGCCCTGACTCTGCGTTACGGCTTCCACCCGACGCCCTTCGGCCAGGCGCTGGTACTGCTCACCGAACGCGGGATCTGCGGGCTGCGCTTCGCGGAACCGGATCAGGAGGCCGACACCCTGGAAGCCGCGCACCGCGAATGGCCGGCCAGCCGGCTGCATCACGACCAACCCGCCACCGCGGCCGCCCTGCATCGTGCACTGACCGGCGACGGCGGACGCCAGCCGCTGCTGCTGCGGGGCTCCCGGCTGCAGATCCAGGTGTGGCAGGCGCTGCTCGCCATCCCGGCGGGGCGGCTGGTGAGCTACGGCGCACTGGCCGACACCCTGGGATACCCGCGCGCAGCGCGCGCCGTGGGCACCGCCATCGGCCACAACCCCATCGCCTGGCTCATCCCCTGCCACCGCGTGCTGCGCGCCAACGGGGCGGTCACCGGCTACCGCTGGGGAGCGCAACGCAAGGCCGCGCTCATTGCCTGGGAGACGGCCCGGCACACGGCCGCCGCGAGTAACCCTTAACCATACTCGGGTTTTCCCCCATAGCGAATCCGCCGCACTTCGTCATAGTGAAAGGGTCCCCTTAGCTACAGAGGTACCCTGACCATGTCTCTACGCAACCCATACCACCTCGCGTTGTCCCTGGTGCTGGCCGTATTCGCGGCGGCCATCGCACCGGTACACGCCGACGAAATCGTCCACCGCGTGGTTTTCCACGTGGACGAGAACGACCCCGCACGCATGAACCTGGTGCTCAACAACGCGAGCAACGTCGATGCCTACTACCGGGAAAAAGCCGAAGAGGTGCAAATCGAAATCGTCGCCTATGGCCCCGGACTGAACATGCTGCGCGACGACAAATCACCGGTCAAAGAACGCATCAAAATACTGACGGACAATCTCGACAACATCGCCTTTCTTGCCTGCGGCAACACCATGGAGAGCATGGAGAAGAAAGAGAAGAAGGCGGTTCCGCTGGTATCGCAGGCCAAAGTCGTACCGGCCGGCGTCATTCACCTGATGGAGCGCCAGCAGCAAGGCTGGTCCTACGTGCGTCCCTGACGCGCCACGTTCGCTGCCGCCCCATGGAATCGGGGCGGTGCGCCATCCTTAATTGGCATCCTTAATTGGGGTCAGACTCGAATATCACCAACCCCAATCCGAGCCGCGACCGTTTCACGATCCAACCTCCGATACCCAATCGCCTCGCTGAGATGCGCCATCTCGATGCTCTCGCTGCCCGCCAAATCGGCGATGGTGCGCGCGACGCGCAGGATGCGATGGTAGGCACGGGCCGAGAGTCCGAGACGCTCCACCGCCTGTTCCAATAGCAGCCGCCCGGTGGCGTCGGGACGGCACATCTGCTCCACCTCGCGGTTGTTCAACTGGCAGTTGGGTTTGCCGGCGCGCTGTTGCTGACGGGTTCGGGCGGCGGCGACGCGTTCGCGCACCACGGTGCTGCTCTCCGGTTGCGGCGACTCATCTCCCGCGACAACGCGGTGTGGCAGGCGCGGGACCTCGACATGCAGATCGATGCGATCGAGCAGGGGACCCGAGAGCCGGTTGCGGTATCGCTGCACCTGCTCCGCGGTGCAGCGGCAGCGTCCGCTCGGATCGCCAAGATACCCACAAGGACAGGGGTTCATCGCGGCAACGAGTTGAAAGCGGGCCGGGAACTCGGCCTGGCGAGCGGCGCGCGAGATGGTGACGCGGCCCGACTCCAGCGGCTCGCGCAACACCTCCAGCACGCGGCGGTCGAACTCCGGCAATTCGTCCAAGAACATCACGCCGTTATGCGCTAACGAGATCTCTCCCGGACGGGGATTACTGCCGCCGCCCACCAGCGCCACGCCGGAGGCGGTGTGGTGCGGGGCGCGAAAGGGACGACGACGCCACAGCGACCGTTGAAACCCCCCTTCGCTGATGGAGGCTATCGCAGCGGTCTCCAGCGCTTCATCGTCGCTGAGCGGCGGCAGGATGCCGGGCAGGCGGCTGGCGAGCATGGTCTTGCCGGTGCCGGGAGGACCCAGCATCAACAGCGAATGGCCCCCGGCCGCGGCCACTTCCAGCGCGCGGCGCGCCTGGTGCTGACCGCGCACATCGGCCAGGTCCGGGATATCGACGCCGGTATCGGGATCGGAGCTGCCGACGATCGCCACCAGCGATGCGGTCCCCGTGAGGTGGGCGCAGACCGTCAGCAGGTGCTCGGCGCCGTAGACCTCCCCTTCGGTCACCAGCGCCGCCTCTTGGGCGTTGCCCTCGGGCACCAGCAGCGAACGCTGCGCCCGGCACGCCTGGATGGCGGCGGGCAGGATGCCGCGCACCGGGCGCAGCTCGCCGCCCAACGCCAGTTCGCCGAGAAATTCATAGCGGCGCAGCGCAGCGGCTGGCAACTGGCCGGACGCGGCCAGTATCCCCAGTGCGATGGGCAGATCGAAGCGCCCCCCTTCCTTGGGCAGGTCGGCGGGGGCGAGGTTGATGGTGATGCGTCGCGCCGGGAATTCGAACCCGGCGTTGAGCAGGGCACCGCGCACGCGATCCTTGCTTTCGCGCACCGCCGCTTCGGGCAAACCGACGATGGAGAGCGAGGGCAGGCCGTTGGAGAGGTGGACCTCGACGGTCACCAGTGGTGCATGCACCCCTTCTTGGGCACGGCTGTAGACAACGGCTAGCGGCATGACCTTCCTTGGCACAGACGGCGTCCTGCTCTCGGGACGCGGCAACGGTCAGGCGAGATCGTCCCCTTTTGCGGCGGGCGGCGCCTTCTTTTTCTTTTCGCCACCCAGCACCTTCTCTTCCAGAGCGGCAACCTGTTTCTCCAGATCTTCCACCAGCGCGCGAGTGCGCATCAGTACCTCGGTCTGGACGTCGAACTCCTCGCGCGTCACCAGATCCATACGCGAAAAGAATCCCTGCAACACGGCGCGGAAATTGCGCTCCACCTCCTGCTGCATCTCGCGCAGCCCCGGGGGCAGCGCGCCGGCCAGCGTCTTGGCGAGATCGTCGAGCATCTTGGGATTGATCACGGGAGACCTCTCTACGCGTCACACACTAAGAGTAAGGCCGCATTGTTTCGCAACCCTCCGGTGGTTGCAACGCGCGCCGCAAAGCGCACCGCATCGAAGCAACCCCCGCTAAAACGATCCATTTTGGTGCACAGCGCCGCGAAGTAAATCTATCACAGTTATCCAAGTTATTGATTAATTGTAGAAAAAAACCTTGGCACAAGTTCTGCCATGGGAAATCCAGTCATTTCCCTATGGACATGAACCATGAAACTAGTCACTGCCATTATCAAACCATTCAAGTTGGACGCGGTTCGCGATGCCTTGGCTGAAATCGGCGTACGCGGCATCACCGTTACCGAGGTCAAGGGCTTCGGCCGTCAGAAGGGACACACCGAGCTGTATCGCGGGGCGGAGTATGTGGTGGATTTTCTGCCCAAAGTCAAGCTGGAGACAGCGGTCGCAGCGGATCAACTGGAACGTACCGTCGAGGCCATTTCCAAAGCGGCCCACACCGGCAAGATCGGCGACGGCAAGATCTTTGTTCAGGATCTCGAGCGCGTCATCCGCATACGCACCGGTGAATCCGGCGCAGCGGCTCTCTGAATCCACTCTACTCGGAGCAATCACATGTACAAAAAGTTACTGCCACATATCTATCGCTTCGCGGTGCCGGCGCTGATGGCCGCGCTGCCGTCGTTGGCGCGGGCCGACGAGGCCACGCTGGATGCCGGCAACACGGCCTGGATGCTGACCTCCACCGCACTGGTGCTGTTCATGACCATTCCCGGTCTGTCGCTGTTCTACGCCGGCATGGTGCGCGCCAAGAACGGATTGTCGGTGATGATGCAGTGTTTCGCCATCACCGCCCTGGTGACGGTGATCTGGACCGTCTACGGCTACAGCCTGGCGTTTGAGGACGGCGGCGGCCTACAGCAGTTCGTCGGCGGCCTGTCCAAGGTGTTGCTGGTGGGCGTGGGTACGGACTCGCTGAGCGGCTCCATCCCTGAGACCGTCTTCTCCATGTTCCAGCTCACCTTCGCCATCATCACCCCGGCGCTGATCGTGGGCGCCTTCGCCGAGCGCATGAAGTTCGCCAGCATGCTGGTGTTCATCGGCCTGTGGGTCACCGTGGTCTACTTCCCGGTCTGCCACTGGGTGTGGGGCGGCGGCTGGCTGAGCGGGCTGGGTGCGCTGGACTTCGCGGGCGGCACCGTAGTGCACATCAACGCCGGTGTTGCCGGTCTGGTCGCCGCACTGGTGCTGGGCAAACGCAAGGGTTACCCCACTACCGCCATGCCCCCGCACAGCCTGATGCTGACCGTGGTTGGCGCCGGCATGTTGTGGGTGGGTTGGTTCGGCTTCAACGCCGGCAGCGAGCTGGCCGCCGACGGCACCGCCGGCATGGCCATGGCGGTAACGCAGATCGCCACCGCCACCGCCGCGCTGGTGTGGATGCTGGCCGAGTGGATGCGTCACGGCAAACCCAGCGTGCTGGGTATCGCCTCCGGTGCGGTCGCCGGCCTGGTGGCCATCACTCCGGCCTCCGGCTTCGTCGGCCCCGGCGGTGCGCTGGTGATCGGTGCGGCGGCGGGCCTGGGCTGCTTCCTGGGTGCCACCACGCTGAAGCGTGCTCTTGGCTACGATGACTCGCTGGACTGCTTCGGCGTCCACGGCATCGGCGGCATCATCGGCGCGCTGCTCACCGGCGTGTTCGTGGCCGGCAGTCTGGGCGGCTCGGGGCTGGCCGAGGGCATGACCATCGGCGGCCAGGTGTGGATCCAGCTGATCGCCGTGGTGGCCACTATCGTCTACGACGCCGTGGTGACCTTCATCCTGCTCAAGGTGATCGGTGCCGTCATGGGTCTGCGCGTCAGCGAAGAGCAGGAGACCGAGGGTCTCGACATCGCGCTGCACGACGAGCGCAGCTACACCTTCTAATCCACGCGCCGCCCGTCACCGGGCAAAGCGTGCAACCGGGAACGGGCGCCCTTGGGCGCCCGTTCTCATATACGTCTAGAGCTTCTGATGCGTGCCGTCGCAATGGGGTTTGTTGGCGCTGTGTTTGCAGCCGCACAGCCACACCTGCTTCTTCTCCGTCAGCTCCAGCTTCGTCGGCGTGAATTCGCTACCTTTGTGGGAACCGTCGCAAAACGGCTGGTTCTGCGAGCGCCCGCAAGCGCACCACCAGTACGTCCCCGGCTCCAATTCAACGGCATAGGGGCTCTTTTGAGCGATGTTCGGTTCTGACATGGTGCTGACTCCTACGTTGGGTTAAAAGGTACGCATGGTGACTGTCCAACAGTGTAGCGACTCCCCATGAGACCAGCGGACACCCCCCACCCCGACAACATCGCCTTGCGGGCACGGGCGCTGCGCTGCCATGGTGTCGGCCCCTTCGACCTCAGCGTGCGCGCCGGTGAGTGCATCTGTATCTCGGGTGATTCGGGGGCGGGCAAGAGCCTGCTGCTGCGCTCGTTGGCCGACCTGGAGCCGCACGAAGGCACGGTGTGGTGGCGCGAGACCGAAGCCACTTCGATGTCGGGTCCCGAATGGCGCCGTCGCATCGGCTACCTGGCCGCCGAGAGCAACTGGTGGCGGCATCGGGTTAGCGACCACTTCGCCGACCAGGCAGTCCGCGATGCCCTACCCGACGTGGGCCTGCCCGACACTCTGTGGGAAGCGGAGGTCGCGGAACTCTCCACCGGCGAACGCCAGCGCCTCGCGCTGCTGCGCCTACTCGCCAACCGCCCGCAGGTACTACTGCTCGACGAGCCTACCGCCAGCCTCGATCCCCAGAGCACGCGGCGCGTCGAGGCGCTCGTTGAGCGCTATCGGGTCGACCACGGCACGCCGGTGGTCTGGGTCAGCCACGATCCGGAACAGATCGAACGCGTGGCCGACCGCCACCTGCGTCTGGACGGTGCGCTGAGCGAGGTGACGAGCCGGTGATCCTGCTCGACACCTGGGATCTGCTGCTGGCCGCGGGACTGGTGGTGCTGCTGGCGTTGCTCACCATCCGCATGCGCCTGGGCATTGCACGCCAGTTGTTCATCGCCGCGTTGCGCTGCGCCGCGCAGCTCGCGCTCATCGGACTGGTGCTGAAGGCGCTGTTTGCCGAAGACAATCTGCTCTGGGTCAGCCTGCTCAGTTTCACCATGCTGGCCCTGGCAGCCCGCGAGATCCACGCCCGTCAGAGCACGCGTCTGGCCGGCTGGTGGAGCCTGGGCGTCGGCACGCTCTCCATGTTCATCTCCTCATTTGCCCTGGCGGTGTTGGCGCTGGCGGTTATCGTCAACGCTCACCCCTGGTACCACCCGCAGTACGCCATCCCCCTGCTGGGCATGCTGTTGGGCAACACCATGAACGGCGTCTCCATCGGCCTGGACCGGCTCACCAGCGGCGCCCGCGAGCGGCGCCGCGTCATCGAAGCGCGGCTGAGTCTTGGCCATACCTGGCGCGAGGCGATCTCCGACGTGCTGCGCGACGCGATCCGGTCGGGCACCATCCCCATCGTCAATGCCATGGCCGCCGCCGGGGTCGTCAGCCTCCCGGGGATGATGACCGGACAGATCCTGGCCGGTTCGCCCCCCATTGAAGCGGTTAAATATCAGATACTTATCCTGTTTCTGATCAGCGCTGGAACGGGGTTTGGCACCGTCGCCGCGGTGTGGCTGGCAGCCCGGCGCCTGTTTGACGAACGTCAAAGACTGCGTCTGGATCACCTGGCCGGATCACCAGAAAAAGCATGACAAAGCCGCTGTTTACGGGCTAATCTTGCAAATATGCTCATTGAACCTATCAAGTATACAATGTGATTGGCTTCACTGAAGACCCCCGAAATTAGTTCTAGTTTATTGATAAGTATGAAAGCGGCGTTGAGCCGAGAAAAGGTGGGCCGGAGATGACAACAGCGACTGAGAAGGCACGGAATGCGGTTACCCGGGATGAAACGCAGGGCAAAGCCCCGCTGGCGACTCTGGACCAGTGGGTAACCTTTCTAGCGGTAATTGACACCGGCGGATTCGCGCAGGCGGGCGAGTTCCTGCACTGCAGCCAATCGGGCGTCAGTTACACCATCAATAAACTGCAGGAGCGACTGGGCGTTCAGCTCTTCACCATGGAAGGCCGCAAGGCGATCCTGACCGAGGCGGGACGCGCCATGGTCGACAAGGTGCGGGTGCTGCTCAAAGATGCCCTGGAGCTGGAAAGCATGGCGAAGCAGATCGCCTTCGGCCAGGACACCGAGATCCGCCTCACCGTCGACAAGGCATTCCCCACCAGCCTGCTGGTCAACGCATTGGGCGCCTTTTCGCGCGAATGCCCCGACACCCTGGTGCGGCTACAAGAGGCCGCCAATCTGGAGAGCGACGATCTCGCCGAAGCCACCGATGTGGCCATCGGCCCGCAAGTGCCGCGCGATTGCCTGGCCGACTTCCTGATGGAGGTCCGCTTGGTGGCCGTCGCCCACCCCAGCCATCCGCTGCATCAGTTGGGGCGCACCATCACCCAGGACGATCTGCGCCAGGAGACCCAGGTGATCATCACCGATTCGCGCACCGGCGACCGTCACTCCGGTTGGGTGAGCAGCTCCGGCAAGTGGTATGTCGCGACCATGGAGACCGCATCGGCGGTCATCAAGGCGGGCAACTGCTTCGGCTGGCTGCCCGAACATCTGGTCGAGGATGCCGTTACCAACGGCGATCTGAAGGTGCTGCCGCTGGAGCGCGGCCGGGTTCGTGCCGTGCCGATGTACCTCATCTATCCCAAGAACACCGGCGAACACACCGCCACCACTCAGCTGGCAGGCATACTCAAGCAACTCTGCGACTGAGCAATGCCGCTGGCAGTACCCCACACGCCGCGGGCAGGCCGACGCCTCCCGCGGCTTTTTTCTGTCCCGGCGCTGTGTGCACTGCTGCTCGCAGCAAGCCTCTCGGCAATGCCAAGCGCCGACGCCGGGGTCTACCGTTGGGTCGACGATCAGGGCCGGGTCCACTTCGGCGACAAACCGCCCGATAAAGAACGCGCCGAAAGTATCGACACCACGGCCTCTCCCGCACCGGCCCGGCCGGCCCCGAATGCGGCGGAACGCCGCGACAAACAGCAACGACTGCTGCGCGCCTGGGAAGAGGAGCGTCGCCAGCGCGAAGAGGCGCAGGCCAAAAACAAGGAAGAACAGGAACGTCGCGAAAACAATTGCCGTATCGCCCGCGACCGGCTACGCAGCTACCGTGACGCCGGGTATCTGTACGATCTCGATGCGAAAGGCGAACGCCGCGTCTTCAGCTACGCAGAGCGTGATGCGGCGATCAAAGAGATGGAAGCGGCCGTCGCCCAGTGGTGCGGCTAAGACCCACCTCACGTCAGTTCCCGCCCAACGCGTCGACCATGAACTGCGGCTGCGCCAGCGCCGCACGGTGAATCTCGGCGTTGTAGTACACCGTGTCAAACCCCGGGGCATCGGCACGAAACGCCGTGATGTCGCGGCCCTTGGAGGCAAGCGTCCCACTCCACCAGCCACTGGGGTAGACGCATTGGGGAAACGGCAGCGTACGCACCTCGGGGAAACCCACCTCGCGCAACGTCGCGTGGATCTCCTTGATGAGCCGCATATGGTAGAGCGGCGATTCGCTCTGCAACGCCAGCACGCCGCGCTCGCCCAGCACGCGGCAGCAATCGCGGTAAAACGGCGCCTGGAACAGCCC
This sequence comes from Gammaproteobacteria bacterium, assembly GCA_050287605.1. Taxonomy (GTDB): domain Bacteria; phylum Pseudomonadota; class Gammaproteobacteria; order QQUJ01; family QQUJ01; genus QQUJ01. The sequence continues at coordinate 67,920 of JBNKCG010000025.1, read as the reverse complement.
TTCGGCCGGTCCGACGGGATCGGTGCTGTCGATGATGATTACGTCCACGCTGCCGCTCTCGGCCTCGCGCATCCAACGGATGCCGTCGTCGAACAACAGCGCCGCACGCGGATCATCGTTGGCGGCGCACAACTCCGGGAAGTACTGCTCGGACAGGCGCGTCACGCGCTCGTCGATCTCCACCTGCAGCGCCGACTCCACGCCGGGGTGCTTGAGCACCTCGCGCAGCGTGCCGCAATCGCCGCCGCCGATAATCACCACGCGTTTGGGGTCGGGGTGGGTGAACAGCGCCGGGTGGCTCATCATCTCGTGATAGAGAAAGTTGTCGCGGCTAGTGAGCATCACGAAGCCGTCGATCACCATCAGGTGACCGAACTTCTCGGTCTTGTAGATCTCGATCTTCTGGAACTCGGTCTGCTCCGAGTGGACGCACTCCTCGATGCGCAGCGCGAACGCGGAACCGAACTCTTTACACACCTCGGTAAACCAGTGTTGGGGATCGAGACTCATGAAGACACCTGCAATTCGTTGTGAACGGATGGGCGGGCCGGCATTATAACGTCCCGCAAGCGAATAATCGCCTCGCGCGGGTGCGGACCATGCACCCGTATTTCCACTATCCTCACGGGCAACGATTGGGTACTGTAATGCGCCCTGACTCACCGGCACCGCAACGATGACAGCCTGGGACCTCGACACCGCGCGCAACACCTACAACCTGCCCCACTGGTCCGACGGCTATTTCGACGTCAACCGGCATGGCCACCTGGTCGCGCGGCCACGACGCGACGCACGGCTGGGCGAGGTCGACTTGCGTGCGCTGGTGGACGAGATCCAGCGCGCCGACCTGCCGCTGCCGGTGCTGGTGCGCTTCAGCGACATCGTTCGCGACCGCGTCGATACCCTGTGCAACGCCTTCGCCGACGCCATGGTGCGCCACGACTACGGCGGCGGCTACACCGCGGTCTACCCCATCAAGGTCAACCAGCAGCGCAGTGTCGTCGACGCGATCTACCGCCACGGCGGCACACGCGTGGGCCTGGAGGCGGGCAGCAAATCGGAGCTGATGGCAGTACTCGCGCTGTCCGATCCCGACGGTGGCATCATTGTCTGCAACGGCTACAAGGATCGCGAGTACGTGCGTCTGGCGCTCATCGGGCGCCGCCTCGGGCACCGTATCCACATCGTCATCGAAAAGATCTCGGAGCTGACGCTGGCGCTGGAAGAGGCCGCCAAGCTGGGCGTCGAACCGCTGCTCGGGGTGCGCATGCGCCCGGCCTCGGTGGGTGCCGGCAAGTGGCAGAACTCGGGCGGCGAGAAATCCAAGTTCGGCCTCACCGCCGCCGGCGTTCTCAGCGTAGTCGACCAGCTGCGCGCCGCCGGCAAGCTCGACGCGCTGCAGCTGCTGCACATGCACCTCGGTTCGCAGATTCCCAACATCCGCGACATCCAGCGCGCCATGCGCGAAGTGGCGCGCTACTACGTGGAGCTGCGCCGCGTCGGCGTACCGCTGGCGTGCGTCGACGTGGGCGGCGGACTCGGCATCGACTACGAGGGGACGCGCTCGCGCAGTTTCTGCTCCACGAACTACAGCGTTTCGGAGTACGCCAACAATATCGTCGCCGCCATTGCCGAGGCGTGCGCCGCGCACGAGTTGCCCGAACCGCGCCTGATCACCGAAGCGGGTCGCGCCATGACCGCGCACCATGCCGTGCTGATCACCCGTGTCATCGACGTCTCGCAAGTGCCCGAGGGCGACGACCCGCCGGGGGACGACGACCACGCCGTGCTGCACAGCCTGTGGCAGGCGCTGCAGGAGGCCGAAACCCGTCCCGCGCTGGAGCTCTATCACGACGCGTTCCACTGGCGCAGCGAGGCGCAGGAGCTGTTCAGCCACGGCGTGCTGCCGCTGGAATCGCGCGCCCACGCCGAACACCTCTACTACGCGCTCTGCACGCACCTGCGCCAACGCCTCAGCGCCGGGCGACGCAACCACCGCGACGCCCTCGACGATCTCAACGAAAAACTGGCCGACCGCTATTTCGCCAACTTCTCGCTGTTCCAATCGCTACCCGACGCTTGGGCCATCGACCAGATCTTTCCCGTGGTACCGCTGCAGCGGCTCGACGAAGCGCCCACCCGCCGCGGCGTCATCGAGGACATCACCTGTGACTCCGACGGCTGCATGGAGCACTACGTGGACAACGAAGGGGTGGACAGTACGCTGCCGCTGCACGAACTGCATCCCGATCAACCCTATCTGCTGGGCATCTTCCTGGTGGGCGCTTACCAGGAGATCCTCGGTGACATGCACAACCTGTTCGGCGACACCTGTTCGGTCAACGTCGAACTGGACGGCAACGGCGGCTACCGACTCACCGAGGCGCTGCACGGCGACACCGCCAGCGATCTGCTGCGCTACGTGCACTTCGACCCGGAGGAGCTACTGGCCCGCTATCGGAGCCAGATCGAGTCTGCCGCGCTGGCGCCCGAAACCGCAACGCACTACCTTGAGGAGCTGCAGGCGGGCCTGACCGGTTACACCTACCTCGAGGACTGATCCCGTCGCAAGCAGGCTACACTCAGGGGTACGCACCGCATTCCCGGCCGGACAACCGATATCGTGCAACCCTTCCTCATCGCCGCCGCGCAGGACGCCGACGCCCAGAGCGTGCTGGCGCGCTGCCTGAGTCAACTGGGCAGCATCCCGCGCGACGCCAACCTCGGCTTCATCTACGCCACCGCCAGCCTCGCCGCCGAGCTCCCGGGCATCGTGGCGCAGCTGCGCAAGCACCACCCCGCGGTCCAGTGGGTGGGGACGGTGGGCCTCGGCATCTGCGCTACGGGGCAGGAGTTCTACGATGAGCCGGCCCTGGCGCTGCTGGTGGGACAGCTGCCTGAGGACGCCTTTTACCTGATCCCTGAAATCGACATCGGCAACACCGCCAAGCTCGATTCGCGGCTCGCCTGGTGGCTGCGCCAGGAGGGCGCGTTTGCGCTGCTCCACGCCGACCCCACGCACACCGAGACCTCGCAGCGCCTCGAGGGGCTGGTCGACCTGGCACCCGACGGCTTCGTCAACGGCGGGCTCTCCTCTTCCGAAAGCACCTACCCGCAGATCTGCGGCGCCGCGGTGGACAGCCCGGTCTCGGGCGTGCTGTTCGCCAACTCGCTGGCGATACTCACCGATCACACCCAGGGCTGCTCCCCGCTCGGGCCACCCCACCGCATCACCCAGGCGCAGCGCAACATCGCCATCCGCCTGGACGATCGCGCCGCGCTCGAGGTGATGAAAGAGGACATGGGCGAGGTGCTGTCACAGGACCTGCGCCAGGCGGGCGGCTACATCTACGCCGCGCTGCCTATCCCCGGCTCCGACACCGGCGACTACCTGGTGCGCAATCTGATGGGCGTCGACGAGGAGCGCGGCTTGGTGGCCGTCAGCGACTATCTGGAAGGGCGGGAGCGGCTGTTGTTCTGCCGGCGCGACGGCAACAGCGCGCTGGAGGACCTGCAGCGTATGCTGGAGCGACTGGCCAAACGGGTCGGGGAACGCCCCATCCGCGGCGGCGTCTACGTCTCCTGCATCGCCCGCGGCCGCCACCAGTTCGGCAACGACGCCCAGGAGCTGCGCATGATCGGCAAGGTGCTGGGGGAGTTTCCACTGGCCGGTTTTTTCGCCAACGGCGAAATCTACAACGGCCGCGTCTACGGCTACACCGGCGTCCTCACCCTGTTCCTGTAGCGGCGGCCGTCACCCGGCACGCCCGGCGTCAGCGGATCTTCACCCGCAGGGTCTGGATCTCCTGGCGGCGCAGGTGCTCCTGGATCTTGGCCACCTCGCGCACGTTGGTGTAGGGCCCGATGCGCACCCGGTGCCAGGTGTCCCCCTCCTTGAGGCGCACCGTTTCGATACTCGCCTCCACACCCAGCAGCGCCAACCGCGCGCGCAGCGAATCGGCCTGCTCCAAGGTGCGGAACGAACCGGCCTGCAACAGGTACTGCGCCTTCTCCTGCTCCGGCGCGGCGGCACGTTCGTCCTCGCCCGCGCCCTCGGGGACCACCACCTCCTGCTCCGGCAGGATGGTGTAGAAATCGAAGCGCGGGCGCTGCTCGGTGTTGCCGGCACCGGGTGCCGTCGGCTTGGTCTTGGCGGCGGCCGGGGCCGGCGTGGCCGGGCGGTTTTCGTTGAGATAGACCAGGAAGGCGACGAACAGGCCCAGCGCCAACCCCGCCAGCGCCCACGCCCAGCCCGGCGCCCCGGGACTGTTGCCGGCCGCTGGCTTGCGGCTGACGGTGCGCCGTTGCGCGGCCGGAGTGGTTTTGGTGCGCGGCTTTTTCGCGTAGTCGCGTGCCATCACATCGCCTCGGGTGCGCTGACGTCGAGCAGCGCGAGACCGTTGGCGATCACCTGGCGCACGGCGAAGATCAGTGTCAGGCGCGCATCGCGCAGCGACGCATCTTCCACCAGAAACTGATGGGCGTTGTAGTAGGTGTGCAGGCCGTTGGCCAGCTCGCGCAGGTAGTGCACCAGCTGGTGCGGCTCGTGGGCCAGGGCCGCCGCCTCCACCACCTCGGGGTAGCGCGTGAGCGCCACCAGCAGCTCCTGCTCGTGACTCTCCGCAAGCCGGTCGAGTCCCGCCACCCCCGCCTCGCGATCCCATTGCAGGCCGCGCTCGCGCAGCTGGCGCTCGACGCTGCACACCCGCGCGTGAGCGTACTGGATGTAGTAGACAGGGTTGTCGGCCGATTGCGACTTGGCGAGGTCGAGATCGAAATCCATGTGCTGCTCGCACTTGCGCATGACGTAGAAAAAGCGCGCCGCGTCGCGCCCCACCTCGTCGCGCAGTTCACGCAGCGTGACGAACTCACCGGAACGCGTGGACATCTGCACCTTCTCGCCGCCGCGGTAGAGCACCGCGAACTGCACCAGCAGCACGTCGAGGCGCGCGGGGTCGTCGCCCAGGGCGGCCAACGCCGCCTTCACCCGCGGCACGTAGCCGTGGTGATCGGCACCCCACACGTCGATGACGCGGTGAAAGCCGCGCTCCAGCTTGTCGGCGTGGTAGGCGATGTCGGAGGCGAAGTAGGTCTTCTGACCGTTGTCGCGCACCAGCACGCGGTCCTTCTCGTCGCCGAAGGCGCTGGAACGAAACCACAGCGCACCCTCTTGTTCGTAGACGTGCCCGCTTGCCTGCAGGCGCTCGATGACGCGCTCCACGGCACCGCTGTCGGTGAGGCTGCGCTCCGAGTACCACTCGTCGTAGGTGACGCCAAAGGCCTGCAGGTCGTCGCGGATGTCGGCGAGGATGGTATCCAGCCCCAGGTCGAACACCGTGCGGTAACGCTCCGTGCCCAGCAGCGCCTTGGCGTTGGCGATGAGCCCGTCGATGTGCGCCTCCTTGTCGCCGGCCGGGGCATCCTCGGCCACGTCCTCAAACACCGCCGCCGCGGGATGGCGCAGCGCGTCGCCATGCACCCGATGCACGTCGGCGGCCATGTCGAACACGTAAGCGCCCTTGTAGCCATTGCTGGGAAAGCCGAACGCCTCGCCGCACAGCTCCAGGTAACGCAGCCACACCGAGGTGGCGAGGATATCCATCTGCCGTCCGGCGTCGTTGACGTAGTACTCGCGGTGCACCTGGTGACCGGTGGCCGCCAGCAGGTTGGCCACTACCGCGCCGTAGGCGGCGCCGCGTCCGTGACCCACGTGCAGCGGACCGGTGGGGTTGGCGGAGACGAACTCCACCTGCACGCGCCGGCCGGAACCCAGCGTGCTGCGCCCGAACGCCTCACCCTGTTCGAGAATCGTCCCCACCGCGCCGTGGAAGGCCTGGGGGGTGAGGAAGAAGTTGATGAAACCCGGCCCGGCGATCTCCACCTTGGCCACCTGCGGCGAGACCGGCAGCGCGCCCAGCAGCAGCTCCGCGATCTCGCGCGGCTTGCGCCGCGCCGGCTTGGCCAGCAGCAGCGCGACGTTGCTGGCGAAATCGCCATGCTGTTTGTCGCGGGCGCGTTCGATGACGAACGCAGCATCGGCATCGGCGGGCAGGTTGCCGCCGGCCTTGAGCGACTGCAGGGCCTCGCGGATCAGGGCTTCAAGATGATGTTTCATAGACTCAGGAATCGGTATCGAAGGCCAGCCGGCGGCCGGCTCCGATCGGTTGATCGGAGCCCGGTATTATCCGGTCCCGGCCGTGGGTTGCAACCGGTGCTTCGACCTGCTGTTCAAATCATCTCCACCGGGTCCACGTCCACCGACCAGCGCACCTGGCGCGCGCCCGGTAGCTGTGCGAGCTGCACCACCACCTGCTGCAGCCGCTGCTGCAGCGGGGCGCGCTGCACCGCCTGGACCAGCAACTGCGCGCGGTAGCGGCCGGCGCGCCGCTCCATGGGCGCGGCCACCGGACCCCACACCTGCAGCGCGCCGTCACCGCCGCGGCGAAACTCCCCGGCGACGCGCTCGAGAAAGGCGCGCGGCGCCTCGGCGTTGAGCGCCTCGGCACGGATCAGCGCCAGCGCGGCATAAGGCGGAAACAGCGCGGCGCGCCGCTCGGCCAACGCCTCGTCGGCGAAGGCGGCGTAGTCCTCGCGCAGCAGGCGTTGCAGCAGGGGATGCTCGGGGTGGTGGGTCTGGATCAGTACCCGCCCCGGTTTTTCGGCACGCCCGGCGCGTCCCGCCACCTGGACGATGAGCTGCGCCATGCGCTCGGTGGCGCGGAAGTCGCTGCTGTAGAGCCCGTAGTCGACGTTGATCATGCCCACCAGGGTGACGTCGGGAAAGTGATGCCCCTTGGCGAGCATCTGGGTACCCACCAGCACGCACGGTTCGCCGCGCGCTACCTGCGCCAGCTGTTTCTCCAGCGCACCGCGTCGACGCGTGGTGTCGCGGTCGATGCGGATCACCGGGGTAGCACTGAACCGCTCGGTGAGAAACTCCTCGACGCGCTCGGTACCGCGGCCGGCGGGGCGCAGGTCGCTTCCCCGACATTCGCCGCAGGCGGAATCGATGGGGCGCTCCGCGCCGCAGTGATGACAACAGAGACGGTCGCGTCCGCGATGCAGGGTGAGCGGCGCATCACAGCGCCGGCACTCGGCCACCCAGCCGCAATCGTGGCACACCAGGGCGGGAGCGTAGCCGCGCCGGTTGAGAAACAGCAGCACCTGATCGCCCGCGGCCAGGGTCTGCTCCACCGCCTGCAGCAGCGGCCGCGCCAATCCCTGATCGAGCGGCTGGCGGCGCAAGTCCAGCACCTCCAAGCGCGGATGCGCCGCGCTGCCGGCGCGTTCCGGCAACTGCAGATGGCGGTAGCGTCCCTGGCGCGCGTTGTGCAGGCTCTCCAATGCCGGCGTGGCGGAGCCCAGCACCACCGGCACTTTCTCCCCGCGCGCCCGGTAGACCGCGAGATCGCGCGCATGGTAGCGAAACCCATCCTGCTGTTTGAACGAGGCATCGTGCTCTTCGTCGACCACGATCAGCCCCAAGTTGTGCAACGGGGTAAACACCGCCGAGCGTGTGCCGATCACCACGCCCACCTGCCCGGCGCGGGCGGCCAGCCAACTCTGCAGCCTCTCGCCGTCGCTGAGTCCCGAGTGCAGGACCGCCACGGGTGCGGCAAGGCGGCTGCGAAAGCGCTCCACCAGTTGCGGTGTCAAACCTATCTCGGGTACCAGCACCAGCGCCTGGGCGCCGCGCGCCAAGGTGGCCGCGATGAGCTGCAGATAGACCTCGGTCTTGCCGCTGCCGGTGACGCCCTCCAGTAGAAACGGGGCAAACTCCCCCAATGCCGAGCCCACTGCGGCGACGGCAGCGGACTGCGCATGGTTGAGCGGCGGGCCGCTGGCCGTAGCGCCGGTAAGGGGCGCCGGACCCACCTCCTCGGCCACGGTTTCCACCCACCCCTTGTCGCCCATCGCGCGTAGCGCCGCGCGCCAGGCGCCATCCAGCGTTTCGAGCATCGCCCCCGTGCACCCTTCGGGGTAGCCGCGCAGCCGCTGGAGCAATGCCGCTTGGCGCGGCGCCCGGCGCAGTCCCGCCGGGTCCTGCGCAGCGCCTGCCGCCGTGAGCCGCCAGCGCGGCTCCCGCGCCAGGCGCGCGGCACGTCCCTGGCGCAGCAGTACCGGCAGCGCGGTGTGCAGCACCTCGCCCAGGGGGTGCTGGTAGTAACGGCTGGCCCACAGCAGCAGATCCCACTCCCGCGGCGACCACAGCGGCTGCTCGTCCAGTACGCTATCGACGGGCTTCAGACGCGTCTCCGCCACCTCGCTGCGCGTTGCGGTCTCCACCACCACCCCCACCGCGCGCCCCCGGCCAAAGGGGATGCGCACCCTAACCCCCGGCATCACCGGCTCGGCCAGCGGGTAGCGGTAGTCGAAGAGCTGGAACAGCGGCGAGGGCACCGCCACTTTGAGGATGGGCGATGCACTCACCCGGCCGCCCCCGGCGATTCCTCCCCCCGAGGGCAGCACCGAAGGGCGCGGATTTCCATGTCGCTTCTCATCATTGCTCGCTAACTGGCTCGTGGGCGTGGAGTTTTTCGGTTATCCACAAACTTTGTGGATAACTTTGTGGACGAAACCCTCCGATACGCCCCCAGGTGTTGTTGTTACAGTGAGATGACTGAACTGGAAAATAATTAGCCAAATATTAATTCGCTTTAAAATCAATCAATTATTTATCCCATAAAAGACACCTCGAAATGCGGCCGAAGCGCCCCGGCCCTACGCCATGCTGCAACGCGGAATGTGTATAACTTAGTGCCGGAGACGGGTTACGGAACCACCGGCTCCCTTCTTGTCAACCGATTTCCGCGAGCCTCGTTAGGGAGTGTGACGGAGTTCGAATTTCACACCCCTTCCCTACACCAGGAGGCCGCAATGAACGCACCACGCACCTTAAACCGTTTACTGGTCGCAGCGCTATTGACTACCCCCCTGCTGGCCGGCACGGCCGCCGCCGCGCCGGGCGACGGCTGGGATGCAGCAGGCAATCGTATCAACGCGCGCATGGATCAGCGCGGTGAAGCGCTGAACCAACGCCTCGACGCGGGCGGCGAACGGGTCGACAAACGACTCGACCGCACCGCCGAACGCGCGGCCGACGCGGGTAAACCCGGTTTCGCCGGACGCCTGGAGCGCAAGGGTGATCGTATCGAAAACCGCCTCGACAGACGCGGCGATCGCGTCGAAAATCGCTGGGATCGCCGCGGCGACGGGGTCGACCGGCGCATGGACCGGCGCGCCGAACGGGTCGAGCACCGCAATACCTGGCGCTCTCGCTGACCCGGGCCACGGCAGGCCGATCGCGGTATCACCCACAACCTGGGGAGCAGTCGCTGGATCACACCCGACTACTGGAACGCTTCCTGGCCGGTATCGAAGGTCGCGCCTACCGCGTGGCGGAACTCGCCACCGGCAATCGCGACGATGCGTTGGAACTGGTCCAGGAGGCGATGCTGGCCCTGGTGCGGCGCTACGCGCGGCGGCCCGAGCAGGAGTGGAAGCCGCTGTTCTACCGCATCCTGGAAAACGGGATACGCGACTGGCACCGTCGCCGTGCGGCCCGCAGGCGCTGGCTCGGCTGGCTGGAGCGGCGCCGAGACGATCCCGACGATGAGACCGGGGACCCGCTGGAGGCGATCGCCGATCCCAGCGACCCCGACCCGGCGCGCCTCATCGAGCGTCGCGCCACCGCCGAGGCCATCGACCGGGCGCTGCGCACGCTTCCCTGGCGCCAGCAGCAGGCTTTCCTGCTGCGCGCCTGGGAAGGGCTGGATACCCGGCAGACCGCGGCGGCCATGGGTTGCTCCGAAGGGAGCGTGAAGACGCACTACTCAAGGGCCACCGCGGCGCTGCGCCGACAACTGGAGGAGCCGACACCATGAGCGAGCAACGTCCCGAATGGGAAGGACGCATCCGCAGCGCCCTCGACGACAGCGTCGACAACCTGCCGGCCGAGGTGCGCTCCAAACTGACCCAGGCGCGCCATCGGGCACTGGCCGCCGCGGCACGTAAACCGCCGCGGACCGCGCTGCCCTGGCTGCTCCCCGCGGGAGGTGTTGCAGCGGCGGTACTGGCGGTCGCCGTCTGGTACGCCACCGCGCCGCCGGCACCGCCCGACGCCGGCGTCGCTGAGTTGGATATGGAACTGCTGCTGGGCGACGAGAGCATCGAGCTCATGGAAGACCTCGACTTCGCCATCTGGCTGGATGAGCAGAGCGATGCCGGCTGAGCGTCTGCCCCAGGCCCTGCTGCTCGCGCTGCTGTTCGCGGCGCCGGCCCCTGCCCGTGCCGACGAACCGCCGGAGACGCCGCCCGACGCGGAACTGCTGGAATTCATCGCCACCTTCGCCACCGACGACGGCGGCTGGCTCGACCCGTTTGAACTGGACGTCGCCGCTGTGCCGGAGGAGTCCACCGAGGAGGAACACCAATGATGACTCGCTTGCTGTTGGCCGCGCTGCTGGCACTGTCCAGTCTGCCCGCGTGGGCGGGGGTGGCGTGGGACAGTCTCTCGGCGCAGGAACGCAGCGTGTTGGCACCGCTCGCCGCGCGCTGGGATCAACTACCCACCGAACGCCAGGAACGGCTGCGCGAGGGGGCGCGGCGCTGGGCCGCACTCACTCCGGAGCAGAAGGAACGCATGCGCGAACGTTTCACCCGCTGGAAGAGTCTGCCGCCCGAGCGCCGCGAACAGCTGCGCAAGCGTTTCCAGCAGTATCTGGCGCTTTCGCCGCAACAGCGCGAGCGGGTGCGCAAACGCTATCAGTGGTATCGCAGCCTGCCGGCGGAACGCCGCCAGCAGTTGCGCCAGCGATGGCAGCAAGCCACTCCGGCGCAACGGCTGGAGTTCCTGCGCCGTCATGCCGGGGGGAATCGCTGAGGGCAATCCCGCAGCCGCATCGCTGGACCGCGTGGTGACGCTAGCCGGGAGTCGGGTAGTCCAACGCGGTCATCTCGCGCAGCGCTGATTCCTCGCGCAGAAACGCCTCCACCGCGCGCGGATCGAACTGGCTGCCCGACAGGCGCACGATTTCCTCCTTGGCGCTGTCGAATTCCATCGCCTTGCGGTAGGGACGGTCGAAGGTCATCGCATCCAGGGTGTCGATCACGGCGAACAGGCGCGCCGGCAGCGGGATGGCATCGCCCTTCAAGCCGCCCGGATACCCGGACCCGTCGTAGCGCTCCTCGTGGCACAGCACCACGTCCGCCGCCATGGCGAGAAAGGGCAGCTTTTCCAGGATCAGGAACCCGTCGCGGGGATGCTGGCGCATGATGTGCCACTCCTCATCGCTCAGCCGATCGGCTTTGAGCAGGATGGCATCGGGCACGCCAATCTTGCCGATGTCGTGCAGCAGGCTACCCCAGTAGATCTCGCGCAGGGCACCGGGCTCGCGATAGAAGTGGCGCGCCAGCAGCAGCGTGTGCGAGGCGACGCGCTTGGAGTGCAGGCCGGTTTCGCGCTCGCGCAGATCCAACGCCTCTGCCAGGGACTCGACGAACTGCTCGTAGGGGTCGTCCCCCAATCCACCTTGGCGTTTGCGTGAATCCAGCAGGCAATGCTCGCAGGTATGGCGTTCACGAACCTTGCCGTACTGGCGATTGCCGGCCGCACTACCGCATTCGGCACACGCCGGCGCGGTGGCGGGGACAGTCGGCTGCTCGAAATCCATGGCGTTGGGACCCGCCCGTACGCCGAAAGTTCTCGCCCTGTTCAGCGCGGAATGCGCACCTCGTCCTCGTCGAAATTACCCTGCGCCGCACCCGCATGACAGGCATCACAATGGGAGAAGCTCTTCACCTTGGGGTTGGAGCTCACCCAACGGTCGGAAACCTCATGGTGCATGGCCTGGAACAGACGCGTCTCGCTCACCCGCAACGGCATCCCGGGGGTGTCGAATCGGCTCCCGTAGCGCTGATGAATGCGACTGTTGTCGTAGCTGTGCGTGTCGAGGTACCCGGCGATTTGCGCGCGGGTCTCCTTCGACAATTCGGCGTTGTCGCCGAAGTGCTTGTCGAGGTGACCGAGCAGTTGGTCCCACGAGGCACTGGGCAGAAACGCCGCGGGATAGGGAATGTGGCAGCTGCCGCACTCGCTGGAATAGGTCTGTTGCGGCGCGGCCGCCCAGGCCCCTGGTACAGGCAGCACGAGACCCACCGCCAACAAGGCGGCGGCACCAAATCGTTGCAGATGTCGCATGACGTTCTTCCTCTCAGGTTGGGATCGGGATTACGGCGCCTTGAACTGGCGGATGAAGCTCAGCACATCGCCCTTTTCCTGGGCACTGCATTCACGCCCCAGCACCCACTTGCAGTTGCGCAGCAGCCACTTCTTCACCTTGCCTTCGTCGCTCAGCCGTTTGGGATTGACCGCCGGCGCCAGTGGCTCAATCCGCTTGTGGGTACTGACGTGTTCGCCGACGCGGGTCAGATCGTCGCTGTGGCACAGGGAACAGGAGCGCGCCTGGCCGCCGTCGGGTGCGGGATGGGACGTGCGCCAGAACGCGGCGCCGCGCTCGGCGGAAAAGGGTTGGGCGGCCTGCGACTGCAGCTGCTGGATCAAACCGTCGATGCCCTGGGCTTGGGCGCCAGGGTAGGCCGCGGCCAAACCCAACAGCAGCAGGATACGTAGCGTCGTTGACATGGAGGGGCTCCTTTCACTTGGAAGAGTTGGCATTCGATTCTGCAGTAGGTATCTGCATGGCGTCGTCCTCGAACCAGCCCTGGCGTGCGTCGCTGTGGCAGGCCCCGCAATTCATCGGGCCGCCGACGGAGTCGCGCTTCCACACGGCGGCATCTATCCCTTCGTGCTTGCGCCGCCAGTAGGGCGTTTCGGTGATACGCAGCGGACGCTGGTCGGGGCCCAGGCTGCGCAAGATCTTGCGCGCCGGTTCGCTGGCTCCTGTTTCGGCGCTGTTGGCCACGGCGAAGCGGCGCAGCTCGGCCAGATCCTGTGCGTCCAGCGCCAAATCCTCGCCAAAGTGGTCGGCACTATTGCCCAGCAGGCGCTCCCAGGAGCGGCGTGGCAACAGGCTGGGGTGGAAAGCGAGGTGACATTCGCCGCAGGTGTCGTTCCACAGCGCCGACTGGGGCAGCGACGGTCCGCGAAAAACCCCACCCTCCGATTCGCCGGCGCGATACCAGACCGTCGCGGCTGCGAAATAACCCGCGACCACGATCAGCAGCCCGACCGCCACACCGGCCGCGGGTCGCACCGACAACGCCGGCTTGGGTGTCGACTTGTAGCCGCTGATCATGGCGGCAACCAGGTTTTCGCCCCCCAGGCGGCTCTCAACGACAACCCCGGCGACGTGCAGAGGAATCAACGCCATCAGGCCGTAACCCAGCACGGCGTGCAGCTCGCGCGCCACGGCGCCGGCTGCGGGTCCAAGCGCACCCGCCAACCCATGCTGCTCCTCACCGCCCAACAGCAGCGTTCCGGAGACCGCCAGCACCAGGTTGCCCGCCAGCAGCAGATAGATCATCCAGCCGCCAGCGGGGTTGTGCCCGAGGTGGTGCACAGCGCGGCCGCCCGCCACCGCGCGCAGGTGTGCCCTCACCTCGCGCCACGGGTACCAGAAGCGGCGGAAGCGCGAATAGTCGCCGCCAACGAATCCCCACAGCACACGAAACAGCACCAGCACGCCGATCAGGTAGCCGGCCACCAGATGCAGCGACATCCGCTCATCGTTGGCTGCGGTGAGCGACACCACAACGAACCCGCCCACCAGCAGCCAATGGAACAGCCGGGTGGGCAGATCCCAGATCAGGGCGCGTGTTTTCAGGCGAGGATCGTCGGTCATGGTTACAGCCCCACCGCGACGGGCGGTGATGCTGAACCTTAAAACGCGAACCTTAAACGGAGGTTAAGACGGTCGCGTAGGGCGGCGCAGCGGCGTCTTGCTAGCCGGCGTCGAACTGCGCCAGCGAACGGTACTGCAAGCCGTAGAACATCTCCAGGTAGCGTCGGGTCTCGTCGCGTTCCAGGTTGGTGACGTATTTCCAGAAGCCGTAGACGCGTGACAGGGTCATCAGCCGCTCGGCGTAGAGCTGCCAAGTGTAGCGCGCCGCCACCCGCTCGACGGCGCCGCGGCTGATGTGCTCCCAGTACCCGCTTTCGCTCTGACAGCGCTGGAAGAAGTGGGTCAGCGTTGCGCTGCTCTCCGCGCCGTGGTTGGGATCGATGTGAAAACCGGAAACTCCGTTTTCGATGATTTCCAAAGGCCCGCCGTAACAGGTGGCGAAGGTGGGCAGCCCCGAGCCCATGGCCTCGATCACCGTGAGTCCGAAGGCTTCGAACATGGCCGGCTGGACGAACGCGCCGCGCAAATCGGCGATGTAGCGGTAGAGTTCGCCGGCCAGCTTCTTCTCCAGATGCACCCCCAGCCAACGCACCTGACCATCGAGACCGTATTCGTCCATCAACTGATGCATGCGCGCGATCTGGGCACGCTCCTCTTCGTCCGACGAATGGGAAATATCCACGTGACCGGCGATCACCAGCAGATTGGCGAGCTCGCGCAACGACTCGTTCTGCCCGTACCATTCCACCAGCCCCGTGATGTTCTTGATGGTATCCAGACGCGCCATGGTGAACAGCAGCGGCTTGCCGGCATCGACGAGTTCGCCGCGGGCGTGGGGAAAGTCGGTCGCGAACAACAGCCGCTCGATCTCGCCGTGCACGCCGGTCAGGCGTCGCCCCGCTTCGCTGTAGGGGAAATAGATCTCGGCATCGGCACCGGGCGAGACGATGTTGAACTTGGGGTCAAACAGATCGACGCCGTTCACCACACGGTACAGCCCCGGCATGGTGAACGCGGCGTAGCTCTCGTACTGGCCGACGCTGTCCTGACGCCCGGCGATTTCCTGGAAGGTGCTGGTGATGATGAAATCGGCCGCGTTCATGGCGATGAGATCGGCGGTGAACTGGCAGGCGAAATGGTAGCTGGTTTCGTTGTCGCGCCAATAGAGATCGGAGTAGAGATACTTGGTCTTCTCCAGCGCGTGGGCAATGTTGCATTGGGTCACCTTGAGACGCTGCGACAGCAGCGTCGCCACCAGATTACCGTCGGAATAGTTGCCGATGATGAGGTCCGGCCGGCCGCCCAACTCGGCGAGGAGCTCACGCTCCGCGTCGGCGGTGAAACGCTCCAGGTACGGCCAGACGTGAAAGCGCGAGATCCAATGGGGAATCACCTCGCCGCTATCGCTGCGAAACGGCACACGCAGGATGTTGGCGCTCTCGGTTCCGATGATGGGCTCCAAGCGCTGATCGCAGGTGGTATTGCCCGCCTCGGGGATGAGGCGCGTGATGACCAGGATGCGCGGTTCGATCTCCAGCCCCTGCTCCCACAAGCGACTGCGCATCTCACGTTCCAGCGCCCGCACCTGGTCGAGGATGTAGACCACCTGCCCCCCGGTGTCCGGCAGGCCAAGCACGTTGGCCTGCCCGAAGTAGCCGTGGGGGGAGAGGATGGCGATGGAGAAGATCATGGGAATGCGGCTCAGGAACCGCTCCAGCGCGCCCGGTTCCGGCGCTTCCAGGATATCGCTGAGTAACCCCAGCGATTCGCGCATGCGTGCCACGTCGCGCCCCCAGCCGGGTTCGAATCCCAGGTATTGCAGCGTGTGACCCACCTGCTCCCAGGTTTCATCGTCGGGGTGGCCGTCCAGATACTCCTCGGCACGACGCAAGGCACGGCGCAACTCGTCCACCTCGGTAATACGCACGTTGAGCATCAACTGGCGGCCTTGGTGCTGGTGTACGCGCAAAAACTCCAACAGCTTGCGATCACCGTTGCCCAGCGCCTGGAAGAGCTGGCTGGAAAGACGGCGGTTGAGGAATTCGACGCCGCGGCCGATGGAGCGTGACTCCTGCAGCTTGGAAAACTCGCGGTTGAAGGGACCGAGATCGACCTCCAGCACCCAGTCCTGCTCCTGGTCACCACCGTTGACCATGCGCTCCTTGAAGCGCAGGAACTCGCTGACCGATATGTTCTCGTGGTGAGAATGTTCGACGTGGAAGCGCAGATACCGCCATCGCGCCACCGAGGGACGCACGGCGATGTAGACCCAGGGCGCATCCACCATCGCCTCCTGAGTGGCGTGTATCGTCTTGCCCAGGGGCGACTTGAGTAACGCTTCCTGCCCCGCCTCGCGGCAGAAACGTTCAAATTCGTCCCACAGTTCCGAACGCAGCAATAGCGTCTTTTGCAGACTCAGGTAGTGACGCAGGACCAGATACAGTTGGTCGCGATGTTCGACCAAAAAATCGTCTAACGTCTCGATCACCGACGTTCTCCGTCAATCGGGGATTGCCCTGTGGTTACGGCACGCCAGTCCACCCTACTCCTCCTCATCGTGGGTCTCAACACCACGGAGGAAGTCGAAGTAGTCCAACGCATCGACAACGCCCCACGCACAAGGCCGTTGGGAGAACAGCAGCCGCGGCTGCCCGCGCAGCTTCTCCAACTCTTTACTGTAGTTCCCCACCACCACACCCAACATGTCGCCACGCAGCATCTCCTCATCGTTGCCCGAGTCGCCGGCCACCAGAATGCGTTCGGGCGGCAGATTCCATTTCATGGACAGGTAGCGTAGCGCCGATCCTTTGGAGGCGCGCAGCGGCAGCAGATCGAGATAGGCCTGGTGCGAAAAAATCACGTTGGCGTGCAGATCGCGCTGGCGCAAATGGCGCTGGACATCGCGCACCGACGGCATGATGTCGGGATCGACATGATAGGAAATTTTGTGGCGCCGCTGTTCGCTCTTGGCCTGCAACCTCAGACCTGGAAACTCCTCCATGGCATGCAGCAAAGCGGCGCGATTCCAGCGGTAATCGATCTGCGCGCTCCAGGTTTCATCTGCAACCATCCAGTGGCCGTAGTAGATCTCGCTGCCGACGGCGGTCACCAGGATGTCCGGCGTCGGCACCCGCCACTCGCGCAGCACCTTGCGCGCACTGTCGAGGCGACGCCCGGTGGCAATGGCAAAGCCGATCTGACAATCGGCGTCGTGCAGGCGTCGTATCAGCTCGCGCAAACCTTCCGCATCGCCGATCAACGTATTGTCGATATCGCACACCAGCAAACGGTCGACCTCGGGAAGGCGGCTGCGGGTGGTCAGCGGCGCACGCCGGCGCGCCGGTTTGGTGATCATCCGGTCGATGCTCTTCAGGTAACGCTCCACGTGCCCCTGCCAGGAGTAGTGGCGATGCACGCCGCGCAACCCGCGCGCCGCGCGCCGCCGCCACAATCCGCGATCGCTGAGCGCGTGATGCAGTGCCCGGCCCATGGCGGGTATATCGAGCGGATCGATCAACACGCCGTTATGGCAGTGGCCGATGATGTCACGCGGGCCCCCATCCGCCGTGGCGAGTACCGGCAGGCCGCTGGCCGCGGCCTCAACCAAGGTGAGCCCGAACGGTTCGGTCAACGCCGGATTGACGAACACACCACGGGTATGGGCAGCCACGCGATACAGGTCCGGCACGTCGTCGGGATGATGCCGTTTCGGATACGCCACGTTGCCGTAGAGGTCATAGCGATCGATGGCGATCAGCAAGTCATTGATCACCTGCCGCGCTCCGCGCTCCAAAGTCGCCAGATCGCCGCGGTTGCCGGCGATCACCACCAGGTTGGCGATCTCGCGCAACGTAGGATGCTCGCCATAGGCCTGCACCAGCGCGGCGATGTTCTTGCGTTCGTCGGCGCGCGACAGGGCCAGTATCATGGGCTTGCGTGGTTCGCGCAAAAAGCGCTCCAGCTCGTGCAGTATCGGGGGGCGGTGGAATACGCGCCGCGGCGGATGAAAGCGGCTCAGTTCGATGCCCGGCGGTATGACGGCCATGCGGCGCGGATTGTATTTGTCGTACAACGCGTACTGCTCGTCGACCTCCTGAGCGGTGCTCGCCACCACCAAATCCGCCGCATCGAGGGTCTGCTCCTCGGCATCGATGCGCAGCGTCAGGTTGTACTCTCTCTCCAGCACCGCAGCATCCGCACCGTTCTCTTCGAGGCGTTGGCGTTTGACGCGCCCCAGCGAATGGCCGGTGTGCACCAGCGGTACGCCCAGCAGGGCGGCCAAGCGGGTGCCCACGTAGCCCGCGTCGGCATAGTGGCTGTGGATGATGTCGGGGATACGGCCACCAGCAGAGATGTATTGCGTCACGCGGTCGACAAAGCTGTCGAGGTAGGGCCACAGCGTCTCCTTGCGCAGGTAGCGGCGCGGGCCGCACGGCAGGCGCACGATACGCACCCCAGGCGCGAGTTCCTCGTCGGGCGCGGCGTAGTCGGGCGACACCCGTTTGTCGTGCACCTGGCGCGTCAGAAGATCCACCCGGTCGATGCGCGGGTCCGCACCCAGCGCACGGGCGAGTTCCACCACGTATTTGATCTGCCCGCCGGTGTCGGCGTCGCGGCCCAGCTCCATGTCGTGACCGCGCAGCAAGCCGTGCACGCTGATCAACAGGAAGTATTTGCCACCTTCGGTTTTCTGCTCTGCCATGACTCCAATATGCGTCGATAGAGTGTCTCATCCTTGGGAATGGCGCCGTGCACTTCGCACACAGCGGCCGCAAACTCCGTTGCCCGGCGCAGGGTAGTCTCCAGCGACCAGCCGCGCACGATCCCCAACAGCGTCACCGCGCTGAAGGCGTCGCCCGAGCCCATCGAGTCGACGAATGCACCGACCGGTTGCGCCTTGCCCACCACCGCACCGTCGGCGGTCACTGCCACCGCGCCGTCGACGCCGTCGACGCCGCGGGTGACGATCACCGTTTGCACACCATAGCGGTTGCAGAGCGTGGCCGCACCACGCAGCAGCGCCTCGCCGTCACGCGCGGGCTGTTCGGTCAACGCGGTCATTTCGGCAGCGTTGAGCTTCAGCCAGCGCGCACCGCCGAGCAGCGATTCGACGCGCTCGGGCTCCCACCAGGGAGTGCGCAGATTGAGATCGACGAAGACCGGCAATCCCGATTCCCGCAACTGCTCCAACGCTGCGGCGCTGGAAGCCTGACGCGCCACCAGCGAACCGTGATAGAGCAACGCAAACGTCCCATCGGGCACGGCGGGAAGCGCCCCTCCGTCGATGTAGTCGTACGCCTGTTCAGGCGGCAGGGACACCAGCGGCTCATCGTCGAGCAACGACACGCGGGCACGACCCGTGGGGAGGGAGCCGTCGCGCTGGATGCCTTCGGTATCGAGACCGTGTTCGAGCATGCATTCCAGCGTCGCATGACCCTGCTCATCTTCCCCCACGCGGCTGACCAGCAACGGGTCGAGTCCCCAACTGTGCAGATGCCGGGCAACGTTGAACGCAGCGCCGCCCAACTGCGAACGTCCATCCATGAACTCCTCGCAGAGCACTTCACCAAACAGCAGCGGGCGCCCCGAGAGACCTCCCGGTTGGAGAATCACGCCTGAACGGGCCGGCATGGGTCACCACCACCTTCGCAACAATAAAGCCCGGCGGAAGCCATCAAGCCGATCTTGTTCCAGAAGCTCTGCGCCGTTGCATCGCGTTACGGACACGCCTGCCGCCGAAAGCTCGTTCTTGGACACAAACCAACACCCGCCGATGACGGAGAACACGGTTCTCGCTCTCCCCTTACGGTTCGACTGAATGCGCCACGCTGCCTCGGACGGTGCACTCCTCAAGAACAGTGTAGGGGATGATGATCGGCTTCACATCGCTGCGCCGCGACCGGCGCTCGCGCCGCTCAGCGCGAAATCAGCGGTAAATCAACCGACGCCGCCGAGCCAGGGGAAGGTCTCCAACAGCCAGAAGGAGAAGGTGCTGAGGTAGCCGGTGATCATGGCCACGCCCATCACGATGAGCAGCACGCCGGCCACGCGATGCAGCCACGGACCCACCCGGCGCGCCTTGCGCAGATGATGCAGCGACCAGTCGGTAAACAGCGCCGCGACGATGAACGGCACCCCCAGTCCCAGCGAGTAGATGGCCAGCAGGGCGACGCCGCCGCTATCGGAGGTGGCGCTCACCGTGAGGATGGCCCCCAGAATGGGACCGATGCAGGGGGTCCAGCCGAAGGCGAACGCCAGACCCAGCAGGAACGCCGACACGGCACGGCTGCCCTTGGCGATCCCCCCGTGGTAGCGGAACTCGCGCTGCAGCCAATTGAGCTTGATCAGCCCAGTCATGAACACACCGAACACGATGATGATGATGCCGCCGATGATGTTGGTCTCGTAGCGGTACTTGGCGAGCAGCCCCCCCATCGCGGTAGCGCCGGCACCGAGCAGGATGAAGACCAGCGAAAACCCCAGCACGAAGCAGCAGGCGATGCCGAGGATGGCCAGGCGCTCGCGGGAAAACAGCCGCCGCTCCACGTCGTCCAGCGACTGATCCGCCATGAACGAGAGATACCCCGGTACCAGCGGCAATACGCAGGGCGAGAGAAACGAGATGATACCGGCCGCGAACGCGGTCAATACGCCAACGCCTGAAATTTCCATGCAATGCCTAGTTCGTGTTGTTCAACAGATTGTCCAAATCGGCCTTGAACATCTCGAAAGGCCGCGCCCCGGCGCGCGACAGCACTGCGCCGCTCTTGTTGTTGCGTAGGATATTGCCCGGCGTGCCGGTAATACCCACGCTGGCACCCTCTTCCAGATCCTGTTTCACCAGCGCGGCGTGACGGCCGCTCTTCACGCAGGCGGCGAACTTCGTCTTGTCCACCCCCGCGTTCTCGGCAAACGCCGCCATCTGTGCGTCGGTGACCCCTTTGCCGTTGGAGGGGGTGTGTGCATAAACCTGGTCGGCAAACTTCCAGAATGCCTCGTTGCCGCCCAACTCCGCGGCGCATTCGCTCGCCTCGGCCTCATGCTGCGCCGCCGGATTGTGGAACGCCAGCGGGAAGTGGCGGTACACCCAATTCACACGTCCGTCGAACGCCTTTATCAGCTCGTGCGCCGTCTCATGGAAACGCTTGCAGTAGGGACATTCGAAATCCGAGTACTCGATGATAGAAACCTCGGCATCGGGGTTACCGAGAATGTGATCACGCTCCTTGGAGACCGGACGCACGTTTTTGGCCAGTTCGTCCGCCTTGTGCGCCTGACGCTGCTCTTCGGCCTGGCGCGCCGCCTGCTGGCGAACGATGAAGCGCTGTATGCCTTGATCGATCTGCTGATCGAGGGCTCCGCTTTCGCGCAGCTCCTTGATGACCGCCTCCTTGATGCGCTGAACCAGCGCCTCGTCCGCCGCCGCGGGATCGTTGTCCGCGGCGAGCACCGGCGCGCCGACTCCCAGCAGCAACGCCGCCAGAATGCCCTGGCGGAAGAATCGATGTTTGATCGTCATCCTGTTCCCCTGTACTCCACGCCTTCGCGGCGCCGAAAAATGGACTGCAAGACTACAGTAATTCGCCCACGAAACACACGACTTGCGGCACATCGCGGCGGCTCCTATGGATCGGACCGGACCAAAACGGGGTTTGTTACACCGGTCGCGGCCCGAGATACGTCTTGCGCACACGCCTGCGGTGCCGCGCGACACACGGCATCGCCGGCGATGGCCACGTCCACCAGGTAGTAGAGCGACGAAAGGCCCAGATCGATTCGCCCCATATTGTGGAAAATCATCCCCAGGGCGAGATCCTCGGCGCTGAAGCGCTCCTGTTCGGCCGCCAGTCGGCGCGCAGCAGCGCCCGCGTCGTCGTCACCGAGCAGTTGCTGCATACGCCCGATGCCGCTGTGATAGGCCTGCACCAACAGCAGTGAATAGAGCGCTTCGCGCTTGGCGGCCGGCAGCGCAGCGAAGCGCGCGTCGAACAGCGGTCGCAGATTGTGGTCGATCTGCTGGTAGAGGCGCACCACGCAATCCACCTGCGCCATGCGGTGGAGGTGAAAGCGGCGGGCCAGCTCACAATCCTGCAGCACCTCCGGGCGCAACTGCAGCAACCCCACCGCACGCGCCGTCGAATAGCTGCGCTTGCGCACCCCGCTTTCGATGATGATCTGCCCAAGAAAATCGCGCACCACTCGCGGCGGCGGCGCAAATCCGTGGCGTTCGGCCTTGACCCGAAACACCTGCAGCACCAGATCGATCAACGGCACCGGCCGGTCGCTGCTGCCCGCGGTCATGCCGTCCCAGGTTCCCCAGACGCGCTCGTCCGGATCCACCCCCAGCAGACGATCCAGCGCATCGGCGATATCCACGTGAGGCTGATCGCAGCTCAACGCAAACGGATAGCCCGTCTCGCCCGTCGCTCCGCCAATCCAGCGATGCACGCGCCCCTCCCGATACAGCGCCTCGCGTACCTCGTTGAGGCGCTGCTGGGTGGCGGAAGTGTCGGCGGGATTGTCGAACCAAGTGAGAAAGCGTCCGCGCACGTCGAACAGTACGTGGCGGTTGGGCTCAGCGCAGTACCCCTGACCCAGCAGCACCCAACGGCGTATGGTCGAAAGATTGTCGTAGAGTCCGGCGCTGAACACGTAAGGGGTGTCGCGCACCACCTCCAGCCAGGCGGCCGGCGCCTCCTCGGCACGTCCCGAACCAAGCCCGCCCGCCGCCAGCGCCAGGGCGAAGAGCATTGCAAACCGATGGGTGAGGTGTGCGTGAACCCGGGGACGCATCCCGGAGAGTATAGACTCGCCCGCCGCAGTCGCAGCGGACCGGGATCAACCGCCCTTGACCTCCGCCACCTTGGCGCCGGACGGGCAGTTGCTCAATACCAGGTTGGGAGGATCGAATGAGAAGATGAAGGGGGCCGCTTTCTTCAGTGCGCTCAAACCGAGAATCTGACGGGTCTTGCCCGGGAAGACCGCCGCTTCGACGTTGTGCAGCTCACAACGCCCGCCGATGACCAGCGTCTCAAGCTGATACACCGGTACGACGAGTTCGCTGCCATCGGCCAGCACACCGCGCAGATCGCGCAGGTAACGGGCGCGGTCTTCGCGTTTCAAAGCCTCCAGCGTAGTCTCGTTGATGGTGAGATACCCCGAGCCGGTATCGACCATGAACTCCATGGCACCCACGCCTTCCAACGCTCCGGCCACGTAATAGGTCGCCGCACCACCATGGCGCATAGGCACCGTGGTGTCGAATTCGTCGGCTCGTACGGACGATCCGGCCAGCAACAGGCCAGCGCACACCCCTGCCCAGAAACTCGTTGATATCCGCACGGCTACACCTCGCTTTGCCGGCTGCAGGCGCTGCGCCCTACCGCGCAACCCGCTGCGCTGTCATGAGGAGACCAAAAGTGACGCATTTGGACCGGCAATGAATCACCGCTCAATCTCCTGGCAACCCCGGCAAACCTCGCCGGCACGGGGATCGGCGCCCACCGCCCCCGCCATGACGTGCCAAATTGACGACGCCACGGGAACTCATGCAGCATCCGGGCCATACAGTTTTTGAGGAATTGCCTTACAGGCTTGTCGGCGCTCGCATCGCCCCACCTTGGATACTCAGGACGGCAGTGACGCATCCGCCCACATTGTGCGGCGCACGTCTACGGCAATGTCGCTGGCGGACGACAGGCTGAAACCCTCGACGATCAAACACTTCGCCCCCGAGCTCCTACGCCCTGTCGCCTAGTGGCGACGGAAACCCGCAGCAATTTCCCCACGCCTCCCCTAGGCCTACCCACAACCCAATGATTTTATGGAAAATTAATCGAATGGCACGGAAGCTGCCCTAAGCAGGCGGAGACACGCCGTGTCCTCACTCTCACAAACAATGGAGGTTACCCCCATGAACAAATGGTTGATCGCTCTCGTCATTAGCGCATTCTTCGGCGGCGCGGCCCTGGCAGCCGAGCAGCCCACCTTCCAAACGCTTGATCAGGACGGCAACGGCACGATCAGCGCTCAGGAAGCGGAATCCGACCCGGCCCTGGCAGACGCGTGGGACAAGGCGGACAGCAACCAGGACGGTGTCGTCGACCGTGCCGAATTCAGTGCCTTCGAAACGATGGAGATGAAGAAGCAGTAGTCGTTCGCAGCACCCGATGCGGCGGGCCCTGCCCCGCCGCATCGGGGTTTTCGGATTGATCCACCCCCCGAAACGCACCGAAATCGCAGCCCCTGCCCGGGCGAAGGCGAAAATCGATCGTCATTCAGACTATTCTTAACAGCGCCCATCACCGTCCCCTGGTAAACCCTCGTGCTGCGACCGCGCTCAATCCTGCAGCTGGTACTGATCGGATTCGGCGGGGTCACGGTACCGCTGCTCGCGGCGCTCATCGTCACCGTGGTCTTCGTCCGCGACCTGAGCCAAACCGGCCAGCAGGCCATCGTCCGCGCGGCCGATCTGGTCCAGGAGAGCCGGGTACTGCTGGAGCAGGCCTCGGCCATGGAGCGCAACGGTCGCCAGTACCTGGTGTTGGAGGACCGGGCGCTGCTCGACGTCTACCTGCAGCGGCGCGCGCAATTCCGCGAGACCCTGGCGGCGATGCGGCAGCTCGATCTGACCAACATACAGCGATCGCTGCTCAACGAACTGGAGAACCTGGAAGGCAACCTCTACCGGCGCCTGACGCAGCGCACCCCCGCCGACGCGGCCACGGCATTCGAGCCCCAGGAGTTCGCCGCCCTCACCTCGCTGGCGCGCGGCGTGCTGGGCGAGAGCGGCCAGCGGGTGACGGCCAACGTCGTCGAGCTCAACCGCAGCGCAAACCGCGTCTACCAGCTCCTGGTATGGGAAACCGCCGCGCTGATCCCCCTCGCCATCGCCCTCGCCGCGCTGTTCGCGTTCCTCATCGTGCGCCCACTGCGCACGCTCAACAGCGCCATCCACCGGCTCGGGGCCGGGCGCTTCGACGAGGCGGTGGCGGTACGCGGCCCCAGTGACTTGCAAACGCTGGGCGAACAATTGGAGTGGATGCGCAGAAGACTGCAGGAGCTGGAAGGCCAAAAGGCGCTGTTCCTGCAGAACATCTCCCACGAGCTCAAGACGCCGCTGACGACCCTGCGCGAGGGGACCCAGCTGTTGGGCGAACAGATCGCCGGCCCCCTCAACCCCGAGCAGCAGGAGATCGTGCAACTGCTGTGCGACAACAGCATGCAGCTGCAGCGCATGATCGAGGATCTGCTGCACTTCAGCGTCGCCCAGACGGCCTCGCTTCACGTCGAGCGCCAGCCGGTGGCGCTGGCCCGGCTGATCGGCGAGGTACTGGCCGATCAGCGCCTGGTGGCCCACGCCAAGCGGCTGTCGCTGGAGGCGGAACTCGCGCCTATAGTTGTGATGGGTGACCGCATGAAACTCAAAGCCGTCATCGGCAATCTGATCTCCAACGCGATCAAATACTCGCCTCCCGACTCACCCATCCACCTAACCCTGACCGAAAGCGTTCCGTGGGCAGTGTTGGACGTAAGGGACTACGGGCCGGGTATCGGCAGCGAGGAGCGAGATCGCGTTTTCGAAGCCTTCTACCAGGGAAGCGCAAGATATGAGGGGCACGTCAAAGGCAGCGGTCTCGGCCTGTCCATCGCAAGGGAATTCGTCCGATTGCAGGAAGGAACTATCGATGTCCTTGATTGCCAGCAAGGCGCGCACCTGCGGGTCTGCCTGCCGTTGGCCCACACCGAGTCCGCGGCGCACGAGATCAATGCGGAGCGCACTGGCGCTGAGCGTACTGTTGGGGATGCTGGCGGGCTGCGCGGGATGGACGGCGACGACGCCCTCCACGACTTCGTCCCCACCCCTGGCGGCGGATGAGGCGGTGACGGCCATGATGCAGTTTTCCAACCGCCTGCGTACTCTGCCCGATGCCAACCGCCGGGCGCTGGTGCGCGAGTGGGAGACGAAGGCGGCGGAAGGGGCCTCACCCGACGCCGCACTGCATTTGGCGGTCGTGCTGTATCACTCCGACCGGCTGGTTCCCTACGCGCTGGTACGCGCCCGGGCGCTGCTCGATGCCTATCTCGCGGAGGGCAAAAGCAAGCCCGCCGCCATGATTGATTTCGCGCGCCTGCAACTGGGAATGGTAGAGGACAAGGAGCGCCTGCACACCGTCATCGATCAAGAACGGCAGACCCGCAGCGAATTGGAACGGGAGCGGCGGGCTCGCATCGAACTCGAACACAAACTCGAAGCCCTCAAGGCCATCGAACGCCGCATGACCGACAAAGACGGCAACGACAAGGTCCCGCTACGCTGACTTTTCCAGGGAACCCACACCATGAGCCACTTACCGCGCGTACTGATTGTGGACGACGACACCGGGCTGCTGCGCCTGCTCACCATCCGTCTCGGCGCCGCCGGTTTCGACGTCCACACCGCCGAGGAGGGACGCCAGGCCCTCGGCCTGTTGGAGACCTTCCGCCCCCAAGTGGTGGTCACCGATCTACGCATGGACGGCATGGACGGTATGGCGCTGTTCGAAGCGATTCACGAACGCAACCCCACGCTGCCGGTCATCATCCTCACCGCGCATGGCACCATCCCCGATGCGGTGCACGCCACCCAGCGCGGGGTATTCGGTTACGTCACCAAGCCCTTTGACAGCCAGGATTTGCTGACACGCATCCGTAGCGCCGTACAGGTGAGCGGTGTCACCGACGGCGGATCCGGCAACGGCGAACTGGCGTGGGCCGACGCACTGCGCTTTCGCAGTGCCGCCATGGAGGGCCTGCTGCAGGAGGCAAAGCTGGTGGCGCACAGCGAATCCAGCGTGCTGATCCAGGGCGAAAGCGGCACCGGCAAAGAGCTGCTGGCGCGCGCCATCCATCGCGCCAGCTCCCGCGCGCGCCACCCGTTCATCGGCGTCAATTGCAGCGCCATTCCCGAACAGTTGTTGGAATCCGAACTGTTCGGCCACGCGCGCGGCTCCTTCACCGGCGCCACACGCGACCATGCCGGCCTGTTCCGCGCCGCGCACAAAGGCATCCTGTTTCTGGACGAGATCGGCGACATGCCGTCGGCGCTGCAGGCCAAACTGCTACGCACGCTGCAGAGCGCCGAGGTGAGGCCGGTAGGCTCCACCGATTCGGTGGCCGTGGACGTGCGCGTGATCTCGGCCACCCACCGCAACCTGGAGCAGGCGGTGGCGGAACAGGAGTTTCGCGAAGATCTCTACTACCGGCTCAACGTGGTGATGCTGGAGATGCCCCCGCTGCGTGAGCGGCGCGAGGACATCCCGCTGCTCGCCAACCGCTTTCTCACCGAGCAGACCCAGCATAGCCGCAAGCGCATCCGCGGCTTCACCACCGAAGCCATGGAGACGCTGGTCAGCGCCGCCTGGCCCGGCAACGTCCGCCAGTTGCGCAACGTCGTGGAACAGTGCGTAGTGCTCTCGACCACCCCCCTGATCACCGAGCAACTGGTGCGCAAGGCGCTGCGCGACAAGCCGGACGAGCTGTTGCCGCTGGCCACGGCCCGCGACCGCTTCGAACATGGCTACTTGGTGCGGCTGCTGCAGATCACCGACGGCAACGTCGCCCAGGCAGCACGTCTGGCGCAACGCAATCGCACCGAATTCTACAAACTGCTGCGCCGCCACCACCTGGAGCCAGGCCTGTTCCGCGACGGCCGCTGAACCGTCCCGCTTAGGAATTCGCCACCCAGGGCGTGCGGTCACCCCCGGCGTCTCCACGAAGCGACATCGCCCTGCGGGCGGCGCCGTCGCGTTCGACCCGCGGCGAGCATGTCGATTCACCTCTACCCGCGAACCACAACTCCAACGCCGGCGTCTACCCGTCGGGGTGGGAACGGGAGATCAGGGTTTCGAAAGATCGCGACGCGGATCTCCGAATCGGCAGCAACTCACCCGTTCGGCTCCCGCTCCCTCAACCGACCCATCGGGTATCGCAACCCAGCGTCAACCATCTGATTAAGCCTTTTGTCCCCGTGCGGCGACACCCCAAAACTCCCGCATCTCAACGGCTTATCGGGAAAATCCGCACAGGGTGTCGTCCTCCGGTAACGCCCAACCCGCATCTGGCCAGGCGCCCAACTCTCGCTTCGATACTAACCCATTGATGCCAATAGATATTCGTTGCGTGGCACAGAAGCTGCTCACCCCCCAATACCCCCGGCTGTCCCCACATAGACAAGGAGGACTGGATAATGAGCACCAAACACCGCAGCACCCCCCTGGTTGCCCTGCTGAGCATGGCGGCCGTCAGCGGCTTCGCTGCCTCCGGCGCGCTGGCCGCCGTACCGGGCTACGTCACCGCGGATGACGGAGGCTACATCCATACCGGAAGCGGCGGTTGCCTGATCACCAGCGAGTGGTCGGCACAAAAACCCGCCCCGGAGTGCCATCCGGCCCTGGCGCAAAACGAGGAGCCCATACGCAGCGAAGTCGCAGCGCTGGAAGAGGCGGCACCCGCGGTACCGCCCCCGGAGAAGGTGCTGGCCGCCATCCGCCTCGACGCCACCACGCTGTTCAACTTCGACGCCGCGAATCTTTCGCCCGCCGGACGGACGGCGCTGGACGAGCTGATCGCCAAGGTGGGCGCACTGCACGACGTGTCCAGCATCGTGGTGGAAGGACACACCGACCGCATCGGCTCCGAAGCCTACAACGAGGCGCTATCGCGGCGCCGCGCACAAGCCGTAGGTACCTACCTCAGCGCCAACGCGACACTGACGGGTACCGCCATACGCACCGAGGCATTGGGTGAAAGCAACCCGGTGGCGACCTGTGAAGGCGTACACGGCAACGCCGCGCTCATCGAGTGTCTGCGCCCCAACCGACGCGTCGAAGTGAAGATCATGGGAATGGAGGAGCGGCCGGCACAGTAAGCACTTACGCCGCGCCGCGATGAGACCGGCCGGCGGGAACGGGCCCGCCGGCCGGGGTCAGAGTGCACGGCCGCGCATAACGTCCACAGGTTGCATTCGTCCATCCGCTTGCGACAAGGCTCCAGTCCGTACGTTTCCGAATCGAGAACCGAGCTGCGGGTACACCGGCGCGATCCGTCATCACATGCAGGACATGTGCTTAGGACCCTGGCATGCCAGGGCGCGAGTTCCCCACAGCGTTTTCAGGTAGCTCACAATATCGTGCGCCTGATCGGTGGACAGCTTTCCTCTCCATCCCACCATGCGACCGCTGCCCTGCGGTAGACCATCGAGGATAGTGGCGACCAACTGCTCGTCGGTGTGGTGCCAGGCATGCGCGCTGTCATCCAGCGCTGGCGCCAGCGAGTTGGCCCGCTCATCCCAGACCAGGGTTTCACCCATGCCGCGGTACCCATGACACGTCTGGCAGTTGGCCTCGAACAGCACCTTACCCCTCCGTGCGGCCGGTTGAGCAGGCGGTAGATCACCCTCCCAAGCCGACCAGGTGCTCCCTCCATCGCGACTGTTCAGCAGTTTCAGCGCGTTGGTGAGCGCCACCTGTCGCTCGCCCACTTGTTCCATGTCAATGGGCACCTGTCCGCCGAAGGGACTGGCCAGCGGCTCCCAATCGGACGCCGTCTCCGATTGGGTGATCAATCCCTGGCCGACGATGAAAGCGACTACCCGCCCGGCGTCGGCATGCACGTAGGTGGCGGGCGCCTGCGCCGAATGGGCGGGCAGCCAGGAGCGCCCCCGGTCGTCGCTGCGCAGCAGTCCCTGACGGGTCGCCGCGTAGAGCCGATCTGGGTTCACACTCGATACCGCCAGATGGAACAGCGACTCCGGCACTTCGCCGATGCGCTCCCAGCTCTGACCACCGTCGGCGCTGCGCTGCAATCCCTTGAACACGCCGTAGAGCACGCGCGCATCGCTTGGGCTCACCGCCAGTTGGTGGAAGTCGACGGGCCCCGCCATGCCGTCGGACACCTTGGCCCATGTGCGCCCACCGTCATCGGAGCGCAATAGCCCTAAATTGCCTCCCTGCGCAGGGTGGCCGCTGGCGTAGAGCACGCCCCCGGGCGCAGTGGTCAACGCCATGAAGTCGTGTCGGACCTGCGACACCCGCTCAAGCACACCATCGTCCTTCAGACGATAGATACCGTCATGCGCACCGACCAGCAGCGTCGACGCCCGAGCATCCGCTTCGATGGCATGCACGTGGCCCAACGAGTCGAACAAACCGGCCCATGCAGCGGGCATCGCCGCCAAACCGAATGCGAAGACGAGCCACGACGCCCACGTTCTGTAATTCCCGGTCTGCATATCAATACACCCAAGTTTGTGTGGATTTTGTTTGTAATGCGGCGCCTGTCAGCGGTACCGACATTCTGGCAAAATGCGCGACATGAGATATCCCGGTCGTGCGCCACATCACCCCGTCCACAAAAGCATAGCCTTGTTGCTGATCGTGGTAGTGGCGCTGCTGCACGTTCCCGCAGCACCCGGCAGCATGCTGCATAACCCATCCGCCACCGAACAGAATCTGTTAAGCGTCACGCCGACCAACAATTGCTGCACCGATGCAACCGGCACCATCAGTCATTGCGCCGTGTGCACCCTCTTCGCCGTAACGTCACCCGTCAACGGCGAGTGGCCGCGGCGCGCCGCAACCCTCGCGGCGGCACACGACGCCCAACCCCCACAACGCTACTGCTCACCGCCGCACCGCCCGCCGATCTCCGCCTGAGTTCCGCCACTGCCCCAGGGGCGAAACGTGACAGCGCGTCTGTCACCGTGAATTCTTCTCCGGAGATATCCCGTGAAGTTCCGTTATCTGATTCCGATAGGTCTGTTCATCCTGTTGGTCGCGCTGTTCGGGCGCGGCCTGTACCTCGATCCACGCGAGGTCCCTTCCGTGCTGATCGACAAACCGGCGCCTCAATTCGATCTGCTCACGCTGCGCGATCCCGACAAACACTTCACAACGCAGATGTTTGTCGGCAGGGTCTCGCTTTACAGCGTCTTCGCCAGCTGGTGCACCGCGTGCCGTCAGGAGCATCCGTTGTGGATGGAGTTCGCCCGCGAAGGCAAATTCCCGCTCTACGGCTTTAATTACAAGGATAAACGCGAAGACGCCCTGCAGTGGCTTACCGAGCTGGGCGATCCGTACACCGAGATCGCCTACGACTTCTCCGGTCGCAGCGGCATCGATTGGGGTGTTTACGGCGTACCGGAGACCTTCATCGTCGATAAACGGGGAGTGATTCGCTACAAGCAGATCGGCCCCATCAACCGGAAGGTTCTCGACGAAACCCTCCGCCCGTTGCTCGATCGCCTGCAATCCGAATCCCGTGAGGAAAATCGCACATGAAATACCTGTATATCATCGCAGCACTGGGCGCCGCACTGGTCGTTGTTGGTGTCGTCACCCAGGGCATAAATACCGACTCGGCCGCCACCCCCATCGTCCCGCCTTCGGAGTCGGTACTGAAAACACTGTCCAGTGCAGCGCTGGCCGGCCGACAGCCGTTCGAGCGCTCCTGCGCCGAATGCCACGGCGGCGCAGGGCAGGGCACCAAACAGGGGCCACCCCTCGTCAATTCGATCTACAACCCGGGCCATCACGCAGACGAGTCGTTCTACCGCGCCATCCACAGCGGCGTGCAGCAGCACCACTGGCGCTTCGGCGACATGCCCAGGCGACCCGAAGTGACGGATGCCGAGATCCCCAAGATCATTCGCTACGTGCGCGAACTGCAGGAAGCCAACGGTATCTTCTACGAGCCGCACCGGATGTAGGGTTGCCTCTGATCGAGATCGCAAAGCCCCGATCCGCTTGGAGAGCTGCCATCGCGCGGCAACGCCTCCAACCGATCGCCAATGGTCGGGAAGGAATATTGCCCTTCCCGACCCGCTTCGAGCGTCACTAGCGTGCGAAATGAGGGCCGAGCAAGAAGTCGGCCTTGGCACGCTGATCCGGAGTCAGCGTGTCGTACAGCTTCGTCGCCGCACTGCTCAGCTCGGTCATCATCTGGGACCCCACCTGCATGCGCGCCAGGTGCGTCTGAGTCGACCCCATGGCCGGACCAGCGCTGTGCTGTGCCGCCATGAATTCAGCCTTGCCGCGCGCCGCGGTGACGAAACCTTGCCACGCCGTTTCCTGATCCGGTGTGATGCCGAGCGTTTCGTGCGCGGTAGCAAGCCGGCTCTCGACGGCTTCCGCCCCTTCGCCCATGAAACTCATCATGCCGTAGCCACCCGCCGCGCCCTGACCGCGCATCATGCCCCCGCCACCCATCATTCCACCGCCCATCATGCCGTGACCGCTGCCCATACCGCCGTAACCGCCTCCCGATCCCGGGCCACCGCCGTGGGCAAATACGGCCGAGGCCGAACCGATGGCGATCGCGACCGCAGCCGCGATACCGAGTGTGCGTTTGGTTGCCGTTTTCATGGTGTTTCTCCTCTGAGTCCAAAAAGGTTGAGATCTAAATCTCTTGGCTTCGAGGCTATGAAACCATGGGGGTGTAAATGGGGGATGTCGGCACCCCCCTTTTTTGCAACAAAACGTAACGCCCGGGCGGGCGGTTACAGTTCGTTACAATGCGACGCGACAAAGCGTGCATCCTGCGCATAAAGTGTCAGCCATGAACAGCCGAGAGCACATCCTGGTCGTCGACGATGACCCCGAGATTCGGGATCTGCTGTGGCAATACCTGGGAAAGAACGGCTACCGCGTCACCGCGGTGGGCGATGGTACTGCGATGTGGCAGGCGCTGGAGCAAACCCGCATCGACCTGATCGTGCTCGACGTCATGCTGCCCGGCAAAGACGGCTTGGAGCTTTGTCGCGACCTGCGCACCCGCTCCGCCGTGCCGGTGATCATGCTCACCGCCCGCGGCGACGACATGGACCGTATCCTCGGGCTTGAGATGGGAGCGGACGACTACCTACCCAAACCCTTCAACCCGCGCGAACTGCTGGCCCGCATCAAGGTGGTGTTGCGCCGCGCCCAGGGTCTGGTAATGGCGCCGGAAACGGATGCGCACCCGATGGAGTTCGCCGGCTGGCACCTCGACCCGACCAGCCGCCAACTGCGCTCGCCCGAAGGCGTCGTGGTGCCGCTGAGCGGCAGCGAGTACCGTCTGCTGCACCTGTTTCTTACCCACCCCAACCGGGTGCTGAGCCGCGACCGGCTGATGCAGCTCCTGCACGGACGCGATGCCGAACCCTTCGACCGCAGCATCGACGTACAGGTGGGGCGGCTGCGCAAACGCCTGGGCGACACCGGCCGCGAACCGGCCCTCATCAAAACGGTGCGCAGCGAAGGATACGTGCTGTCGGCACAGGTCACCCGCGGCCGGGGATCGTCATGATCCCGCTGCGCCCCCGCTCGCTGTTCGGCCGGCTCACACTGGTACTGCTGGCGGGGCTGATCGTGGTGCAACTGATCTCCACCGCCATCGTACTGCGCGACCGCGGGGAGGCGCTGCACCAGTCGCTGCGGGAGGACACGGTGCTGCGCATTGCGAACATCGTGCGCCTGCTCGACGAATCGACGCCGACGGAGCGCGAGCGTCTCCTGCCGGCGCTCACCACCTCGACGCTGCGCATCGAGTTCGCACAGTCCGCCTCCCCGCCGCGGCAGGAGGCATCGGCCACGGACACCAGCGCCCGGCTGGTGCGCGCCGAACTAGCGGACGCGCTCTCGCAGGGCCACCGTGTGCGCGTCGCTGTAGGCGAGAGCGGTACCATGCCGATGTCGATGGCGGGGCATCAACGCATGATGATGAACGGCTCGCGCATGAGCGAGTTCATGCAGAGCGTTCAGTCCCTCGCCGGTGCCTTCCACATCGACGTCCAATTGCTGGACGGAACGTGGGTACGGTTCGATCGCGAAGTGCCCCAGGAACTGATCGCGTGGCCGTCGCGGCTGCTGATGACACTGTCGGTGCTGCTGGTGGGGGTGCTGCTGATCACCCTGCTGGCGGTACGCTGGGTGACCCGCCCGCTGCGGGTGCTCGCCGACGCCGCCGACGGCCTGGGCCGCGATCTCCGCCAACCGCCGCTTCCCGTAGAGGGTCCTCAGGAGTTAGTGCACGCTGTGCGGGCCTTCAACACCATGCAGGAGCGGATTGCCCGTTTCGTCGAGGACCGCGGCCGCATCCTGGCGGCAGTCTCCCACGACCTGAAGACCCCGATCACGCGGCTGCGGCTGCGCAGCGAGCTGCTCGACGATGAAGCGGTCCGGCACAAATTCACCCAGGACCTGGACGACATGGAGCATATGGTCACGGCAACGCTGGACTTCATGCGCGGTGCCGAGCTGCGCGAGAAGAGCCAACCGGTGGATATCACGGCGTTGCTCGAAAGCATTCAGGAGGACGTGCGCGAGGCGGGCGGGGAAGTCACGGTCGATGGTGCCGCCGCGCGGCCTTACCCCGGCAAACCCCTGGCGCTCAAGCGCTGCTTCGCTAACCTGGTGGAGAACGCCGTACGCTACGGCAACCGGGCGCGCATGCTCATCGTCGACGACGAGGAAGAGCTGCAGGTTACCGTGCAGGACGACGGGCCGGGCATCCCCGAATCCGAACTCGATCGCATCTTCGAACCCTTCCAGCGTCTAGAGCAATCGCGCAACCAGCACACCGGCGGCACCGGACTGGGACTGGGAATCGCGCGCAACATTGCCCGCGCCCACGGCGGGGACATCACTTTGCACAATCGGCCTCAGGGCGGGCTGGAGGCGCGAGTCGGATTGCCACGCAGAGGAGCGTGATTTGAACCTGTTTGCCAACGGCATACCGATTGAATCGAGTCGGTAGATGGCGCCGAACAAACTCTTGTGGTCGATCTCCATCGCTGCAAAAGCGTGGAAATAGGCCGCCGTCTCCACCGACACAATCACCAGATAGGGCACACCGGCCGCGGGCAACGGCAACAGCCGAAACGCGGCAACACCACCGCGGGTGGTGCAAACCGTGGACGACACACTACCGCTGCACCCGACGCGAATCGCTTGACGCGAACCCCCAACCGACCTGCGACGCCCCGAGACAGTTTCATCGACATCGTGCTCCCAAGTCACTGGCTCAAATCGCGACGTTTCTGTTCGAATTCTTCGCGGTCGATCTCACCGCGCGCATAGCGCATTTTCAGGACCTCCAGCGCCGTCGCCGGCAATACGTCGTCGCTTCGATCAGGACGGCCCCAGATCCAACGCACCAAGGCAACGATACCGAGGATCACCAACGCCCAAATAGGCACCATCCAGATCCCACCGAACAACATCCAACCCGAACCCCAGTCACCATTCATCATGTGGCCGTCTCCGTACATCGTGTCTACCTCACTCCACAATCAACCGAACGACTCCAACCGCCATGGCCGCCCCACACCAACGCAGAAGCCCCGGACGCAAAAGCGATTCGTGGCGCCCATTACAGCCACATCGAGCCAGACGCCGCCGTCCTCAAGTGGTCGTTCAATGATCGTGCGACGATCCGGTTTTGTCGTCCGGGTCATGATCACCGATGTAGCCCCGGTGAAAGAGGTGGTGCACGAAGGTCAGCACATCCCAGCGTTGCTGCTCCGTTAGCGTCTTCTTGAAAGCGGGCATCGCCGATCCCTGGGATTTGAAGGGTTCCGCCGTACCACCTTCGCTGACCCGCCAGAACAGGTAACCATCCCCAAGGCCGGGGCCGCGATGGAAATGATTGGTAAGATCGGCCGGGCGATGGGTCAGATTTCCGGAAATCGGCCCAGTGCCTTGGCCGTCGAGACCATGACAGACCACGCACTGCGTTTCGTAGATCTCGTGGCCGCGCAACATCGCGTCGCGATCCTCCCAATTCGAGTTGCGCTTGTCGGCATATTCGGGCGGTGGATCAACCCATTTGTCGTGGGCATGGTGCATCATGCCCGGACCGTGGTCAGCGTCGTGCTCGTCGTGCATGGCATCCGACCCACGAGCATCATCGTGCTCGTCATGCATCATGGCCGTTCCGTGATCATCGTCATGCATGTCCTTCATCGGCATAACAGCTTCCGATTGCGAGTCGTCGTGGGCGTAAGCGTTGTTCATCGCGACAAACGCCGCAAACGACAATGCTGACGCCAGCACGAGGATAGAGAGGCGTCGCTGGCCTACCGCGATACGCGTCGTTGGTGAATATTCGGATATCGTCATGACAGTTCCTCAGCCGGTTACATCGGTAACGCGCAGTAGCCGGCACATGCCGACTACCATCGGTGTGGGACACCAGCTCAGGAAGGAAACGGGATAAGGATTCGATGGTAGATGAGATAAAGGGGCGGGGAAGGGGCCTCCTCAGCGGCGGCGCTGACCCGCAGTACCTTCGGCCGATTGACATCGACGTCGGCAAAGAGGGTATTGGCTTCCAAACCTGCGCCAGAAGACTGCCAGCCCTGATCGTCGCCGATACTGGCCATGGGCACCGCGGTGGAATAAGCCGAAGCCGACGGGCAGTGACCGCCATGTTCGTGCGGATGATGCGCATAAACGCTCACCTGCTCGCCCGCTCCGCCGAGATGCACCCATTGCTCGTCGCACGCGGTGGCCAAAGTAGACGACGACCACATCACTAACAGCACTAGCGCTTTGATCACCACGGCACGCGCTTTCGCGCCGATGTGGAAGACCTGCATTGCTGCCGATGCACTCATCGCCAATTCGGTTCAGCTTTCTCGCTGCTCCTCAAGAAGGTTGATCCTCTCAAGCTGTTTGCCCTTGAAACCAGTGTTGTCGGCCCTTGCTTAAAGCTTAGCGAGTCATCGCAAGAAAAGGTCGAAATTTCCGCAACCGCAGGCTGTTGGTCACCACGAACACACTGGAAACGCTCATGGCCGCCGCCGCCAACATGGGGCTTAGCAGCAGCTTGATCAGCGGGAACAGCGCGCCGCCGGCCACCGGAATCAATGCCACGTTATAGGCGTAGGCCCAGAAGAAGTTGAGGCGGATGGTGCGCAGCGTGCGTCGCGCCAGTGCCACGGCGTTGACGATACCGCGCAGGTCGCCGGACATCAGAATCACGTCACCCGCCTCGATGGCAATGTCGGTGCCGGTACCGATGGCGACGCCCACATCGGCCTGGGCCAGCGCCGGGGCGTCGTTGATGCCGTCGCCGACGAAGGCGACACTGCGGCCCTCGCCCTGCAGCCGTTTCACTTCGGTCGCCTTCTGGTCGGGCAGCACCTCGGCCAGCACGCGGTCGATGCCCACCTCGCGGGCGATGGCCTGCGCGGTGCGCTGGTGATCGCCGGTCAGCATCGCCACCTGCATGCCCTGTTGGTGCAGGGCGGCGATGGCTTCGCGACTGCCCTCCTTGAGCGGATCGGCCACCGCCAGCACCGCGGCAAGACGCCCGTCGACAGCCGCATACAGCGGGCTCTTGCCCTGATCGGCGAGGGTGCCCGCCGTCTGTTCGACGGCGCTCAGGTCGAGACCGAGTTTGCGCATGTAGCGGTCGGCGCCGATATCGACCCGATGGCCGTCGACCTCCGCCTCCAGCCCGAATCCCGGCACCGCTTCGAAGCGCTCCACCTTGGACAGTGTCAGCCCCCGCTCGCGCGCGGCGGCGACGATGGCCTGGGCGATGGGGTGTTCGCTCTGATCCTCGGCGGCGGCGATGAGCGCCAGTACCGTGGCCTCGTCACCCGCCAGCACCTGCAAGTCGGTCAGCTCGGGCCGCCCCTTGGTGAGCGTGCCGGTCTTGTCCAGCACCACGGTATTCACCCGGGCCATCAGCTCCAGCGCCGTGCCCTGGCGGAACAGGGTGCCCATCTCGGCGCCCTTGCCGGTGCCCACCATGATGGCTGTGGGCGTCGCCAGCCCCATGGCGCAGGGGCAGGCGATCACCAGCACGCTGACCGCGGCGACAAACGCATAGTTCAGCGTCGGTTCCGGTCCCACCCACAGCCAGATGCCGAAGGTGATGGCCGCGGCCAGAATCACCAGAGGCACGAAGATCCCCGCGATACGGTCAGCGAGCTGCTGGATGGGGGGCTTGGCCGATTGCGCCTCTTCCACCATCTTGATGATCTGTGCCAGCACGGTGTCGGCGCCCACCTTGGTGGCGCGGAAGGTGAAGGCGCCGGTCTTGTTGATGGTACCGCCCACCACGGGGGCGTCGACACCCTTCTCCACCGGAATCGGCTCGCCGGTGATCATGGACTCGTCCACGTAGCTGGCGCCGTCGGTCACCACACCGTCCACCGGCACCCGTTCGCCCGGCCGCACCTGTACCCGATCCCCCGGCTGCACTTCGTCGATGGGAATTTCCACGGTCTCGCCGTCGCGCACCACGCGCGCGGTCTTGGCCTGGAGCTGCATCAGCTTCTCGATGGCCGCCGAGGTGCGCCCCTTGGCCTTGGCCTCCAGGTACTTGCCCATCAGTATCAGGGTGATGATGACGGCGGAGGCCTCGAAATAGAGGTGTGCCGTCCCGGGTGGGAATAAGCCGGGCGTAAGCACCGCCGCCACCGAGTAGAAGTAGGCTGCCGAGCTGCCCATCATCACCAGGGTGTTCATCCCCGGGCTGAAATGCTTCAGCTCCGCCCAGCCATGCTTGTAGAAGCGCCAACCGGCGTAGAACTGCACCGGGGTGGCGAGCAGGAATTCCAGCCAGTGCCACAGCGCCTGCGGCATCAGGCGGGTCATGGCCGATTCCAGACCGGGCACCGCCATGGGTGCCATGGCGATGAGGACTACCGGCAGCGCACACGCCGCACTGATCCACAGTAGGCGCTTGAGCTCGGCTTGCTCGCGGTCACGGGCATCGCCGGCCTCGACGTTGGCGCCTTCGAGATCCACCGGTTCGTAACCCGCATCGGCAATGGCCGCCTTGATCGCAGCAGGCTGCACCGCCGCCGGCAGGTAGTCGATGCTCGCCTTCTCGGTGGCGAGATTGACGCTGGCGCCCAGCACGCCGGGCAGCTTCTTCACCGTGCGTTCGACGCGGCTCACGCACGAGGCACAGGTCATGCCCCGCACCCCCAGCTCCAGATGGGTGCGCACCGGCGCGTAGCCGGCATCGTTAACCGCCTCCAGCAGACCCGGCAGATCGGCCGTGCCGGGGTCGTAAGCGACGGTGGCCTGCTCCATGGCCAGGTTCACCGTCGCGGCCTCGACGCCGGGTTGCTTCTTCAACGTGCGCTCGACCCGCGCCACGCAGGAAGCGCAGGTCATGCCTTGTACTCCAAATCGGATCTCTTGGGTCATTGGGAATCCACTCTTGCTGCGGCCATGCCCTAGCGGTATTTCAGCACTTCCATCAGCTCCGCCAGAATCTGGTCGGTATCACCGCGCTGCGCGGCGGTCACCACGTGATCCTTGAGGTGGCTGGTGAGCACCAACATGCCGACCTTGTCGAGCGCGCCCTGTACCGCCTTGATCTGCTTGAGCACGTCGACGCAGTAGATCGACTCGTCCTCGGTCATGCGCAGAATGCCTTCCACATGGCCGCGGATGGAAAGCAGCCGGCGCCGCGTCTCCTCGCGCGCAGCGGGGTCAAGGCGCAGGCCGGCACCGCAGCACGTTTCGCTCATGCGGCTGGTTCCGCCGTGTAGCCTTCCTCGACGACGGCCGCGATCAGGGCCTGCACGTCGGCATTGCCCTCGACCACCACGCGATTGGCCTCACGGCTCACCTCCACCACGCGGGTCACGCCCGGAACCGCCGCCAAGGCCTTGTTGACGGCACTTTCGCAGTGTCCGCAGGTCATACCGGTTACCTTGAGTTCGATCATGTCGCATCTCCATTGTGGTTTTATGACCCACCCCCCGGGGGGTGGGGTATGGGTTTCATATTAGCGTCTATCCCACAGGTGTCAAATGGTCCGCAAAATTGCACCTCGGCGTTTGACTCCGATTTAGGGAGTGTGGAAAGCTCCGACCATGCGCCTTGCACACCGCACCACCCGCCTGTTGGTCAGCGTCCTGCTGATCAGCCTGCCGTGGCTGCCCCCGGGGGCGGCCGCGGGGGTGGGCACCGCCGCTGACGCCGCCGCGCCATGCCTGCCAATGACCGCCGCAGCGCCTCCCCACCACGGCTGCCAGCCGGGCGACTCGGCGACATGCGTTGTTCACTGCGCCGTCGAGCACGCGGGGGTGGCACTGCTGATGGTGACGGCCCAACCCGGCCACATTCTGTCCCTCGCGCCTCATGTCTCGGTCCAAACCCTCTGGCCACAGCGCACCACCGCGCCTCCGCTGCGCCCCCCACGTTCCCGCCAGATCTGAATTCGGCCCCGAAAGGGCTTCGCTGAAACCTCGCACCCGGTCCGCGTTGCACGACGGCGGGAGCGGGCGCGTATCTCTTCAGATCGCAAGGACACGGACCATGAACAACAGACCCTTAATCCCGTCGCATCGCGGGTTGACTCTCGTCGGCCTGCTGCTGCTTACCTGGGTGGCCGGCGCTTCTGCCGCCCCGCAACCCAATCCGCGCAACTTCGCCTCGGTGATGAGTGGCGCGAAGCTCTATCAGAACAACTGTTCCACCTGCCACGGCCCGACCGGTCAGGGCGATGCCAACTGGCGTACGCCGGGACCCGACGGCAAATTCCGTCCGCCACCGCTCAACGGCAGCGGGCATATGTGGCACCACCCGTTGCCGGTGCTGCTCTCCACCATCCGCGACGGCAGCATCGCGCAGGGCGGCAGCATGCCGGCATGGAAGGAGAAACTCTCCGAGACCGAGATGGTGGATATCATCGCCTGGCTGCAGTCCAAGTGGCCAAAGGAGGTCTTGGAGCAATGGCGCCAAATGGACCAACGCGCCCAAGCCCAGCGCTGAGGCGACGGAGATGAACAACACACACACCCCGGCGGCCCCGCCGCCGGAAGCCTTGCGCCTCAGACGCTTACGCCTGACCCGCGGCGATACCCAAGGGCGTGACGACCTTGCCGCGATCGACGGCCTGATCGAGGCACGAACCTGCGCGGATGGCACCCGCCTCCGTGTCAGCTACGACGCGCGGATCATCGCATTGGACACGCTGGTGCAGCGGCTGCGCGAGCAGGGGGTGGCGGTCGCCGACGATCGCCGCTCCCGTCTGCGCATCGCCTGGCAG
The DNA here is from genome assembly GCA_050287605.1 of Gammaproteobacteria bacterium. Lineage (GTDB taxonomy): Bacteria > Pseudomonadota > Gammaproteobacteria > QQUJ01 > QQUJ01 > QQUJ01. The sequence goes on along the minus strand of JBNKCG010000025.1, from coordinate 27,079 downwards.
AGCTACCTGGACCGCAACGCCCGCGCCAACCTGGCGCACCCCGGCAGCCCCTGCTGCAGCAACCCCGCCGCGGTTTACGCGGCACGCAGCAAACACCGGGAGAAAACCTGATGAGGCTGTCCGTAACCCTCTCCCTGCTGGCGCTGCTGCTGGCCGGCTGCGATTCGTCGGTCAGCACACCCGTCGCCCAACCCGCCCCCGGCAATCCCGACCAGGGACGCCCGCTGTTCGTCAAGAGTTGCGCCGAATGCCACGGCTTCAATGCCCACGGCACCGACAAGGGACCGCCGCTGATCCACAAGATCTACCAACCCAATCACCACGCCGACATAGCCTTCGTGCTGGCGGCCAAGCAGGGGGTACGCGCCCACCACTGGCCTTTCGGTGACATGCCGCCCCGGCCGGAGATCAGCGCAACGCAGATCCGCGATATCATCGCCTGGGTACGGCAGGAGCAACATAAGGCGGGTATCCGGTGACCCCATGACCGCTTCCCTCGGCAAGCAGCTGACCGAACGGCTGAAACCGCAACTGCACACCGACCTGGACGGCGGCGACTACCTGTTCCGCCGCAACGATGCCGTACGCCACATGCACGTCATCGAACGCGGGCAGTGTCAGCTGGAGCGCAACACCCCCGACGGGCGGATCCTGCCGCTGGCACGCCTCGACGCCGGGCAGATCGCGGCCGAGGGTTCGTTGTTCAACGCGCGTTACGGCTGCGACTGCCGAGCGTTGCAGCCCAGCCGAATCGCCAGCTATGCGTGCGCCGAGGTACGCGAACTGCTCGGTGACGACCCGCAGATGGCGCAACTGTGGCTCACTACGCTGGCGCATCAGGTGATGGAGCTACGCACCCGCCTGGAGCTGCGCAACATCAAGTCGGCCCGCGAGCGTATCGAACTGCAGCTCGCGCTCAACGCCGATGCCGAAGGCGTCTATCCGCTGCCCGGCACCTACAAAAACCTGGCGCAGCTGCTGGGTCTCAGCCACGAGGCGCTGTATCGGACGCTGGCGGAGATGGAACGGGAGGGCGCCATCCAGCGCACGGCAAAGAGCATCCGGCTCATCGCCCCGCCCTGACGGCGTGCGCCCGCCGCCGGGCCACCGACACCGGACGAGCGCTAGCGCTTGGCCGCCAGATCCGGCGCCGTCTCCTGCTTCGGGGCCGGCGCCTCCTGCGGCTCCCCGCCCCGTTGCCACGCGTGGTAGCGCGCCACCCACTGCAACAGCCCCTGTGGGGCATGGGCGCGCTTCCACTCGCCGGCGACGTACTTGTTGGCCTCGGCCAGGGTCGGGTAGATGTGGATGGTGCCGAGGACCTTGTTGAGTCCGATCTTGTGCTTCATGGCAGCGACGTATTCGGCGATCAGATCGCCAGCGTGATCGCCCATAAGGGTCGCCCCCAGGATCTTGTCCTTGCCCGGCACGGTGAGCACCTTGACCAGACCGTGGGCCTCGCCGTCGGCGATGGCGCGGTCCAGATCGTCGATGCCGAAGGTGGTCACCTCGTAGGCGATGCCCTGCTCCCCGGCCTCGGTCTCGTTGAGCCCCACCCGCGCCACCTCGGGATCGGTGAACGTGGCCCAGGGGATCACGGAGTAGTCGACGCGGAACTTCTTGAAGCGGCCAAACAGGGAATTGACCGCCGCGTACCACGCCATGTGCGCCGCGGTGTGAGTGAACTGGTAGGGCCCCGCTACGTCACCCACGGCGTAGATGTTGGGGAAATTGGTCTGCAGGAACTCGTTCACCTCGATGGTCTTGCGCCCGGTGAGGGTGACGCCCAGCTCCTCCAGGCCGTAACCGCTGACGTTGGCGGCACGCCCCACCGCCACCAGAATCTGGTCGAAGGGAATGCGCACCTCGGCGCCCTGGTACTCGGCGATCAGCACCTTCTCGCCGTTTTCCACCCGCACCTCCTTGGCGCGCGTGTTCACCCGCACGTCGACGCCCTCGGCACGGAACTTCGCCATCACCGCCGCCGAGATCTCGGGATCCTCGCGGCCCATGATGCGCGGTGCCATCTCCACCTGGGTGACGTGCGAGCCGAGGCGCGCGAAGGCCTGGGTCAGTTCGCTACCGATGGGCCCGCCACCCAGCACCACCAATCTCGCGGGCCGCTCACGCAGCCCCCAGACGTTGTCGGAGGTGAGATAGCCCGCCTCCTGCAAGCCGGGGATGGGTGGCACGAAGGGCCGTGCGCCGGCGGCGACGATGATGTTGCGCGTGGTCAGGCGCTGGCCGTTCACCTCCACGGTGTAGGGATCGACGATGCGCGCCTCGCCCTGGATCACTTCCACACCGAGCCCGGTGTAGCGCTCCACCGAGTCGTGGGGCTCGACGGCAGTGACGACGTTCTGTACCCGCTCCATCACGCGCGCGAAATCCACCTCGCCCTGCACGCGGCCGAAGCCGAACTCCTCGCCGCGCTTCAGCTGCGCCGCGAACTTGGCGGAGCGGATCAGCGCCTTTGAGGGTACGCAGCCGGTGTTGAGGCAGTCGCCGCCCATCTTGTGCTTCTCGATGAGCGTCACCTTGGCCTTCACCGCCGCAGCGATGTAGGCCGACACCAGACCGCCGGAACCGGCGCCGATCACCACGACGTTGCGGTCGAAGCGCTTCGGTTTGGTATACCCCCGCAACGCCTTGCGCGCCTGCAGCTTCTCGATCACCTTGCGCGCGATGAGCGGGAACAGCCCCAGCAGGATGAACGAACCCAGCAACCCCGGCGACAGCAGCCCCGCCGCCGATTCGATCTGCGCAATCTGGGTACCGGCATTGATGTAGACGATGGTCCCGGCCAGCATGCCCAGCTGGCTCACCCAGTAGAAGGTCCGGGTGCGGATGGGCGTCAGGCCCATCACCAGGTTGATCACGAAGAAGGGAAACGCCGGCACCAGGCGCAGGGTGAAGAGATAGAACGCGCCGTCGCGCTGCATTTCACGATTCACGGTGCGCAGCGAATCGCCGAAACGCCCCTGTACCCAGTCGCGCAGCAGAAAACGCGACACCAGGAAGGCGAGCGTCGCTCCCATGGACGAGGCGAACGAGACGATCAGCGTACCCCACAACAACCCGAACACGGCACCGCCGGCAAGGGTCATGATGGCCGCGCCCGGCAGCGACAGACCGGTCACCGCCACGTAGAGCAGAAAATAGATGGCGGCCGTTTGCCACGGATTGGCCGCAAAATAGGCGAGTATGGTCTCGCGCTGCGACTTGAAGTAATCCAGCGTGAAAAAATGCCCCAGGTCGAACGCAAAAAACGCGATCACCAGGGCCACGATCACCAGGGCCACACCCACCTTTTTCAGTTTCACCGTCAATCTCCGCTTCTCGAAACCCCAAGGGTGCGCGCCCTGCGCCACCCCGCGTTGTTTTGCTGTCAAGACAAGTAGACCGGTCCGGGGCAAACCCTCTTTCATTGGGGGTTTCCCGCGACGGCGGCTGACTGCCCACACTATAGAACCTATCGCAAAAACCCCCACCTGCCGTGCCGAAACCCCAAGCGCGCATCGTCTGGCGGCTTCTGCTAACCTGTTGCGCTTCAAGACCAGTCGACTACGGAATCCGGCATGACCTCCGACGAAACCACCACCGAACTCAAGATGAACCCCGCGGATCTCTATCGCGAGGAGACCTTCACCGACCGCCGCGCCGGCACCATTCGCCGCATGACCCCGGTCACCGCCGACGGCAGCGACGATCCCGCGCGCCCCGTGCTCTACGTGGGTCAGGCGCAGATTCTCACCCCCATGGGTGCGATGCCCATCGCTTTCGAGATCGAGGCTCAAACGCTGGGCGAGGCCGCGGAGAAATTCAGCGCCGCCGCCAACGTGGCCGTGGAGCGCACCGCGCGCGAGATCGAAGAGCTGCGCCGCGAAGCCGCCTCGCAGATCGTCATTCCCAAACCCGGCCAGGGCGGCATGGGCGGACCCGGCGGAATGGGCGGCGGCGGCCGCATTCAGATGCCGTAACCTTCGGGGCGCCGGCCACCCCGCTACCAAGAGGTCAACGCAAATGGAAGAGCTGGAACTGGAACAGGAGCAGGTCAACGTATTGGGCGAACGGCTGGAGACCTGCTCCATGCGCCCCATGACCGGCTTCACCCGCTCGGGGTGTTGCGACTTCGTCCCCTTCGACGCCGGCCAGCACACGATCTGCGTGCAGGTGACCGAGGAGTTCCTCGAATTCAGCCGCTTTCGCGGCAACGACCTGAGCACGCCCGTGCCCGAGTTCGAATTCCCCGGTCTCAAACCCGGCGACCGCTGGTGTCTGTGCGCGGCTCGCTGGCAGGAGGCGCTGGAGTTCGGCCGCGCCCCCAAGGTGGTGTTGCGCGCCACCCACCGCCAGGCCTTGGAGGTGGTAACGCTGGACGATCTCAAGCGCCACGCCCTGGATCTATCCTGATTCGGCGCAAAACCCGGTATCATCCGCGGCTCCCACAGCCGCGGAACCCCACAGCATGAAGGCCAGCGAACTCAAAAACGGCATGGTGATCCAGGTGGACGCCCGCACCGTCTACGTCGGCGGCGTCCAAGTGCAGACCGCGTCTTCGCGCAGCGGCAACACCCTCTACAAGGTGCGCGGCCGCGACGTGGCCACGGGCCAGAAATTCGAGGCCAGCTTCAAAGGCGACGAGGTGCTGACCGAGGTCGCCTTCGAGCGCCGCCCGGTGCAACTGCTCTACCGTGACGCCGACGGCTGCACCTTCATGGACAACGAGACCTACGAGCAGCACACCCTGAGCGACGAGGCACTGGCCGACGAACTGCCCTACCTGGTGGACGGTCTGGAGGGGCTCTACGCGCTGGTGGTGGACAGCAAGCTGCTCGGCATCCAGCTCCCGCCCACCGTGGTAATGGAGGTAGTGGAAACCTCGCCCGTCATCAAGGGCGCCTCCGCAGCGGCGCGCAGCAAGCCCGCCACCCTGGCCACCGGGCTGGTGGTGCAGGTACCCGAATACCTGGCCAGCGGCGAGCGCATCAAGATCAACACCGCCACCGGCGAGTTCATGTCGCGCGCCTAGCCGCGCCCGGCCCCGCCCAGGGGACGAGGGAGGCAGCACTCGCCGCCCGCAATGCCAAAACCGCGGGCGACTGGTGCCTGCAAGGAAATTGTGCGAAGGGCGCCGATTCAACGTCGCACCATGCCCTGAACTCCCAACGTGCCACGCCGCCCCGCCGTTGGTTTCGGATACCCTATTGTCCATGGCCCTGACCCGCCGCCACTTCCTCACCGCCCTCGGCTGCGCCGCCCTGCTGCCGGCGGCGTGTACCCGCGGCCCGCGCCGCGATCGCATCGGCATCGCGCTGGGAGGAGGGGGCGCTCGCGGGCTGGCGCACATCCTGATGCTGGAGGCGCTGGACGAACTGGGCATCAAACCCTACCGCATCGCAGGGACCAGCATCGGCGCCATCATCGGCGTCCTCTACGCGGCGGGGAAAAGCGCGCGCGATCTTCGCAACCTGCTCGATCAGCTGACGGTGTCGGAGGGCGAATCGTGGCTCGACACCTTGTCGGCCAAAAACGGCCTGCGCTGGCTGGAGTTCCTGATGCCCGAGCTACGCCGCGGCGGGCTGCTCAATCCCGCCGGATTCATCGACTTCCTGGACGAGACGGTGGGCGTGCAACGCTTCGATCAGCTGCGCATCCCGCTCACGGTGGTGGCCACCGACATCGGTACCCGCCAGGCGGCGGTTCTCGATTCGGGGCCGCTGATGCCCGCGGTGCAGGCGAGCATGGCGCTGCCCGGCCTGTTCGCACCGGTGGAGGTCGACGGCCACCTGCTGGTCGACGGCGGCCTGGTCAACCCCGTACCCTACGATCTGATCCAGGATGCCTGCGACCTCACCATCGCCGTCGACGTCACCGGCATACGCACCCCCGGCGAAGACCCGACTCCCACCTACCTGGAATCGACCTTCGACGCCTTTCAGATCCTGCAGGGCACCGTGATGCGTGAAAAGATGCGCCGACGTCCCCCGGACATCTACCTGCACCCCGAGATCAGCGACGTGCGCGTGTTGGAGTTCTACAAATTCGATTCGATCTTCAAGCAGGCCCAACCGCTAAAGGAGCAGCTCAAGCGCCAACTGGGGAAATTGCTCGCGTAACGCACGCTGGAAACGCGGCGCATTCCCGTTGCGGGTATCGCCCAACGCTTCCGATCCGCTATTGTATGGACTGATCGAAACGAGGAACTTAGACCGTTGTTGTCGCACCAGACCGCCCAGACCTTGGTCGCAGGGAACGCCTACCAGCTGTCGCGGGAAGATTTTGGGCGCTTCATCAGCACCTACTACGCCTGCAGGTTCATCTTTCTCGGCAACCTCTCGCTGGAGCAGACGCTCAGCCTGCGGGTGTACAAGAGCACCTACTCGCGGCTTTCCGACCGAAACGACCCCGAATCGCAAAAGTTCTACCGCAAGTTTCTGCTCATCGCCGGGCTGCGGGAGTACGACGCCTTTCGACAAATCGACCAGGTGAACGACGCGCGCTATCGGGAAATCCTCGACATGATGTTCAAGCACCGCCATCTGCCCACGGGCGAGACCGGCACCGGCACCCGCATCCACGTGCGCCAATTCGACATCAGCTTTATGCACGGCTTCTACGGCTCGTCCAAGGAGTCGTCCGTCAGCTATCTGGCAAACCGCATCGACGACGACAACATCGAACAGGCGTTTCGGCGTCTGGAGGCACGCAACAAACAGCGCGTGATCTGCGGTCACGCCGATCAACCGTTTGCCTACATCCAGGACGGCGACGGCAACATCGACAAGCGATCCGGCGACGCGCTAACGCGTATCGAATTCGACGGAAAATCGCGCTACATCATCGCGCCCGGCGCCCTCAACCTCGGCCACTTCGCGCTGTTGCGCAAAGACCCTGACGGCCAGGTCAGCATCGATTTCAACCACATCACCTTCGCCGACGGGCGCTAGCCCGCGCTAGCGTTCGGCGATGGCCAGCCGCACCGCCAACCCGGCGAAGATCGAACCCGCCGCCCAGTTGAGCAGCTTCTGCGCCGTCGCCGAGCGCCGGAACCGCTCGCCCAGGCTGCCGGCCAAAAGGCTGATGGAACCGAAGACCAGGATAGTGGCCACGATGAAGATCGCGCCCAACACCAGCACCTGCGGCGCGATGGCGCCCCTGGCGGGATCGGTAAACTGCGGCAGGAACGCGAGAAAGAAGATCGACACCTTGGGGTTGGTGACGTTCATGACGATGCCGCGCAGGTAAAGACGCCGCACGTTGGCGCTACCTACCAGCGCGGCACCGGCGTCGGAGGCGGTAGCGCGAAACGCCTGCCAGGCAAGATAGAGCAGGTAGCCGGCGCCCACGAACTTGAGCACCGTAAAGGCCAGTTCCGAGGCGCGGAACACTGCCGCCAACCCGAACGCCACCGCCGACGTGTGCACCAGCAGCCCGGTGCACAGCCCCAGCGTCACCAGCAGCCCAGCCTTGCGACCGTGCTGCGCGGACTGGGCCATGACGAAGAGGTTGTCGGGTCCGGGGGCCAATCCCAGCAGGAGGGAACTGGCAAAGAACAACAAAAGCATGTGAGGGTCGGGCATGGTTTGGATTGCGCCTTGGTACTGAAAAACGCGAAAGCCTTTTTACCACGAAGTACACGAAGCAAAAACACATTGACTCTCGCCAAGGCGCCAAGTTCGCGAAGAAAACAAAGGGGTTTGTGCAGCGCTTAGCGCCGTTGGCGCCTCGACTTTGGCTCCTGCGTCGTTCTACCTCCTCCATCCCTGGAGTCGTTGGCGAGAGAAAACCGGGGTTTGTACAGTCCGCCATCACGCCGAATTCGATTCGGCATCCAAACCCCGCCGACGGCGGGGTTATAGGATGTCCAAACTTTGTGCACTTCGTGTACGTTGTGGTTAAAACGGCTTTGATTTTTTATCAAACCACGCAGTACACGAAGCTCACGCCTTGATTTCGGGTTAGCGTTACCGATTCCCGCCGTCGAACAACGCCGCCGTCTCTCCGCTACGGCGCTTTTCGTGACGCCGCGTCCCGCCGCCCCCGGAGTTGTCCACGTGGCGATTGCGTTGCGGTTTGCGGCGCTTGCGGGAGGGCGTCGCCTCGTTGCCCGAGGTCGCACGCTTGTCGTTCGCCGCGGCCGGCCGGGAAGCCGAGGGCTTGGCCTTTCCGTTTCCACGGCGACCCGGCGCCGGAGCCTGACGCGGCTGCCCGCCGCGCGCGTTGCGCCCGTTGGGAATCGGTTCGGGCTTCAGATTGGGATCGGGCTCGTAACCCGCCACCACCACCTTGGGCAGGTCGCGCTTGAGCAGCCGCTCGATGTCGCGCAGCAGCTTATGCTCGTCCACGCACACCAACGACATGGCCTCGCCCTCGTTACCGGCACGGCCGGTGCGTCCGATGCGATGCACGTAGTCTTCCGGCACGTTGGGCAGCTCGAAGTTGACCACGTGCGGCAGCTGATCGATGTCCAGCCCACGGGCGGCAATGTCGGTGGCTACCAGCACGCGAACGTGGTTGGTCTTGAAGTCCGCCAACGCCCGGGTACGCGCGCCCTGGCTCTTGTTGCCGTGGATGGCGGCGGCACTGATGCCGTCTTTCTCCAACTGCTGAGCCAGACGGTTGGCGCCGTGTTTGGTACGGGTGAAGACCAGCACCTGGCGCCAGTTGTTCGAACCGATCAGGTACGACAGCAACTCCCGTTTGCGCTCCCGATCCACCGGATGGACCACCTGCGCGATGCGATCGGCGGTGGCATTGCGCGGCGCCACCTCGATCAGCGCCGGGTCGTGCAACAACCCGTCGGCAAGGCGCTTGATCTCGTCGGAGAAGGTGGCGGAAAAGAGCAGGTTCTGGCGCCGCGCGGGCAACAGCGCGAGCACGCGGCGGATGTCGCGGATGAAGCCCATGTCGAGCATACGGTCCGCCTCGTCCAGTACCAGAATCTCCACCTGCGAGAGATCCACCGTATTTTGTCCGGCATGATCCAGCAGCCGCCCCGGTGTGGCGACCAGGATGTCCACGCCGCGCCGCAGCGCCTGGATCTGGGGATTGATGCCGACTCCTCCGAAGATCACGGCGCTGCGCAGCGTCAGGTGTTTGCCGTACGCGATCACGCTCTGCTCCACCTGCGCCGCGAGTTCGCGCGTCGGCGTGAGAACGAGTGCGCGCACCGCACGCGGATTGCCGCGGCGCGGCGTCTCCGCCAGGCGCTGCAGCAGCGGCAGGGTGAACCCCGCCGTTTTGCCGGTGCCGGTCTGGGCGCCGGCCATCACGTCGCGCCCCTGCGCGATCACGGGAATGGCCTGACGTTGAATAGGGGTGGGTTCGCGGTAGCCCTGATCGGCGACCGCACGCAACAATTCGGCCGACAGGCCGAGGGAATCAAATGACATGCAATGCTCTCTGGTTAGAACCGGCCTCGCCAAAGCTTGCGCTTTGGGACGGTCTCAGGCGGGAAACTAGGGTGTTGTTCGAGGAAAAACCGCTGAAGGTGTTACCGCGAAGGGATCGGACGCCGACCGAAAGGCGTCAGGAGCGCGCAGTCTAGCAGACCTTGGGGCTCGGGGCACAACGGTTTCGTTGCGGGCTGCGGGGACGGACCCGCGTGAGCCCATCCCCGCATTGAGTTACGCCGCGGCGGAAATCGCCGGAATGCCGTCGCGCCGCGCCTTCAGCGTCACCAGCTCCTCAGCGCTGGTGGGATGAATGGCCACGGTGTCGTCCAACTGCGCCTTGGTGACGCCCATCTTCACCGCCACCGCGAAGCCCTGCAACATCTCGTCCACCCCTTCACCGACGAGGTGGATGCCCACGACGCGCTCCTCGGGACCGGCGCACACCAGCTTCATCGCCGTGGTCTGCGGATGGGCCGCCAGTGCAAAGCGCATAGGCCTGAACTCGGTCTGGTAGACGGTCACCGCATCGCCGTAATACTCGCGCGCCTGCGGCTCGGTGAGACCTACGGTGCCCACCGGCGGATGCGCGAAGACCACGCTGGGGATCTGCGCGTAATCGAGCCTGCGCTCCGGCTGTCCGCCGAACAGCCGCTCCGCCAGCCGCCGGCCGGCCGCGATGGCGACCGGGGTCAGCGGCACGCGACCGGTCACGTCGCCCACGGCGTAGATGTCGGGCACGTTGGTGTTCTGGTAGTCGTCCACCGGGATGGCGCCGTTGGGCTGCATGGCGACACCGGCGTTGGCGACCTCCAAAGCAGCGGTGTTGGGCGCGCGACCCACCGCCCAGATCACGGTGTCGAATCCCGGCAGCGTCGTACCCCCCACGGTGTCGACGGAAATCGTTCCGTCGGCGGCTTTCGTCAGGCCGGAAACCTGGGTACCCAGCTGCAAGGCGATACCCTGCTTCAGCATCTCCGCGCCCAGCACCCGGTCCACCATGGGGTCGAACAGCTCCAGCAGCCGCTTCTCCAACGCCACCAACACCACCTCGCAGCCCAGCGCCCGCAACACGCCCGCCAGCTCGACGCCGATGTAACCGCCGCCGATCACCGCCACGCGGCGCGGCTGCTCACGCAGCTCGAAAAAGCCGTCGGAGGTGATGCCCAGCCCGGCGCCGGGTACGCGCGGCACGATGGGACGCCCGCCGGTGGCGATGACGATGTGATCGCCGCGGTATTCGACGCCGTCCACCGCTACGGTGTCGGCATCGACAAAGCGCGCGCTGCCGCGGATGACGGTAACGCCTTGCGACTCGGCGTAGCCGTCCCAGTAGTCGTTGATGTTGGCGACGTAGCCGTCGCGCCCCTCCACCAGCGCGGTCCAGTCCACGCGAGGCGGCGCCACCCTGACGCCGAAACCGGGCGCGTCGCGCGCCGCCGTTGCCAGGTGGGCCGCGTACCACATGATCTTCTTGGGCACGCACCCGTTGTTGACGCAAGTGCCGCCCAGCGGGCCGGCCGCGATCAGCGCCACGCGCTGGCCCAACTGCGCGGCGCGTTCCGCCACGGCCAGGCCGCCGCTGCCGCCGCCGATGGCGATGAGATCGAAGTGATTGTTCATGACCGCTGTCCCCTGACGGATGGTTGTTCTTGAAGGGAGGGGGATCCCCGCTGGGCGGGGATCCCATCCTCGGTGCAGTTACGCCGCCTTGCGCTTGCCCAGCCAGGCTTCCAGATCCTCGGAGCCGCCGATCTGCTGACCGTTGACGAACACCTGCGGCACCGTAGTGGCGTTGGCCACCGCGCGCAGCGTGGCGTCGGTGTAGTCGCGATTCAACACCAGTTCCTCGAAGCGGATGCCGGCATCGTTGAGCATGCCCTTGGCCTTGGCGCAGAAGGGGCAGCCCTTGCGCGAAAAGACGGTGACATCCAGCGGCTTGTCGGCCTTGGGCGCCAGGTAGCCGAGCATGGTGTCGGCATCGGAGACACCGTAGGGGTCGCCGGGCACCTCGGGCTCGATGAACTGCTTCTCCACCACGCCGTCGCGCACCAGCATGGAGTAGCGCCAGGAGCGCTTGCCAAAGCCCAGGTCGTCCTTGTCCACCAGCATGCCCATGCCCGCGGTGAAATCGCCGTTGCCGTCCGGGATGAAGCGCAGGTCGAACGCTTTCTGCTCTTCCTGCCACTGATTCATGACGAAGGCGTCGTTCACCGACAGGCAGACGATCTCGTCCACGCCGTGCGCCCTGAAGGTCTCGGCCAACTGGTTGTACCGTGGCACGTGCGAGCTGGAACAGGTGGGTGTGAAGGCACCCGGCAGCGAGAACACCACCACGGTCTTACCGGCAAAGATCTCGTCGCTGGTAACGTCCACCCACTCGTGATCGCGGCGGGTGCGGAAGGTGACCTGCGGGACGCGCTGCCCCTCTTTACTCTCGAACATGATTGAATCTCCTGAAGGTTGGGCTTTGGCGCCGGAAGTCGTCTCCCGGCTACGGGACCCAGAATAGGGACTGGAGGATCATTATAGAAATAGAACGTTACAAACCGTTTGATAGCCAATTCCTATGAAAGCAATCCCCTCGCGATCGCAGGTATAATCACCCGCATCCGTACCCGACGGCTCCCGCCATGCGCATCTCCCAACAAGTGGCCATCCCGGACGAAGAGATCGAAATCCACGCCGTGCGCGCGCAAGGGGCGGGCGGACAGAACGTCAACAAGGTCGCCAGCGCCATCCACCTGCGCTTCGACAGTCAGGCTTCGTCGCTACCGGAGTTCTACAAAACGCGCCTGCTGGCGCTTAAGGATCGGCGCATCACGCGCGACGGGGTGATCGTCATCAAAGCGCAGCGCTTCCGCACCCAGGAGAAAAACCGCGAGGACGCACTGCAGCGGCTTTGCGAGCTGATCCGCAGCGTCGCGGTAGTGCGCAAGAGGCGCGTGGCAACCCAACCGACCCGGGCTTCGCAACGCAAGCGCCTGGATGCGAAGACCCAGCGCGGCCAGCAAAAGCGCCTACGCGGCAGGGTGGCTGAGGAAAACTAAATCGGACTCGGCCGCAAAATGCGTGTATGCTTCAAAGGGCCTCTAGCCGGAATCCGGCGCCAAGCCACCCGCTGGGCAGGCCGTCACGCGATTAGTTGCACGTTCTTCAGGTTTCAGAATCCGGTAACAACCCGGATTTTCGAGTAGCACCGAAACGGTCATCTCTGTCGATTACCTCCCAAGACCTGCAATTGACTGCGCACGAGTCGTTCTCAATATATTGGAGTTAATCAACATGGCAACAGGTACCGTGAAGTGGTTCAACGAATCCAAGGGATTCGGTTTCATCTCCCCCGCCGATGGCAGCGACGATGTGTTCGTGCACTTCTCCGCCATCAAGGGCAGCGGTTTCAAGACGCTGGCCGAGGGACAGCAAGTAACGTTCGACGTTGAGCGCGGCCCCAAAGGTCTGCAGGCAACGAACGTCACCCCCGCCTAAGAGGTTCGCTCTTCGGCTGTGTGCGACGAACCCCGCGTCACTGCGGGGTTCGTTCTTTGCTAATTCCACCATCGTGCCTGATGCGGGAACCTCCCCCTTTCAGGGGCCTTGAAAGGACACCGCAATGCTAAAACTGTTCATCGGCAATCTGCCGCAGGACGCCACCGAAGACTCGGTGCAGACCCTATTCGCCGAATACGGAAAGGTGCGCTCCATTCACCTCGCCTCCGATGTCTTCTCGGGCAAATGCCGGGGCTTTGGCTTTATCGAGATGGAAGGCCACGAAGCGCGCGCCGCCATGGCGGGCCTGGACGGAAAGAACTTCGAAGGAAAACCCCTACGCGTGCGCTTCGAAAAGCCCAACGCCGGCAAAGGCCGCGGCCGCGGCAGGCGCTAACGGACGCGCCCGACTCCGACCGATATTCGCTTCGCCCTCTTTCGGAGGGCGAAGCCACGCCACCTTCATCGCCGCGCTGAGCGCGCCACTTTCAGATAGAACACGCTGAACCACCCGGCTGCGTCGCTCCACGATTCGACAAGAGAAAACCCCGCCTTGCCGGCCAACGCGACGAATTCGGAGTGGGTGTATTTGTAGGAGTTCTCGGTGTGGATGGTTTCGCCTTCGCGAAACGCGAACGGCTCACCGGCAACCCGAACCCGCTGATCGCGCAGACTCGTCAGATGCATCTCGATGCGCCCGCGGTGCGGGTTGTAGAAGGCGTAGTGCGCGAAGGCGTCGCTCGCGAAATCCCCTTCCAGCTCGCTGTTGATACGCGCCAGGAGATTGAGGTTGAAGGCGGCGGTGACGCCCTGGGCATCGTTGTAGGCCTCGTGCAGCCTCACGGGGTCCTTCTTGCGGTCGACCCCGATCAGCAGCGCACCGCGCGGGCCCACCAGTGCGTTGACGCCGCGCAGCAGCGCCAGCGCATCCGGCGGATCGAAATTGCCGATACTCGAACCAGGAAAGAACGCCACCCGCCGAGCCGGCGGCATGGCTGCCGGCAACTGCAGCGGCCGGGTGAAATCGGCACAGGTGGCATGCACCACCAGATCGGGATGATCGGCGGCCAACCGGGCCGCGGATTCGCGCAGGTGCTCGCGCGAGATATCGATGGGCAGATAAACGCTGGGTGACAACGCGTCCAACAGCACCCGCACCTTGTGGCTGCTGCCGCTGCCCAATTCGATCAATACGCAGCCCCTGCCCGCGAGGCGCGCGATCGGCACGCGATGGGCTTCGAGGATGCCGATCTCGGTGCGCGTGGGATAGTACTCAGGCAACGCCGTGATCGCGTCGAAGAGTTTGGAACCGGCTTCGTCATAGAAGTATTTGGGTGGAATTTGCCGACGCTCGGCGCGCAGCCCCGCCAGTACGTCGTCGCGGAAACTTCCCAGCGTCGGATTTAAATCGTGGAAGTGCAGTTGAGCGTTGCGCATCTTAGGGCCTGCTAACACTAATCGTATAGGTACTGCTGAGTCTCATTTTTTGTCCAGCAAGGCAGAATGAGCGATGTGTAGTCACTCTACATGAGCGAGTGATAACGCCGCTGGGCGGAAAATGAGGCCCAGCCCTTCGGGTTGCGCCTGAAAACCCGCCACTCAGCGTTGCTCGTACCCAATACACTCGCTGCGCTCGTGGGGCAGGCTCTCGTTCATTTGGAGTTACCAAACTTCGCTCCTCGCGCCTTGATTGGCGCGTTTTCAGGCACAACAGGCCCTAATACGCCAGGCGGATGCCGGTGAACTGCCAGCGGTCGGGACCGAAGAAGAAATTACGGTAAGTGGGTCTGATGTGATCGTCGGGCGTCACGCACGAACCGCCGCGCAGCACCAGCTGATTGCACATGAACTTGCCGTTGTACTCGCCCAGCGCCCCGGCGGGTGCTCGATAGCCGGGATAGGCGGTATAGGGGCTTTGCGTCCACTCCCACACGTCGCCGTAGAGCTGCAATAGCGTCCCGTCGCCCTGCGCAGGCCGCGGATGGAGGTTGCCGCCGTCGTACAGGTTTCCCGCGACGGGTACCCGTACCGCCGCCATCTCCCACTCCATCTCCGTGGGCAGACGTCGCCCCGCCCAACGCGCGTAGGCGTCGGCCTCGTAGAAACTCACGTGACACACTGGCTCATCCCGCGACAGCGGACGCAGGCCGCTCAACGTCATCTGCCACCATTCATCGTCGCGGCGTTCCCAATAGAGTGGACTGCGCCAGCCACGTTGTTTCACCGCTGCCCAGCCGTCGGAGAGCCAGTGTTGCGCCTGCGTGTATCCGCCGTCCTCCATGAACTGCAGATACTCGCCGTTGGTGACCAGGCGCGAGGCCAGGTGAAACGGCTCCAGATACACCTTGTGACGCGGCGATTCGTTGTCGAACGCAAAACCCGCCCCGTCAGAACCGACCTCCACCAGACCGCCCGGCATGTCGTTCCAATTCAGCGCCGGGATCGGAACGGCGGGCGACGACGGCGTCTCGCGGTACACGGGATGCAGCGGATTGTGCGCGAAGATGTGCTTGATGTCGGTGAGCAGCAACTCCTGATGCTGCTGCTCGTGATTCAAGCCCAGGGTCACGCGGGCGTTGATGGCGGGCCACTGCGACTCGTCGGCGCTCTCCAGCAACCGCACCATGGCTTCATCCACGTGCGCTCGGTAGTCGTAGATTTCGCGCACCGTCGGACGCGCCAACAGGCCGCGCTGCGGCCGCGGCCAGAACGTCCCCACGGTCTCGTAGTAGGAGTTGAACAGGTACGCGAAGGCAGGGTGGAACGGTGCGTACCGCGACGCGTACGGCGTCAGCAGAAAGGTTTCGAAAAACCACGAGGTGTGCGCCAAATGCCACTTGGGCGGACTGACATCCGGGAAAGTCTGGATGACGTAGTCTTCCGTTTCCAATGGCGCGCAAATCTCATGACTGCGCTCGCGCACGCGCCGATAGGCCTCGATGAGGGATGCACGAATCTCACTGGCCGCCCCTTCACGAAGCGGCCGGGTGCCGGAGGATGGTGTCATGGTGATTCCTTATGAGCGCTCGCTTGCGCGCGAGTTGTTGTTCCTTCGTACAATCGCGGATGACATCCCCTTGCGACTAGGGGGGACCGTGTGGAACAGGACCGTCGCTACCCGGCCGACCTTACCAGCATAGTCAAAAATCGCTCACCTGCTGCGCTATGCGGCGGCGCATGCCCTCGTCCGGCAGTACGCCGTACAGCGCTCCCATGTTCTCCTCCATGTGATCGACCCGCGAAGTGGCCGGAATGGCACAGGTCAGCGCGGGATGGGAAACGACGAACTTGAGCAGCAGTTGCGCCCAGTTGGCGCACCCGATCTCGGCGGCCCAGGAAGGCAGCGGCTGACGCCGGGCGCGATCGATCAGCGTACCGCCCTGAAACGGCCGGTTGGCGATCACCGCCAGGCCGCGCTCGGCAGCCAGCGGCAGCAGGCGCTGTTCCGCTTCCCGGTCCGCGGCGTTGTAGGTGAACTGCACGAAATCGATGGGCTGGGTACGCATGATCTGCTCCAGCTCAGCATGACGCCGTCCGTGCGACGTGGTGACACCGATGTAGCGGATACGGCCCTGCTGCTTCCACTCCAGCAAGGTCTGCAGATGCGCCTCCCAATCGAGCAGGTTGTGGATCTGCATCAGATCGAACCGCCGCACCCCCCACAGCTCCTGCGAATGCGCCATCTGGCGTGCGCCGAGGGCGCGCCCCCAGATCCAGACCTTGGTGGCGGCAAACGGCTGCGCACCCGCGCCGATCGCGCGCAGGCAGTGGCCGATCACCTCCTCGGACGAGCCGTACATGGGCGAGGAGTCGATCAGCGCGCCGCCACGTTGGAAGAAGTGCTGCAATACGCGGGTGCGCTGGGCACGGGCGGCGCCGTCGCTGCCCACGTTGAAGGTTATCCACGAACCCATTCCGATCACCGGGATGCGTTCACCGGTCGAGGGAATCGGGCGCCTGGTGGGCTGCACCGCTTGCGCGGCGGTCGGCGCCGGCAGACACCAAGCCAGCGGCGCCAGGGCCACGCCGCGCAGAAACCGGCGCCGGCCATTTCCCGACTGATCGTGCGCCATCACGCCCTCCATTCCGCGCGGTCTACTGTCCGGTTCACCTCATGATGACCGCCAAGCGGGAAAAGAATTCACATTTTTCTAACGCCTGGAATGATGTGTGGTGCCGGCAGGTCTTATGGGACAGATCCCTACGACTGTTGGAAACGATCATGAAACGACTGATGCTCTCACTGACTCTGGCCACTGCCACCATCGCCTCGCTCGCACTGGGGGGCGCCAACGGCACCATGGCCGCCAAACCCGAAATACCGCAGCACCTGGCCGTCGCTACCTTCGCGGGAGGCTGCTTCTGGTGCGTGGAAGCGGGATTCGAAAAGGTACCCGGCGTAGTGCAGGCGGTCTCGGGTTACACCGGCGGTCACGTGGAAAACCCGACCTATCATCAGGTTTTTTCGGGCTCCACCGGCCACCGCGAGAGCGTCGAGGTGCACTACGATCCGCGCATCATCACCTACGACGGGTTGCTCGCGGCCTTCTGGCACATGGTGAATCCCACCGATGCGGGCGGCCAATTCGTCGACCGCGGTGAGCAGTACACCTCCGCCATTTACTACCACAGCGAAGCACAGCGCCTGGCGGCCGAGCGCTCCGAAGCCGCGCTCAACGCCAGCGGCCGTTACGACAAACCAGTGACTACGCCCATTCTGCCCGCCGGCCCCTTCTACGTGGCTGAGGACTATCATCAGGACTACTACAAGCACAATCCGTTGCGCTACAAGTTCTACCGTTACAACTCGGGTCGCGACCAATACCTGGAAAAGACCTGGGGAAAGGAGCTACACGTGGACTACGCCAAATATTCGCCTGCAACCCATTACAGCAAGCCCAGCGATGCCGAGCTTAAGAAGCAGCTGAGCCCGCTGCAGTACCAGGTCACCCAGAAGGATGCAACCGAGCCGCCGTTCCAGAACGCCTACTGGGACAACCACCAGCAAGGCATCTATGTCGACGTCGTCACCGGCGAGCCGCTCTTCTCCTCCACCGACAAATTCGAATCCGGCACCGGGTGGCCCAGCTTCACCCGCCCGCTGGAGGATGAGTTGGTGGTGCGCAAGACCGACTACAAATTGCTCCTTCCGCGTACCGAGGTTCGCAGCCGCTTCGGCGACTCGCACCTGGGTCACGTCTTCAAGGACGGCCCCGCGCCTACCGGATTGCGCTACTGCATCAACTCCGCATCGTTGCGCTTCATCCCCAAGGCCGATCTGGAGAAGGAGGGCTACAGCCAGTACGCCGTCCTGTTCGACGGCGACGCCACCCAGCACATGAGCGCGAAGTGAGACCCCCGATGTCTGCGACAACGACACGGCCGCACTCGCTGTTGATGGCGGGACTCCTGTTGGGCGCTACGGTCAGCAGCGCCTGGGCCGGGGGGGCGATCACCATCGCCAGCCCCGCCACCCAGGCGCAGTTGGTCGAGCTTTACACCTCCGAGGGCTGCAGCAGTTGCCCACCCGCCGACCGTTGGCTGAGCGGACTCAAGGACGATGCCGGTCTGTGGAAACAGATCGTGCCGGTCGCCTTCCACGTCGACTACTGGAACTACCTGGGCTGGCCGGACCGTTTCTCGTCGCGTGCCTACAGCGACCGCCAGCGGAATCTGGCTGCGGCCACAGGTCAACGCACCGTCTACACGCCGGGTTTCGTCGTCAACGGCAAGGAGTGGCGCGGCTGGTTTCGCAGTCAGATGTTGAATACGGATAGCAAGCCCGCCGGAGCGCTAACCGCCACGGGCGACACATCGGAGTTGCAGGTGCGGTTCGAGCCGTTGAGTGGCACGGGCGAGCCGCTTCTGATTCACGTCGCGCGCCTCGGTTTCGATCTGCATACCGACGTCGGCGGCGGCGAAAACGACGGGCGCAAACTACAGCATGACTTCGTGGTGCTGGGGTACAAGGAACAAGCGCTGAAATTCGATGAGGCGACCTATCGGGCAACTGTCGAGCTGCCTCCGGCGCGGGAACCCGCAGCACGCCAGGGCGTGGCATTGTGGGTCACCCGCAAAGGCGACCCGCAGCCGCTGCAGGCGGCGGGCGGCTGGATCGGCCCATAGCGTTACCGAGGCCGGGGCAACGCGGCCTGCCCCAACGCAAGCCCTGGCTGGAAAAGGCGGCGTATCCCGAAACCGGCATGTCGAAATTCCGCGCTCCAGATCGACCAATGCGTATCCCGCAACCGAATGGAGCCCTGAAATGCCCAAATACATCGATGGATTCGTCGTCCCCGTCCCCAAGAACGGCGTCGACGCGTACCGGCGCATAGCGCGGGAAGCAGGCGCGGTCTGGCGCGAGTACGGCGCGCTGCACTTCGTCGAGTGCATCGCCGAGGACGTGAAGCCGGGGGAACTCACCTCGTTTCCCCAAAGTGTCGATCTCAAGCCTGACGAAACGGTGGCCTTTTCCTGGATCGTGTACGAGTCGCGCGAGCACCGCGATGCAGTGAACGAGAAAGTCATGAAGGACCCGCGGATCGCCGACATGGATCCCGAGTCCATGCCCTTTGACGTAAAGCGCATGATCTACGGCGGGTTCGAGGTCATCGTCGACCTCTGACGGCGTCGATTTGGATCGGGCCGGCAAACCGCGCCCTGGCAGAACCGCTGCCTCATGAGTTGCGCAAGCCGGATTGGCGACGTGCAATCCGGCGGGATACCCATGCGTCGGGCGTCGGTGTTCCCGTTGGGCATGCCGCTTGCTGCTAAGGCAACTGGGAAATCAGATGCTCGTCGAACTTCTCGGCACTCAGCGGGCGGGCGAACAGGTACCCCTGCAGAAAATCGCACCCCAGGTCCGTCAGAATCCGAAACTGTTCTTCCGTTTCCACGCCTTCGCCCACCACTTCAAGGCCCAGGCTCTTGGCCATCGTGATGGCCGCCGTTACCAGGGCCAGATCATCGCGATCGACAGCGATATCGCGTACGAAGCTCTGGTCTATCTTCAATCGGTCAAACGGCAACGTCTTCAGATAACTAAGCGATGAATACCCGGTACCGAAATCATCCATCGACAACCGAACTCCCATCGCTTTCAGATCCGCAAGAAACTGAAGGGTTTCAGGCTGGTTGTTGAGCAAAAAGCCCTCTGTGACCTCGATTTCAAACAGCGCGGGGGAAAGGCCGGATTCGAAACTGCTCTGTACGGTGTCGACAAAGCTCTTGTCCCTGAACTGCCGCGGCGACACGTTGACCGATATCTGCAGATTCAACCCGTAGCGTGCGTTCCATTCGACCAGTTGGGCGCATGCCGTCGTAGCAACCCATCGGCCGATCGGAACGATGATGCCCGTCTGTTCAGCAACCGGAATGAACTGATCCGGACCGACGGAACCGAGCTCCTTGTTATCCCACCGAAGCAACGCTTCGGCTCCCACTATCCTGCGGGTCCGGGTTTCGACAATCGGCTGGTAGACAACCCGAAGCTCATTGCGATCAAGCGCGTGGCGTAGATGTCGCTCGATTCCCAACCGCCGGAGCGCCTCTTCGTTCATCGACGTCGTAAAGAAGTGGTATCCGTTTCGGCCTTCGTCTTTGGCGCGGTACATTGCCGCGTCCGCATTGCGCAGCAATACGGCCGCTTCGTACCCGTCATCAGGATACAGGGACAACCCAATACTGGGAGTAACGACCAGGTCGATTCCATCGACCGTAAATGGTGACGCAAAGGCGGTTAGTATTTTCTGTGCCACCACTTCTGCGTCCTCGGACTTCTTTGCGCCTGCAAGGATAACCAGGAACTCATCACCCCCTTGGCGGGCGACAGTATCACCATCACGAACGGTACCCTCCAACCGCCTGGAAGCTTCGACTAGCAACCTGTCTCCCACATCATGGCCCAATGTGTCGTTGACCTTCTTGAAGTCATCCAGGTCGACAAACATCACCGCTACTCGGCATTTCTCTCGGTGCGCCATTTTGATGGCTTGATTGAGCCGGTCTACCGCGAGGAGACGGTTGGGCAAATCCGTCAGAGAGTCATATTGCGCCTGATACAAAATGCGTTGTTCCTGCGACTTGCGAAGCGTCACATCCTCCTCAATCGCCAAATAGTGGGTAACCACGCCTCCGGCGTTCTTCACCGGAGATATGTAGGCTCGCACCCACATGGTCGAACCGTTTTTCCTCTTGTTTAAAAACTCTCCCGACCAATCTCGGCCGCTAGTAATGGTTCCCCAGAGTTCCCGGTATACCGATTCATGGGTCGTTTCAGATTTAAGAATCGACGGCTTTTTGCCAAGAACTTCTCGCTGCAGATACCCTGTCTTGTCCAAAAAGGCCTGGTTCACATATTCGATATTGGCCTCCGTATCGGTAATGATCACGGATACCGGGCTCTGCTCGACGGCTTGCGACAACTTTCTGAGTTCCGCCGTTCGGCTTTCGATGCGCAACTCCAACTCGTCGTGCGAGCGACGAAGCGCCTCTTCGGCAACTTTTCGCGCTGTGATATCTCGTCCGGCCCCCCGATATCCGAGAAAAGCGCCATCTTCGCCGAAGAACGGTTTGCCTCCGATTTGAATGTGATGAATGACTCCGTGTTCTCCCCTGACGCGTCCTTCCAGATCCTGGAACGGTTCGTATTTCTCTACTCGCTGCCACAGGGCTTCCGCGTCATCGATTTCCAGAACCTCTTCGTCAATCAGCTGCGTGCGGGTTTTTCCCAACACTTTCTCTTGGGGAAGGCCGGTAATGTCAGAAAAGCGTCTCGAGATGAATGTGAAAGTCAGATCCTTGCCCATTTCCCAGAACCAGTTCGATGCCGTTTCGGCAATGTCACGAAATCGCTCCTGGCTATCACGCAGCGAGCGCTCGACAGCTTCCCGTTCGATGATCTGATCCTGCAAAGACCGGGTGCGTTCTTCGACTCTGAACTCCAGCTCCTCATTCGACTCCTGCAACTGCTGAACCACCTGAGTAAGGCGCTCCTGCAAGGCGTTAAACGAAACAACCACCTGATCCAGTTCATCCCGGTGTTTCGTTTGCTTGCGATCGAGCGTAAGCGGCGAAGCGATTTCACGCGCGTCGAGGCGGGAAAGAAAGTTTGAAATACCGACAAGATGCCGTGTGACGATACGATGAATGATAAAGAGGATGAACAGCGAAACGATGAATGTCTTGACCCCTTGGCTAACAAGGATGACTACAGCCTTATCTATCAGGCGGCTGTATACACCGGCCAAAGTTGCCTGGACCTTCAGAACACCGATTTGCTGGATTCGGTCCCGATCCTTGTAGATTAGGGGGAATTCACGACTCAAGTGGGTTGCGTTGTCTTTGCTCCCCGCCGTCATGGTCAGGTTGGAACGCACACCGACTACCGTTTCAGTTACGGTCGCCTGGATCATATCAGGCAGACGCACCACCCCTTCGAGCTGACTGGTCAAAAGGGTCCTGTCCATATTCCAAAGACTGGTGGTCAGGCTCTCTACGTAACTATTTTGGATCTCCGTAAAGCGCTGTTCGATCGCAGAAACATCCCTGCGGTAATCCAGGTAAAGTTGCGTCAACGTTAGTACAAGGGTGATCAGCGAACTGAACAGAAGTATTAAGACGAGAAGGTGACGCCCGATGCCCCAGCGCGAGCTCACAACCGCCCCTAAGCCACCTGGCTTCTCAGCGCGAGGAACCACCCCGTTTCGCGATTCGGAAGAGTGTTTTGTCTCTTTGATCTTTCAGCCCCAAATTCAGTCTTTCCAGCCTCATGATCACTTGGATTCCAGTATCCGAGGAACATCCAAGCCCGCTACGATTTCCTCCAAACGCTCCAGCACCGAGGGCGCTTCCGGATATGCCTTAGACAAAACGAGGAACACATCCAAACGCTGGAAAACATCAAACGTTATATCCCTAATGGGTTGATCGGAAAGTACTTCTTCAGCGGGGCCCGTGTAATCTACCACGTAGTCACCCCGGTTTCGTTCGAAAAGCTGGAATGCCGCCTCGTGGCTTGTCGCTTCCTGAATTTGAACCGCATGTTTTTCGTCTTTGAGATATCGGCCCAACCCGCCGTAGCTGTAACCGCGAATGGTAATGACCCGCTTACCGGCAAGATCCTCCTGCACGGCGATGGGAGCCGCGGATGACCTTCGGTAGATACGAAGTTCCGTACTGGTGACCGGGTTTTTGCTGAACAGACAACATGCTTCGAGGCTGGGGGCCCTGACCAACATGGTGAACGGGATGGCACCCTCTTTGAGATGCTTAAACAGGCGCGCCGCCGGATAGGGCCTGCTCCGCCATGCCATGCCCGCCTTGTCGAACATGATTTCGGCCAAGTTCAACAGAGGGTTTCTTAGCTGCCCGTTGGCATCGCGCTTGATGGTCCAGACGGACACGTCGGGGTATCCGTATTCGATTGCCGGAGATTCACCGTCCGCTGCTCGCACCGCATGCGAGGAGACCGTCAACAGGATTCCCGCGATTAGACTTATCAGCTTTCTGGCCACGCGAACCTCCTCCGAAATCCGTGCCGGAAACACCTTCTCGCCGTGCCCTGGCGCTTCCCGGGCCTACGCTGGCGAAGGTAATGCGCCCCTGGCTTGCCCTCCGCCCGAGGAACTTGGTCGCAACCCCAGTATTGCGACAGCATACCCTAGGTTCAAAGGATCGAATACCTCGCTCTTGCCGATATGCCCTCCGTGTAAAACGCCATTCCCACTCAGCAATGCTGTCCCGAGGGATCGAACGGATTGAGCACGGTGGAGCAGAACCATACCGCCACCTTGTGACGCCAGTCGTCAGGACCGGCGGTGTAGCGTTTCAGCCGCGCGGTTAGCATCCATTCTTGCGGGAGATCCAGAAAGAACAGCGTTGCCCAGGTGAGATTGTAAAACGCATCCATCAGCACCGCGACGATGACGATGGGCGCGCACAGGATCTCGATCAATCGCTTTTCGTCCCCCGACGTGTGTTCCAGCCAACGCTTGATACGCATGGTGATGACGTAGAAGACGAACAGGACCAGCGTCGCATACAGGAAATTGACGACCAAACTCATGGATTCCCCCCAGTAGCAGGTACTAAAAACGGACCAACGTGATTGCGTAGTATCCCTTCGTCACCTCGGCGAATGCTTGTCTCTATAAACACGGGTGACGTGGCAATGCAAAATGCGAGTCCAGCCGCGTAAATATTGAGGGCGTCGAATACGGCGCCCGGTCGGATTCAATCGACTCGCAACCTGTACGCTCTGAACGTCCTTCCATGGAGCTCCGTTTCGTAGGTTTCAGTGGCTATGTCACGCAGAAATGCGTACTCCCGTCGAGTATCCAAAAAATGAACAAGAACTTCCCGATGGCCCATCTCCCTCGCCCAGCCCATCAGATCCCGGAAGATGCGCTTGCCAAGCCCCCAGTGCGCCTCACCTATCACAATCGCCAGTTCGTACTCACCTGCTTCCCGCTGAATGCCGCACCATCCGGCGGTCTGACCCCCGACGACGATACCTCTCACCTTGCAACCCGGAGTACGATCCACTTCCAGCTTGGATGCAATCCACTCCCGGATCGATTGATCGTCAAACGGCTCGTAATCGACAAGGTGCGTTTTGACCCTGTCGCGATTCATCAACGATACCAGATCCTCGGTATCGGCTTGGTCAAGCGGTACGTAGGTCAAATCTTTCATGCGGCCTCGAAGAGCGGCACCTTCGGCGATGGTAACGAACGGAATCCCAATCAGCCACTCTTCTTCCTCACAGCGTATGTGCCAACCAGCGCGTGCTGTGCCGGGCAACGACTCACCCTAGTCCTCTTTGTAGTGCTTATGACAAGCCTTGCAGCTTGAAGCGACGGAGCGGAACTTGTCCCTCATCGCTTCCTCGTCGCCGCTCCGGCTGACTCTCGCCAGCTCGGCAACCTTCTCCTGGAAGATCTCGGCCTTTGCCTTGAAGTCGTCTGCCTTCTTCCACACGGCGGGTCCCGCCTTGCTGCCTTTCTGGGAATCCGGGATGAAGAACTCCCACGGCATGGTCGACAGTGCCTCCAGGTTGGCGACCCGCCGGGCAAATTTCTCCTTGTCGAAAGGGATCTCGTTCTTGGCCATCGCCCCCATCGGGCCGAGGTTGGCAGCAAACAACGTGAACGCCGCCTCGCGGGCCTGGATCGCGTTTTCGATCGGATCGGTCTCCCCGGCACCGACCAGGCTGGAACACCCCAGCGCGGCCATGGCGGCGAAGAGGATCACGCGGTTTTTCATATCAACAGTCTCCTGGATCAAGTTGTTCCGGCACCCGGAATCATCGTAGGAAAGGAATTGTCCGTACCTCGGCTGAATTCGCAAGAAGGACACGACACAGGACATAGACATCCACAATTTCGAAATGCTCCCCGGTTGAACAATCGGATCTAGAGATCTTGGCAAACGCCCGAAGGGCGTCGAACCCGCAAAGGGTGCAGGTCAAAAACTCCGGTAGGGCAATGCACGCCGAGATCTTGAGCTCCGCGGTGCGAGCTGTGGAGCGACACCGGCGCGCGCCATGGGATCAGGGTTGATAGGAGCGGGAAACGTAATCGTGCCAGATCGCCTGCGCCGGCCGCGGATTACCAGCGTAGTCGCGCAGCGCCATATTGCCGAACACCCGCAGCAATAATTCGATATCGTTGCCACCGACGCTGTAGAACAGATCCAACAACAGGCAGGTGCTGTTGCCCGCCGGCGCGCAGGGGCAAATCTCGTTCCCAGTCACCGCGTTGTCGAGATAATCGCGATTCAGCCACCAGACCACCGCCTCCATGCGGTACGTCTGCGCCTGTCCCAGGAGCCATGACATGTATTCGGCCTGCGCCGTATCGTTGGCGAGGTCGAATGTGCCAACGCCCGGAACGTTCAGAACCGAGGGATAGAGTGGGGTACCGCAACTGCCGCTGGCGCCGTGTGCGTAGGAACTCAACAGCGGTACCGCCGGCCAACCCGTTTCCGACATCCAGATCTTGCGGGAGGTGGCCAGAGCAACGGCAGCGAAGGTGTCATGTGGAAAACTGTGGTTGTACTCGGAATGATAAACCCAAGCTGCGGGGTAGCTTGAGAAAGCAATGCGGTCTCCCGGAATCGTCAACGCCTCGTTGAGACGGCTGACGAAGCACTCGGCCAACGTACCGCTGCTGCACGCGGTACCTGATATGCCATACATGAAGTCCATCTGAAAGGTTGGGAAAAGCACCAGCGACGGATAGGCCACTTTGATTGCAGCATGCACATCGCCGTACCAGGCTATCCATGCCGCCTTCTGTGCTGGGCAGATGGAGAACGGGATGTTCATTTCGATCGCAGGACTGAAATAGTCGGGACCGACTAGGTCGATCGCGTATTTTAGGAACGAGATGTACGACGCCTTGTAGTTGGCGGCCGCGGGATCGCTATCGAACAGGTAGCATCCGCTGCCGTCTATTTGGGCATTCCAGTCCGCCTGCGTCGCCCCGCTGGGAAGCACGTTGGGCGCCAACGTCCGGCGTCCCCCCAGCGGCGACAGCGCCAGATAGAGCCGCTTGCCCGTCGCCTTGGCATCGCTGGCCAGTTGCTGCCACTGAGCGACCCACGCGGCGGGCAGATTGGTGCACCCCGACGCGTCACAGTAGTCCCAGGGAACGCCCCAAAAGTCGTCCACGTGCACAGACAAAAGGTCGCGATCATCAAGATTCTCAAAACGCCAGTCGGGAGCTATGACTTGGGCGCCGTCAAAGCGGGTGAAGTACGGCGTCGAACCCATGAGGAAGGGGCGGGTATCACCCGTATTGTCGGAACCGCCACCGCAGGAGGTGATCGAAAGGACGACGCATGCCAGGACCACCCAGCCCATCCGTGCACTAAGATCTCTCCAGGATATCCAACCTCGCAAGAACCTTGTCTCCCTACTGCGGTTCCGAATAGCGTTGCGCTCAATACTTGTACTTATTACTTCGCGTGCCAAAAATATCGTCAAGGGTTTTTCTGGTCAGGTCTCTATTGTATTGCTGTTCATCCATGACCTTGATGTTTTCTTTTGCCTCTTCCTGCTGCTGCGGCGTCAAACGATTCCACTCCTCCTTCGTATGTCCGTAGTAAGGTGCAGAACAGCCGCTGAGCACGGCGACGCAGACTAGAACTATCCGTAAGCGTGACATTCGAGATTCCTTCCCGCGCCCAAATGG
>JBNKCG010000024.1:0-9352 GCA_050287605.1 Gammaproteobacteria bacterium | reverse complement strand
GGCTCGCCCCCCCCCCCCCACTGCTCATTCCAATCGGGAGCGACGAGCGTATGCAAACACACGAGACAGTGGCCGCCGCAGTGGATGGGGCGCCGATTCAGGAGTACCAGGAGCTGCAAGCCACGGCTGCCCTTTACCGGCTGCTGGGACGGTTTCTGGAGGCGGAGATCGATGCCCCGCTGTTGCGGTTGCTGAAAGGCGAATTGCGCGAGCCGTTGGCCGCGGTCGGCGTGACGCTTCCGGAAACGGCGGATAGCGAGCCCGAGTCGGCACTGCTCGAAGCGCTGGCCGAAGAGTTCACCGGCCTGTTGGTGGCGCCCGGGTGTATCAGTCCTTACGCCTCGGTGTTCGAGACCGGAACGCTCTTCAAGGAGCCGTGCGACCGCGCGGTCGCCGCCTACCGCGAGGCGGGCTGGGATTACCGGCTGCAGGTGAGCGGCGAGTTTCCCGATCACATCGGCACGATGCTGGGTTTCGTTGCCCTGTTGGCCGACGCCGAGGTGCAGGCGGTAGTGGAGGGCGACGGTGAGCAGGCGTTACGCCACCGTGAACGCCGCCAGCGTTTTCTGCTGCAGCAGCTCGGACCCTGGGGGCCGGGGTGGTGCCAGCGTGCCGCGCGCGCGGCCATGAACCCGTTTTATCGCGGCGTTGTCGAGGCGACATCACAGCTGCTCTGGTCGGAGCTCACCGTGTTGGCCGGTCGCCAGCAGCTCAAGGAGCTGGTGGAACTCAACCGGCGCGAACCGCCGAAACTCGATTACGACGCCGACTTCCGCAAGGCCTCGGGTTTGTGACCGTATCGAGGTAGCCGCTATGCGCGTACTGCTCGCAGAAGGTTCGGGGCGCGGATTCCTCAACCAGTACGCCCACGCCCTCGCGCTGGGGCTGCACCAGCAGCGCCACGAGGTCGCGCTGGTCACCGGCTGGCGCGACGAACTGGCGGGCTGGCCGGTGCCGTTTACCAAGCGCACGGCGCTGCCCGACGGCGCTCGGGCTTGGCTAAGTCTGGCGCGCGAGGTGGTGCGCTGGCGGGCCGAGGTGGTGCACCTGCAGTGGGTGAACAACCCGCTGGCGGCGCTGGCGTTCGTGCGCTGGGCGCAGGCGCGCGGCGTGCGCGTGGTCTACACCCCGCACAATATTCTGCCCCACCGCCGGCGCTGGCTGACGTTGCCGTTTTACCGGGCGCTTTACGCTGCCGTGGACGGCGTCGTGGCGCGCGACCGCCATCTCGCCTGGGGGTTGGAGGAGCTGCTGGGGGTGGCGGCGCACAAGCTGGTGACGTTGCCGGGAAGTCCCACCTTGGCGGCGCATCCCGCCGCGCCGCGCCGCGCCGTCGCAGGATTGGCGTCGAAGGAGGAGGGCGAGTTGCGCCTGCTCTTCTTCGGTCACGGATGCCGGCGCAAGGGGCTGAGGCCGCTGTTGCGCTGGCTGGCGAGCCGGCGCTGGCCCTGTCCGCTGCATCTGGTGATCGCGGGGGAGGGGGTGCTGTCAGGGGTGGAGCCGGCGGAGCTGGAAGCGTTGCAAGGCCGGGTCCAGGTGACCGTCGTGCCGCGTTATGTGGAATCCGACGAGGTGGCCGGGCTGTTCGCCGCCGCGGATGTGTTGCTGTTGCCCTATCGCAAGCAGTGCAAGAGCCCGCTGCTCGATCTGGCCGCCGGCTTCGCGCTGCCGGTGCTGCGCTCCGATCGGGTGGAGGGCGCGCGGTTCTTGGAGGGGTGTCACGGCTTGACGCTGCCCCACGACGATGAAGGAGCGTGGGTGGAGACGCTGTCGCTGCTGGCCGCCGAGCGCTGGCGGCTGGAGCCACTGCGTCGTGCGCTGAGCCGCGAGGAGTCGGTGCCCGAGGCCATTGCGCGTCTCGCCGCTGCCCACGATCTGCTCTACGGGAATCTGAATAGCGCCGACGCCGGAGGGCGCGACTGGCAATGGCAGGCGTTGCCGACCAATGGGGAGGGTGTGTCACCATGAGCATCGGCAAAACCCTCATCCTCATCGCCCACGAGGCCAAGCTCCCCGAGCTGATCGCGCTGATGCGGAAGCGTCGTGCGGTGTTCGAGAGCTACCGCTTGCTGGCGACCCAGGAGACGGGGGAGGCGATCGAACGCGAGCTGGGGCTGGAGGTAACGCATCTCTTCTCCGGCCGCACCGGTGGAGAGATCCAGTTGTGCGGCCTGATCTGTACCAACACGGTACGCGCGGTTTTCTTTCTGCGCGATCCGGCCAACACCCGGCTCGACGAACCCGACATCACCCCCTACTACCGGGCCTGCGACCTCAACAACGTCCCGCTGGCCACCAACATGGTGGGCGCCGCGGCCCTGAGCTACTGGCTGGGACGCAAGACGGAGACCGGCGCGGGGGCCGATGCGCAGCCGGCCGAGGCGTCGCGCGCGTGAGCCGCGGTGCGCATGCCTACGACAGCCTGGCCGGCGCCAGCCGGGCGCTGGGCGAAGGCGCGCTGCTGATCGACGAAGGGTTGTGCCTCAATCTGCGCGGGCGCCAGGCGCTCTGTCACGCATGCAGCGACAGCTGCGCGAGCGCGGCGCTGACGTTGACCCCCGACCAGATCGCACTCGACGAATCACTGTGCTCCGCGTGTGGTGCCTGCCTGCCGGTGTGCCCGACGGGTGCCCTGCGCTTGAGCGGTTTCGTGCCGCGCCGCTTCGTCGAATCGCTGCAGGGACACGAGACCGTCCATCTGCACTGCTCGCGCAGTGGTCACGGCGGAGGTGGCGTGGTGATCCCCTGCCATCGCGTGCTCGACGCGCGCCTGCTGGCGGCGGGGGCCGCGCAGGGTACGCAACGTTTCCTTTTGCATGGCCTGGACCAATGTGCGGGGTGCGAGCGGGGTGACGCGCGCCCGGCGGTGGAGACGATTGGCAACACGTTGGCCGCGTGGTTGAGCGAGCAAGCCCCCGAGATCCGGGCCGCCGCCGACGGCGAGTCGGAAGCCGGAGCGCGGAGACGGCAGGATCAGGTGGCGATGAGCCGGCGCAACTTCCTGCGCATGGCCGGTGCCCAGTCGGCTCTCAACGCGGCGCAGTGGTTTGCGCCGGTGGCGGTGGAGGATGACGAAGAGGCGGAACTGCTCCCCTTCTATCAGGGCGACGGCGAGCTGCGCCGTCCCGCCGCCTATCAGGCGCTGCTCGCCGAACAGGCGGTCCACCTCCCGTGGCGTCCGCAGACCTTGCCGTGGCGCGCGCGCCGTATCGACGCGGCTTGTACCGGCTGTCGGACCTGCGCCGCGCGCTGCCCCAGCGGCGCGTTGGAAGCGCAGGAGAACGCGGAACGGGTGGCCATCAGCTTCCGCCTCGATCTCTGCACCGATTGCGATCTGTGCGCGGCGCTCTGCCCGGCGCAGGCGATCCGTCCGCGGCCGGTTCCCGGGCCGGAATCGCTCGGTGAACCCCGCCACGTCCTGAGCGAACACGCACAGATCCGGTGCAGCCATTGCGGGCACCCCTACGTCGGTGCCGACGACGATTCCGATGCCCTTTGCGTCACCTGCCGCAATGAACAGGAGATCGACGCGGATTGGTTGGCGATGTTGGGAAGTATCGGATGAGGAGGAGGCGATGAACGAACCGGCAACCGTTTCATCCTGGGGCGAGTCGCTGGAGGAGATCGTCATCGCGCGGCTGCGTGATGTGCTCGTTGATCCCCAGGGCTCGGACATCGTCACTGCCGGTCACGTTCATGCGGTGGTGGCCACCGGCGGCGCGGTGCGCATCCTGCTCGATCCTGATCGTGTCGATGAAGCGGGCCAGCAGGCCTTGGCCGACGCCGTTACGCCGCTGGTGGAGGCGATCCCCGGCGTCTCGCGTGCGGTGGTCAAGCCGCGCCCGCGCCGCATCGCGCGGCGTGACACGCTGCCCGGCATCGGTCGCGTGGTGGGGGTGCACAGCGGCAAGGGCGGGGTGGGCAAATCCACGGTCTGCGCCAACCTGGCCGTGGCGTTGGCGCAGTGCGGGTGGCGAGTGGGGGTGCTGGATGCCGATGTCTACGGTCCGTCGCTACCCACCCTGTTCGGGCTGCACGGCCGGGCGGCGAGCGAGGACGGCGATCGCATCGTCCCGTTCGAGGCGTACGGGGTGAAACTGATGTCACTGGGATTTCTGCTGCCCGAGGGACAGGCGCTGATCTGGCGCGGCTCCCTGGTGGACGAAGGGTTGCCGCAGCTGTTCGACGACGTGGCCTGGGGCGAGCTGGATCTGCTACTGGTGGATCTGCCGCCCGGCACCTCGGACGTCCACCTGGCGGTGGCCAGCCAGGCGGCCATGGCGGGCGTGGTGACCGTCACGGCACCCGGGCAGGTCTCCATCGACGATGTGCGCCGCGGCATGGAAATGTTCGCCGACCTCATGGTGCCCAGCCTCGGCATCGTCGAGAACATGGCTGCGGTCACCTGCCGTCGTTGCGGTGAGCGCCGTTCGCCTTTCGGTGCCGGTGGCGGTGCGGACCTGGCGGCGGAGCTGGGGGTTCCGCTGTTGGCCACGCTGCCGTTTCAGCCTGAGCTTTGCGCGGCCACCGACGCGGGTGTTCCCGTGGTGGCGGCCGATCCCGACTCGCCGGCCGCCGCCGGTTTGCGCGCGCTGGCGCAGCACCTTGCCGTGACGCTGACGCAGCGCAACGGAGCGCGCGCGTGAGCGGCTCGCGGCATCCGTTTCCCATTCCGGTGGTGGCGGCAGCGGAGCCGCGCGCCGCTACCGAACCCGACTACGGCGAGCCGCTCGAACCGCTGCCGGGAATCGGCGACGTGCTGCTGGTGGCCAGCGGCAAGGGCGGCGTGGGCAAGTCGACGGTGACGGTCAATCTCGCCTGCACGCTCCGGGGGATGGGGCTGCGGGTGGGGGTGCTGGATGCCGATCTCTACGGTCCCTCCGTCGCCCGCCTGTTGGGTACCGACCGGGCGCTGGAGTGCGACCCCAGCGGCCGGGTGATTCCCGCGCTGAACCACGGCATCCATGCGGTCTCGGTGGCCAACGTACTGCCCCCCGAGGCGGCGCTGGTGTGGAAAGGTCCGTTGGTGGCGCAGGCGCTGGTGCAGATGTTTCGCGAGGTGGCGTGGCCGGAGCTTGACGTTCTGCTGGTGGACCTGCCGCCGGGTACGGGCGACGTCCAGCTCACCATTCTCGAACAGATTCCGGTGTCGGGTGCGCTGATCGTCACCACTCCCCAACGCCTGGCGCTGGCCGACGTGGATCGCGGGATCACGCTGTTTCACGACCTCGACATCCCGGTCTTCGGCGTGGTTGAGAACATGAGTCACTACGTCTGTCCCTGCTGCGGCGAGGTGCAGGCGCTGTTCCCGGTGGCGGGGACCGAGGCGTTGGCGCGGCGCCGCCACGTGCAGTTTTTGGGGCGGATTCCCCTGGATCCCGAGGGACAGTGTCTGGCCGACAGCGGTCGTCCGCTGGTGACGGTGCATCCACAGGGTGCCGTGGCGCAGGCGTTGGGTGGGGTCGCGCAGGCGGTGGTGCGTTCCATCGAGCAGGAGCGCCGCTACCGGGAACGTCCCGCCGATCCCGGTCTGCAGGCGCAACAGCGCGCTCTGTGGGAAGAGTTGCTGGAGGATGAGGAGTGAACTATGAGCGATACGAACCCGCGGCCTCTATTCTTGGTTGAGCACGATCCGACTACGCGGACGAGTCGGGAGGGTGAGGTATGGGAGGAAGCGGACGGTCTGGTGGTGGAAGCCGCAAACTGCCCCGATCCCCGGGAACTCCCCTCCGATCCCGCAGTGGCGCTGCTGTGCGGCGATCCGACCTCCTGCACCCCGTGGTGCGAACGCGAAGGCGTCACCTGGGTGGGGACCGATGGGCTGGAGCGAACGGCGCGGTTGCGCGATGCGTGGCCGGATCAGCGCTGGCTGCCGCGGCTGGCGGTCTACAAACCGGTGCTCAGTTTTCGGTTTTCCGCTGAGTTCGACGGCGAGGGTTTCAAGTTCTACCGGCCCGACACCGCCGCCATCCGCGGCTACCGGGTCACCGAGGGTGATGCGGAATTGCGGGCGGCGCAGGAACGGGCCAAGGAGCTGGGGTTTGAGACGGTTTGGTTGCATGCGTTGGATGCCGAGCTGCATGGATTCGGGTTGGATCTCGAGCTGCTGGAGCGCGCGCGCGGCGGCTGGCACGGCGATCTGTGGATCTCGGGAGGAGCCGCGGCGCCGCAACACCTGGCGAACCTGGTACGCGAAGGTGGTGCGGCGGCGGTGGTGGTGTCGGAGGCGGTGGTCAACCGTTGGGGCGGCGCTGCGCTGCGCGATGCCCTGGAACCCCACGCGCAGGCACAGCCCGACGCGGTACCGCTGCGGTTCGCCGGACGCGAGACGGGTTGAGATCACGTCCTTCGTAGCCCTGTTCCTGACGCTGCTGGTTGCGGCGCCGCAGGCTTGGGCCGAACAGCTGCTGGGGCCCGACGAGTTGGTGCACTGGCTGGAGGGGGGAGATGCGCCGCTGATCATCGACGTGCGCGGCCGCGAGGTCTATCGCGCCGCCACGCTGGACGGCGCCTTGAACGCGGGGCGCGATCCCGCCGGCTATCTGCCGGACGGACGCGGTGGCCCGGTGGTGGTGCTGGCGCCGTCGCCGTGGGAGGAGGCGGTACGGCGCCGCTGGGTGGCGCGTCTGGAGGGTGCCGGCCACTCGGTCTATCGCCTGCAGGGGGACGAGGCGGCTTGGCAAGCGGCGGGGCTGCCGTTGGTCGCGCCGCAGGAAGACTTTGTGCGGCCCGGCACGGTGCCGTTCGTGATCCCGCGCGGCTTGTGTGAGGCCAATGAACCGGCGCAGCGTTATCGTTAGCACGCTGGGTGCGCTGTGCGTGGCGGGAGTCTGCGATGCGGCACAGGTGACGCAGCAGGAGACCGCCGATGCGGCGGGAAGACCCTGCGCGGCCTGCCACGAGGAGGCGGCGCGCGCCTACGGCGCCACCGCCATGGCCAGGGCTGCACGTACCCCCGATTTTCTGCGCGAATGGCGCGGGCAGGGGAGACCGGGTGGCTGCCTCGATTGCCACGCACCGACGCAAGCGGATGGAGTCGTGTGCGCCGATTGCCACGGTGCCGGTGGACACCCTTATCCCCGCGTGCCGGTACCCGATGTTTGCGCCCGCTGTCACGATGCCCCGGGGGAGAATGCGGTGCGCACGTTCCGCGCCGCTCCCGCCGCCCAGCGCGGCGAGGACTGCTGGAGCTGCCACGCGCCGGCCAGCGGTGGACGGTTCAGTCACGCGCTGGCCGGCCCGTCGGATCGGGCGTTTCTTGCGGGTGTGGCCCGGTTGCGCGTGGTGGGCCGCCGAAGCGGCGACGGGCTGGATGCCACGGTGCAGATCCGTCACAGCGCCGGTCATGCCTTACCGGGTGGTACCAGCGGGCGAGCCGTCTGGTTGTGGGTGGAGGGGATGGCTACCGGGAACGTCACGGTGTGGCGGGAGAGCCGCCGCTTCGGGTGGGAGCATGACACAGCGGGCGGCTGGCGGGATCGAACGCTGCCCCCGGGACAGGGCACGCGGGTGGAATTTCAGAACCTGGATCGGGCGGGCGCCACCCGGGTGCGTATCCGGCTGACCTATCACTACCGTGCCGGGGTCCCTGCGCCCGACGATGCCGAGGCGGTGGTGCTCGACGGGTTGGAACTCGATTTGCCTCGGAACCGGGAAAAGCGTAAAGGTATAGGTTCTAAATAATGAGAACGGCCCCACGCGAGGCCGTTTGCGGGTTTGGAGGGGATATGCGGCGAAAGGCAGGCGGATTCGTTTGCCGTCTCGGTGTGTTGTTGGTGCTGTGCGGGCTGTCGGGCGTGCCGTCGTTTGCCGCAGATGGCGCGGAACCGGCGCCGCTGCGCATCGGCCTCACGGCGGTCATCCTGGACGATCAGACTTCTCTGTTGCGCGACTGGAAAGCGTACCTGGAGGCGCGTCTGGGGCGTCACGTGCGCTTCGTACAGCGCCAGACCTACCGCGAAATCACCGAGTTGCTGCTGAGCGACGGGCTGGACGTCATCTGGACCTGCGGCTATCCCTACGTGCGCATGCGCGAGCAGGCGCGCCTGCTCGCGGTACCGCTGTTCGAGGGCAAACCCCTCTATCGCTCGTACCTGATCGTTCCGGCGTCCGATGCCGAAACCGCGAAACTGGAAGATCTCAAAGGCAAGGTCTTCGCCTTCTCGGATCCCGATTCCAACTCCGGCTACCTGGTGCCGCAGGTGCAGTTGCTGCGCGCCGGTTACGAGCCGCGCTGGTTCTTCAAGCGCACCTTTTTCACCTGGGCCCACCGCGACGTGGTGCGGGCCGTGGCCGAGGGTGTGGCCGACGGCGGTTCGGTGGACGGCTACGTGTGGGAGACCCTGCGCCGCGACCAGCCCGAACTGACGGCGCGGACACGGGTGGTGGCCAAGTCGCCCTATTTCGGGTTTCCGCCCCTGGTGGCGAGCCGAACGCTCGACGAGTCTTCATTCGGCGCCATTCGCGATGCGCTGGTGAAGATGTCGGGCAACGTCTCGGGACAGCGTCTGCTGCAGCGGCTCAACCTGGACGGTTTCGCCCCTGGCGACGCGCTGCTGTTCGATACTATCCGCCGCTCGGTCAAGGTGCTGGACAATCATGCGAACGGCTAGCGCATCCCGTTTTGGCGTGGGGAAGGTGTGACCGTGCCCAGATACGTCAGTCTCAGCTATCGCTACAAGTGGCCGCTCAGCCTGATGGCCGCCATTCTGCTCACCGGCCTGGTGGTGACCACGGCGCTCATCTGGCGCGCCTACGAGGACTTGCGCCAGGATCTGTTTCGTAACGCCGTGGAGGTGGGCGGGGTGCTGACCAACACGCTGCCCAACGCGCTCAAGCACGATGACTTGTGGCAGGCGTACCAGATGGTGCGCGCCGCGGGTAAAACCTGGCTGGACACCGAACAACGCTTGTTGATGGTGCTGGACCGCGATTACCGCGTCTACGTCTCCAACCAGGCCGGCGAGCTTCCGACCATGAGCGATCTGCGCGCCCAGGGTCCGGAGCTGGCGCGGGTCGAGCGCGCCGTGGCGGAGGGGGGCAGTCTCGATCCGCGCCCCTTCGAACATCCCGAGAATTCGCGCATCTACGTACTGTTTCCCATGGTGAGCGACGGCGTTGCGTTGGGCACGCTGGTCATCGGCTATTCGCGGTCGCTGTTTCTGCCGCGCTTCTACAACATTGCCGAACGGGTTGCCTACTCCTCGCTGGCGGCGCTCGCCATCGTGTTGCCGCTGGGGTGGTATCTCGGTAAGCGCATGGTCGGTCCGTTGACCCAGCTCTCGCGCTGCCTGGGCCAGATCGGCAAGCGGCCGCTTGCCGACATTGAGTGCGCCCTCACCGAAGGTGAGGA
>JBNKCG010000023.1:0-15159 GCA_050287605.1 Gammaproteobacteria bacterium | reverse complement strand
CCATGAACAACATCGTCCTCATCCAGATCTCCGGCGACGACAGTCCCGGATTGACCGCTTCGCTGATGGCCGTGCTGGCCCAATTCGAGGTGGAGATCCTGGACATCGGTCAGGCGGTGGTGCACAACACCCTGTCGCTGGCCATGCTGGTCAGGATCGGCGCCCGGGACGACGGGGTGCTGAAGGAGGTGCTGTTCCATCTCCACAAGGCAGGGCTCAAGGCGCGCTTCACGCCGGTGGACGACACCGAGTACCAGCGCTGGGTGGAGCAGCGCGGCAAGTCGCTCTACGTGATCACCGTCTTCGGCCGCGAGGTGACGCCGGCGCAGCTCGCCAGCGTCACCCGGGTGATCAGCGAACACGGGCTCAACATCGACGAGATCCATCGCCAGTCGGGGCGCGTGCCGCTGGATGCGGCCAAGGACTCCAAGCGCCGCTGCGTCGAGTTGGTGGTGCGCGGCGAACCGCGCGACGAGCACGCCATGAAAGCGGCCTTCATGACCATCTCGCACGATTCGGGTGTGGACATCGCCTTCCAGCGCAACGACGTGTTCCGCCGCAACCGCCGCCTGGTGGTGTTCGACATGGACTCCACGCTGATCCAGCACGAGGTGATCGACGAGCTGGCCAAGGAGGCCGGCGTGGGCGATCGGGTGGCCGCCATCACCGAATCGGCCATGCGCGGCGAGATCGATTTCAAGGAGAGCTTCCGCCAGCGCCTGGCGCTGCTCGACGGCCTCGACGCCGGCGTACTGGCCACCATCGCTAAGCGGCTGCGGCTCACCGAAGGCGCCGAGCGGCTGTTCGCCAATCTCCAGGCCCTGGGCTACAAGACCGCCATCGTCTCGGGCGGCTTCACCTACTTCGGTCGCGTGCTGCAGGAAATACTGGGCATCGACTACGTCTACGCCAACGAGCTGGAAGTGATCGACGGCAAAGTCACCGGCCGCGTCGCGGGCGAAATCATCGACGGCCAGCGCAAAGCGGAACTGCTGCGCGAGATCGCCGCCAAGGAGAACATCCGCCTGGAGCAGGTAATCGCCGTGGGCGACGGCGCCAACGACCTGCCCATGCTGGAGGTCGCCGGCCTCGGCATCGCCTTCCACGCCAAACCCATCGTCAAGGCCAACGCTCGCCAAGCCATCTCCACCCTCGGGCTGGACGGCATCCTCTATCTCATCGGTCTGCGCGACTACGAAACGCTGAACTAGGGCCTGTTAACGCTAATCGCATGGGCCCTGCTGAGTCTCATTTTTTGCCCAGCAAGGCAGAATGAGCGAGGTGTAGCACCGCTACATGAGCGAGTGATAACGCCGCTGGGCGGAACAGGAGGCTCAGCCCTTCGGGTTGCGCCTGAAAACGCGCCACTCGGCGTTGCTCGTACCCAATACACTCGCTGCGCTCGTGGGGCAGGCTCTCGTTCATTTGGAATGACCAAACTTCGCTCCTCGCGCCTGGATTGGCGCGTTTTCAGGCACAACAGGACCTATGCGATTAGCGTTAACAGGCCCTAGCCTACGGCTTGAGGATGGGCCTGAGGTCCTCAAGCTTGTCGAACAGATGCCAGACGTAGTTGCGGGTTCCGTTGATGCGGTGGGGATGGAGATCGGCGAGTTTCGGGTCGTTGCAATAACCGTCGAACGCCGCTTTCGAAGCCCACTCCACAAGAATCATGACCGAGCGCGGCGAGACATCGCCCACCACCGACTCGCGGAACCTGCCCAGCGCCACGACGCGGCCGCCGTGCGCGTGGACCTCGTGCGCCGATCGTCGCGAATAGGCCAAGTATTCCTCTGTGCTGGCGACGTCGAACAGATTGAGTGCATAGACGGGATTGGACATCGGCATCTCTCCAGGCCGGGGTTGAGCACAGCCCTTCTCACCCATTGACTCACGGTTAACGGTCGGGGTCGGTCTGGTTCTCCGTTCCCTCGCCCGGCGTGACAAACAACATGGACGTCGGTTCGTCGATATAGGCGGTATGCCAGGTATTGCGCGGCACGACGACATAGGCGCCCGGTTCCGCAAGCTCCACACTCTCGTCACCCGAGTCC
Source organism: Gammaproteobacteria bacterium (assembly GCA_050287605.1). GTDB lineage: Bacteria > Pseudomonadota > Gammaproteobacteria > QQUJ01 > QQUJ01 > QQUJ01. Next base: position 13,105 of record JBNKCG010000023.1, on the reverse strand, counting down.
TTGCGCAACACCATGCGCACACGCCCGGACAACAAGACGACCACCTCGTCGCCGGCGGGATGCCGCTCCCACACACCCCAGTCCGATTCGAACCGGTGGCTTGCGATCAGAACGTGGGACTTGAAGTTGTCGTAGTTCCGGTCCAGCTCGTCGTAAATCGTCGGCGAGACCGGGACGGTATCAACGGACAAATCGGGCTTCAGAACCGCAAAGATGTCGGTAATCTTCATCAATGCCTCCGGGGTATCGCTCGCCGCCGCTGCGCGCGAACAGGTGCCGGGAATGGCTTCCACTGGCGTCTCCCTCGATAGACACGGCGCAACGATCCGGTCCGGCCAAGACGCTCACGCGCCCTCCAGCAAGACCGCCGCCAACGCCTGCGGCGCACTCACCATCGCGTCGTGCCCCGTGGCCAGTTCCACCACGCGCCAGCCAGTATCCTGGCGTACCCGTGCGCGCATGACGTCGACGACGGGCAACGCGGGATCGGTGCAGTCGATGAATGTCCGCGGCAGACGTCCCACGCGTGCAGCGTCGAAATCGAGCGTGTCGTGATAGGCGCGCAGCGGTTGCGGCGTCAGGCGCCGGTTGACCCACGCCCGATCGGCATCGTTCAAACCGTAGACCGCCGAATCCGGCGGGGGAATCGACACGCCACCGCCGGCACGCGCCGCGTCGATGCGCGCCTTGGCCACCTCGGGTGGGTGTTGGCTGCTCCACCCTTCACCGGACAGGGGTACGACGGCATCCAGATAGACCAGATGCGCGATCGCTCCCGCATCGCTCTGCAGCAGCCGATCGGCCGCCCCGGTGATCACCACGCCGGCGTAGCTGTGGCCCACCAGCACCACCTCGTCCAGTTCCTCGCAGCGGATCAGGTTCACCACGTCGTCGACGTGCGTGGCGAGTCCCACCTCCGCGCTCAGCAGGTGGGCACGCTCGCCGAGTCCGGTCAGCGTCGGTGCATACGCCTCATGTCCTGCAGCGCGCAGCAGCGGCAACACGCGCGACCAGCACCAGCCGCCGTGCCAGGCACCGTGTACCAGGACGAATCGGGCCATGGAGACTCCTTGCGTCGAAGGAACGACGATCCGGCATATCAGCTTAGCCGCATCGCGCCGTTTACGCCTCCCCCTCCTGCGTGCGCGGAGATTCCACGCCGCCGGCCAGACCCGCCAACTCCTTGTCGAAGCTCAACCCCACCTCCTCGCCGATGCGGCGCAGCGCCGGCATCTGCACCGCCATCGCCATGATGGACTCCAACGCCTGATTGATGGGCGAGCGTTCGCCCGCCACCGCGCCGTCACCGCGTGCGCCGAGCCCGGACAGGTGGTGGACGTTGATGGAAGAGATCTTCTCCGCGGGCTTGACCATCTCGGCGACGATCCGGGGCAGCGCATCGAGCCGCGCCAGCTCCGTCTCCATGGCGACGATGTGCTCGCCGCGACGGTTTTCCGCGTCGATGCGCGCACGCGTCGCCTCCGCCTCGGCCAGCAGCTCGTACTTGCGCGCCTCGGCCGCTTCGCGCCGCGCCTTGGCCTGGTCGGCCGCGGTATCCAGCGCCTGGCGCGCCTGCACCAGGGCCACTTCGCGCTGGCGCTCCGCCTCGGCGATATGGTGCGCGGTGGCGATGGCCTCGGTCGCCTTCACCGCTTCGGCCTTGGCGGTATCGGCCGCGGCCAGCGCCTTGCTCTGTTCCTGCGACTTGGCGGCGATGACGATGCGCCGCTCCTGCTCGGCCAGCTCCAACTCGCGTTCGCGGTCGATGTCGGCGGCGCGAATCTCCTGCTCCATGCGGATGCGCGCCTGGGCCGCTTCGCGTTCGGCGTCGGCCTTGCGCCGCGCCACTTCGGTGAGCTGCGCGGCGAGCAGGGTTTCGATCTCCTGCTGCTGGGCGATCTCGGCTTCGCGCTCTTCGAGTTCGATCTTCAGTTTGCGCTTGGTCGCCTCCACCGCGGCGCGGCGCACCGACACCTCGGCCTCGGATTCGATCTCGGCGCGCTCCTTGCGCGACCTGGCGATCACCTCCGCGAGTATGCGCATCCCCACCGCGTTGAAGGCATTGTTCTCATCCAGCGCGGCGAACGGCGTCTGATCGAGCGAGGTGAGCGACACCGAATCCAACTGCATCCCGTAGCGCGCCATCACCTCGTGCAGGTTGTCGCGCACCGCGGCGACGAATCCGCCGCGCTCCTCGTGCAGCTCATCCATGGTCATGCGCGCCGCCACCGAACGCAGTGCGTCGATGAACATGCCCTCGATGAGATCGCGCAGCAGATCGGGCTGGAAGGTGCGCTTGCCCAGGGTCTGCGCCGCACGCGCGATCTCCTCGTCGCCGGGGATCACCGACAGGTAGAACTCGGCGCCCACGTCCACGCGCAGGCGGTCCTTGGTGATCAGCGCCGCCTCGCCGGCGCGGTGCACGTCGAGACGCAGAGTCTGCATGTTGACGCGCGCGATCTCGTGCAGGAAGGGAAACGCGAACGTGCCTCCCTCCTTCACCACTTTGCGCCCGCCGACACCGGTCTTCACCAGGCTCACCTCGTTGCTGGCGCGCTGGTAGAACCAGGCGAAGAGCGCGACGATCACGCCCAGCACGATGAGGATGGCGATCAGCCACAGTAGTGCGTTTGTCATTGTCGTACCCTCTTGCGTGAACTCAGAACACCGGCGGGAATTCGCGCCCGCCGCGCTCCAACGTGATCCAGCGCGTTTCGGTAAACGCCTCGGTGGCCCAGCGTCCGCCGTGGCGTCCCACGCCCGACGCCTTGGCGCCGCCGAACGGTGCGTGCGGCTCGTCGTTCACCGACGAGCAGTTGATGTGGCAGATGCCGGTCTCCAGCTGGCGCGCAATGGCAAGCCCGCGCTGTTCGTCGCGGGTCATCACGCCGGAGGAGAGTCCGTAGATGGTGTCGTTGGCCAGCGCCACCGCCTCGTCGTCGCTGCGGAACGGAATCACCGGCACCACCGGGCCGAAGGTCTCGTCGCGGTACACCTCCATCTCCGGCGTGACGCCGGTGAGGATGGTGGGCTCGACGAAGCGCCCGTGCACCTTGCCGCCCAGCTCCACCTTGGCCCCGCGGGCGACGGCGTCGTCGATCTGCCCTTTGACGCGCGCCACCTGGCGGTCGTTGATGAGCGGACCGATGACGTTGGCGGGATCCTTGAGCGGATCGCCCACCTTGAGGCGCGCAGCGCGTTCCACGAAGCGCGGCAGGAATTCGTTGAAGATGCGCTCGTGCACCAGCACCTTCTCCACCGACATGCAGATCTGCCCCTGGTGCATGAAGCTGCCGAAGTTGGCCGCCTGGGTGGCGCGTTCCATCTCGGCGTCGTCCAGCACGATGAGGCTGTCCTTGCCGCCCAGTTCCACGCAGCACTTTTTCAAATGCGCACCCGCCTTGGCGGCGATCTGCCGCCCCACCGGCGTGGAGCCGGTGAAGGAGATGCCCTTGACCAGCGGGTTCTCCACCAGCTCGTCGCCCATCTCCTGCACCCGCTCGCGCGAACAGGTCACCACGTTGAACACGCCGGGCGGAATGCCCGCCTCTTCGCACACCTCGGCGAAGAACAGGCCGCCGGAATAGGGCGTGTCCTCGGAGGGCTTGAGCACGATGGTGTTGCCCGCCGCCAGGGCGAAGGCAAAGCCGCGGCTGGTGAGCAGCGCCGGGAAGTTCCACGGGCTGATGACGGCGATGACGCCCGAGGGGCTGCGCACGGCGGTGGAAAACTTGCCGTGCTCGGAGGGCAGCACCTCGCCGATGTTGTTGTAGCAACTGGCCGCCGCGGAGTGGAACACCTCCTCCACGTAGCCGGCCTCGAACATCCCCTTGCCGAACCAGCCGCCGCCCTCGCCCTGCAGCGCCTTGACCAGATCGTCTCTGCGCCGCCCGATGGCCGCGGCGATCTTGAGCATGGCGTGGGCACGCTCGGTGAAGGGCAGCCCCGCCCACGCCTTGAACGCGCCCTGCGCCGCTTCGATGGCGGCGCGCGCCTCGGCGCTGCCGCCCTCCGGTGCCTGGGCCCACACCGAATCGTCGGCAGGGTTGATATCCGCGAAGGTGCGTCCCGTGGACACCCAGCGTCCGCCGATATACATGCCTTTGAACTGTTGCGTCATGGTCCTCTCCCTCACGATGTCTCGCCGTCGTCGCGTCGCCGGGCAGGAAGCCTGGCGTTGGCGGCGGCGCGTTCGATTTCGTCCAGCACGGCGCGCAGGCGGTCGCCGCCGGCAGGGCCGGGTCGGGACGTCGACGTGGCGTGCGTGGTGTTCGCGGGTTGCACCGCGGCCGGTGCCGTCTGCGCCGCGCGCTGCACCAGGTGGTCGATGGAGGTGCCGATCAGCGCGTCACTGCGCTGGCGGATCTGCGCCTGGCGCCCCACCCGGGCGGGCGACACGAAGGGCAGCGAGGCCAAGGCCGCGGCCGCAATCTCGGCGGGCGTGGGTTCGCCTTGTGCCGCGGTGGTCGCGCGTGCGGCGGACGGCTTTTCGCCACCAGCGCCCAGGTAGGCCTTCTGCACCGCGGGATCGTCCAGCAGCCGATCGGCGCTGTCGGCGTGGACGATGCGGGCGTTTTCGAGCAGGTAGCCGCGATCGGCGATGGCCAGGCTCTGCTTGGCGTTCTGCTCCACCAGCAGCACGCCGAGGCCGGCGCCGCGCACCTGCAGCAGGCTGTGGAACAGCTCCTTGCAGAGCAGCGGCGAGAGCCCCAGCGACGGCTCGTCGAGCATCAGGATGGCGGGCGCCGACATCATGGCGCGGCCGATGGCCACCATCTGCTGCTCGCCGCCGCTCATGGTGCGCACCGCTTGGCGGCGCCGCTGCGCCAGCTTGGGGAACAGGCTGTAGACGCGCTCCAGGTTGGCCTGCTGTTCGTCGCGGGCGCGCGGCAGGTAGGCGCCCAGCAGCAGGTTCTCCTGCACGCTGAGCTCGCCGAACACGCCGCGCCCCTCGGGCACCAGGGCGATACCGCGCTCTACCACGCGATGCACCGGCAGGCCCAATACGGGGTGACCGTCCATCTCCACCAAGCCGCTGTGGGTGCCCTCGCCGACGCCGCCGATGGTGCGCAGCAGGGTGCTCTTGCCGGCGCCGTTGGCGCCCAGGATGACCACGATCTCGCCCGGTTTGACCTGCAGCGACACCGCCTCCAGCGCGCGGTGTTGGCCGTAGCTCACCGACAGCTCGCGCACCTCAAGCATCGTCGTCCCCCAGGTAGGCGCGGACCACCTCGGGATGACCCAGCACCTCGGCGGGCGTCCCCGCGGCGATCTGCTTGCCGCTGTTCATGACGACGCAGCGGTCGCACAAGCTGCGGATGGCGTCCATGACGTGTTCCACCAGGATGATGGTGCGCCCGTCGCTGAGCAGGCCGCTGATGAGTTCGATGCCGGTGGCCAGCTCGGTGGGGTTGAGCCCCGCCAGCCACTCGTCGAGCAGCAGGATCTCGGGATCGCTGGCCAGGGCGCGCGCCAGTTCGAGGCGCTTCTGGTCGATGTAGGTGAGCGCGCCGATGGGGGCGTAGGCCATGTTCTCCAGGCCGACGCGGTCCAGCAGGCGGTGGGCATGCTCCTCGGCCTCGACGCCCCAGCGGCGGCGGCGCCCGAAAGCCGTTCCGGCGATGACGTTCTCCAGCACCGACAGCGACGGCAGCAGACGCACCAGTTGGAAGGTGCGCGCCACGCCGCGGCGGTTGATCTCCTGCACCGACTGCCCGGAGATGCGCGCCCCCTGCAGGGTGATGCGCCCGGAGCTCACGCGGTGCGCGCCGGAGATCAGATTCATCATGGTGCTCTTGCCCGAGCCGTTGGGGCCGATCAGCCCCAGCACCTCGTGCTCGCCCACGTCGAAGCTCATGTCGTCCACCGCCAGCAGGCCGCCGAACCACTTGCTGACGCCGCGTACGGAGAGGACCGGAGTCGCGCCGCCCATCACCCCCTCCTCGCCTTGTAGGCCGCGGCCAGCGCCTCGATGCGCCCCGCCACGCCGTGGGGGATGACGTAGACGATGAGCAGGAAGGCGACGCCCAGCAGCAGGCTGGTCTGGTTGGGGAATTGCGCCGAGATCACCTCCCACAGCAGCGCGAAGGGAATCACCCCCACCAGCGGCCCCCACAGCCGGTTGGCGCCGCCCAGCAGCGCCATGATCACCACCTGGAACGAGAGCATGGGGGTGAAGGCCAGGGACGGCTCGATGTAGGTCCAGCGCGGCGCCAGCAGCGCGCCGGCCAGCGCGGCCACCATGCCCGAGACCATGAACAGCAGCACCTTGGCGCGCGCGGTGTTGATGCCGCAGTGGGCGGCGACCGTCTCGTCGTTGCCGATGATGCGCAGCGCGAAACCCAGCCGCGAGCGGTTGATGAGCCAGCCCCCCAGGTAGACCAGCGCCGCCACCGTGAGCAGTTCCCAGTAGATGACCGATTCGGTGAGGTCGGTGAGCACATAGAGCCCGCGGTGCCCCGACCAGTTGTTCTGCACCCAGGTGACCACTTGGCGGATCATCTCCGCCAGCCCCAGGGTGAAGATCACGAAGTAGACGCCGGCCAGACGCAGCGTGGCGATGCCCACCAGCCCCGCCGCCACCGCGCCGGCGATCAGCGCGAACAGCAGCAGCAGCGGATAGGGAAAGTGGTCGATGCCCAGCGCCACCACGTAGGTGCCGAGGCCGAAGAAGGCGCCGGTAGCCAGCGACAGGTAGTGCGTGGGCCCTGAGAACAGCGCCCAACTGGTGGCCAGCACCGTGTACATGGCGATGGTGACCCCCAGCGAGAGCAGGTAGCCGTCGTCCAGCAGCGGCAGGGTCGCCGCGATGCCGAGGCCGGCCAGGGCCAGCAGCAGGTTGCGAAACTCTGCGCTGCTCACGGACCCGGCCTCCCGAACAGCCCCTGGGGCCGGAACAGCAGCACCAGCAGGAACATCAGGTAGGCCGCCGCCAGGGTCAGGCCGGGGTCGATGATGCTGGCGACGGCGGTCTCCGCCAGCCCCAGGATCAGCGCCGCCACCACCGTGCCGCGCACGTCGCCCACCCCGCCCATGATGACGATGATCAGCGCCTTCATGGTGAAGATCACGCCGGCCGAGGCGTCGAGGGTGAGGAAGGTGGAGATCAGCGCCCCGCCCACCGCCGTCACCGCCCCGCCCAGCGCGAAGGCGAAGGCGGAGAGACGCCGCACGTCGATGCCCACCAGCCCGGAGGCGGCGGGATTCACCGCCACGGCACGCACCGCCATACCGATGCGGGTGCGGTTCAGCCACAGGTAGAGCAGCCCGCAGATCACCACCGCCATGACGAAGGCGAGCACGCGGTTGAGCGCGAAGGTGTCGCCGAAGATCACGAACGGTTCGGCCAGGTAAGAGTAGCTGAAGTAGTTGCCGCCGAAGGTGGCCAGCATGACGCCGACGAACACGAAGCTCATCCCGAAGGTGGCGAGGATGCTGTCCACCTCCAGCTGGCCGCGGTTTTTGGCACGCTTCACCAGCGGCAGCAGCATGACGCGGTAGATCAGCCAGTTGAGCACGAAGGCCAGCGGGGCGACGAACACCACCGCCAGCAGCGGCGAGACCTGCGCAGCGGTAAACACCCAGAACGCACCGAAGCCTCCGGCCACCAGCATCTCGCCGTTGGCCAGGTTCATGATGCGCGCCACGCCGTACTGCAGGTTGAGCCCGGTGGCGATGAGGGCGTAGGTGCCGCCCAGCAGCAGGCCTGTGATGAGAATATCCATAGGAGACGATTCAGCCGCGGCGACACCGGCCCCGCCGCAACCCACGGCGCGGCGGGACCGGCATCGAACCCGCTGCTATTTCCAGCCCTGCTTCAACACCACCGGCTTGGCGCCCGGGCGCCCGGTGGAGGCGACGCCGTGGAAGACGCCGTCGCGCCACTGGCCCACCGTCCAGTAGCGGGCGTTGTTGTGGTGCTCGTCGAACTTGATGTCACCCAGCACCGTGTCGAAGGTGTGGCTCTTCAGGTAGTCGCTGACCTTGGCGCGGTCCGGCGCACCCACCCCTTCGATGGCCTGCTCCAGGATCTGCAGCGCGGCGTAGGTGGTGGCGCTGGCCCAGTAGTCGGCCTCCTGACCGGTGACCTCCTTGTGGGCCTTGCGGTAGGCCTTCATCGCGGGATCGTCGGGGTTGACGCCGCCGGCGCCCAGGTTGCCTTCGATGGCGGCGCCGAACTTGCCCGCGTAGGCGGGAAACGCCGTGGCGACCGCGGTGTAGAACACCTTGACGTCCAGGTTCTGGATGATCGCCTGCTCGGTCAGCCCGAAGGTATCGGGCGGGTAGGACCAGGCGATGAAGGCGTCGGGATTGGCGGCCTTGGCGCCCTTGACGATGGGCGACAGGTCCTGAGTGCCCAGCGGGTAGGACTTGTCGTAGACCACGTCCAGCCCCGCCGCCTTGAAGATGGGTCGCGCCGCGGTGGCCAGCTCGATGCCGAAGGCGTCGGCCACGTTGACCATGGCCACCTTGTTGCCGATCTTGCCCTCCTTGTGGAGCTTGGTGAGGATGTCGGCCACCGACTTCACGAACTCCGAGGTCGCCCCCAGGGTGAAGTAGAGGTTGGGATAGCGCCCGGAGAGTTCGTTGATCTGGTCGGTCACCGCGGTGACCACGATCTGCGGGTAGCCGTACTTGGCGAAGATGGGCGCCGCCGCCAGGTTCAGCCCGGTACCGTAGGGGGCGATGATGAAGTCCACCTTGTCCTGGGTGGCCAGGCGCTGCACCGCCTTGATGGTTTCGCCGGGGTTGGTCTGATCGTCGTATTCGATCACCTCCACCTTGGCCATACCGCTTTTCAGCTTGAGGCCGCCGCGGGCGTTGACCTGGGTGGCCCACAGCTTGATGTTGGGCCAGTGGGTCACCGCGGTGCCGCCCGCCAGGGGACCGGTCTTGGCGGCGGCGGCGCCGATCCTGATGGTGTCGGCGGCATGGCTGCTGGTCACGCCCAGCGCGCCAACCAGGGCCGCCGCGGCGGCCAGCTTGAGAGCGTTTCTGCGTTTCATGGTCGTTGACTCCTCCTCGTGGTCTTGCGTAGTGCCCGCCTTGATCTGCGGCGAGGTCTTGCTCGGAACGGCGCGTCGCTGCCAACGCCATCCGGTCTCTAAATGGGGTAGTGACGCCCCGCTTCGTGCTGGGCGATCCAGCGCAGCTCGGTGAACTCGTGCACCGCGGCCTCGCCGCCGAAACGCCCGTATCCGCTCGCCTTCACACCCCCGAAAGGGCTCTCGGGTTCGTCGTAGATGGTGGCGGCGTTGATGTGGCAAATGCCGGTCTCCAACCGGCGCGCGATGGCCAGGGCGCGTTCGGTGTCGCGGCCGAAGACCGCGGCGGCCAGGCCGTACTCGGTGTCGTTGGCCACCGAAACCGCCTCCTCCACGCCGTCGACGCGGATCACGGCGGCCACCGGGCCGAACGACTCCTCGTAGTAGATGCGCATCGCCGAATTCACCTCGTCGAGCACCGTGGCCTGCATGATGGTGTTGTCCACGCCGCCCCCGGCGGCCAGCACCGCCCCTTTGGCAAGCGCGTCGTCGATCAGCCCCTTGATCCGGATCGCCGCCTCGCGGCTGATCAGGGAACCCAGGGGGAACTGCCCGGTGCGCGGATCGCCTGCTTCCAGGGACGCCGCCTTGCGCGCGAATTTCTCCATGAAGGCATCGGCGATCCGGCGGTCGAGGATGACCCGCTCGGTGGAGATGCACACCTGGCCCTGATTGAAGAAGGCGCCGTAGGCTGCCGCCTCCACCGCCGCATCGATATCGGCGTCGTCCAGGACGATGAGCGGCGCCTTGCCGCTCAGCTCCAACAGGCAGGGTTTGAGATGGCGCGCGCAGACCTCGGCGACGGTGCGTCCGACGCGCGTGGAGCCGGTGAAGTTGACGCGCCGCACCGCCGCGTGGGCGATCAGCGCCTCCACCAGTTCCGGCGCGTTTTCCGCCGCATTGGTTACCAGGTTGACCACGCCCGCGGGCAGACCGGCGTCGTTCAGTACCTCGACGATCAGACCGTGGGTCTTGGGGCAAAGCTCCGAGGCCTTGAGCACCACGGTGTTGGCGCAGGCCAGCGGCATTGCGATGGCGCGCACGCCCAGCACCACCGGCGCGTTCCAGGGCGCGATGCCCAACACCACGCCGGCCGGTTGGCGCACGGCGAGTGAGCGCACACCCTTGCGGGTCTCCGGCTGCGGGATTTCGGTCAGCCGGTCGGTCATGGAGGCGGCGTGGCGCAGCAGATCCTCGCCCAGATCGCAGTTGAACCACGCCCAGGCCTCCGAGGCGCCGATCTCCTCGGCCATCACCTCGGCGAACTCGGAGCGGCGCTCTTCCAGGATGTCCGCTGCCCGGGCGAGAAGCGTCGCGCGCATCCCGGGGGCGCTGCTCGACCACGCGGGGAAAGCGGCCGCGGCCGCGTTGGCCGCCTCCAGGGCATCTTTGCGGCTTGCCGCAGCGGCGCGGGTGGCGACCCGCTGGGTGATGGGGTCGAGCCGCTCATACGTCGCGCCGTTGCTCGCAGCAACGGGCTTGCCACCAATGAACAACTTGGCCTCGTACACCTCTCCTCCTCGATCGCGGCCCCCTGTTCCGGAGACTCGTGGTTATAAAAAAGCAGCCCTCCGCACTGGAGATAATGGATTTTTCTGGTTTAATGATGACGATATCTGGGTAATTGCCGCAAAGCGCGTCAGGAAAACCATGGGCCCCGCCGCCGCCGTCATCCCCAACGTCCGCGCCGAACAGATCCAGTGCGCCCTGCAGGATCGCGTGTTGGGATTGGGTGTCACGCCCGGCACACATCACTGGCGGGGCATTCTGCTGGCTTCGGGGAGCGGCGTCGTCACTCAGGGCAACGACAGCGTTGCGCTGAGCGCCCCCTGCCTGGGGTGGCTTCCCTGGCGCGAGGGACAGGTGTTCCGCATCAAGGCGGGCTGCGTCGGCTACCAGATCGCCATCAGCGACCAACTCCTGGGCACCGCCATCGGGCACGATCCGGAATCCGCGGACCTGCGCTACTTCCTCGACCGCCAGGTCATCGCCCCCCTGCACGACACCCCCGAAACCCTGAGCGATGCCGAGCACGCCTTCGACCTCATCGTGCGCGAGATCCACCGCCCCCGCACCGGATCGTGGACCATGGTGCAGGCGCAGGTGCGCGCGGTGCTGGTGCTGCTGTGGCGCACGTCGGGCGCCGGGGAAGTCGTACTGCAGGCCCAAGGGCAGTCGTCGCGCATCCTGCAACACTTTCGCCAACTGTTGGAGAGACACTTTCGCGAACGCTGGGCGATCCGCACCTACTGCGACTCCATGGGGGTGTCGCCTGACCGACTGCACGACATCTGCCAACGCGAACTGGGCCGCACACCGCTGCAACTGGTGCACGAACGCGTCATCTACGAAGCGCGCCTGCGCCTGGAACGTTCAACGCAAACGGTCGATCAGGTCGCCGGCTCGCTGGGTTTTCGCGACGTCGGCCATTTCAGCCGATTCTTCAAATCGAAGGCCGGACTGCCGCCAGGGGCGTATCGGGATCAAGTGCTGCGCGCGGCGCGGGAGGGGGCGGGGATGCAGAACGTTAGTTATTCGGATTGGCCGTAGGGGCGTTTTTACACCTTGGCCGAATATACAAAACAAAGACCCAATGATTGACAGTGCAGGTGAGATTGGTGAAACGGTTTCGGAAACGGGTTTGCGCTGCCTTTTCCATGGCTGGTTGCAATCTCCTTGATCGTGAATTAACCTTTAATTCCGTAGGGTTATCGTAGACAAAGGGGCCTTTTGGGGCAAGGATTTATACAGACGCCGTATAAGTCCGTTTATTGCGGCGTCTGTCTAAACCACTGTTGCACAAAAACGCTACGCGTTAGATGAGAGAGCACGGTGCCTTAGCAGAATGAAGTGGCGTGTTAGGTAGAGCAAAGGAAGCCGCATGGAAGCCACATTGCAGGACATATTTCGACATCATTTCTCAGCGTACGCGCAACAACGCACGTTACCGCATAAAGCGTACCGCGCGGCAAACGCGCTGATGCAGTGTCGGACCGAAGCGATGGGCAGTCACACGCAGTGCTGCCCGGACGGACACTACGAACGCATCCAACATCACTCCTGTCGTCATCGCAGTTGCCCGCGCTGCGCGGCGCTGCCGAAAGCGCAGTGGGTCGAAGCGCAAGGCCAACGCTTGCTCGGTTGCGATCACTATCACGTGATTTTCACATTGCCGCATGAGTTGGTACCGCTGTGGCAGCGCAACGTGCGCTGGTTTACGGAGACGTTCTTTAAGATTGTGTCCGAGACACTGCAGACGTTGCTAGGTGATGAGCGTCACCTCGGCGCCACGCCGGGGATGCTATTGGCGTTACATACGTGGGGACGCACGTTAAGTCGTCATCCTCATATTCATTGCTTGGTCAGCGGGGGTGGGCTCAGCGCCTCGGGTCAGTGGCGCAGCATTGACAACGGTTTTCTTCTGCCCGTGCGCGTGCTCAAGCCGGTGTATCGGGGCAAGTGGTTATCGTGTCTGGAAGCGGCGCTCGCCGAGGGAACGTTGAACTCTGCGGACAAGGAAACGCCGGACACCTGGAAGCGAGTGCTCAAAGCGATTGCCCGCAAGGAGTGGAACGTCCGCATCCAGGAGCGCTACGCACATGGCCGCGGAGTGATGTTGTATTTGGCGCGCTACGTCAAAGGCGGTGCTCTGAGTGATCGGCGGATTGTGGCGGCCGATGAGACCGGCGTGTCGTTTCGCTACCGCGACCATCGGGACGGAAAAGACAAGGTAATGCGCCTTAGCGTGGAGCAATTCCTCGAGCGCGTGCTGTGGCATGTACCAGAGAAAGGGCAGCACCATATTCGCCACTATGGTCTCTATGCACCTCAGGCACAGGCGAAGCGAGTACGGGCTCGGGAGCTGCTGAGCCAGGCGGTCGAATCGGGCTCAAGGCAGACGCTTGATTGGCAAGGATTCTGGTCCAATTTGGGGCAAGTGCATCGAAGCACTTGTCCGACCTGTGGTCAGCGTCTGCAGCCGACTGATAGAGTGACCACGGGGGCGCGGTCGAATGCTTTTTCCATCAATAGGTATCGGCAGCTTCGCGATGTGCAACCAG
>JBNKCG010000022.1:0-28849 GCA_050287605.1 Gammaproteobacteria bacterium | reverse complement strand
TTTTTAATTTGGCGGAGAGGCAGGGATTCGAACCCTGGGACCTGCAGAGCAGGTCAACGGATTTCGAGTCCGCCCCGTTCGACCACTCCGGCACCTCTCCAAAACTTGTCTCGGGCTTCCAGTCAGGAATCCACTCGGCCTTTCAGGCCTCCCGAATCCCACGGATTTCGCCCTTCGGGTCCGGCCCGGCCTACGGTTCGGGCGTTCCCCCGACTTCCTTTGTCCACTGGACAAAGGCTTCCGGTTCACCCACCCCGTTCGACCACTCCGGCACCTCTCCTGAAAACGGCTTGCGATCAACCAGTTGGCCTGCGGCAGTATGATGAGCGGCGCCACCGGTCGAAGGGGCGGGATTCTACACCAGGCTCATGCCCATGAGTAGCGGGATATCGGTTTGAACCATTGTGGATAGTGTGTTGACTTAATCTCTCAAGAAACCATACTTGAACCAAACTTCAAAGAATCTGTTCATATCACCAGACTATTCGGATACAATGTTGCAATGCAGCACAAACGCACGCCAATTCGCTACTTCACCGCAACCCTTTTGGGGGTTGCGGCGCTGGCGTTGACGGCGTGCGAAAAACCCCTCACGCACCTGGAGCAGGTGAAACAGGCGGGCGAACTGGTCATCGTCACCCGTGGTGCCACCGTTAACTATTTCGAAGGACCCAACGGTCCCGCTGGCCTGGAGTACGATCTGGCCCAACGCTTCGCCGATCACCTGGGTGTGAAGCTGCGACTGGTGGTGCCGAAGCGCGCATCCGACGTCCTGCCTACGGTGGTGCGCGGCGAAGCCGATCTCGCCACCGGCGTCACGGTGCGCCAACGCCTGACGCGCTGGGTGCGCTTCACCCCCGCTTACCAGGAGGTCACGCCGCAACTGGTCTACCGCAATGGCGCCCCCGATCCGGCGTCCATCGACGATCTCGCGGACGGCTACCTGGAGGTGGTCAGCGGCTCAGCCCCGGCCGACATCCTGCGGTCGCTGGCCGAAGAGCATCCGGATCTGCATTGGGTGGAAGCACCCGTGGCACGCAGCGAAGAACTGCTGCGCCGTGTGGCGGACAAACGTATCGATTTCGCCGTCGCCGCTTCCGACGAGGTGGCCTACGTGCGCAGGTTCTATCCGGAACTGCGCGTTGCCTTCGACGTTGCCGACCCCAAGCACGTCGCCTGGGCGCTGCCTCTCGCCACCGACGACACCCTCTACCGCGAGGCGGTGAAATTCCTGCGCAGCGTCGAGGACGACGGCACGCTGGCCCAGCTGCGAGAGCGCTACTTCGGGCACGTAGAGCGCTTCGACTACGTGCAGACCAAAGCCTTCCTGCGCCACATTGAAAAGCGCCTCCCGCGCTTCGAACCCCATTTCCAAGCCGCCGGCGCCCGCTACGGCATGGACTGGCGCCTGCTGGCCGCCATGGGCTACCAAGAATCGGCGTGGAATCCGCGCGCCATCTCCCCCACCGGGGTGCGGGGTCTGATGATGCTCACCCTCGCCACGGCGGCCCACGTCGGCATCAAGAACCGTCTCGATCCGGCGCAGAGCATTCTCGGAGGCGCCAGCTACTTCAACCGCATCCTTGAGCAAATCCCCGAGCGTATTCCCGATCCGGACCGCACCTGGCTGGCACTGGCCGCCTACAACCTGGGCTTCGGTCATCTGGAGGATGCCCGCGCGCTCACCGAACACCTGGGGATGAATCCGGATCGCTGGGTGGACGTCAAGAAGCAGCTCCCGCTGCTGCGCGATGAAAAATACTACCCCTATCTCGCGCACGGCTTCGCCCGCGGCAACGAAGCGGTTACCTACGTGGAGCGCATCCGCGACTACTACGAGCAACTGGCGCGGCGCTTCCCCGAGGTCCCGGCCGAGCCTCGCCAGCGGGTGGCGGAAGACGAGCAGACGCACGACACGCCCAACTCCTAGCAGGCTGTTTCCGCTATTGGGATAGGCACGGCTAACGGCGCTCGCGAAAAAACGCCCGCAAAACCTCCGCGCACTGCGCCTCCAGTACCCCGCCCGCAATCGCCACGCGGTGATTGAGGCGCGGATGGTTCAACACATCCAGCACGCTCCCCGCCGCTCCGCCCTTGGGATCGGCGGCACCGTATACCAGCCGCGCCACCCGCGCGTGCACCATCGCGCCGGCGCACATCGCGCACGGCTCCAACGTCACGTAAAGCGTGGTCTCGACCAAACGGTAGTTGCCGACGCTCTGCGCCGCAGCGCGCAGTGCTTCGATCTCGGCGTGGGCTGTGGGATCGTGGCTGGCGATGGGGCGGTTCCAACCTTCGCCGACGACCTCGCCGTCCCTAACCACCACGGCCCCCACCGGCACCTCGCCTTCCGCGGCGGCACGGGCGGCCAATTCCAGCGCACGGCGCATGAAGCGAATGTCGGTATCGTCGTCCACGGTTAGCGGGCAGCTTTGGGCCGTTGGGAAAATCGAGGATCGATTCTACAGTAAGCTTGAAATTGCCGAAGCCACTACAAGGACGCTGCCATGATCCGCCACCTGCTCTGCGCCACGCTGCTGATGGCAACCACCGTTGCCTACGCCGAATCCGGACCCCTCGCCTACGAGCGGGTGCATCTCAACGCGTCGGCCAACGAGCAGGTGGAGAACGACACCGTAATCGCTGTGCTCTATGCCCAGGTGGAAAGCCACGACGTAGCGCGAGCCAGCGATGAGGTCAACCGCCTCATCGCCGCCGCCATGAAGAGCGCCCAGGCGCGGGAGCGCATCAAGGCCCGGACGTTGGAATACCGCACCACGCCGGTCTACCGAGCGGGAAAGACCACGGGCGAATGGCAGGTACAGCAATCGATGCGCCTGGAAAGCCGCGACAGCGCGGCGCTCAGCGCGCTGGTGGGCGAACTGCAGAAGACGTTGGCGCTGCGCTCGCTGGATTACGAACTTTCCGACGCCGCCCGCCAGCAGGTGCTGGAACGCTTGACGCAACGCGCCATCCAGGCGTTCAAGGCCCGCGCGCAACGGGTCACACAGGCCTGGGGCCGTGAGCGCTACCGGCTGGTGGAGATGCAGATCGGTGACAGCGACACCGCCCCGCCGCGACCACTGCTACGCGCCGCACCGATGAGCGCCACCCTGGCAGCCCCCACCATCGAGGCGGGCGAACAGCAGGTGAGCGTGACGGTGCAAGGAACGATCGAGTTGTTGCGATAACGCGCATCCCCGTCCACGAACCCTCCGATCGACCGATCACGCCGCGCGCGCGAGTGCCCGTTTTTCGGCATAGCACAGCAACAGTTGGGTTTCGCGCTCCTCGTATGCTGTCACCGCACGCTGCTTCACGTGACCATAACCACGAATGCCGGCCGGCAGTTCGGCGATCTCCACTGCCAGCTGCAGATTCGTCGCGTTCAGTCCCGGCAGCAGGCTCTCGATGGTAGCCCGATAACGCTCCACCAAGTGCCGCTCCATGCGCCGCTCGGCGCTGTAGCCGAACGGATCGAAAGGTGTGCCCCTTAGGCCTTTCAACTCCGCCAGTCCGCGCAGCAACGGCAGCAACCAGGCGCCGAAGGCCCGCTTCAGCGGTCGTCCCGTGGTGGGATCTTTGCGCGCCAGCAACGGCGGGGCGAGATTGAATTGCAACCGGTACCCGCCTTCGAATTGCTCGGCGACCGACGCGAGAAACGCGGGATGGCTGTGCAGGCGCGCCACTTCGTACTCGTCTTTGTACGCCATCAGTTTGAACAGGTTGCGAGCCACCGCGCGGACGAACACATCGCCCGCGACATGCTGCCGCTCGACGGCCTGTGCCACATGCTCGACGAACGCCCGGTAACGTTCCGCGTAGGCGGCATTCTGGTAATCGGCGAGATAGGCCGCCCGGCGTTCAACCAGGGTCTCAAGGTCTTCGCGCGGCGCATCATTCGCTGGCGGCGGATTGTGACCACACCAGTCCGCAAGCAGCTCAGGCCGTCCGGCCAGCACCCGACCCAGGGCGAACAGCCGCAGGTTGGCGGCCACCGCCACGCCGTTCAGCTCGATGGCCCGTTCCAGCGCGGCGCGACCCACCGGTACCAAACCGCGCTGCCAAGCGTGCCCGAGCTGCAGGATGTTGGCGCCGACGTTGCTTCCTGTGAGCTGTTCGGCCCAGTAACGAAACGCCGCGCTCGCGATACCTTCGCGCCCCACGCGGGCGCGGATGCGTTGCAGCATCAGCGTGGCGTTGAGGTCCTTGTCGGGATTCAGCACCAGCTCGGCGGTGGGCATCACATCCAGCGAGGCGACCACCCGCGTGCCGCGCTTCAACGCCGTCAGCGGTTCGGGTTGATTCGCCACCACCATGTCGCAGGCGATGAGCGCATCGGCCCGACCGCGGTCGATACGCACCTGGTGCAGGCGCGCGGACTCCCTGGCGAGACGCACATGGCTGACGACCGCGCCGCCCTTTTGCGCAAACCCCATGAAATCGAGGATCGAGGCGGCGTGTCCCTCCAGATGGGCGGCGACGCCGATGACTGCCCCGACGGTGACGACCCCGGTGCCACCCACGCCGGTTACCAGTAGGTTGTAGTCGCGCTCGCCCAGCGCCACAGCGGACTCGGGTAGCTGCGCGACGACGCGGGTCAACTCGGCATCGTCCACCGGCGAGCGCCGGCGCAGCGTGCCGCCCACCACGGTCACGAAGCTGGGGCAGAAACCCTCGTTGCAGCGGTAATCCTTGTTGCAAGCGGTCTGGTCGATGCGCCGCTTGCGGCCCCACTCGGTCTCCACCGGGGTGATGGCGATGCAGTTGGAGGCACTGCCGCAATCGCCGCAACCTTCGCACACCTGCTCGTTGATGAGCAGACGGCGCGGCGGATCGGGGAACCGGCCGCGCTTGCGTCGGCGCCGTTTCTCGGCAGCGCAGGTCTGTACGTAGAGCAGCGCGGAGACGCCGCCGGTTTGACGCAGCTCGCTCTGCACCGCGTCCAATCGCTCGCGCGGATGGAAGCGCACCGAATCGGGGAACCGCTTGCGCTCGAACTGTGCGGCGTCATCCGACACCACGACGACGCGCTTTACCCCCGCGGCCTCCAGCTCGCGGCAGATGGCGTCCACCGACGGGCTTCCCTCCACCGGTTGGCCTCCGGTCATGGCGACGGCATCGTTTACCAGGATTTTATAGGTAATGTTGACGCCCGCAGCGACCGCAGCGCGGATCGCCAGCAAGCCGGAGTGGCTGTAGGTGCCGTCGCCCAGGTTCTGAAACACGTGCCCGGTCCGGGTGAAGGGCGCCAGGCCGATCCAGTTGGCGCCCTCGCCGCCCATCTGGATCAAACCCTGGGTGTTGCGGTCCATCCAGGCGGCCATGTAATGGCAGCCGATGCCGCCGTAGGCGCGGCTGCCCTCGGGGACGCGGGTCGAGGTGTTGTGGGGGCAGCCCGGGCAAAAGTAGGGGACGCGTTTACCGATGCCCTCCTCCATCCCGGGCAGCCGGGCGGACGCGGGCTCTTCGGCAAGTTTGAGATGCGGCCGGGTGCGCATCAGCCAGCGCCGCAGCACGGCACGCAGTTGATGGGGCCGCGTTTCCTCCACTTCGGGGATCAGCACACCACCCTGCGCATCGCGCTTGCCCAGCACTCGGGTTGCGGTGTGACGGTGATCGAAGAGCAGCGTCTTCAGCTGCTGCTCCACCACCGGGCCCTTTTCCTCCACCACCAGGATCTCGTCCAGGCCCTGCGCAAAGGCCAGCATGCGGTGGGATTCCAGCGGATAGGCGAGACCGACCTTGTAGAGCCGTATCCCCAAAGCCTCCAGGTCCGCCATGCCCAGCCCCAGATCGTCCAGCGCCTGCATCAGATCGAGGTGTGCCTTGCCGCTGGTGACGATACCGAGCGTCGCCTGCCGCGGTGCGGCCAGCAGTCGGTCGACGCTGTTGACCAAGGCGAAGGCGCGCACCGCCTCCAAACGCTCCCGCATGCGCTGTTCGATGGCAGCGCTGGGCAGGTTGGGCCAGCGGTAGTGGAGCCCGTCGGCAGGCGGCGTGTAGCTCACCGGCGCATCGAAACGCGGCAGCACCGCCGGTACGGTGACAATCCCCGCGCTCTCCACCGCTTCGGAGATCGCCTTGAATCCCACCCAGGCCCCCGAGAAACGCGACAGCGCCCAGCCGTAGAGCCCGAACTCCAGATAGTCCTGCAGACCGGCGGGATTGAGCACCGGCATGTGCCACGCCTGCATCGCGAGGTCGCTCTGGTGCGACATGGACGACGAGACGCAACCATGGTCGTCGCCCGCCACCACCAGCACCCCGCCGCGGGGCGAGGCGCCGTTGGCATGGCCATGCTTGAGCGCATCGCCCGCGCGGTCGATCCCCGGCCCCTTGGCGTAGAAGAGACCGAACACGCCGTCGTACCTTGCCGCCGCACCCTCCGCCTCCACCTGCTGCGATCCCGCCACCGCCGTCGCGCCCAGCTCTTCGTTGAGAGCGGGGACGAAGCGGACGCCGTGACGGTCCAGGTGGGTCTGCGCCTTCCACAGCGCCTGATCGAACCCGCCCAGTGGCGACCCCCGATAGCCGCTGATGAAACCCGCCGTATTCAGCCCGACCGCCCGGTCGAGGCGCGCCTGCAGCAAGGGCAGCAACGCCAATGCCTGGGTGCCGGTGACGTAAAACCGCCCGCTATCGCGGGTGAAACAATCCTCAAGCGCGTAGCGCCGGTCGATGCTCTCCGCCATTGCCGTTCCTCCAAACCCATGCCGCTCTGCGGCGGCCTTCTTCGCCGTGAGAAAAGCCTAGCAAGGGAGTCGAGAAATATTGTTGCTATTATTGCGCTAAATTAGCGCCATCAAGGTAATTTCTTTCTATACCTCTCTAATGGAGAAATATTCATGCCAATCGACCGCTACGAGCTCGCCATCCTCTCCCTGCTGCAACGGGACGGCCGGATCACCAACCAGACGCTGGCCGAGCAAGTCGGTCTCTCCCCCGCCCCCTGCTGGCGACGTTTGAAGGCACTGGAAGAGCGCGGGGTCATCCGTCGCTACGCCGCCATTCTCGAACCCGAAAAGGTAGGCATCGGCTTCTGCGTCTTTGCCCACGTCACCATCACCCGTCACAGCGAAGGCATCGTCGAGGCGTTCGAACAGGCCGTGCTGCAGCGCCCCGAGATCCTCGAGTGCTACAGCACCATGGGGGGTGCGGACTATCTGTTGAAGATCCTGGTGGCCGACGTGGCCGCCTACGACCGGTTCCTGCACGACTGCCTGTTCGTGCTGCCGGGCGTGAGCAAAGTGGAGTCGTTTGCTTCGCTGCGGGAGATCAAATACGACACGGCATTGCCGCTGGGAACGGATGGAGCAGCCCGACGCTGAACACCGCCGACGCGGCTCAAGCTCCGGGGTTGATGCCGTCGGCTAGCGGTAGGCGGCGGACTTGTCGCCGCGCAGCCGCCGCAAAGACAACAGCGGCGTCAGTTGCGCGACCAGCATCCCCGCCATCATCAGGCCGCAGCCGACCATGCCACGCCCGCTCAACCCCTCCCCCAACACCAGCCAACCGGCCAGCGCGGCAAACACCGCTTCAAGACTGAGCAGGATCGCCGCGTGGGCGGCGGGCGCATCGCGTTGCCCCACCACCTGCAGCGTATAACCCACACCGACAGCAAGCAGGCCGCTGTAGAGCAGCGCCCCGCCTGCGGCAACAATGGCGCCAGCGGTGATCGGTTCCAACAGCAGCGCCGCGATGAGGCTCAGCGATGCACAGGCCGCAAACTGAACACAGGCTAAGGTAATCACCGGCACGCGACGCGAGTAGCGACCAAGCACCAACACGTGCACCGCCCAGAACACCGCCCCCAGGAGCTGCAGCCCGTCGCCGAGCGAAACGGTGAGTGCGTCGGTCACGCTGAGGAAATAGAGACCGACGACCGCCAGTATCGCACCGCTCCAAGTGCCCGCCGGCGTACGGTGACGAGCCAGCAGACCCAGCATGGGAACAAACAGCACATAGAGACCGGTGATGAAACCGGCGTTGGCGACGCTGGTCCAAAGCAACCCCACCTGCTGTAGACCCGCAGCGACGAACAGCACCGACCCGGCCAGCAACCCCGCCTGCAGACTATCGCGCACGCGGTGAGTGGAGCGCATTGTCCGCTGCGCGCGGATCGCCCACGGCAACAGCACCAATGCCCCGATGGTGAAGCGAAGCCCATTGAACAGCATGGGGCCCACCGCCTCCATGCCCAAGCGCTGGGCGACGAAACCGGTGCCCCAAATGAGGGCAGCGAGCAGCAGCAAGGCGTCGGCGCGAAAGGATCTTGGTGTCATCGAACGGCGCGGCAGTGAGCGCTTACCCGCTACAGCTCCACCGCCAGCAGCCAGACGGTGGCGAGCGCCACGGTGACCAGCATCGGTACAGCAGCAGTTCTCAGGTAGCGCATGAAACTCACCGGATAGCCCGCCTTCTCCGCCAGGCCCGCGGTAACCACGTTGGCGCTGGCGCCGATCAAGGTGCCGTTGCCACCCAGGCAGGCGCCCAGCGAAAGCGCCCACCACAACACGTTGCCGTGGATACCGGGTACCGTACCGCTGAGGTAGGCGACGATAGGCAGCATGGTGGCGGTGAACGGGATATTGTCGATGATGGCCGAGAAGATCGCCGAGACCCACAGCACCAGCACCACCGCGATCACTGGCGAACCCTCCGAGGCCGCCCGCACCCCGTCGGCCACTATCTGGATCAGCCCGGTCTCCTCGGCACCGGCAACGATGATGAACAGCATCATGAAGAAGATCAGTGTGGGCCACTCCACCTCCTTCTCCACCATCTCCACGATATGCACGTCGGTGATCACCAGCAGCAGCGATGCCCCGGCCATGGCGGCAACGCTCGGCTCCATGCCCAGCTGACCGTGGAAGACGAACAGCAAGATGGTAAAGGCGAGCACGCCGCCGGCCTTGGCCAGCAGTTTGGGGTTGGTGACCTGGTACTCCACACGCAGCCGCTCGGTCATGGCCGGCACATCGGAGACCTTGGCGGCGTGGTAGTCGCGGCGGAACCAGAACACGAAATAGACCGCCGTCACCGCCAGTCCGATCAGGCAGATCACCGTCAAGTGGGTGACGAAGTCCACGAACGTGAGATGGGCGAAAGAGCCGATCAAAATGTTGGGGGGATCGCCGATCAGGGTGGCGGTTCCGCCGACGTTGGAGGCAAACACCTCCGGCAACAGCAGCGCGATCGGATCGATCCTGAGTGCGAGGGCTATCTCGATACTCACCGGCACGATGAGCAGCATGGTAGTGACGTTGTCGAGGAAGGCAGAAACCACGGCGGTAACCACCATCAACACCACGGCGAGCAGGTAGATGTTGCCGCGTGCGAAGCGGAACGACCGGTAGGCGAACCACTGGAACACTCCGGTCCGTTTTAGCACACCGACGATGATCATCATCGCCATCAACAGGAAGATCACGTTGAGGTCGATGGCGTGCATGGCATCCTCGAAGGTGAGGATGCGGTAGCCCGGATCGAAGCTGCCCAGAGTGTAGCTGACGAACAGCAGCGCCGAGGCCCCCACCAGAGCGGCCAGGGTGCGGTGCAGCAATTCGACGGCGATGAAGACATAGACCGCCAGCAGCACCGCCGCAGCGATCCAGAAGGCCGGCGAAACGGTTCGTTGCAGCACCACGTGGATGTGACCGAGGAAGACGCGGTTGCCCTGGCTATCGACCCGCTCCTGGAACAGCGGCTCCAACGGAGCCGGTGCGCTGCTGGCGTAGGAGGTCCGCTCCACCGTGTAGCTCAACCGCGCCGCGGGCAAAGCCTCGGACGGGAGGTGCAGTTGTGCCTCAAAGGTACCGCTGGCGTCGGTAGTGACCTCCTCCGCAGTCTGCAACGATTGACCATCGCGAAAAAAGCGCACCACCGCATCCTTCACCGGCTTGGACTGCGGATTCAGCACCGATCCGGAGACGATCAGAGTATCCGACGAGGCGCCGCCGGCAGCCTGTGCGGCGGCGACACCGAACAGTGCCGGCAGGAGGGCCGCGAGGACGGTCAAACGGCGAAACCAGCACATCGTGATATTCCTTTGTTCTTGGTGTACGAGCCGCCCCCATCTTGCCAAATCGGGGTACACGGCGGCGCCGCCAGCGTTTGGAAGCTTGGCATTATCGTCGTACGGATTCCGATAGGGAAGGTCCGCCGCGGCGACCGGTTCACATATGCCTGAGAAAAGCGCAGGGTGGACGAGTGACGATTTTCCGGTCATTCTGCGAGTTGCCTCAGGAAGGTAATTTCGCTGCAGCAACGGCTGGGAGGCCCGATATAGCCGGGGGGGCTATCCGGGATGAACAAACAACTTTGGGCGTGGCTCGTATTCCTACTCGTAGGATCGACGGTTGCGTTGCCGGTCGTCGGCGCCGAGGGATCCGCAACTTCTGATGACGCGTTGATCGTAGGGGTCTTCCCAAGGCGAAACGCGGAAACCACCATTCAAATCTTCACGCCACTCGCAGAGTATCTACAAAAGCAGTTGCGTCGCCCCGTCCGATTGGAAACCGCACCCGATTTCGAGGTTTTCCAGGAGCGGCTGGCGGGACGCCACTACGATCTGGTGCATTTCAACCAGTATCACTACATCAAAGCGCACGCCTCATACCGTTACGACGTGTTGGTGCAGAACGAGGAGTTCGGCGAAAGCGTGATCCGAGGTGCCATCTATGTGCGCAAGGACGCGGGTATCGAGAATATTGGGGACTTGCGTGGTAAGCGTATCCTTTTCGGCGGTGGCAAAGACGCCATGATGAGTTACCTGGTGCCCCGCCATCTTCTGTTGAAAGGCGGCCTCGCGCGGGGTGACTACCAGGAGTCACTGGCGGCGAGCCCTCCCAACGCCGTGCTGGCGACCTACCTCGGATTGGCAGACGCAGGCGGTGCCGGCGAGGTCGTACGGCGCCTGCCCATCGTGAAAAATCGCATCGATGTGAGTGCACTGAATCTGATTGCCGTCAGCGAACCGCTACCCCACCTGCCGTGGGCGGTAAAGAGTGAGCTGAACCGGGAGCTAAGAGACAAGCTGCGAACTCTCCTGTTGCATCTCAAAGATTCCGAGGAAGGCAGGACAGTACTCGACAAGGCGCGTCTGACGGGTTTTCAACCGGCGGTCGACGCGGACTATGACGTCCACCGGAAAATCATTGACCGTGTTGAAGAAGACGGTTAACACCGTGCCGATGGAACGGCGCCGCCTTGGACTACGGTTCAAGTTTCTGGCTGCCATCGTACTGCTATTGACCACCACGCTTACGGGTGTGGCGCTGGTGGCTTCATCGACCCAACAACGCCTGCTGCAAGACAGTTTGAACAACAAAGCTAAGGCGCTCGGCCAGTTTGTGGCCATGATCAGCCCCGGCGCCATCTATTCCTTCGATGTCACCACGCTCGACCTTTTCATGAAACAAGTTAGCGACGATCCGGACGTGCGTTTCGCTCTGGTTCGCAGTCGCGACGGTCAAACCATGACCACTTATCTGCCACCGGGGGTTACCCGCACCGAGGCGACAGGCCGGATAAACGGCTCCTGGGAAAAGGATGACGTGAAACTGGTGCATTTCCCGATTGCAGTAGATGAAGCCTCGCTCGGTGACGTTGTGGTAGCGGTGGATTTTTCCGCGTTGAAAGCGCTGAGCTATCAGCACCTGGTGGCACAGATTTTAGTTTACCTGGGTATTATCCTGTTTCTCGCCATCGTGATCTTCTACGTCTTCCGAGTGAACGTCCTGCAACCTGTCAAAGCCCTGATGCGGGGAGTACACCACGTCAGCCGAGGGCAATTCAGCGAGAAGATCCCGGTGATCTCCGACGACGAATTAGGCAGTCTGGCACACTGCTTCAACGACATGGCGGAGGAGATTCGATATGACCGGGAACGGTTGCTGGCCGCCAACGAGGAACTGGCTGCAGAAATAGGCCGCCGCCAAGAGGCCGCCCGCCAGTTGCAGATGCTTTCGCAGGCAATCGAGCAAAGTCCCGTCGCAGTGGTCATCGCCTCGATCGACGGGTGGATCGAGTACGTCAATCCCGAATTTACGCGCTTATCGGGCTACGAAGCGCCCGCTATGGTTGGGCAGCCGGTGGCCAGTCTCAACCGTTTGGCCCCTCAGCCGGAGACCTTCAACGCCGCGCTGAAAGCCCTGCATGCAGTGGAGCACTGGCGTGGGGAAATCTGCAACAAGCACAAAGACGGCACGCCCTATTGGGAGTTTGTGCGGATTGCACCGATCCGCCAGGATGACGGCCAAGTGTCTCACTACCTCATAGCCCAAGAGGATATTACGCAACGTAAAGAGTCAGAGAGGAACTTACAGCTCGCAGCCAGCGTGTTCACCTATGCCCGGGAAGGGATCACCATTACCGAGGCAGACGGCACCATTCTTGAAGTCAACGATGCCTTCTCGCGGATCACCGGCTATTCACGCGACGAAGTGGTGGGACAGAATCCCAGAATCCTGCAATCCGGCCGCCACGGCAAGGAGTTCTACCACAGCATGTGGAGCCAACTCGTGGACAAGGGGCACTGGTACGGGGAAATATGGAATCGGCGCAAGAACGGAGACATCTATCCGCAGGTTCTGACCATTAGCGCGGTGAGCGACACAGCGGGAGAGGTGTTGCACTACGTCGCGCTGTTCACTGACATCACAACGCAGAAGGCGCATCAGGAGCAGCTTGAGTACATCGCCCACTTCGATGCCCTCACCAACCTTCCCAACCGCGTACTGTTGGCGGATCGCCTGCATCAGGCCATGGCGCAAACCAAACGTCGTCAACAGTTCCTGGCTGTCGCCTATCTCGATCTCGACGGATTCAAGAAGATCAATGACGCCTACGGACACGAGGTAGGTGATCAGTTGCTCATCAACATTGCGAACAATACCAAAAAATCGTTGCGTGGAGGCGACACGATAGCCCGGATCGGTGGTGATGAATTCGTGGCGATACTGACGGACCTCAACCATCGCGATGACTGCGTTCCCCTGCTCCAGCGCCTGTTGGGAGCAGCTTCCAATCCGGTTTCGGCAGAGGGGCGGCTGTTGCATGTCTCCGCCAGTGTAGGCGTGAGTTTCTTTCCCCAAGAGGAGGACGTCGACGCTGAGCAACTGCTACGGCAAGCGGACCAGGCGATGTACCAATCGAAGCTGCTGGGAAAGAATCGCTATCACATCTTCGACACCGAGCGTGACCGTAGCGTCCGCGGCCAGCACGAAAGCCTCGAGCGTATCCGGCGCGCACTGGAGAGCGGCGAGTTTCTGCTTTTCTATCAACCCAAAGTCAATATGCGGGCCGGGAAGGTAGTGGGCCTGGAAGCGCTGATCCGCTGGCGGCATCCCGAGCGCGGACTATTGCTGCCAGGCGCATTCCTACCGTTGGTCGAAGATCATCCCTTGGCGGTCGACATCGGCAACTGGGTGATGGACACGGCGCTCAATCAGATTGAGGAGTGGCGCGCGCAGGGAGTGGACCTACCGGTCAGCGTCAACGTGGCAGCACGCCACTTGCAGGCCCCATCCTTCCTGGAAGATCTGAGAAGAGCGATCGGACGGCATCCGGACGTGCCACCCGAACGCCTGCAACTGGAGATATTGGAGACTAGCGCCCTGGAAGACATCACCCAGATTTCCCATGTCATGCACGCCTGCCGCGACATGGGAATCAGTTTCGCCCTGGATGACTTCGGTACCGGTTACTCGTCGTTAACCTATCTGCGTCGGCTTCCTGCCAGAGAACTGAAAATCGACTACACCTTCGTGCGCGACATGCTGGACGATCCCGAGGATCTTGCCATTCTCGCCGGCGTCCTGGGCTTGGCAACTGCATTTCGTCGCCGAACGGTTGCCGAGGGTGTCGAGACGGTGGCACATGGCGAGATGCTCCTCCAGCTGGGCTGCGAATTCGCCCAGGGGTTCTCTATCGCCCGACCCGTGCCTTCGAAAGAAGTCGTTGATTGGATGAAGCATTGGCAGCCGGCCCCTTCATGGGCGACCCAGCAGGTACTGAAGCAGGAGAACATGCCGCGTCTGTTTGCTGCCGTGGAACATCGGGCCTGGATGCGCAACCTGGAGCAGGTAGTTCGCGGAGAGCATCACGTCTTGCCCCCTATGGACCACAATGACTGCCGCTTCGGCCAATGGCTCAACGGCGCAGGAGCTGAAATGTACGGCAGCGCCAAAGCCTTTGCCAAGGTGCGCGAACTGCACGATCGTGTACACGACATCGGAAACCAACTCGCGGCGTTGCAAGCGCGGGGAGACCGACAGCAGGCGCTCGCCCGACTGCCTGAACTGCAAGGTGCTGGTCAGGCCCTGCTCGAACAGCTGGAGCTAGTCTAAGCGGAGGGTCGAGAACCGCTATTGCCGCTTCTTCTGAATCGCTTTGTTGAAACGCTGTACGATGTCGTCGCTGATGTGCAAGGAGAACATGTAGTGCAACGGGTCCGCCACCTGCTCTTCGATTCGACGCCATCGCAGCGGTGACGCGGATTCCTGTTCCAGCATTCTCACAACGCCCTCCTCGACGATGAAGCCATCCAGACGCTCCAACCCCACCATATAGGCCATCTGCTCGTTGGAGTTCAACCGGATTACCTCCACACCATCCGCGTTGCGTTCCAGGATCTGATCGATACCTTCGCCATACGAGTTGCCGCGGAAAAGACCCAGTGTGCGCTTGTCACCCCCGGGTCGGGACTGAATCCAGCGTTCCAAGGAGACCGAACTGTCCACCCCCTCGGTGCCGGCCTTGGTGACAAGTACGAACTGTTCCATACGATAGGGAACGGAGAATCGGGCGTATCGGGCGCGCTCCGCCGTATAGCCGGCGCCGTACAAGAGATCCAGCTTGCCTTCGCTCAACATCAGCAGAGCACGGGCCCAAGGCACCCGCCGCATATCGAGCTTGCATCCGGCCGCGCCGGCGGTCGCCTTCAACAATTCGTACTCCATACCGCGAAAGTCCCCATCCTGGTAGGTGATGTAGGGAGGCCACTCGTCCCAACCCACACGCAGCGCACACTCCGCCGCACCTGCAGCGGGCGCCACCCAGACGCCGACCAAAGCGATCCCGGCGAGCAGCGCCCGCCATTGCGTGAATCGGCGAAACAACCGGAATTGGGGTTTATGTCGGTAGCGAGTCAAGGTCACAGCCCCGCTCAGGTATAGTTATTGATATAGACCAAAGTAGACCGCTTGTCTCCACACCGCCCACAGGCGCTCCAAAAGCGTTTCTCTATGCTCCAGCGACGCGTTCGCGCCCTCCCGGAGCGATCGCTTAGCGACTCTGCCGCGGGTCCGGCATGGCAACTTGCCAAGGCCGGCCAAGGACAGCCTGGCAGGTAACCGCAACTGACGCAGCGTTGGGAAAAGAAAGACTACGCGCAGTCCGCGACAACCGGGTCACCCAGGTGCTGCGGCGCACCACAATATCATGCTGTATGATGGACACAGCGAAGCGGCTTGTACCGGCAATTCGCGTCAGCGTCACGTCAACGGACCCATGGCCGACCAAACCCCAGGGGGGCCGCGGCGAAGCGCGCGAAGGGATCCAGCGCCGGAGTCGTACGCAGCGCGAAAGTTCTCACGCTAAGATATGCACCGAATACAAAAAGCGAGACGGGCATGAATGCGCTGCCTGCAACCAGCCTGAAAAGCCGTTCCCTAACCCGTCGCTTGGCGGCTGGCGTCGCCGTTACCGTTATTATCGTTTCGGTAATCGGGATCGCCGCCATGGATTATGTGCTGTCCGGTGCCGCGGCCAGGAACCTGGAGCAACGGGCCGACAGAACGCTCACCTACCTGACCGCGATTCTGCAAACTCCGCTGTGGACGGTGGACGACGACACGATCAAGGCCATTGGAGCGGCGGTCGCCCAGGACGATTTGATCGTACGACTGGCGATCCGAAACGAGACCGGAGCCGTCGTATACTCCATGATGAGGCAGGGAACGGCCGAGGTCGTGGAACGATCGGCACGCGTCACGCGCGGCAACCACGTCATCGGCGACGTTTCCATCGCCCTGACGGCCAGCGTCTATGCGGCAGGTGGCCGCAGCGTGCTGCTCTCGGCAACAATCATCATCTGCCTTATCCTGGCCGCGGTTTGGACCTTCACCATCATTTCGATACGCGCTGGCCTGATGAGACCACTGGCCAGCCTAAACGAAATCACCGATGGGGTTGCCGCCGGGAAATACGACGTGGCAGAAAGCGCGATTCCCTATCGCGAGTTTCAACCCTTCAGCAGCGCGCTGACACAAATGGCAGCGAAAATTGAAGAACAGATCGCCGCAATCCGCGAAGCCGAAGGCAAATACCGGAGCATCTTCGAGAACGCGCAAGAGGGCATATTTCAAGCCACCCTCGATGGACGACTGCTGCAGGCCAATCCTACGCTGGCTACAATTTTGAACTATACCTCTGCGGACGAACTGATACTGAGCGCGAGGAACGACACCGCATCGGCGGCATCGATATTCGTACGTTCGTCTGAACGCAATCGACTGCTCGCGCTGCTGCGCACTCACGGCAGCGCCAGAGGCTTTGAAGCGCGGCTGCAACGCAAGGACGGCGAAATGATCTGGGCATCCATCAGTGCCCGTATGGTGCGCGACGATTTGGGACAACCTGCGCTGATCGAGGGATTTCTTGCCGACGTCAGCGAACGCAAACTCGCCGAAATCGAACTGAGAAGCTACAAAGACCAACTGGAGGAAAAAGTCCAGCAGCGAACGGCGGAGTTGCTGTTGGCTCGGGATGCGGCAGAGACTGCGAACAAGGCTAAAAGTGCGTTTCTGGCC
The DNA here is from genome assembly GCA_050287605.1 of Gammaproteobacteria bacterium. Lineage (GTDB taxonomy): Bacteria > Pseudomonadota > Gammaproteobacteria > QQUJ01 > QQUJ01 > QQUJ01. The sequence goes on along the minus strand of JBNKCG010000022.1, from coordinate 12,035 downwards.
AACATGAGCCACGAGCTGCGCACGCCATTGAATGCCATTCTCGGGTTCTCCGATCTCCTGTTGCGCGAGCCTGGACTGTCCGCCAGGCAGCAGGAGAATCTCAATATCATCAACCGCAGCGGCGACCACCTGCTATCGCTCATCAACGATGTGTTGGAGATCGCCAAGATCGAAGCCGGGCGTCTCCAACTCAGAATCGCCCCGTTCGATCTCCATAGCTCCGTCGACGGGATTTTCGAAATGATGCGGTTGCGCGCCGAAGAGAAGGGGTTGCGGTTGACGCTGGAAACGTCCGCTGACGTTCCGCGTTACGTAAAGGGAGACCAAGCACGCTTCCGACAGATTCTCATCAATCTCGTCGGTAACGCAGTCAAGTTTACGCAACAAGGCGGCGTTATCGTCCGGCTCGCCATGGCGAGCGACGCTCGACGACAGCTGATCATCGAAGTGGAAGACTCCGGTCGTGGCATAAGCCCAGAGGATGTCCAGCGTCTGTTCAAGCCATTCGAGCAACTAGGCGGCGACGGTGAGCACAAGGGAACGGGGTTGGGATTGAGCATAGCAAGGCAGTTTGTCGAACTCATGGGGGGTACTATCAACGTGGAGAGTGCGCTCGGAAAAGGGGCGTTGTTTCGGCTGAGACTTCCGATCGAGATACCGGATGCCTCCGAAGTCGACACATCCACACCGACATCGCGCAGCAGAGTCGTCAGCGTGGCGCCCGGGCAGGATAGCTTTCGCATCCTCATTGCGGAAGACCACCCGGAAAACCAACGCCTGATGGCGCGGTTGATGACGGATATCGGCCTGGAGGTTCAAGTCGCCGACAACGGCGAACGTTGTGTCAGCCTGTTTGAGGAGTGGCACCCCCATCTCATCTGGATGGATCGGCGCATGCCGGTGATGAACGGCGATGAAGCCACCCAGCGTATTAGGCGGCTTCCCGGGGGAGATGAGGTTAAAATCATCATGGTCACCGCCTCGGTCTTTAGCGAGGAAGAGCAGGAACTGATCGCGTCGGGGATGGACGATTTCGTTCGCAAACCGTTTCGTGTTGACGAGATATACAGTTGCCTTTCGCGACAACTCGGACTTCAGTACATCCGCGAAGCGGAGTCCGAAGCGCAGAAACCCGTAGCAAAACTGACCCCCGCCATGCTGGCCGTTTTGCCGCCCGAGTTGCGCGGCGAGCTCAAAGAAGCCCTGGCAAGTCTCGATGTCGCGGAAATCGCGGAAACCATAGCCAAGATCAGCGCCATCGACGCCGAGGTGGGCGCCACCTTGTCCAACCTGACATCAGGCTACGACTATCCCACGATACTCGACGCCCTCGGTGAGGACGGAACATGATCCGTGCCGCTTGCCGTCGTCGATCGGTTTATTCCCACTCGATGGTCGCTGGAGGCTTTCCGGAGATATCGTAAACCACGCGCGAGACGCCGTTGACCTCGTTGATGATGCGACGCGAGACGTGGTCGAGGAACTCGTAGGGCAGGTGCGCCCAGTGGGCGGTCATAAAATCGACCGTCTCTACGGCACGCAGGGCGATGACGTTTTCGTAACGGCGCCCATCGCCGGTGACGCCTACCGAACGCACCGGCAGGAAGACGGCAAACGCTTGGCTCACCTTGTCGTACAGGTCATGCTTGCGCAGCTCGGAAATGAAGATGTCGTCGGCGCGGCGCAGTACGTCCGCGTACTCCTTCTTCACCTCCCCGAGGATGCGCACGCCCAGCCCCGGTCCCGGGAAGGGGTGACGGTAGACCATGTCGTAGGGCAAACCCAACTCCAGGCCGATCTTGCGCACTTCGTCTTTGAACAGCTCGCGCAGCGGCTCGACCAGACCCAGCTTCATGTAGTCAGGCAAACCGCCAACGTTGTGGTGCGATTTGATGACATGCGCTTTGCCGGTCTTGGCGCCCGCCGATTCGATGACGTCGGGGTAGATGGTGCCCTGCGCCAGCCACTTCACGTTGGCGAGTTTGGCCGCTTCGGCCTCGAAGACGTCGATGAACGTGTTACCGATCAACTTGCGTTTCTGCTCGGGATCCTCGACGCCTACCAGCTTGCCGAGAAACTGCGCTTCGGCGTCGGCACGAATCACCTTGACGCCCATATGTTCGGCGAAGGTGGCCATCACCTGATCACCTTCGTCGAGGCGCAGCAGACCATTGTCGACGAAGACGCAGGTGAGCTGATCACCGATGGCCCGATGCAGCAGCGCCGCCACCACCGAGGAGTCGACGCCGCCGGATAGCCCAAGCAACACACGATCGTCGCCCACCTGCTCGCGGATCTTGGCAATGCTATCGTCGATGATGTTGCCCGGTGTCCACAGCGCCTCGCACCCGCAGATATCGTGGACGAAGCGGCCCAGGATGCGCTGACCCTGACGGGTGTGGGTGACTTCGGGGTGGAACTGGATGGCGTAATAGCCGCGCGCTTCGTCGGCGATACCGGCGATGGGTGCGTTGTCGGTGCTGGCGATGAGCCTGAAGCCCTCTGGCATTTCGATCACGCGGTCGCCGTGGCTCATCCAGACGTCCAGCAAACCGTAGCCTTCCGGTGTGGTGTGATCCTCGATCTCCTTCAGCAGCCGCGAATGGCCGCGGGCGCGCACCTGCGCGTAGCCGTACTCGTGGTGGCTGGAGGTCTCCACCTTGCCACCCAACTGCGCAGCCATGGTCTGCATGCCGTAGCAGATGCCGAGCACCGGCACCCCGGACTCGAAAACCGCAGCAGGGGCACACGGGGCCTCAGTGCCCGCCGTCACCGACTCCGGCCCGCCCGAGAGGATGATGCCGTTGGGTGCAAACTCGCGCACTGCGGCGTCGCCGCCGTCCCAGGGATGGATCTCACAGTAGACGCCGGCCTCGCGCACGCGACGCGCGATGAGCTGGGTGTACTGCGAACCGAAATCGAGGATGAGAATGCGTTGGCTGTGGATGTTCTGGGTGGATTCGGTGTTCAACGGTATCGTCCAAACAGGGCCGGGGCGGCCTACGCCGCCCCAGCGGTCAATCGACGCGGTAGTTGGGCGCCTCTTTGGTGATGGTCACATCGTGCACGTGGCTCTCGCGCACCCCGGCGTTGGTAATGCGCACGAACTCCGGTTTGGTGCGCATCTCGTCCATGGTGGCGCAGCCGGTGTAGCCCATGCTGGCGCGCAGACCGCCGAGCATCTGATGGATGATGTTGAGCACGCTGCCCTTGTAAGGCACGCGCCCCTCGATCCCCTCCGGCACCAGCTTGTCGGCATCGCCCGTCCCCTCCTGGAAGTAGCGGTCGGCGGAGCCTTGGCGCTGTGCCATCGCCCCGAGGGAGCCCATGCCACGGTAGGACTTGTAGGAGCGCCCCTGATAGATCTCCACCTCGCCCGGTGCTTCGTCGGTGCCAGCAAAGACGCTACCCATCATCACCGTGTACGCACCGGCGACGACGGCCTTGGCGACGTCCCCCGAATAGCGGATACCCCCATCGGCGATGAGCGGGATGCCGGTGCCTTCTAACGCCTCCGCCACGTTGGCCACCGCGGTGATCTGCGGTACTCCAATTCCGGCCACCACCCGAGTGGTGCAGATGGAACCCGGCCCGATACCCACCTTGACCGCATCGGCGCCGGCCTTGGCCAGATCCTTGGCCGCCTGCGCAGTGGCGATATTGCCGCCGATCACCTGCACGTCGGGGTAGCTCTGCTTGACCCACTTCACCCGGTCCAGCACACCCTGCGAATGGCCGTGGGCGGTGTCCACCACCAGCACGTCCACTCCGGCCTCGACCAGTGCCTCAACGCGCTCCTCGGTTCCCGCGCCGACTCCCACCGCGGCTCCGACCCGCAACCGTCCCTGCGCATCCTTGGACGAATGGGGGTTGGCCTTGGCCTTCTGGATGTCCTTTACCGTAATCAAGCCGCGCAGCTGGAAACCACCGTTCACCACCAATACCTTCTCGATACGATGCTTGTGCAGAAGTTCGATCACCTCCTCGCGTGGCGCCCCCTCTTTGACCGTGATCAGCTTCTCCTTGGGGGTCATGACCGAAGCCACGGTGTCACCCAGGCGGGTCTCAAAGCGCAGATCGCGGCTGGTGACGATGCCGACCAGTTCCTCGCCGTCCACCACCGGGACACCCGAAATACCGTAGTGGGTCATCAGATCCACTACCTCGCGGATCGAGACGTTGGGCCGTACGGTGATCGGCTCGCTGATGACGCCCGATTCAAACTTCTTAACCCGCCGCACCTCGGCCGCCTGCGATTCGGCATCCATGTTCTTGTGGATGATGCCGATGCCGCCCTCTTGTGCGAGGGTGATCGCCAGGCGGGCCTCGGTCACCGTGTCCATGGCCGCCGAGATGAGCGGGATGGTCAGGCGGATGTCGCGGGTCAGCTGGGTAGCGAGATCCACGTCCTTGGGCAGAATCGCGCTGTGGGCGGGCAGCAGGAGAACATCGTCGAAGGTGAGGGCTTCTTGAACTATACGCATAACGCTTCCTGATCCGAGTAGAGCCGGACGCCAGCGAAAGGGCCCGGGCGAGAGAATAACGGCGCATTATAGGAATTTTGCCCCCGCGGGTAAATTCAGATACCAAAAAGAAACGCCGCAAGAGGTTGATTCCAGGGGAAAACCCTTTTTTCACCGGCATGGCGGATAACGCCACCCAAGCGGTGGGAAGAGAGCCGCACAGCCCGCAATCGACGGACACTGCCAAGAAGCGACCCGACACGCCGGTTCAACAAATTCGAGGTTGCCACCGCTCCGGCCCTGCACGCCTGCTACGATAACGCCATGCCCTACACCCGATCCGACGACCGCGAAGTTTACTCCGTCAGCCAACTCAACGCCGAAGCACGGATTCTACTCGAATCCGGCTTCGGCACCGTCTGGGTGGAGGGCGAACTCTCCAATGTCGCGCGGCCCTCCTCCGGGCACATCTACTTCACCCTCAAAGATGCGGACGCGCAGGTGCGCTGCGCGATGTTCCGTCAACACGGATACCGTTTAGGACTGCGCCCGGAAGATGGGCTGCAGGTGTTGGTACGGGCGCGGGTCAGCATCTATCAGGCGCGCGGCGACTATCAACTCATCGTGGAGCATCTGGAGGAGGCCGGTGACGGCGCGCTGCGCCGCGCCTTCGAAGAACTCAAGCAGCAGCTCGCAGCCGAGGGGCTGTTCGACGCTGAACACAAACGGCCGCTACCCGCGTTTCCGCGGCAAGTCGGCGTCATCACCTCTCCCAGCGGAGCCGCGGTCCGCGACATTTTGACGACACTCAAGCGCCGATTTCCCGCGTTGCCAGTGATCGTCTACCCAGTGCCCGTGCAAGGCGAGGGCGTGGAGAAGCAGATCGCCCGCATCATCGCGCTGGCGGACAAGCGACGGGAATGCGATGTATTGATCCTGGCCCGCGGCGGTGGCTCGCTGGAGGATCTCCAGGCATTCAACACCGAGGTGGTGGCACGGGCGATATTCTCCTGCAACACACCAATGGTCGTAGGGGTGGGACACGAAATCGACTTCACGATCGCCGATTTTGTCGCGGACCAGCGCGCGCCCACACCTACCGCGGCCGCAGAGCTGGTCTCTCCCAACCGCGACGAATGGATAGCAACGCTGCAGCAGTATGCCACGCAGTTGTCGCGACGCACCGAGACCCACTTGCAGCGATCTCAGCAAAACCTGACATGGCTCACTAGCCGGTTCCAGCAGACCCACCCCGGCCGACGCCTAATGGAGCGCGCCCAACGCACGGATGAATTGGAGCGGCGTCTGCAGCGAGCGCAGCGCGTATTCCTACGTGATCGCACGGCACGGATTGAAAACACCAAGGCACGGCTGCTCCTCTGGGACCCAGACAAGCTCCTCGACCGCAACCGGTTGCGCTACCAATACCTCGCACAACGACTGCACGCGGCACTGCGGAGAGCAGTCGTCGGACATACACAGGCCCTGCAGGGACTGGCACGCGCATTGAACGCAGTAAGCCCACTGGCCACGTTAGAACGCGGCTATGCCATCGTATCCCACGAAAAAGACGGCCAAATCGTCCGGCGTTGGAACGAAGCCGAGATAGGTGAGCGGGTACGGGCACATCTCCGTCACGGCCAGCTTATCTGTCGGGTCGAGCACCATATTGCCGAAGACTGACCGAGAAACCAGCCTGAATCTGAATCCATCACCCCGCCTAGTGGTTCTCGACGACAGAAAGGATTCTTCGTTACTCGCGCAACGCAGAATAGCAAAAGCCCCGCTCACCAAAATAGGCGAGCGGGGCTTTCGACCGATTGAGCAGGGTGGTACTTAGAACTTCCAGCCTAGACCAAGAAACACCACCCAGGGGTTGATATCCACGTCACCAATGTCGGCGCCATTGACTTTCGCGGTGGTGGAAATGTCGACATACCAGAGCGACGCGTTGAAATACATGTCGCTGTTGATATCAACATCCACTCCGGCCTCCAACGCAAGCCCCATCGACGAGTCCAACTCCACGTCCGTGCCGGCAAACGCTCCAACGCCTTTCTCGTCCATAAAGACCGTGTAGTTGATACCCGCACCCACATAGGGGCGCACATCGGCCTTGGGACTGAAGTTGTAAACCGCCATGAAGGTCGGCGGCAGCTCATCAGTTTCGATCAAAGTCCCCAGCCCGTCGATGCTACCAGCCGCATCAACGTCATGGGAGAACGGCAGCGCACCCAACACCTCAACGCCCCAGTTGTCCGTAACCATATAGGTAAGATTCAGTGCCAGACCAGTACTGGCGCTGACATCCACCTCCGCACCGGGGATACCAGCCATGTTGTTATCGCTATCGGTATTCGGCGAAACCTGTGCGACACCGAGACGAAACAACCAATCGCCTTTCTCTACCGCTTGCGCAGGTGTCGCCAAGGTCATAAGCGACATTGCAGAAACAGCGCTAATGGAAAACAGCAGTGACTTGCGTTTGTTCATCGATTGCCCCTTTTTAGTTGATTGGATACTACGGATGAAAAACCATTGCGGCTGCCGTCCCTACTGGAAAGGACATTTTCACCATGCAGGCACGACGCCCCACGCACTGCAGGAGCGCCGCGAAAGATCGACGATTAAAGTAGATACGCCAGGAGAACGGATGGCGCGCGCGGGGACCCACTCCCCAGCTGAATCCCCGCGAGAAACTTCCCTTTCGCTCAGCGCCATCCCCAAATTAGTGCATTCCGATGCAGATTGTATTTAGGACCTAAGCATGAACCGAGTCCCAAATTTTGCCCAGCCAGCTTCGCTTGGTCCAGGTACTGCGCACTCCGCCTGAAATGAAGCATGGGCTATAGAGCATGTCTTCTTTAGTAATGTGGTTTGTGAGCCACTGTTTCAGGAAGTGCATCAGTTCAAAGCTGATCGTAGTGTGACCGCGGTCGACCTTGCGCTTCAGATCGAGCACCTGTTTGGTCAACTCGCGGTGGTGCAATTTATGAGTTTCATAGTCGGGATAGTCGAATATTCTCATCAGACTCTCCTCGACCGCGAAATGAATAATGGTGTACTGGATAAGCTGCCGCAGTATCACTTTTGTTGCATCAGAACCTTTGTGCTCCACAATCGCAGTGTGCATGTTATTGACGAGATTGACCAAAACCTTATGCTGCTCATCAATTTCCTCAATCCCAACGCTAAGTTCGTCAGACCACTCCACCAACGCTTTCATGATATCCCCTGTTTTTCGATCAGTAGCGCGTACAAAGTCTTGAATCCGTTCTCTCAGCACGCGCACTGAGTGTTGCTTACACCTTCCTGGTAACTCGTCCGCGGTATCCTTCGCACGACAAAACAGGAAAGTTTTTCGCAGCGCTGCTAACGGTATTATCGGCACTTCCGATGATACCTAGAAGGTTGGTATATTGATCTCAGTCAACAAAATGTGCCGATTGAGAACCCGGTCACACTTGTCGCAACAAATGTCTTTGTTGGCTTTGAAAAAAACGGCGGGTGGGGGGCAATTCACACGTGGCCAATGCTGAGCCTGCCGGTCAACATAGGAAAACCACTATCAAACAGCATGACTGATAGGACGCGGTCACTTTGGCGGCCGATGATCGATCGACGCGCTTTGTCAGACACTCCGTCCGCGGACCGCGGTCAAAACGCAGTTCCCGACGACTTCTTTCAGGATGCCGCCTGAATTCGATAGGTGGGATTGCCTGCCATATGCCGGAGACGCTCGATATCATTGAGTGTGATATTGCGCCGCCGCACGCTGATCAAACCGGCGTCGTTGAATCGAGTAAACACGCGGCTGACTGTTTCCACCGCCAGCCCAAGGTAGCTGCCGATGTCATTGCGCGTCATCCGCAGGTGAAACTCTTTCGGTGAAAAACCGCGATGCCCAAGGCGACTGGAAAGACTGAGTAAAAAGGTAGCGATTCGCTCCTCAGCGCTCTTTCGGTTGAGCAAAACAGTCAGTGTTTGCAGGTGAGCGATCTCGAGGCTCATCATGTCCAACAGCCGACGCTGCAGCGCAGGAATCTCTTCCGCCAGCTCCTGCAGCTGCGTGATCGGAATTTCGCAGAAGCTGCTCGTCTCCAGCGCGCGCGCCGTGGCATCACTGTGCCCCAAACTCAACGCTTCCAATCCGACGAGTTCCCCCGGCATGTGAAACCCCGTAATCAGCTCTTCGCCGTCGACAGTGGTGTAGTAAGTCTTGACCGAGCCAGATTTCACACAATAGATCGATTGGAAGGGCTCACGAACTTCGAATAGGTTGTCTCCGCGCTGCAACGGCTGCCGACGCTTGATGATCTGGTCGAGCCGGTTTTGGCGTCCAGGGTCGAGGTCGGGAATCGAACAGACGCCATACAACGAGCAGTGAGGGCAGGTCACCGCTACCGTGGGCAACTTGACCACCTCCTCACGGCTTTCAGACAACATTTGATCTCTCCAGCAGCCAGCACCGCATCCCGCATCTGAGCAGAACACCACAGGAAAATCAATATATAACGATTTCAAGCGCCCGAGTAAATTACCCAATCACTCGGATATACCATCGGGAGCATCGCCGCATGCAGCCGTCCGCTCCACCAAATGGCGATTCAGTGTAACGCAAACCGCCGGAACCGATTCCCATCAGGCGGCATAGGCCAGTGAAAAAGCGCCTGGCCCCACGTGCACCCCGGCCGTAGTGCTCATTACCGATTCGAGCACTTCCACACCGCTGCGATACGCGAAATCGCAAAACCTACGTATCTGGTCATGCTTCGCCAACTCTTTCGGATCGCCCGCGTAGCTCAAAGCAACGGCATTGATCTTCAGACCCTTTGTAATGGCGTCGGTAGCGACATCCAGCAGCTTTTCGACGGCGCGATCAAACCCGCGGGCGGTCATCACCGCCTCCGTTTCGCCGCGGTGGGCACGAATCACCGGCTTGATGTCAAGCAACGAGCCTGCCTGATAGCGCAACCAGCTAACGCTGCTCTCGCCCTTCTGGCTGGCACGATTGCGCACGTAGTAGAGGTCGTGCGGGATCAGGTAGGCATGGACCCGCTCGCTCAAGCCATCGGCCTGACGACACAGCTCCTCGAACCCGAGACGTTCTTCACGCAGCAGCCGCAACATCTCGTGCACCAGCACCGCCTGCCCCGTGAACAACGTCTTGCTATCGTGAACGCGCAGGAAGAACGAGCCTTTGATCTGTTCCTGAGCGCGCTTTTGCCGCATCGCATGCAGCAGCGGAATCTGCGCCTTGGTAACGTGCTCGAAGATCTTGCTGCGCGTGCTGCTGATGGTAACCAGCAACAAACGATCAAACCGGGTTGCCGCCCGCTCGGTCAACGCCGCGATGATCTGATCCGTGGTGGGTGGGGAAGTCTCCGCAAGTTGACGTCCCGCAGCATAGCGAGCGTAAAAGTCGATGGTCGCACGCGGATCGCGCACGTCCAGCGAATGCGCTTCCCCCAGTTGAAGATTGATCGGCAACACCTCGATGTCTTGCTGCTGCAGGTATTCAGCAGGCAAATCGCAGGCAGAGTCGACTACCACGCCGACACGCATGGGCACCTCCGGGTCTGATCGGTGGACTACATGTTGGGGTAGTTGGGTCCGCCGCCGCCTTCGGGCGTTACCCAAACGATGTTTTGCGTGGGATCCTTGATATCGCACGTCTTGCAGTGCACACAGTTCTGCGCGTTGATCTGAAGTCGTGGGTTGGCACCGCTTTCATCACGCACGATTTCGTAGACACCGGCGGGGCAATAGCGCTGCTCAGGTGCATCGTAGCGCGCCAGGTTGACGCCAATGGGCACCGCGGCATCTTTGAGTCGCAGATGCACCGGCTGATCCTCTTCATGATTGGTGTTGGAGATGAACACCGAGGAGAGTTTGTCGAAGCTCAGTTTTCCGTCCGGTTTGGGGTACGCCACTGCCGCGCACTCGGCAGCCGGCTTGAGCTGCGCGTGATCGGGCGCATCGTCTTTAAGCGTGACCGGCAGCTTGCCGCCAAACCAATTCTGGTCGACGTAGTTGAAGGCACCGCCCAGATAAGGCCCCCACTTGTGCAAGGCCGCTCCAAAATTGCGACTGCGGTAGAGCTCGTCGTGGGCCCAGCAAGCCTGAAACGCATCGGTGTATGCGGTCAGCTCGTGGCCGCCCTCATCTCCACCCTGCAACGCACCGGCCACCACCTCGGCCGCCACCATGGCGGACTTCATCGCCGTGTGGGTGCCTTTGATCTTGGCGAAATTGAGCGTTCCGGCATCGCAGCCGATCAACAGGCCGCCCGGGAAGGTCATCTTGGGCAGCGCATAGTAGCCGCCCTTGGTAATGGCCCGCGCACCGTAGGCGATGCGCTTGCCCCCCTCCAGGTGCGGTTTGACCGCCGGATGGTGCTTGAAGCGCTGAAATTCGTCGAACGGACTGAGGTGAGGATTGGCATAGTTGAGATCGACGATCAGCCCCACCACCACCTGATTGTCCTCCAGGTGGTACAGAAAGAAGCCGCCCGACGCACCGCCTTCGGTCAGCGGCCAGCCGGCGCCGTGCACCACCAAGCCGGGGCGGTGCTGGGCATCGCTTACCTCCCACAGCTCCTTGATGCCGATGCCGTAGTGCTGCGTGCCGGCGTCGGCATCGAGCTTGAACCGTTCGTTGAGCTGTTTGCCCAGATGCCCGCGACACCCCTCGGCGAACAACGTGTACTTGGCGTGCAGTTCCATACCCGGTTCGTAGCTGTCCTTGGGCTCGCCATCGGCACCCACGCCCATATCACCGGTGGCCACGCCTTTGACGCTGCCGTCTTCGTTGAAAAGAATCTCGGCAGCGGCGAAACCGGGGAAAACCTCCACGCCCAACCCCTCGGCCTGCTCTCCCAACCAACGGCACACGTTGCCCAAGCTGACGACGTAATTACCCTGGTTGTGCATGGTTTTGGGCACTAGGGCATTGGGGAACTTGGTACCGCTTTCGGGGCCGCGCAGGAAGTAGACCTGGTCCTCGCTAACGGCGGTCTTCAGGGGAGCACCCTGCGCCTTCCACTCGGGCAGCAGTTCGTCCAGCGCGCGGGGCTCGATGACCGCACCCGAGAGGATGTGAGCACCGACTTCGGAGCCCTTTTCCAGAACGCATACGTTGAGATCTGCGTCGAGCTGTTTGAGTCGTATGGCCGCCGACAGGCCTGCAGGCCCTGCACCGACGATCACCACATCGAACTCCATCGCTTCCCGTTCCATACGCTCTCCCCGCAGTCTTGTTCTAATCAGCCGCCAAAAGAGGCCGCATCATACCAAATGGCACACGCTTCTTGGCCCGCACCGGCCCCGCTGGGACAAGCCTGGGTGCGTGGAGACCTGAGCGGTTGGCACAACCGTAGCACGCCCTTACCCGCCCAATTTCCCGGTCAACTCGGGCACGACCTGGAACAGATCGGCCACCAGGCCGTAGTCGGCCACCTGGAAGATCGGCGCCTCTTCGTCTTTGTTGATCGCGACGATTACCTTGGAGTCCTTCATCCCCGCCAGGTGCTGGATCGCTCCGGAGATGCCCACCGCGATGTAGAGATCCGGG
>JBNKCG010000021.1:0-6370 GCA_050287605.1 Gammaproteobacteria bacterium | reverse complement strand
AAATGCGTCTTCGCCTCCCCCGCCATCTTTTCAATCTGCTCCGCCTTCAACAGCAGGTGCGACGGCTCCATGGAATCGCCCTTACGAATCGCGGTGAATGGCAAACGGTCCAAACGCCTGGCAGGTGGGCATCAACTGCACCTCGTTGATGTTCACGTGCGGTGGTCGGCTGACGATCCACTCCACAGTGTCGGCTATGTCGACGGCGGTGAGCGGTTCGGTACCGGCATAGACCGACTGCGCCTTGCTCTCGTCGCCCTTGAAACGCACCTGCGAAAACTCGGTGCCACCCGCCAGGCCCGGTTCGATGTTGCTCACCCGCACCGCGGTGCCCACCAGATCCGAACGCAGATTGAGGCTGAACTGGTGCACGAACGCCTTGCAGGCGCCGTAAACGTTGCCGCCGGGATAGGGAAACTTGCCCGCCACCGATCCGATGTTGACCACGTGGCCGCGATTTCGCTCCACCATGCCGGCCAGCACCACGCGGGTGCAGTACATCAGCCCCTTGACGTTGGCATCGACCATGGCATCCCAATCGTCGAGATTGGCCGCATGCGCCGGCTCCAACCCCAACGCCCCGCCGGCGTTGTTGACCAGCACGTCGATCTCCGCGAACCCCGCAGGCAGCGACGTGAGCGAACGCTCCACCGCGGCGCGATCGGCAACGTCCAGCACCAGCGGCAGACAGCGATCACCCAGTTCTGCCTGCAGCGCCTGCAAGCGCTCCTGGCGGCGACCCGCAGCGATCACCTTGTGCCCCTGAGCGACGAAGCGCTTGGCAATTTCCCAACCGAACCCGGCTGTGGCACCTGTGACTAAGACAATCATGCTATTCCTCCTCGTGGCTTGCGCGCGTTGCCGAGAACCTCGCGCCGTTCATCGCCGCCGCATACCTCTCCTGCTCCTTCAGCCCTGCATACCGATCATCACGAAATTGAGCAACACGGCGGAGAGCAGGACAACGGCCAGGGTGATCAGTACGACAAACTCGGTACGCATCGCAGGTCCATCCTCAGCGCGGCGAACAAGCGGCCATTGTACGCGAGTGTGCGGGGCAGCGTCCCTGGCCGCCGCCGGTCCCCAACGACGCGGCCCGCCGAAGCGGGCCGCACAATCGCCGAAAACAAAATCGGTCTACTGCGACGTTTTGCCGTCGGGCGCCAGCGATCGCAACAGCGCCGCTCGCCGACTGGCGCGCTCGTGCGGCGCTTCCGAAACCTGCGGCGACGGCTTCGCGCCGAACAATCCCGCCACTCTGCGCACCAATGCCCTCACCCCGCGCCACAGGCGCGGCAGCAGCCACACCATGATCAGCATGGCCACGGCGAGCAGCCCCAGAAAGAGCACCGGATGATGCAGCGCGGCCCACAGCCCGGCGATGACTGCCACATCCTCGCCGACAGAGAGCGCCCAGTTGCTGAACGGCTCAGGCGAGGCGTTGACCAGCACCCGCGTCCCCGACTTGGTCAGATGCGAAGTGGCCGCCAGGCCGCCGCCGACGATGGCCGCCGCAAGCTGCACCGCCGGCCCGACATCGCCCACCGCCCCCGCGGCCAGCACGGCACCGGCAGGAATGCGAATGAAACTGTGGATGGCGTCCCAGCCGGTATCGACGCCCGGCGTCTTGTCGGCGAAGAACTCCACGCAATACATGAGTCCCGCAGCGGCCATCACCATGGGATCGGTGAGGATAAGCAGGTCGGGCGGCAACGCGATCTGGCCGGTACTGCCCAGGTATCCCAGCATGAACAGCGCGGCGTACAGATTGATGCCGCTGGCCCACGCCACGCCCATGGTCAATGCAATGGTGTCAACGATGCTCATTGGGCAACCCCCTATGCGGCAACGACGCCCACCGCGAAGGGTACCGATGGAACCCGTTCGCGGCGGACGTCACGTTTACCAGTCTAGGTTAGAAGAACAGGCGGTAGTTGATGTTGAAATCCACGCTTCCCACATCGCTTGAGGTGTAGCCGTAGGGACGGTAATCGCGATGATCCGGGTAGTGGTGATGCACCGCCGGCGGCGGAACGAAGAAGAAGCGGCGCACCGGCACGTGGCGCACCGGGTGGCGGTGACGCCAACGCGGCGCATGGTGGCGGTCTCCCCAGTGCTGCGGCTGGTGATGGCCGTGCTTGCGGTCGTCTTCGTAGCGGATCGGCGCGTGTTTGGTGGGCCTGTCCGCCTGCCTGGCGGCATAGTACTTCAGGCCCTGCCACTCACCGGCAGAGGCCATGGAGGGGCCCAGAATCGTCACTCCCAATACCGCAACCAAAAACAGGTATACGAGGCGTGCCATGGTTGTCTCCTTTCGCAATCAGTTCATGACCCAGTGTCGGGTACCAAACTACCCGCCCGGGACTGAACGCTCCCTGAACGGAGATTGCGAATCAGGGCGAACGCCGATTAGCGTTCCAACGCCCTCAACCACACCACCAGCGCCATACCGAGGGTGGCGCATCCCACCAACAGCCACCAGGTGCCTGTCCAGCCACCCGCCAGGTTCACCGCCAGCGCCAACAGCGGCGGCCCCGACAAACTACCCAGGTTGGCGCCTTGCACGATCACCCCGTTGACCGTGGCCACCTGTTCAGGGTCGGGCGCGTGAAACACCGACGCCGCCAACGTCGCGGCGGGCAGCAGCCCGCCCACCGCAGAGAAGACCAACGCCAGCGGGACGACCCAGATACCGGGCAACGCTGAGGAAAACACACCGCTCGCGCACAGCGCCATGGTCAGCAGCGCCGTCATCTGCAGCGTCCAGCGTGGCACACCGCGATGCATCAGCCAGGCGCCCAACAGGTTGCCGGTCATGTTGACGGCCACCACCAGCGCCCCTACCAACGACGCCGAGGTGACGGCCATACCCTGCGTTTCAATCAGCAGACTGGGCAGCCACGACATCATGGCGAAGAACTGCAGCGCATAGCAGGCGAATACCGCGCTCAGGATCCACGGCCCCGGGAGTTTGATCACGGGCACAATGTCGCGCCAGGCCCGGGCCGGACGAGCGCCCGTCTCCGCAACAGAGACCGCCGTCGCGCGAACAAACCAGGCCCACACCCCCACCAGCAGCACAGCATTGGCCAGCCACATCCCGCGCCATCCCACGGTATGCAGAAACAGCGGTGCCAGCGCCATGGCCAGCGCCATGCCGCCGGGCAGGTAAACGCTCCAGACGCCCAGCGCCAACCCATAGTCGCGCGGCCGCGCGGCGGAAACGATCAAGCGCGGACCCGCCACAGCGATGCTCACCAGCCCCAGCCCGGCGACCGCCCGCGCCAAGAGTAGTGAGGACGCACCACCCGCAAAACTGCCCGCCAGCGCCCCCAGTGCCAACATCAGCAGACCACCGGACACCATGCGCCGCGCGCCGCTGCGGTCCGTGATCAGGCCGCCACCGATGGCCAGCGTCGCGCCGGTCAGATTGAAGATCGACGCCACCCAGCCGGCCGCCACCAGACCGATGCCGAGATCATCGCGAATCGCGGGAATGGCAGGCGGAACCTTCCCCACCTGTAGCGCCGCGGCCACACCTGCGGCGGTTACGGCAAGGACGATGGACCAACGGGTCCGTTCATTGGAAATCAAACCGGCCTCCCCTGTGAGGCGGGGATGATGCCACAAGGGGGGAAGGGATAGCGAGGTACCGTGCCCCTGATCAACGAACAAGCCCGGCTTGCGAGCCGCGCTCTGCCCGAAACAACCTAACCGATGATGAATCGGCTTCTGAATCAGAAAACCCGCAAAGCGTCCGAACAGTCGGATTCGAGAATCGCGTGCGCCCAGCTGTTTGGAAGTCAGGTACGCGGTGCGGCCCAACAAATGGGATTTGGCGGGTGTCTATGACCTGATATCCTGCTTCCTGCCCCACGCCACCATCGCTTGACGTCTGAGCGCATCGGCATAGACCTTCGCCCATCCACTATGGGACATCCTCAGAAAGTTCGATACCCTCAAGTCCCAATGTCCAACAAGCAGATCGTGAACCTTCGCGTTGGCGATCTCCAGGTCGCCTGCGGCTGGGTACACGGTAATTTCTCCTGCGTAGAGTTGTTCGCCATTCCACATGAAGTCAAAACGTGCATAGTCAACGCCGGAACTAAGGCGTCGCGTATACTCCAAAGCCTCCCGGTACGCCACACCAATATCGACATCCTCCGGAAGCTGAAGGACGGCTTCGTTTTCCTGCTGGTGTGCACCCAACGTCGGATTACCTTCCAGATCGAGATACACGGCCCATTCGTTGTCCAGTTTGTGGTGGGCGATTACCGATCCCAGTATGGGAATGCCATTGCCCGCACGAATGTTGATATCCATGAGATCTTCAGCGGAGTCTCCAATTGCTTCCTCCACAAAAAGTTTCGGCTCCACCATGGAATATGCCCACTGATTGCTGGCACCCCCATGAACCATTCCCAGCCACCGATCTGTCTTCCGCTTCAGATCCGCTCGATCCACGCGCCCATTGCGCACGAAGTAATTGAAGTTGAACCCGTGAGTGGTCTTGACATACACGTTGCCGTTGAGCACTTGATCGGGAATATCGTCAGCATCATTGCCAATCCAAAGCGTGCGAGGTATGGCAAGTTCCGGACACAAGGACCGGCAATAATCTTTTGCGGCAAGCTTGTCGCTGAACACCACGAACAACGGATTGTGATCAACGATCTTTCGCCACAGCATACGCTCCGAATAGCGCTTGGGATTGGCGATGTTGGGCAATCGGCCGTTGTCTAACCGGTATCGGGAAACCCACCTTCTGTTTCGCGCGCACAACACTACGTTGGCCGCTGACAATACAAACTTGTCCCACAGTGACCTGATCCCCCGGTAAAACCCGGAGGTTTTTGTGGAATGCTCAGACCCGCTTGACGCCACGCCTGGATGCGCCTGCCCTGCCCGTCGCCTGTATCTATCGGATTGAACCTGCTCTTTCGATTGATTCATGGGTTTCACAATTGCCAGACGTTACCTAAAAAGTCATCGTCTGAGTTTATGTGAGTTTATGGATATCCATGGATTATCACATAAAGTCGTACACAGGATTGACACCCCACCACTCCGACTTTAAAGTAACCTAACCCCTTGACGCGCAAAGGATTGCCGCCATGCCCCTACCCCGTAAAGCCCTGGTCTCGCTGGAGGCCACCCCCCTACTACCACTGTGTCTCGCGCTGCGTACGCCGCGCCTTCCTCTGCGGCGAGGACGCCGCCTCGGGGCGCTCGTATGAGCATCGCCGCGCCTGGATCGAACAGCGGCTGCTCACCCTGGCCCAAGCCTTCGCCATCGATGTGGGCGCCTATGCGGTGACGCACAATCACTACCATGCGGTGTTGCATGTCGATCGGCAGCGGGCTTTGGAATCAAGGGAATCAAGGGGTCAGACTCGTCGATTTAGTTTTTTGTATTGCTGAGACTTCCGATCTCCCCCATGCCCTTGGGATACCGCCGGCCGTTCAGCCACACTTTCAATCTTGCGCTTGAAGCGGTCCCCCCCCAGCACCCAGGCCTTGTTGGTCGCTTCGCGTATCGCTTCAAGACTCATCTCCGATATCCGGCTTTTGAACAATTGACGATAGGCGGCCTGACGCTCGGCGGCACTCGCTCCCAGGCGCCGGTACTCCAAATGCGACGTCACGATCGGGTCCTCCTTGCCCAGGGCATTGCAGTGGTAGCTGGACCAAGGATAGTCCGCCGGGTGATCCGCCATGTTAGTGGCCCGTACCGGATTGAGCTCAATGTAGCGCATACAGGTCAACAGGTAATGCTCGCTGTCGATGATCGTGGCACGGTACCGCCCTTCCCATAGGGTTCCGGTGCGGTGGTAACAAGCATTGAAGTATTGGACGTAGTATCGCCCGAGACCCTGCATCATCTTACCAATGCCGTTCTCCGCCCCCGGCGTCACCAACAGGTGAACGTGGTTGCTCATCAGCACATACGCATGAATGAGACAGTCCGATTTCACCGCGGCGGCAGCAAGCTTTTCGAGATAGAAACGATGGTCGTCGTCCGCCCGGAAGATATCCATTCGGTTATTGCCGCGCTGGATCACGTGCTGTGGTTGGCCGGGAACTACAAACCGGGGTAGGCGTGCCATAGAACGACCTGTCACTGCTTCAATGGGATGAGAGCCTATCAGCTCAAAACAGCACAATCAACGAGTCTGACCCCTTGATCCCCCAAAACAGCACAATCAACGAGTCTGACCCCTTGATCCCCTTCTTTGCCACCTATTTCTTCATCGCGGCGATGCAGGTCCAGGGCGTCGACATCCTGATGGAACAGAACGGCGCGAGAAAACGCCGTAGCGACTTTCGCCGTGGGCGCTCGCTGGGACAACGCGATCACCTGATCGTGATC
>JBNKCG010000020.1:0-32637 GCA_050287605.1 Gammaproteobacteria bacterium | reverse complement strand
CCCAATCGTAGGCTTCGCGCAGCCGCTGATAAGCCTCGGGATCGTCGTCGGGACGATTGTGTTTGAGCGCCTTGGCGTAGGCGCGTTTGATGGCGACCAGATCTTCCGTGGGCGCGATGCCGAGCACCCCCCAATAGCGTTCCATGACTAGGAAAACCTCACAGGATGAAACCGCGATCGATACTGTCCAGCGCCGCACCGAACTCCTTCTGCGCCTTCCGAATCCGTCGCTCGTCCTGGCTCTCAAGAATGGTCTCGAACTGGCTCAGCCATGCCATGATCTGCTCGCGAACAGGCCCCAGATTGTCTTCGTAGAGCCGTTTGGCGCGGTTGATGAGGTAGATATTGTCCTGTGCGTCCCGCGGATGGATCTTGAGATCTTCGAGCTTGGCCAGTGCGGCCTTGATCTGGCTTTCATCCATGACGTTTTCCGACTGGCGAATGACCGTGCCGATCTTTTTACCGGTGACTTTGTCGGTCACCTCGATGTCGAGCAAACCGTTCACGTCGTAGGTGAAGCGGACATCTACGTTCGCCTCCCCGGCTGGCAGCGGAGGCACCGCCGCCTCCAGCTCGCCAAGCTGGAGATTTTCCGAACCCACCGGAGATTCGCCCTGCCGGATATCGAGGCGGATAGTGGTTTGCTTGTCATGCACCGTGCAATAGTTGCCCACACGCGAGACGGGAACCGGCATGTTGCGCTCGATAATGGGTGAAAAGCGGTCGCCGATGCGCTTGCCACCAAAGTCCTGACTGATAACGATACCCAACGAGAACGGCATCACATCCGTCAATACGATCTCGTCGAGCGCGGCGTCCCGTGACTTAAGCGCGGCCTGAATGGCGGCGCCGCGGGCAACGGTTTCGTCCGGATTGATATGGCGCAACGGCAAGCGCCCAAACAGCCGCGTCACCATTTGCGCCACCATGTGCATGCGACTGGCACCCCCTACGAGCACCACTTCGGAAAGCGCCGTAGGGTTCAGCTGGGCGTCGTTGAGTGCGCGCTCGATGGGATGGCGAAGACGCTGCAGCAAATCCGCGCAGGCCGTTTCGTATTCGGAGCGAGTAATCGTCTGCTCGTGGGTCTTCCCGTCGTACAGCAATCGCATGGTCACTTGGTCGTGCTCGCCCAGATCACGCTTGGTTTGCTCTGCAACGCGCCACAGGATGTTGTTCTGCTCTATACGACTGCGTGCACGGTCATCGAGCGATTCGCAGCGGTTTAGGAATAAGCGAATCAGCACCTGGACAAAATCTTCGCCGCCCAGCCGGGTATCTCCGGCGCTGGAGCGCACTTCCACCACGCCATCGAAGTACTCGAGCACGGAGACATCGAACGTCCCTCCGCCCAGATCGAACACCAGAAACGTGGACATCTCGTTCCGTTCGGCCAAACCGTAAGCAAGGCCCGCGGCCGTCGGCTCGTTGAGAAGCCGTTCCACCTTGAGGCCAGCGAGTTCAGCGGCCGTCTTGGTGGCCTTTCGCTGGGCTTCGTTGAAATAGGCCGGCACGCTGACCACCGCTTCGGTAACCGGTTCGCCCAGATGGTTTTCGGCATCGCGCTTCAGCGCCCCGAGCACGAGAGCCGAGAGTTCCTCCGGCCGAAAGCTCTTTCCACCCAGCCGCACCAACTTGTCGGTGCCCATCCAGCGTTTGAAGGCGGTAGTGGTTCTTTCGGGATGAACGGTCAGAAGCTCGCGAGCAGGCAAACCGATTAGAACTTCACCCTGTTCATCTACCGCCACGGCCGAGGGTGTAAGCACATGCCCCAAGGCATTCGGTATCAGTTCAACCTCGCCGTTGCGAAACACGCCCACAAGGCTATTGGTGGTACCCAGATCAATTCCGATGATCACGACGAACAATCTCCATATTTGGCTGCCACCATTCGCAACACCCCCGGTTCACCGAACTTGTATCGATCTCAAAATCACACGCGCCGTGCCCATCGTCACCGCGACTTAACGATGCACCGCCGCATCGCCGACGAACGGATTGTGTTCACGCTCCACACCAAAAGTCGACGCAGGGCCGTGGCCGGGGAGGAACTCCACGTCGTCGCCCAACGGGAAAAGCTTGTCGCGGATGGAGTGCATGAGATCGTCGAAGTTGCCGCGCGGGAAATCGGTGCGGCCGATGGAACCCTGGAACAGCACGTCGCCCACCACGGCCAGCCGCTCACCCGGATGGTAAAACACCACGTGACCGGGCGTGTGGCCGGGACAGTGGATCACCTGCAAGGTCTCGTTGCCCACCTCAACGGTATCGCCGTCGGCAAGCCAGCGCGACGGTTCGAACACCTGCGCGGGCGCGAAACCGAACTGCTTGGCCTGCTGGGGCAATTCGTCGATCCAGAACTTGTCCTCCCGGTGCGGTCCTTCGATGGGCACACCGAGGCGCTCGGCCAGCGCTGCTACGGCACCGACGTGATCGACGTGACCGTGGGTGACCAGGATTTTCTCGACGCTGACGCCCGCCTCCTCCGCCGCCTGCAGGATGCGGTCGACGTCCCCGCCCGGATCGACCACCGCCGCGGTGCGGGTCGTTTCACAAACCAACAGCGAACAGTTCTGCTCAAACGGGGTAACAGGCACCACGTAAACCTTCACAGCGAATTCCTCGGCATAGCGACAAAGCGCGAATTCTACCAGAACCACCCCGACGCGCTGCCAAGGTTTCCAGGCCCGAATGCGCCACCGATGCCCGAGGTGTGGTAACGTGCACCGGGCAATAAAATGCGGTTGACATCCCTATGGTATTTCGCGACTACAAAGAGACCCCGGAGCAGTCCGCCGAGTATCTGCGGCTCACGCTGGCCGCGTTGGCGCAACACCAACTGCCGCCCAATCCCGTCAATTTTTCTCTGTTCTACGAACAGGCCGCCGGCCACCACGAGGTGCTGGCCAACCGACTGGCGGAGCTGCTGGCGAGCCCCGATTCGATCACCCAGGCCAACCTCAACCGGCTCTACCACGATCTGCTGATTCAGGACGAGGAGTCGCTGCGCCAGATGCGCGCCGAGTTGCAGAGCATCCTCCAGGCCATGAGCGAAGAGATCAGCGGCGCCGGCGGCCGCTTCACCCACTACGGCGAGGTGCTGCGCCGCTTTGCCGAAACCCTGGAGGGCGACGTGGCGCAGGAGACGCTGCGTTCCTCGGTGGATCATGTGATCGACGAAACCGACCTGACGGAACGCTCGCGGAGCGCCCTGGAGAACCGCCTCGGCGAGGTGTTGCGCGAGGTCGACGAGCTCAAAGCCAACCTCGAGCAGATCCGCGCCGAAGCGTTGACGGATGCGCTGACCGGCATCGCCAACCGCAAGGCCTTCAACACAGCGCTGGAACGCGCCATCGAACAGGCGCGCGCCAACGACACCCCGCTCAGCGTCGCGCTGGTGGATATCGACCACTTCAAGCAGTTCAACGACACCCACGGTCACCTGGTCGGCGACAAGGTACTGCGCTACGTGGCCATCAGGATCCGTGAATGCCTGAAGGGCAAGGACTTTCCCTCCCGCTTCGGCGGTGAAGAGTTCGCCATCCTGCTGCCCACCACGGAGCTGCGCGGCGCCGAAGCGGTTGCCGAACAGATCCGCATCGCCATCTCCACGGGGGAACTGAAGATCCGCAACTCCGGCGAGCGGTTGGGCAAGATCACCGTTTCCGCCGGTATTGCCCAGTTGCGCAACATCGACTCCGGAACGGATCTGATTCGTCGCGCCGACGCCGCTTTGTACAGCGCGAAAAGCCGCGGCCGCGACCGCGTCGAGCACGAAGCGCCCTAGCGCCCGTCCATACGAACCGGATTGGCGCTAGCCCAGCGCCACGATCAGCGCATCCAGCAAGGCGTCCGGCTTTTCGTTGTAGAGCGAATGGCCGCTGCCCGCGAGGGTCACTACCTTCGCACCGGGCAGCGTCTGCACCAGCGCCTGAGCGTTGCGCGGCGGTGTCATCACATCACGGTCGCCGAGGATCAGCGTGGTGGGACATTGGACGCGTGCAGCCACTTCCAGTCCGCTCCGATAGTCGTTGCAGGCACTGAGGTCGGTATGAACGACGCCCGGGCGGGCGCTCTCCAGCAGCCGTATTCCCATACCCGGATTCCACATCCCGATCTGCTCGTTGCCGCCGGTGAGCGCACTGCGCGCGTGACCGAAGATGTTGAGCATCTCCAGCGCCGCGTGATCGTTGGCCGCGGCCGCCGCCAGCAACTGATCGTTGACCGGCATGGGGAACGAGGTACCGATGAGCGCGGCGGCGCGCACCCGTTCGGGATAGCGCCCCGCAGCGTCCAGTGTCGTCAGCGACCCCATGCTGTGTCCCGCCAACGCGGCCCGTTCCACCCCCAGGGCGTCGAGTACGGCGATCACCCAGTCGGCCAGCGCCTCGATGCTGGCCAGCGGCTCGCCGGTGGAGCGCCCGTGACCGGGGAGATCCAAAGCCAGCACCCCGTAGCCGTGACGTGCAAACCAACGCGCCGGCAGCACCCAGATGGAGTGGTCCATGCCGGCACCGTGCAGGAACACCACGCAGGGCCGCGCGGGATCGAAGGGGCGCCCGCCGGTGGCGGCAAAGACGCGCTGTCCGTTCACTTCCAGATACATGGGGCGATGATCCTATTTCTGCGAGGCGTGAAGGGCGCGGCTCAGATCCTCGATGAGATCAGCGGCATCCTCCAGTCCGATGGAGAGCCGTACCAACCCCTCGCTGATTCCGGCCGCGGCGAGCGCCGCGGCATCCATGCGGTGGTGTGTGGTGCTGGCGGGATGAATCACCAGCGACTTCGCATCCCCCACGTTGGCCAGGTGCGAGAAGATCTGCAGACTCTCGATCAGCTTCTGGCCGGCGCCGCGGCCGCCTTTGACGCCGAAACTGAACACCGCGCCGCAGCCCTTGGGCAGCAGCGTCTGCGCCAGTTCATGATCGGGGTGTTCGGGCAACTCCGGGTACATCACCCACTCCACCGCCTCGTGCTGGTCGAGAAAACGCACCACTTGGCGGGTGTTCTCCACGTGCCGCTGCATGCGCAGCGAGAGCGTTTCAATTCCCTGCAGGATGTGGAAAGCGGAACTGGGGCTGAGGCAGGCGCCGAAGTCGCGCAGCCCCTCCTTGCGCGCGCGGGTGATGAAGGCGGCGGGGCCGAATTCCTCCGCGAAATTGAGGCCGTGGAAACCTTCATACGGCTGGGACAGATGGGGAAATCGGCTGGACGCCTCCCAATCGAAGGTACCGCCGTCCACCAGCACGCCGCCGATCACCACACCGTGGCCGCTGAGGAACTTGGTGGCCGAGTGCATCACCAGATCCGCGCCCAGCGTGACCGGCCGGCACAGGTAGGGCGTGGCGAAGGTGGCATCCACCAGCAGCGGCAGGCCGTGGGCGTGCCCCACCTCGGCCACCGCGGGGACGTTCAACACGTCCAATCCCGGGTTACCCAGGATCTCGCCGAACAGCAAGCGGGTCTCGGGGCGAATGGCGTCGGCGAAGGCCCCGATATCACGCGGATCGACGAACGTGGTCTCGATGCCGAAACGCGGCAGCGTGTAGGCCAGCAGGTTGTGGCTGCCGCCGTAGAGCGAACGCGAGGCGACGATGTGGCCGCCCGCCCCCATCAGGGTGGCCACCGCCAGGTGCAGCGCCGCCTGGCCGCTGGCGGTGGCGATGGCGCCCACCCCCTCTTCCAGCGCCGCCATGCGCTCCTCCAGCACCGCGTTGGTGGGATTGGAGATACGCGAGTAGACGTGCCCCGCGCGCTCGATGTTGAACAGCGACGCGGCATGGTCGGTATCGCGAAACGCAAACGAGGCGGTCTGGTAGATGGGCGTGGCGCGTGCGCCGGTGGCCGGGTCGGGTTTCTGCCCGGCGTGCAGCATCAGCGTGTCGAACTGGGGAAGGGTCGGTTTGGCCATGGGGCATCCGCGACTGGTGGCGAAGCGGCTTAGGATTGCAGCTCATCGCAGAGGCTGCAAGCCGCCCGCATCGCCAGCGCGACTATTTGGCGAGCAGCGTCACCAGGGCGTGGGTGGCCCGTTGCGCGGCCTGTCCGTCCCACATGGCCGGCACGGTGTCGCGCCCCAGCTTGTCGGTGAGCGCCTGGGTCACGGCGTCGATGATCTCCACCGGATTGAGGCGGCACAGCCGATTGCCGCCGCTCTCCACCGTGATGGGCCACGAAGTCTCTTCGCCCAGGGTGATGCAGGGGACGCGCAACGCGGTGGTCTCCACCTGCATGAAGTCGGTGTCGGTGATCACGACCCGCGCATCCACCAGCAGTTCCAGCGAACGTACCGGATCGATCTCCGCCAGCATGTCGATGTTCCACTCGCGCCATCGGCTCCCCTTCCCCAGGGGCTCCAACGCATCCATCACCGGCGGCGACACCAGCAGGCGGATGGGCAGCATCTCGCCGATGTCGCGCACCACCCGCAGCAACAGCTCGATGCGTCCGCTGTCACCGTTCTGCGCATCGCTCAGCGCCACCACCGCGTAGCCCGTTTTCGCGCCCTGCGCGCCGTGGCGCTGCGGGTCGGCCGCTTGCGCCAGATCGATCCCGTCGCGTGCCAGCAGGCTGGCCAGGGCATCGACCCGCAGATTGCCCACCTCGCGCACGCGCTGGCGCTGAATGCCCTCCATGAGCAGATTGACCTGGGCCAGCGAATCGCTGACCAGCAGACAATCGGCCAACCGTTCCAGCAACGCCTGGTTCATGTTGCGGCTCTTGCTCGCACCGCCGGTGCGCTGCCCGGCCTCGACCCGGGCCTGCACGACGCCCAGTTTGTGCGCCGCCAGCGCCAGCCCCAACACCGCATCGCTGTTGCCCACCGTGAGCAGCATGCGCACCGTTCCGCCGGCGAACAGCGTCGCGCCGCGATCCAAGGCGGCACCCAGCACGGCAGCGTGATTGACCTCGTCGGCGGCGATATCCAGCGCACGCCAGCGCACCTGCTGCGAGCGGCTGGTCCACGGCGGCCGCTGCGCCTTGAGTTCGCCGCGCTCCAGCAACATGGTGCAGGAGCCCACCTGCTTGGCCATGGATTTGACCAACGGCGCCAGAAGATAGGCCTCTTCCACCGTGGCACAGACCACCGCCAGCGGGGAGATCAGCGAGCCAAGCTGGGGGGCCGGTGCCTCCACCGGCTCAACCGCCGCCAATACCTGGGTGACGTTCTCCTGCGGCGGCGGCGCCTCGTCGGGTGAGACCGATACGCCGTTGGCGCCGGTCTCGGCGAGCGGGAGTTCGGCCTCGCCGCCCACCGTGAAATCCACGGGCGGAGGTGGTGGCTGCACGGCGTGAAAGGCGTTGCTGGCGCCCTCCAGCAAGCGCTCGACCAGCGCACTGTCCCACACCAATCCGCGCCCTGCCGCCACCACACCGCGCAACTGCTCGCAAAAGCGCTTGAGCTTGCGCGGCCGGCGCTCGCTCCACTCGGCGACCCGCCTGGCCAGTACCTCCGGCAGGCGCGGCAGCTCCTTGTAACCCTCGTACTCGCCCCACTGGTGGACGAAGGTGGGGATCTCCGCCTCGCCCAGCGGCGCCAGCTGGTAACTGCCGATGAGGGGTTCGATACCTCCCGTTCCGTTGCGCTGCCCAGGCTCAGCGAACGGCAACTGGCGCCCGATCAAGAACACCTGCAGCAGCGCGCCATTGGCATCGTTCAGTTTGCAGAGGTTGGAAAGCTCGTCGAGCTCGTTGCGCTGCAGGTGATCGGCATCGTCGATGATCAGCAGTGTGCGCCCACCCTGGGCACGGTGCGCGGAGAAGTTCTGCTCCAGGGCTTGCAGCAGCTCGGGCTGGGGCATACTGAAGTGGGCCAGATCGAGCCCTGACGCCAGCGCGCGATAGACGCCGTTGCCGCCGACGCGTTCGCCCGACAACAGCACCACGCCGTCGGCTGGGCGCTTCCACTCGCGTATCACCTGGTGCGCTACCGCCGTCTTGCCCAACCCCGCCGGACCGCAGAGCACGAACACGCCGCGCCCCTTTTCGAGGGCATAGCGCAGGTAATCCAGAGCGCGCCGCTGGGAGTCGCCACGGAAGAAATAACGCGCCCGTCTGGCGCGCTTTTTCACCGCTGAGCCGGACTGAGGAACACTGGCCATGTTCAGTCGCCGTTCGATCGCGTTGTTGTTTTGAGACAGTTCACCGCCCGAGAGTAACCAAGTCGCGGCGCCCGATGCAATCCGACACCCTGCGCGACCGCCGCCCAACACCAGCGCCTATGCTTGGGGAATCCCCCGAAAAGGAATCCCCGACATGCGCGCAGCCACACCACTGACCCGCCGCCTGGGCATCACCTACCCCATTTTCCAGGCGCCCATGGCTGGCGGCGCCACCACGCCGGAACTGGTCGCCGCCGTCTGCCAGGGCGGCGGCATGGGCTTCATCGCCGCGGCCTACACCACGCCCGAGGCGGTGGCGCGCACCGCCGCTGCCGTGCGCGAGCGCACCGATCGCCCGTTCGGCATCAACCTCTTCGCCCCACTACCGCCCCCCGAACTGCCACCCGATACCGCACCCGCCGTGGATCGGTTGCGTCCGTTTCACGAAGCGCTGAACCTGCCGCCGCCGACGCTGCCGGCACCCGCGGCAGACCCCTTCGACACGCTGTTTCCCGCGCTGCTGGAAAGCGGCGCAACGGCGCTCAGCTTCACTTTCGGGCTGCTACCCGAGCGCGCGCTGGAAGCCGCGAAGTCGCGCGGCATGACGGTGATCGGCACAGCCACCACCGTGGAGGAAGCGCTGGCGCTGCAGGCATCGGGGGTCGACGCGATAGTGGCCCAAGGCGCCGAGGCCGGTGCGCACCGCGGCACGTTTCTGCGCGACTTCGCCGACTCCCTGGTGGGCACGCTGGCGCTGGTCCCCCAGATAGTGGATGCCGTATCGCTGCCGGTGATCGCCTCGGGCGGGATCATGGACGGACGCGGCATCGCCGCCGCCTTGGCACTGGGCGCCGAGGCGGTGCAGATGGGCACCGCGTTTCTGACCTGCGACGAAGCGGGCGTCTGTGCCGAGCACAAGCAGGCCATACTCGCGGCCCGCGAATCGGACACGCGGGTTACCCGCGCCTTCTCCGGCCGCCCCGCCCGCGGCTTGGTCAACCGGTTCATGGAGGCGGTCGAACCGCCCGGCGAGGCGCCCGCCGTCCTGCCCTATCCCGTGCAGAACAGCCTGACCCGCCCGCTGCGCAGCGCCGCGGCGCGTGAACACCGCCCGGAGTTTCTCTCGCTATGGTCGGGACAGGGTGTCCGGCTGGCCCGACACCTGTCCGCCGGCGAGTTGATGGTCCGCCTGGTCGCGGAGACCGATACGGCCATCGCGCGCCTTACGGCGCTTCGCGGGAACGATAACGAAACGGCATCTTAAGAAATCCTAAGGGAATGCGATGCGGTTCACTGAATCCCGGCGCGTATCGTCCAATGATTGTCGTCACGGC
The DNA here is from genome assembly GCA_050287605.1 of Gammaproteobacteria bacterium. GTDB lineage: Bacteria > Pseudomonadota > Gammaproteobacteria > QQUJ01 > QQUJ01 > QQUJ01. The sequence continues at coordinate 23,201 of JBNKCG010000020.1, read as the reverse complement.
CCAACACTAAGGCGGCGTCCGCGCATTGACACCAGTCCTGCATCGCGGACACCTCCTAATAACGATGCCGTTTGGGAGGAGCACTATGAATGCGCGGCAAAGCGAGCGTGTCGGCACGACGCTTCCGGTCCTGATCCACACCGGCGGTGGCGGGTGGGTACCGGGTGTCGTCGCCAATCTGGGCAGTCACGGATTGTTCATCAAGACCAACCGCGGGGTACCGGTCAACTCACAGGTGGTCGTCACCCTGGATCTCAGCCGCCAACGCAGCACGCGGCGCGAACAGATCAGCGGAACGGTAGTCCACGATCGCAATGGTGGCGTGGGATTCCACGCCGACAACCCCGCGGTGTCGGTACGCGATGTGGTGATGCGCTGCGCAGGCGATGAGGTCGGCGCCGGTCGGGTGAGCCGCTGGTTCGTCACCGACAGCAGCAGTTTCGAGTCGACGGCGGCCAGCCTTCGCGCCTGATCGGGCTCGTCCGCGCTGGGCGGCGCAGGCGCCCGGAATCCCCATAAAAAAGGGCGGCACGGAGTTCCGTGCCGCCCTTGATCGTTTCGCCCTTCAGCCTTCGGCCACGGCCGGCAGCTCGGCCAGTGCGGCGTCCAGCGCCGCCTGATCGTAGTCCTTATCCTCCAGGGTGCCGGCGAAATACTCCGTGTACGCCGCCATGTCGAAGTGACCGTGCCCGGAGAGGTTGAACAGGATCGCCTCCGATTTTCCCTCCGCCTTGCAGCGCAACGCCTCGTCGATGGCGACGCGCACCGCGTGGGTGCTCTCCGGTGCCGGGACGATGCCCTCGGCGCGCGCGAACTCGACTCCGGCAGCGAAACAGGGGTTCTGATGCACGGCGCGCGCCTCGATGTAGCCCAGCTCCTTGAGATGGCTGACCAGCGGCGCCATGCCATGGTAGCGCAACCCGCCGGCGTGGAAACCGGGCGGCATGAAGGTGTTGCCCAGGGTGTGCATCTTGACCAGCGGCGTCAGGTGCACGGTATCGCCGAAGTCGTAGGCGTAGACACCACGCGTCAGCGTCGGGCACGCCGCCGGCTCCACCGCGATGGTGCGCACGTCGTTGCCGCCGCGCAGCTTCTCGCCGATGAAGGGGAAGGCAATACCGGCGAAATTGCTCCCACCGCCGGCGCAGCCGATGACGATGTCCGGGTAGTCGTTGGCCACCTCCATCTGCTTGAGCGCCTCCTGGCCGATGACGGTCTGGTGCAACAGCACGTGGTTGAGCACGCTGCCCAAGGCGTATTTGGTGTCGTCGCTCTTGGCGGCGACCTCCACCGCTTCGGAGATGGCGATGCCCAGACTGCCGTTGGAGTTGGGATCTTTGGCCAGGATCGCGCGCCCGCCCTCGGTGGTATCGCTGGGGCTGGGGATACAGGTGGCGCCGTAGGTCTCCATCAAGGCACGGCGATAAGGCTTCTGCTGGTAGCTCACCTTCACCATGTAGACCAGCACCTCGAGGCCGAACACCGACCCCGCGTATGCCAGCGACGAGCCCCACTGGCCGGCACCGGTCTCGGTGCTCAGCTTCTTGACGCCGGCCTGCTTGTTGAAGAAGGCCTGCGCCACCGCGGTATTGGGTTTGTGGCTGCCCGACGGGCTGACGCCCTCGTACTTGTAGTAGATGCGGGCGGGGGTGCCGAGCGCCTTTTCCAGCCGTCGCGCACGGTACATGGGGGCGGGGCGCCACTGGCGCAGCACCTCGCGCACCGGCTCGGGAATCTCGATCTCGCGCTCGGTGCTCACTTCCTGGAGGATCAGCTCCATGGGAAACAGCGGCGCCAGATCGTCGGGTCCGATGGGTTGCCCCGTGCCAGGGTGCAGAACCGCTGCCATGGGTTGCGGTAGATCGGCGGCGATGTTGTACCAGAACTTCGGAATTTGTTCTTCGCCCAACAGGTATTTCACGGTATCGCTCATGGTTCTCCCCTACGCGTGTTGCCATCCACAGCCACATCCGGGGGGAAACGGGTTTTGCACCTTCGATCGCCCCGGTTCTCGTTGAGTCGCTACGTGATCCGCCGCTCATCCCCCCGGTCGGAACCCCTCGGGATGGCGGCAGAAGCGCACCTTAGCACCGATATTCGGGTTTGTGAAACCGCCCTCCGGGCGCTTGCGGGTCAGCAACCAAGCCGCCGCAACACGGGGTGAGCGGCTGTTGATTGACCGTTCGGAGTAAACCCTGCCCACAGACGCACAGAGGGCGCGGAGATCCCTGCAATCAGGAAAATCTCCGCGCCCTCCGCGTTGCCCATAAGCGAATTCGACCGGCCGCTACTTTCTCTTCTTGGGCAGGTAGAGATCGGTAATGGTGCCTTCGAAGGCCTCCGCCGAGAACGCGATGGTCTCCGACAGCGTCGGGTGCGGATGGATGGTGAGACCGATGTCGGCGGCATCGCAATCCATCTCGATGGCCAGCGCCGCTTCGGCGATGAGATCGCCGGCGTTGGGGCCGACGATGCCGGCGCCGATGACGCGCTCGGTCTGCTCGTCGAAGATCAGCTTGGTCATGCCCTCTTCGCGGCCCAGGGAGAGTGAGCGCCCGCTCGCGGCCCACGGGAAAGCCCCTTTGCCCACCTTCAGCCCCTGCTCCTTGGCCTCGGCCTCGGTGACGCCCACCCAGGCGATCTCGGGGTCGGTATAGGCCACCGACGGGATCACGCGCGCCACGAAGTGACTGTTCTGGCCGGCGCACACCTCGGCGGCCACCTTGCCCTCGTGCACCGCCTTGTGGGCCAGCATGGGTTGGCCGACGACGTCGCCGATGGCGAAGATGTGCGGCACGTTGGTGCGCTGCTGGTTGTCCACGGCGATGAAGCCGCGGTCGTCCACCGCGACCCCCGCCTTGGCGGCATCGATCTTGAGCCCATTGGGGGTGCGCCCCACCGCCACCAGGATGCGGTCGTAGGTCTGCGGTTCGGGGGCGTTGGCGCCGTCGAAGGTGACCGTGAGACCCTTCTTGCCCGCCTCGACTTTGGTGACGCGGGTCTTCAGCAGGATCGCCTCGTAGCGTTTTTCCAGGCGTTTGTGCAACGGCCGGACGATGTCCTTGTCGGCGCCGGGGATGAGGCCGTCCTGCATCTCCACCACGGTGATCTTGGAGCCGAGCGCGTGATAAACCGTGGCCATCTCCAGCCCGATGATGCCGCCGCCGATGACCAGCATGCGTTTGGGAACCCCTTCCAGTTGCAAAGCGCCGGTGGAATCGATGACCCGCGGATCGTCGGGGATGAACGGCAGTTTCACCGGTGCGCTGCCGGCGGCGATGATGCAGTGCTCGAAGCCCACCACCGTCTTCTCGCCGTCGCCGTTCTCCACCTCGATGTGGTGGGCGTCGAGAAATCGGCCGTACCCATTGACCACCTGCACCTTGCGCTGCTTGGCCAGGCCGCCGAGACCGCCGGTGAGGCGTTTCACCACGCCGTCCTTCCACTTACGCAGCGCATCGAGATCGACCTTGGGCTCGCCGAAGCTGATGCCGTGGGCGGCGAAATCCCGCGCCTCGTCCAGCACCTTGGCGGCGTGCAGCAGGGCCTTGGAGGGAATGCAGCCGACGTTGAGGCAGACCCCGCCCAAACTCGGGTAGCGTTCGATCAGCACCACCTTCTTGCCCAAATCGGCGGCGCGGAAGGCGGCGGTGTAGCCGCCGGGACCCGCGCCCAGCACTACCACTTCGGCCTGCACGTCGGTGCGGCCGACGTAGCTGTCGGCAGCCGCCACTGACGGTTGGGCCGGGGAGCCGATGGGAGCCACCGCAGACCGCGGTACCTCGCCCGCCACCTCGAGGGCGAGGATCAGCACCCCCTCGGAGACCTTGTCGCCCACTTTGACCTTCAATGTCTTGACCACGCCGGCGGCGGGGCTGGGAATTTCCATGGAGGCCTTGTCGCTTTCCAGGGTGATCAACGAATCGCCCTCGGCGATGCGATCGCCCTCGCGCACCAGCACCTCGATGACGTCCACTTCGCTGAAATCGCCGATGTCGGGCACCCGCACGTTTTCGACATACCCCCCCTCGCCGCGCCGCACCTCGTAGGTGGGAGGACGCTCCACCGTAGGGCGGGGCTCGTCGGTGGCCACCCTGGCGTCCGAGCCGACCTCCATTTTCAGGATGGCGCTGCCCTGGGAGACCTTGTCGCCCACCTTGACCTGCAACTCGATGACGGTACCGGAGTAAAGCGACGGGATCTCCAACGAGGCCTTGTCGCTCTCCAGGGTAATCAGCGGAGCGTCGATCTCGACGGCGTCACCGGGCTTGACCAGCACCTCGATGACATCCACACCCTGGTAATCCCCGATGTCCGGGACGGTGATCTGTTTGATTTCGCTCATCGTTGTTCTCGCTTTTTGGTTAGAGCAGCAACCGCCGCACGTCGCTCATCAGCTCGCCCAGATGGCGCACGAAGCGCGCCGCCTCCGCGCCGTCGATCACCCGGTGATCGTAGGACAGCGACAGCGGCTGCATCAGGCGCGGGACGAAAGCGCTGCCGTCCCACACCGGCTTCATCTGCGAACGGGTCAACCCCAGGATCGCCACCTCGGGCGCGTTGACAATAGGGGTGAACGCCGTGCCGCCGATACCGCCCAGGCTGGAGATGGTGAAGCTGCCGCCCTGCATATCGCCCGGCATCAGCTTCTTGTCGCGCGCCTTGACGCTGATCTCGGCCAGCTCCGCCGACAGGTCGTAGATGCTCTTCCGATCCACGTCGCGCACCACCGGAACCACCAAGCCGTTGGGCGTGTCCACCGCGATGCCGATGTGCACGTACTGTTTCAGGATCAGGTTCTCGGCGCTGGGATCAAGCGAGGCGTTGAAGGTGGGGAACGCCTTCAGCGTCGCGGCACACGCCTTCATGAAGAAGCTCAACAGCGTGACCCGCAAACCCTGCTTTTCGGCCTCGGCCTTGAGCGATTTGCGGAAGGCCTCCACCTCGGAGATGTCGCACTCGTCGTGGTGGGTGACGTGGGGGATGTTGAGCCAGGCGCGGCTCAGGTTGACACCGGTGAGGCGCTTGATCTTGGTGAGCGCCTGGCTCTCCACCGGCCCGAACTTGCTGAAATCCACCGCCGGGATGGGCGGGATGCCGGCACCGCCCGTGGACACGGCCGGGGTAGCCGCCGCGGCCGGTCGCGCACCGCCCTGGGCAACGTTGGCGAGATCCTCTTTGGTGATGCGCCCCTTGCGGCCGCTGCCCGCCATCCGGGTCAGGTCGATCCCCTGCTCGCGGGCCAGCCGGCGTACCGAGGGGCTGGCGTAGGGGCGTCCCGAAGCTGAACCGCTCGCCGCGGGTGCAGCCGGCACTGGCGCAGGAGCAGGAGCCGGCGGCGGTGCCGCAGGCGTTGGCGCGGACGCCGGCTCGGGGACCGCCGCGGCCTGGGTCTGCGTGGCGCCTTTGCCTTCCAGCAGCAGGATCAGGCTGCCCTGCGACACCTTGTCGCCCACGTTGATCTTCAACTCCTTCACCACGCCGGCGGCGGGGCTGGGAATCTCCATGGATGCCTTGTCGCTCTCCAGGGTGACGACGGGATCATCCACGGCAACGGTGTCGCCGGGGGCGACGAGGACTTCGATGACGTCCACGTCGGCGAAATCGCCGATATCCGGCACTGTGATCTGTTGGATGCTCATTGTTATGACTCCCTCACGCCTTCACCGGGTTGGGCTTGTCGGCATCGATACCGTACTGACTGATGGCCTTGACCACCACATCGACGGGAACCGCACCCTCATCGGCCAGCGCCTTGAGCGCGGCCACCACCACGTGTTGACGATCCACCTCGAAGTGGCGACGCAGCGCCTCACGGCTGTCGGAGCGGCCGAAGCCGTCGGTGCCCAGCACCGCGTAGCGGCGCGGCACATAGGCGCGAATCTGTTCGGCGAAAGACTTCATGTAGTCGCTGGCGGCAATTACCGGACCCTCGGTGCCGGTCAGGCACTGCTCGACGTGGCTTTGGCGCGGTTCCTGGTCGGGGTGCAGGCGGTTCCAACGCTCCACATCCTGGCCGTCGCGGGCCAGTTCGTTGAAGCTGGTGGCACTCCACACGTCGGCCACCACCCCGAAGTCGTTTTTGAGCAACTCGGCAGCGGCGATCACCTCGTTGAGAATGGTGCCGCAACCCACGAGCTGCACCCGCGGCGCCTTCTTTTTGCCCTTGGGCGCTTCGCCCTCGTGTAACCGGTACAGCCCCTTGAGGATGCCCTCCTCGGCCCCCGCCGGCATCTCGGGGTGCACGTAGTTTTCGTTCATGGTGGTGAGGTAGTAGAAGACGTTCTCCTGCTCCTGGAACATGCGCCGCATGCCCTCGCGCACGATCACCGCCACCTCGTAGTGGAAGGTGGGATCGTAAGAGACGCAGTTAGGGATAAAGCCGGCAAAGAGCTGACTGTGGCCGTCCTGGTGCTGCAGCCCCTCGCCGTTGAGCGTGGTACGCCCGGCGGTGCCGCCGATCAGGAAACCACGCGCCTGGATGTCGCCCGCCGCCCAGGCCAGATCGCCCACCCGCTGGAAACCGAACATGGAGTAGTAGATGTAGAACGGCATCATGGTGACGCCGTGGTTGGAGTAGCTGGTGGCCGCAGCGATCCACGACGACATGGCGCCCGCCTCGTTGATGCCCTCCTGCAGCAACTGGCCCTTCTGGTCCTCGCGGTAGGGCATGATCTCGCCCGCATCCACCGGCGTGTAGAGCTGGCCCTCGGGGGCATAGATGCCGATCTGGCGGAACATGCCCTCCATGCCGAAGGTGCGCGCCTCGTCGGGGACGATGGGCACCAAGCGCGGGCCGATCTCCTTGTTGCGGGCGATGGCCACCATGGCGCGCACCAGGGCCATAGTGGTAGACAGCGTGCGTTCGCCGGTGTCGTGCAGCAGCGCGTCGAACATGGACAGATCGGGAATGCTCAGCGAGTCCCCCGTGCGGCGGCGGCTAGGCAGATAGCCCCCCAACGCTTGGCGCCGCTGGTGCAGGTAGCGCATCTCGGGTGAATCCTCGGCCGGCTTGATGAAATCGGCCGCCACCACGTGGTTGTCGGAGATCTCCACCTTGAGGCGGTTGCGAAACTTGCGCAGCTGGTCCTCACCCATCTTCTTCTGCTGGTGGGTGATGTTCTGGCCCTCGCCCGCCTCACCCATACCGTAACCTTTGACGGTTTTCGCCAAGATCAGGGTGGGCCGGTCAACGCTCTTCACCGCCTCGGCGTAGGCGGCGTAGACCTTTTGTGGGTCGTGGCCGCCGCGGATCAGGCCGTAGTAGATCTCGTCGTCGCTCATGTGCTCGACCATCTTCTTCAGCTCCGGATACTTGCCGAAGAAATGCTCGCGCACGTAGGCGCCGTCCTTGGCCTTGAAGGCCTGGTACTCGCCGTCCACCGCCTCGTTCATACGCTTGCGCAGCAGGCCGTTGTGGTCCTGCGCCAGCAGCTTGTCCCAGCTCGAGCCCCAGATCACCTTGATCACGTTCCAGCCCGCGCCGCGGAAGTTGCCCTCCAGCTCTTGGATGATCTTGCCGTTGCCGCGTACCGGGCCGTCGAGGCGCTGCAGGTTGCAATTGATGACGAAGATGAGGTTGTCGAGCTTCTCGCGCGCCGCCATGGCGATGGCACCCTGCGACTCGGGCTCGTCGGTCTCGCCGTCGCCGAGGAACACCCACACCTTGCGCCCCTGATCCGCGATCAGTCCGCGGTACTGCAGGTACTTCATGAAGCGCGCCTGGTAGATGGCCATGATGGGCCCCAAGCCCATGGAGACGGTGGGAAATTGCCAGAAATCGGGCATCAGCCACGGGTGCGGGTAGGAGGAGATCCCCTGGCCGCCGGCCTCGATACGGAAGTTTTCCAGTTGCTCCTTGCTGATACGCCCTTCCAGGTAGGCCCGCGCATAGATACCCGGCGCCACGTGTCCCTGGATGTAGACCAGGTCGCCGCCGTGGATTTCGCTGGCGGCATGCCAGAAGTGATTGAAGCCCACCTCGTAGAGCACCGCGGAGGATTGGTAGCTGGCGATGTGCCCGCCGGGCGCCGCCGGCTTCTTGTTGGCCCGCACCACCATGGCGGCGGCGTTCCAGCGGATCACGTCGCGCAGCCGCTCTTCGAGGTCGGCGTCACCCGGGTATTGGGGTTCGCGCGCCACGGGGATGGTGTTGAGGTAGGCGGTGTGGGCGGCATCGGGGGGTTCGGCACCACCGGCCACCGCGGTGTCGATGGCCTGTTTCAGCAGGTATTGGGCCCGCAGCGGTCCGTCGTGCTCCAGTACCGCATCCACGGCCTCCTGCCACTCGCGGGTCTCCTGAAAATTGAGATCCTGGTACGCATCGCGCATCTGCTCTGGCTCCTTTGGTCGTAATTATTCGCCCGCGGAATCACCGCCGGCCGTTTGGGCTCTGCGCCTCGCCGGCGCCCATTCGGGCCTTATTGTCTAACGTGTGAATGGACGGACCATTTTCTTTATTTTAGTCTAGATGTCAAGAATAGGCCGGTCGATCGCCAACCATAATCTCCTTGTTTTTATTAGCGAATAAAAAACTAAAAAACGACAGCGGCATCACATAATCCTCCTTCCAACGCACTTAATATTGGTCGGACAAGTGATTACGCGGTATACTCCGAGCCACGACTCTAAGGGTGATCGATGCAGCTTCAACCCATCAAACCAGCGCGCGTCTCGGACACCATCGCCGATCAAATCATGGCACTGATTCGCAAAGGTGCACTGCGACCGGGCCAGAAGCTACCCGCCGAGCGCGAACTGATGACGCAGCTCAAGGTATCGCGCGCCTCGGTGCGCGAGGCGTTGCTCAAGCTGGAAGCCAAGGGCCTCCTCTATAGCCGCCAAGGCGGCGGCACCTTCGTCTCCAAGGTGCTAACCCCCACCATTACCGACCCGCTGGCCCATCTCATCCACGACAACCCCGAAGCGCTCTCCGACGTCATGGAATGCCGTCACGGCCTCGAAGTGCTGGCCGCCAGCCACGCAGCGGTGCGCGCCTCCGCTACCGTGCGCGAAGCGATCCGCGAGCGTTTCGCCGATCTGGAAGCGGCCTATCAGCGCAGCGATCTGGCGCAGGAGGCACAGGCCGACACCGAATTCCATATGGCCATCGCCGAGGCATCCAACAATGTCGCGCTGATCCACCTCACCCGCAGCCTCTTCAATCTGCTGGGCGATCAGGTGATTCACAACTGGGAGCGGATCTACCAGCAGCAGGAGAGTCGCGACGCCATCCATGCCCAGCACAAGGCGATCCTCGACGCCATCCTGGCGCGCGACGCCGGGCAGGCGAGCGCCGCCGCCCAGACCCACCTGGCCTATGTGGGCCGCTGCCTGCGTGAAGGCGTTCAGTAACCTGACACACCCTCTGGGCCGTTCGGGCCCCAGGTCAAGACCTCCACCCCCGCAAGCCTGAACGTTTCGCCGCGGCTATGCTGTGTGTGATCCTTGGGCGGGAGCACAAGACGGCGAGGTGGACGATGGCACGGCACGAGCGGTCAGAGTGGGAGCTACGCGGCGCGGCGCCGATCGCCCCGACCGATGCGACCACCGTCCGTGAACAGATCAACACCCTCTACCGCACCGACTCGCGGCGCCTGTTCGCCACTCTGGTCCGCCTGCTGGGTGACTTCGATCTGGCCGAAGAGGCACTGCACGACGCCTTCCGCGCCGCCCTGGAGCAGTGGCCCCGCGAAGGCGTGCCCGCCAATCCGCGCGCCTGGCTGGTCTCCACCGGACGTTTCAAGGCCATCGACACCCTGCGCCGGCGCGCCCGTTTCGACACCTTGGATGATCCCGAACGGCTCATCGGCCCGGCGGACGATGCACCCGATTGGGATGCGGAGGCGATCGAAGACGACCGTCTGCGGCTGATCTTCACCTGCTGCCATCCGGCGCTGTCGCCGGATGCGCAAGTGGCGTTGACACTGCGCGAAGTGTGCGGTCTCGCCACCGAGGAGATCGCCCGCGCCTTCCTGGTTCCCGCGCCGACCCTGGCGCAGCGCATCGTGCGCGCCAAGGCCAAAATCCGTACCGCGAAAATCCCCTACGAAGTGCCCACCCGGAAGGAGTTGCCCGAACGTCTCGACAACGTCCTGCGCACCATCTACCTGGTGTTCAACGAGGGCTACTCGGCTTCGCAGGGAGAATCGCTGACGCGCCACGACCTTTCCGGCGAAGCCATCCGCCTGGGACGGCTGTTGGCGACGCTGCTGCCGGAGCCCGAGGTGCAGGGCCTGCTGGCCCTGATGCTGTTGCACGAATCGCGACGTCCGGCGCGCACCACCCCCAACGGCGATCTGATCGTGCTGGAGGAGCAGGACCGCTCGCTGTGGAACCGGGAACTGATCGCTGAGGGCAGCGCGTTGGTTGAGCAGACGCTGGGGGCACGCGGTTTCGGTCCCTACACCCTGCAAGCGGCCATTTCAGCCACCCACGCTGCCGCATCCGTGGCCGCAAACACCGACTGGGGCCGCATCGTCGGGTTGTACAACCTGCTGGCGCGCCTGCACCCCTCCCCCGTGGTCGAGCTCAACCGCGCGGTGGCGGTCGCGATGTACCAGGGTCCCGCCGCCGGCTTGGAGCTGATCGATACCATCCTGGCGCGTGGCGAACTCGACGACTACCACCTGGCCCATGCGGCGCGCGCGGACCTGTGCCGGCGCCTGGGGCATGCCGACGAAGCGCGCGCCGCGTATGACAAAGCGCTCGCCCTGACCCAACAGGCGCCGGAGCGGCGATTCCTGAAACGCCGTCTCGCGGAACTGGCGCCGCCCCGATCGGCGGGTTCTCGGACCTCCCCTTGACCCACGAGACGCGTCCCCGCACCACCGCAGCGAAACACGGAAGAAGCGAGTGTCGAAATGCGCGTCGCCCCAACGACTAACAAAACACGGACAACCGGAACGCCACCATGAAATACGTATGCCTGGTCTACTACGACGAAAACGAGGTCTATTCCCTTCCCGCGGGCGAATGGAACAGCCTGGTGGATCGCTGCGTCGCCTACGGTGAGGAGATACGCGACAGTGGGCACTTCCTGGACGGGGCGCCACTGGAACCGATCGCCACCGCCACCACGGTACGTGTGCGCGACGGCAAGATCTCCGTCACCGACGGCCCCTTCGCCGAAACCAAGGAGCAGCTGGCCGGTTTCTATCTCATCGAAGCGCGGGATCTCAACGAGGCCATTCAGGTGGCTGCGCGCATCCCACCGGCACGCCTCGGCAGCATCGAAGTGCGGCCGGCCCGCGAACTGGGCGCGATGAAGACCGCCTGACGGCCCGCAACCGACGTGATCAAAGGAGATACCATGACCATTCAACCCTATCTGTTCTTCGAAGGTCGCTGCGAAGAGGCGATCGAGTTCTACCAGAGCGCCCTGGACGCCAAGGTCGAGATGCTGATGCGCAACAAGGAGGGCCCCGAAGCGCCGGGCTGCGAGCTCCCCCCCGGATCGGAAGACAAGGTGATGCACGCCTGCCTGCGCATCGGTGATGCGACGCTGATGGCGTCGGACGGCATGTGCAGCGGCCAACCGGACTTTCGCGGCATCTCGCTATCGCTGACGGCGCGCGACGCCGCCCACGCCGGTCGGCTGTTCAATGCCCTGGCCGAGGGCGGGCAGGTGCAGATGCCCATGGACAAGACCTTCTTCTCCCCGGCCTTCGGCATGGTCGCCGACCGTTTCGGGGTATCGTGGATGGTCTATGCGGAACCCGCGGGAGAGACGCCGTGAGATTCATGATCCTGGTCAAGGCCACCGCGGATTCGGAAGCCGGCGTGATGCCGGAGGAAGCACTGCTCGCGGAGATGGCTAAATACCATGAGACACTGGCCAAGGCCGGCGTGCTGGTAGACGGCGCCGGACTGCAGGCCAGTTCCAAGGGCTGGCGCGTCGATTACGACGGCGAACGCCGCACCGTGACCGACGGCCCCTTCGCGGAGACCAAGGAACTCGTCGCCGGCTACACCGTCATCCAGGTGGCCTCGCGGGAAGAGGCCCGGGAATGGACCCGGCGCTTCCCCAACCCTGCCGTTGACGGCGGGAAGGCACAGATCGAGGTACGCCAGTTCTTCGAGCTGGAGGACTTCGAACCCAGCGCGACGCTGGAGCGGTTCCGCGAAATCGGGATAGGCGGCGGGGCGTAGCTGCCCGGCTTGCCGGCACCGGCATCCATACAGTCCGCTCCGCCGTCGACACCGCCGCCAACAGTCGGATCAGGGACACTTGATGCTCATTGCTCGGGAAAGATCTACGTGATCCCCGGCAGCCGCGATAGCTGTGTTGAAAGGTCGCTGGAAGCCATAGAATTAGCCCGGAAGGCGAGGGGTGCCTCGACTTCACGGTCGCCACGGACCCTCTGGAACCGCACCGCGTCAATGTCGACGAGACACGGAACTCCGCGGGCGAATTGCACGCCTTCCGCGGTTCCGGACCCGAGCCGGGTATCACGTCGCTGATTGAGCGCGTTGACGTCGTCGAGCGCCGCGTCGACTCGGACGACACCTGACGATCTGCCGGAGGGCGCTGCGCGAACACGATGGACAGGGCAACCACTAAACCGCCGGCGCGCGCCGGTGCCCCCACCACGCGTATCGCGCTGTTGCGCGGACTGGGCGGCAAATACACGCTGCCGATGAAGGGGCTGGTCGAACTGCTCGAAGGGTTGGGGCTCTGCAACGTGCGGACCTACATCCAGAGCGGCAACGCAGTGTTCCAAAGCCATGGCGGGGGAAACGCCGGCCTCGCCGAAGCCATCAGCGGCGCGGTCGAAAAACGGTACGGCTTCGCGCCGCGCGTCATCATTCGCTCACCCACCGACCTGGAAGCGGCGATGACCGCCAACCCGTTTCCCGAAGCCGAACCGGAACCCAAGTCGCTGCACCTGTTCTTTCTCGATCAGGTTCCCGACCATCCCGATCTGGATCGGCTGGACCGGCTGCGGCAAGCGAACGAGCGGTATCACCTTGCCGGCAAGACCTTCTACTTCCACGCCCCGGACGGGGTCGGCCGCTCGCGGGCGTTTGCCGTCATCGAAAAGGCCCTGGGCGTAACGGCCACCGCTCGCAACTGGCGCACGGTGTGCGCCGTCAAGGCGTTGGCGGACCGGTACGGCTGATACGTTAAGCGGTGGCGGTGGCCTTTTGCGCCTCGATCTCCTTGCGCACCTCCTCCATGTCCAGTTCCTGGGCCTTCTGGATGATCTCCTCCAGGGCCGACTCCGGCAACGCGCCCGCCTGCTGGAACAGGATCACCTGCTCACGGAACATCATCAGGGTGGGGATGGAGCGGATGGCAAAGTGCGCTGCCAGCTCCTGCTGCTCTTCGGTGTTCACCTTGGCGAACACCACGTCGGGATAGCGCTCGGCGACCGCTTCGTAAATGGGGGCGAACATGCGGCACGGCCCGCACCACGGCGCCCAGAAATCCACCAACACGATGTCATTGCCGGTAACGGTCGCTTCGAAGTTCTCGCTGGTCAGTTCGACGACGGCCATGATTCACTCCTATCATTAAAGTATTTCATGAAATGCTAATATAGTGGCTTGGTCCGGCAACTTCAACCCTCACCCGACCGTATTGAAACGGCACCGCTCCGCCCCCAAATAGGCAACTCCGAGTCCCCACAGGAGGTCACACCCGCACCATGAACAGTCTGCGCACCACCCTGCTGCTCGCCGGCCTTACCGGCCTGCTGCTGATCTTCGGCCAGATGCTGGGCGGCAATACGGGCATGATCATAGCCCTGGGCATCGCCGCGGTTATGAACTTGGGCAGCTATTGGTACTCGGACAAGATCGTCCTCAAGATGTACCGCGCCCGCGAGGCGACCCCGCAGCAGGCGCCGGTGCTCTACGAGGTTACCCGTGAACTGGCCAGCCGCGCCGGGCTGCCCATGCCGCGGGTCTACGTGATCGACAACGACGCCCCCAACGCCTTTGCCACCGGACGCAACCCACAGAACGCCGCTGTCGCCGCCACCACCGGTCTGATGCGGCTGCTCACCCGCGAGGAGCTGGCCGGCGTCATGGCCCACGAACTCTCCCACGTCCAGCACCGCGACACGCTGATCGGCGCCGTCGCCGCCACCTTCGCCGGCGCCATCGCCATGCTGGCCAACATGGCGCAGTGGATGCTGATCTTCGGCATGGGACGCAGCAACGACAACGAGGGCGGCGGCAACGTCTTCGGCGCCCTGATCATGATGATCGTCGCCCCGCTGGCGGCCGGACTGATTCAGATGGCGGTCTCGCGCTCCCGGGAGTACGCAGCCGATGCGCGCGGTGCCGCCATCTGCGGCAACCCGTTGTGGCTGGCAGGTGCATTGCGCAAACTGGACGCGGCCAACCGCCGCATCCTTATGCCAGAAGCCGAGGCGCACCCCGCTGCCGCCCATATGTTCATCATCAACCCGCTCAAGGGACGCAACGTGGCGCAGTGGTTCTCCACTCACCCGCCCGTGGAAGAGCGCATCCGCCGGTTGGAGCAGGCAGCCCAGGGCCTGCGGGCGTAACGCACCCCGGACCGCGATGTGTCAGGACCCCGCGGCGGCGCCTAGCAATGCGCCGCCTGGTCGGGAAGCGGCTTCCCGCGGGTCTCGGAGCAAACGAGGGCTTTGCCCGAGCTTGCGTCCGAAAAATCAGGGGCGCCCGCGATCTCGCACCCCGACCGTCACCCTCTTTCGCAGCACGTCACCGCGTCCCACCGATATTCTTAAAGGGTACGGTGCCCGTACCCGGGGCCGGCAACACTTTCGATCCAACGGGTCTCGTTGTAACCGCCAGGTACTCTATCGCGGTAGCGGCCGTGTATACGGTGGTATTGGTCGAGATATCGACCAGTCTCAAGCGGTAGAAACCCGCCTCGCTGCGAGTGAACGGCGCAATGAAAGGCGTGCGCCTGCCACTCAATTTGAAGCTGCCACCGGCGGACGACGACTGTGCATGCGTCGCGGTCTTGCTGGCCACTTTGTCGATCATCCACTGCAAACGGGCACCGCCCCCCGAGAGCGCACAGCTTCTCGGTTCCACGGTCCCGCCGTAGGATGCCCGCTGCCCGACAAACACCGGCGATTTTACGGGTGACAGTTGGACAACCACCGCGTCCTCGCCGTTACCCGGCAGGTTCACGCTGAAATCCGACGTTTCCGTGCGATTGGCCAGATCGGTGATGCGGACCGTGAGTTTGACATTGTTGAGCGGAGCCGAGTTGGATGCCGTCATGCTGAACGTTGCTTTGTACCGATCGCCGCGTCCGCTCACGGGCGTCAGATCGCCGGTCTGCAGGCGCCGCGGCGAAACACGCAGTGCCGATTGACTGGAGATCAACTCGACCGATTGGATACCGCCCGCATCCTGGATCTCCACAGCAATATCGGTTGCCCGGTTTGGCGACGCATCCCAACAGACGTGATTGAAACGGGACGGTGAACGATCCGCTATCTGGTGCAGCCGCGGTTGATCGCAATCGATCACCGCGGGCATGACGCCGCCGGAAAACGGTACGGGCCTGGGGCCTTGGCTGATATGGACGTAACTGCCGTCTCGCTTGCTTTTCAGTTCGATCGCGGCAACCAGACCGCCGCGCTTGCCGCAGGCAGCACTAAAATCCAGCGCCAGGTTGACCACCCTTTCCGGCCTGCTGCTTTCCCTGCTGCTTTCCCCGCTGCGCAGCCTCCCCACCACGTGGCTGCGGCTGCCGAAAGTGGTTGCACCGGATTCGAAGAAATAGAGGTTGGCGCCCACCAACGCATAATCCTGCAAGTTGGCGATATTCTTGTAGTCCACACGCAGCGTGGTGCCGGAGCGGCGATCACCGCGAACGTAGTAGGTGTCGCCTGCCCTGTTGGCCTGGGAGCTGAGATCGATCCGGTGATTGGCATTGGTCATGTTCGTGGTCGCTGCCCATGCCGAGTGCGGGCTGGCCGCCAGCAGGACCAACAGGCCAAGAAGTACCGCCTCAAACGGTCGTGCCGAAGCTGAATAAGCGTTCCCCATCTTGTCACCCCTTCCAAGCCTCGGATCTTATGGTTAACTGTGTGTCGACCCGACTGCCGCCTCGGTTCAAGCCGACCGTACACCTAATTGAACATACATCGTCTGTTGCATAAATAACCTGAGTGAATTGTGCCGTTCGCGACGATTCGTCTCTTCGTTCCGGGTGAACCGGGCGCCATCGCGGCTCCCGCCGCTTCAGCGAAGCACCGGATCAGCGCTCGGCCGTGTTCTCCCGGAGCATATTGACGAACAACAGCCCCTGTTCGCGGGCATCCTCCACGGCCACGTGAGAGTGCTTCTGCTCCGGAATCCAACGCTGCGGCAGGTAGTTCTTACCGCATTTCATGAAATCGCGCTTGCGCACGCCCATGGCGTAGGAGCGCACGTCGATCCCGTGCTCAGAGAAAGGACGTCTGCCGGTGAAGCGGATCAGGTACCAGTAAATCCACATGAAATCCCAGGTAGCCGGCCAAGCGGTGAAGATAGGCAGACCGGGCAGACCCTCTACCCAAGCGGCAAACTCCTCCATCACCTCCCGCGGATCGCGTGGATCGACCCGGCATGCCGCCCAGGCATCGGGAAACTGCGCCCACCACTCAACTGTGCGCGGATGCGGCGCAGCATCGGGCAGCGGCGCTAGATTGGCGCTGTATTCAGCGACGCTCTCCCCCGCCGCGGTGAGGGCCACGGCGCCGATGCTGAGCATGGAGTGCGGGCCGGGGATGGGGCCGTCGGCCTCGATGTCGACGCTGACGTAGATTTCGGTCTTGGATTTGCGGGCAGACATGGCGGTTCCGTATGGCGCAGAAGCGCCTATTATGCCCGCGTTGTCGCCGGAGATCCGACCCCGCGGGAACGTGATGCATCCCCCCCACCGCGCGGCGACTCCTGGTACACTGCGCGCCAAACCAAAAGAGGGATCTGACATGAAAAAGGTACTCATCATTCTGGTTGTGGTCCTGGCGGTGGTGTTCGGCTTGGCGCCGCGCTGGGTTGGGGGCAAGGCGCAGGAACGCTATCAACAGATGGTGGAACGGTTGAGCGGCGAAGGCGTGCAGGTCACCAACGCGAACTACGACCGCGGCTGGTTCAGTGCGCATGCCACCACCGAGCTGGTGCTACCCATACCATCCGGCACGAACGAGACCTCGCCGCTTCCCAACGAGTTGCGTTTTACGTTGGACAGCAAGGTGCACCACGGCCCGATCACCTCCCTGGGCGGTTTCGGCCTGGCGGAGATCGATACTCAAGTGCTGTTCAACGGCGAGCAGATCTTCCCGCAGAATTACCCGGCCAGTCTGCGCACCCTGGTGGCAATGGATGGCGCAACCCGCACCCTACTCGACCTGCCCGCGGTGAAGCTTCCGCAGCAGGAAGACCGTCCTGCCATCGACTTCCGAGGCCTTTCGGGCGTGGTCAACGCCGATGCCGCCTTCGACCACGCGGACAGCCGTTGGGAGTCTTCGGGCGCCACGATCAGCGGTGGCAAGGTCGAACGCATCGAGATCGGCACTCTGACAGCGGACACACAATACGACCGCGGCGTCGCGGGCCTGATGCTTGGCAACGTCAAAGTGGCGCTAACGGAAGTCACCGGCAAAGGGATCGAGACCGACAAGAGTTTCGCCATGAACAACCTGCTCATCGAGGCAAACAGCAACGCCGAAGGCCAGCTCGTCGCCGCCTCCATACGCTATCACGTAGGTGCTTTGAGTTTCGACGGTCAGGAGTTCAAGGACGCAGATCTGCGCATCAGTGCCGCCAATCTCTACGCTCCCGTGCTGGCACAAATCCAGAAAGCGGTCAACGAGATCCAGTCGCAGAACATCCCGCCCGAGATGCAGGGCACAGCCGTCATGTCGACACTCATGACACAGCTTCCGCTGCTGTTGGAGAGCGACCCTATCCTGGCTATCGAAAACCTCCAGATCGACACCCCGAAGGGGCATGTCGAGGGCAACTTCAAGGTGCAGTCCATCGGCCTGCGCTTGGAGGACCTACAGGGCGACATGGGTTTTCTTACCAAGCTCCAGGCCGACGCACGCGTCAAGTTGCCGGAATCGCTGGTACGCATGTTGATCGCCCAACGCACCCGACAGCAGATCGACCGGGAATTGGCCATGAGCGGTCAACAGGGTGACCAGGCGCCGTCGGAGGAGGAGCTGCAACAGCTGGTCGACAACGCAACCGAACAGCAGATCGCTGCGCTGATCCAACAGGGCCTGATCACGCGCGACGAGCAGAACCTGGCTTCCACTGCCCACTTCGAGCAGGGAAAACTCACCGTCAACGATCAGGAATTGCCGTTGCCGTTCTTGCCGCCGGCGCAATAGCCCCGTTCACACACGTAGGAGCAAGCGTTGTCCGCGGTGGTGTTTTCCCGGACAGCGCTCGCTCCTACAGCGCCTTCGCGTCAACGATCTCCATCCTTCCCATCGCCGCCGAAAAGCGCGTTGAGCGCATCAAACGGATCAGATTTTGCTGCGGCTGCAGAGTCGTCCGCCGCCTCTTCCCCATCCCCCGGCACCGCGCCCCCGAACAGCGCATCCAACTGGTGTTTGGCCTGAGCGGCCTCGCGTTGCTCACGGCCCACGTAGGCGAACGGATCGGGTTTGAAGTACTGGCAAAAATTGGCGAGCTCGCGGTCGCGCGGCGGTTCGGCCAATTCGTGATCGCATTGGCTGATATAACGCGGCGCGTAGTGGCGGCACAGTCGGCACACGTGCAAATCGCAACCGCACTGCTTGCACTGCTCCAACCGAGGGAAGGTGCGCGGCAGGTCTTTGCGCAGCGGGTGCCCGCACTTCCAACACACCAGTTTGGCCGTCATAACTGCGCCCTCGTGCCGACAACGAGAGCGTAACTATGCGACGCTCTGAATCGGTGTGCAACCGTGAAGCGCCCGGAAACGACGCCGCCCGCCAGTAAGCCAAGACCACCGACGAGATCGGTGAGCCGCGCCGACGACAGGCCGCCGCAAAACGCCCCACGAGAGCGTGACAGGGCGCGTCGCGGTACTTCCGGCGTTACGGCGACTTACGGCTTGCCGGGCATCTCGATGCCGTACTCACGTATCCGCTTGTCGAGGGTGGGGCGCGAGATCTTGAGAATCTCCGCAGCGCGTTTCTTTTCGTAGTGCGTGTAGGCCAGGATGTTGATGATGTGCTCGCGCTCGATCTCCTGCAGCGAGCGCACCAGCAACGGCAGTTGCTGGCTCTCCCGCGGCGCATCCAGCTGCAGCGCGGTGGGTAGCAGCACCTCACCGTGCGACAGCAGCACGGCGCGGCGCAGGGCGTTCTCCAGTTCCCGCACGTTGCCGGGCCACGGATAGCTGGCGATCTGGCGCATCACCTCCTGCGGCACCACCTCCACGCCTTTACCCAGCTCGCGCTGGATCTTGGCCAGGAAGTACTGCACCAGCAACGGGATGTCCTCGGTGCGCTCGCGCAGCGGCGGCAGATCGATGGTGACCACACGCAGCCGATAGTAGAGATCGCGGCGAAACTCGCCGTCGCGTACCAGGTCGGCGAGATCCTTGTTGGAGGCGGTAATCACGCGCACGTCGGCCTTGATAGTCTTCAAGCCGCCAACGCGTTCGAACTCCTTTTCCTGGAGAAAGCGCAGCAGACGCAACTGGATCTCCGGCGAGATCTCCGAGATTTCGTCGAGAAACAAGGTGCCGCCCTGGGCCAGCTCAAACTTACCCAGCTTGGTCTGATGCGCACCGGTAAACGCGCCCTTCTCGTGCCCGAACAGCTCGCTCTCCAACACATTGGGCGCCAACGCGGAACACACCACGGGAATGAACGGACGATCACGGTATTCGCTGTTGAAGTGGATGGCGCGCGCCACCATCTCCTTGCCTGTACCACTTTCACCGTGAAGCAGCACCGTAGCGCGCGAATCGGCGACCGCGCCGATGGTCTTGAAGATCTGCTTCATCGCCTTACTGCGTCCGACGATGGTATTGGGCGCAAACTCCGTGGCCGGTTCGTCGCGGAAGGAGAACCCCTGCCCCGCCAATTCCGACATCTCGAGGATCTTGGCGATCACTTCGTCAAGCTGGTCAAGGTCGAGCGGTTTGCCCAGGTGATCGATGGCGCCCAAGCGAATCGCCTCAATGGCGGTCTGCATGTCGTCGAAGGCGGTAATCACCACCACCGGCAGCGCCGGCTTCTCGGCCTTGATCCGGCGCAGCACCTCGAAACCGTCCAGGCGCGGCAGCCGCAGGTCGAGCAGCACGAAATCCACCGCCTCGGCCAACGCCAGGTCCACACCGCTCTGCCCGTCGGCAGCGGTCAGCACCTCGTAGCCTTCATCGTTGAGATGCAGCTCGAGGGTGCGGCGGATGGAGGTGTCGTCATCGACGACCAGGGCTCTGCTCATGACGATTCCACGTTCTCAGCCAATCCCCGCAACGGCAGACGCACGGTAAATTGCGCACCGCCGGAACGACCATTGCTGGCGCTGACGCTGCCGTGATGGTGAGCAACAATGCTCTGGACGGTGGACAATCCTAATCCGCCACCCGCAGTCTTGGTGGTAAAAAACGGATCGAACAGCTTGTCGCGGTCCTCGACGGCGATTCCCGGCCCGGTGTCCTCCACATTGAGGACCACTACGTTCCCGTCACGCCGCACGCCGATACGCAAGACCTTCGCGGTCGTGTTCCCCGCCATCGCCTCCATGGCGTTGATGACCAAATTGAGCATCACCTGGCCGATCTGTTCGGCATCGCATACTGCCGGCAGGCGTTTGGGTACCGCCAGCTCCAGCGTCACCGCTTCGGACTTGAACCGCTGATCCATCAAGCGGGCGATACGCCGCACCACCTCCACCAGATCGGTCTCCTGCAGCCGCAACGGGCCGGGGCGTGCAAAGCCCATCAAATCGTTGAGCAGATTGTTGAGCCGCAGCACCTCGGCATCCACCATGGAGAAGTGCTCCTGCAGCTTGGGTTGGGTACTCAGTTTCTTACGGATCATCTGGATGTTCATGCGGATGGCGGAGAGCGGATTGCGGATCTCGTGGACGATGCCCAATGCCAACTGCCCCACCGCACCCAGCTTCTTGGCCACCAACAGTTCGTTGAAGGTGGTCTCCAGTTTGGAGCGTGCCTCGTCGAGGTCGCGCGTGCGCACCTCCACCCGCCGTGACAGCAGCCGGTTCCAGGTGAGCAACGCACCGGCCAGCACGATGATCCCCACCACCACCGCCACGGTCAGCGTCAGCGAGAAGACCTCCTGGCGCTGCAGAAACGAGCTGAGCTGCGCCTCCACCTCGCGCACCGGCGTCGCCACGCCCAGCGTCCACAGTCGCCCCTGGAGGCGCACCGGCTGATAGGCCACCAGCTTGCTCACGGTCTGGCGGTGATCGGCCGGGTCTTCGAACTCGTAGGCACCGGTACCGGCGCGTCCGGCAGCGGTGGAGAGGAGCAGATCGTAGAGCTGCTTCCAGCGCGGCAGAAACGCATCCTTGAAACTCATGCCGTTGACGCGCCCGTTGGGATCCACCAGCACGGTGCGCTCGTCCATGTCCACCAGCCATGCGTAACCGTGCTCGCCGATACGCACGTTGAGGATGTTGCGCTTCGCCAGATCGTCGAAGTTGAACGGCATGGCGACCACACCCTGAAACCGGCCGTCCTTGCTGTAGATGCCTTCGGCGACGATGAGCGCCTTGTGTCCGCGCAATTGCCCACCTTCCAGGCGCATGAAGGGTGAGATATACATCTGTCCGCTGCGCCCCTTGTCTCGCGCCCACTGATAGTAGTCGCGCCAAGCGTAGTTGCGTCCCAGTGTGTAGGGATCGGGGGGGTAGATCGAGACCACGGTACCTTCGCGGTCGAAGACCACCAGATCGATCACCGCCGTGTCGGCCAGGCTCTGGTAGAGCTTGCCCAGGCTGCTCTTGACCACTTCGGCACGATCGCGTGTCACCACACTGTTTTCGAACAGGCTGGCCGCGAATTCCAGGTTGCGCCGCAGGGTGTCGAAAAAGTCCTCCACCGAGCGCGAGGCCTGTTCGGCCAGCAGCAGCTGCTGGCGGTTGTACTGCTGGAAGAACTGCTCGCGCGCCTCGGCGCGCACCTGATAGGCGGCGCGGTAGATGGCGCCGACGGCCAGTGTGCCGATCACCACCAGCGCCAGCAGCAACAGCCAGATTTTGGATACGCGTACCAAACCGACCACGCCCTCGTTGCGTCAGCCTCCAGGAGTACCATCCTACCCTACCCGGCTGCGATAGGGATTCTTCGGGCCGGTCCACGCTACGGGAGCCGTTCGGGCGCAGCCCGAGCATCATCGGCGCGACTCACACCCCCAGGTGCTGTTGGTGGATCTCCGGTTTGTCCCTGAGTTCGGCGGAGGAGCCTTCGTAGACGATACGCCCCTTGCTGATGATGTAGTTGCGGTCGCACACGCCCAGCAGCGCCTTCACGTCCTTGTCGACGATGATCACTGCGATGCCGGTGGATTTGATGTGGCGTACCACCTTCCAGATCTCTTTGCGAATCAGCGGCGCCAGTCCCTCGGTGGCCTCGTCGAGAATGATCAACTCGGGGTTGGTCATCAGCGCCCGCGCGATGGTCAACATCTGCTGTTCGCCGCCGGAGAGTTGGTTGCCCCTATTGGTGATGCGCTCGGCCAGGCGTGGAAAGAGATCGAGCACCCGTTTGAGGTCCCACTCATCGCGCCCGTGGGTACCGCGGCGCGCTGCCATGATCAGGTTTTCGCGCACCGACAGCGTGGGGAAGATGCCGCGATCCTCCGGCACGTAGGCGATGCCTTTGCGCACCACGCGATGTACCGGCAATCCGGTACTGGGCGTGCCGTCGATCAGCACCGTGCCGCGGCGCGGCGGCGACAACCCGATGAGCGAGCGCAGCGTGGTGGTTTTACCCATGCCGTTGCGGCCCATGAGGCTGACGGTCTCGCCGCGCTGCACCGTGAGGCTCACCCCGTGCAGGATATGGCTGGCGCCGTAGTAGGTGTGGATCGCCTGGGCTTCGAGCAGCGGGGGGTTAGGCATCGGTCTCGTCCTCCACGCCCAGGTAGGCCTCCTGCACCGCGCGGCTGGTGCGGATCTGCTCCACCGTGCCGCTCTCCAGCACCGCGCCGTTGACCATCACCGTGAGCCGGTCGGCCACGGCGAACACCGCGTCCATGTCGTGTTCGATGAGGATCAGGGTGTGGTCTTCGGCC
>JBNKCG010000019.1:0-14636 GCA_050287605.1 Gammaproteobacteria bacterium | reverse complement strand
GTTGATCACGTTCATCAACACCTGGGTGCCGTAGGTGGGCAGGCCCTGACCCGTGACCGGGTTTTCCGCCAACACCTTCTTGGCGGCGGTGGTCGCTTCCATGAAACCCTTGATGTCGCGGATGCCCGCAACGCCCTGGGTACCGCGCACCGCAATGCATTTGAGGTTCTTCGAGCCCATCACCGCGCCCACGCCGGAGCGTCCCGCCGCGCGGTGCAAATCGTTCACCACGCAGGCGTAGAGCACCTGGCTCTCGCCGGCGCGGCCGATAGCCGCCACCTTGATCTGCGGGTCCTGGTGCGTGTTGTGGATCCACTCCTGCGTATCCCACGTGGACTTGCCCCACAACGGGTCGGCCGACAGCAGCTCGGCTTTGTCGTTCTCGATGTGCAGGTAGACCGGGGAGGGGGACTTGCCTTCCAGAATCACCATATCCCAGCCGGCGAACTTGAGTTCCGGACCGAAATAGCCGCCGGAATTGGAGCACGCGATGGCGTTGGTGAGCGGCCCCTTGGTGATCACCGAGTAGCGCCCGCCGGTGGAGGCGAAGGTGCCGGTCAGAGGCCCGGTGGCGAAGATCAGTACGTTGTCGGGCGAAAGGGGATCGACCTTGGGGTCCATCATCTCGATCAGATACTTCGTCGCCAGGCCGCGTTGTCCGATGTAGTTCTGCGCCCACTCCATGTTGAGGGGCTCGCTGGTGCAGGTGCCCTGGGTGAGGTTAACCCGCAGGATTTTGCGTTGCCATGCCATAGTCGGTTCTCTCCTCTGTCGGCGAATTAAGCGCGGGCGCTCTGACCGGCCGCGGTGCGCGCGGCCCACTGCTGCATGCGTTCCATACCCGTGGAATCGGCGTCGATGTAGGTGATGGCGCCGGTAGGACAGGCCTTGGCGCAGGCGGGATCGCCGCCGCACAGATCGCACTTGATGACCTTGCCGGAGTGGGACTGATAGTTGATGGTGCCGAACGGGCAGGCGATGGTGCAGATCTTACAGCCGACGCAAGTGGTCGCGTTGACCTCCTTGGCGCCCGTGGCGAGGTTGACGCCGATGGCACCCACCGGGCAGGCGCGTTGGCACCACGCCTCGGCGCACTGGGTACAGGTGTAGGGGACGAACTTACCGTCGTCGTGGAACTGGAACACGCGGATGCGCGACCGGGACGGATTGATGACCCCTTCGTTCTCCAGGGAACACGCCATCTCGCACTGCAAACAGCTGGTGCACTTCTGGGGATTGATCTGTAAGGCTCTTATCATTTTGCAGTTTCCTCTAGGACGACGGTGAAAAGGATTCGCTGAACAGGCCGACGCAGGGGATCGACTCTCTATTTTTGGGTTGCAGGGGCAATATCGATGCCAATGTCAGTCAATGCCTGCTGGTACGGTGTTGATTCCCTCTATTCCCGGCGTGGTTCGGCATCGTCGTAACGTTCGCGTTACAAATTGCTGCGTTGTGCGGTCCACCGGCGGGATAGGGCCGGCGATCGCTTTCCACCCCGGACCGCTGTCACGTGAACCGAGTGTCCTAGAGTCGGTACAGTCGGCGACGACAAACCGTGTCATCCCCGTGACTGCGCCTCGAGACAAGGCGCCGTTACCTGGGATTCGGCGGTGGCATGGCCTTTGCGACGCTATCCGCGGACTCGACAGGCAAGGGCCGGCTATGGACCTCAAGATGTGGAATCGCGCGCGCGTCGGCTACGTGTTCCTGCTCCTGCTGGCGATCGCGGGGCCGTCGCATGCCACGCAACCGGTAATCCGCGCGGGCGTGCTCAAGTTCGGTACCGTCAATTGGGAACTGGACGTCGTGCGCCAGCACGGTCTGGCCGCGCGCGAAGGGATCGATCTTGAGGTGATCCCCCTGGGGGGCAAGCTGGCATCCTCCGTGGCGCTGCAGTCCGGAGCCGTGGACGTTATCGTATCGGACTGGACCTGGGTTGCCCGTCAGCGGGCGGCCGGCAAGCCCTACGCCTTCGTGCCATATTCCATGGCGGTGGGTGGACTCATGATGCGACCGGAAGCGCATGCCCAGGCGCTGGGGGATCTCGCGGGTAAACGGCTGGGCGTCGCCGGCGGACCCGCGGACAAGAGTTGGCTGCTGTTGCGCGCCTACGCCAAGCGCCATCTCGGACGCGATCTCACCGAGCTGGTCGAGCCGGTCTTCGGCGCACCGCCGTTGCTGAATCAGCTGGTGCTCAGGGGCGACCTGGACGGGGCCATTACGTTCTGGCATTACGGCGCCAGGCTGCAGGCGGCGGGGCTGCGTCCCCTGATGGAGATGCCGGAACTGCTGCACGGACTGGACGTGGAAGATCCGCTGCCGCTGGTGGGGTGGGTGTTCGACGAGCGCTGGGCGGCGCAACACGCCGACGCATTGCGTGCCTTTCTGCGCGCCTCCTACGCCGCCAAACGCATGCTCGCCGAATCCGACGCCGAGTGGCAACGCATTCGGCCGCTGACCAAGGCCGAGGACGATGCCACGCTGATCGCCCTGCGCGACACCTTCCGCGCCGGGATACCGCACCGATTCGGACCGGCGGAGATCGACGCGGCGAGCCGCGTCTACGTACTGTTGACGGAACTGGATCCCGAATTGAGGACCCAGAGCGGTGTGGCGCTGGAGCGCGCCACGTTCTGGAACGGGTTCGAGGTGCCGCCGTGGCCGCGGTGATCGAGCTGCGCCACGAACGCCATCTGCGCGGTGCCGCGCTGCTGCTGTTCCTGCTCGCCTGGCAGATCGTGGCGGCGTGGGTGGCGCAACCGCTGCTCCCCACGCCGTTGGTGGTGGCCGAGGCCCTCTACCGCTACACCGTGCAGGGCGATCTTCCGTTTCATCTGGGGGTGACCCTGGCGCGGGTCGTAGCCGCGTTCGTGCTCTCCATGCTCGTGGGCACGGTTCTCGGTATCGCCATGGGGCGTGGTGAACGCCTCAACGCCGCGTTGGACGGTCTGCTGATTCTGGCCCTCAACATCCCAGCGTTGGTCACCATCATCCTGTGCTACATCTGGTTCGGTCTCACCGATGCCGCCGCCATCGCCGCGGTTGCCATCAACAAGATTCCCACGGTAGTGGTGACGGTACGCGAAGGCGCGCGCGCGGTGGATCGCTCGCTGCTGCAGGTGGCTCGGGCCTACCGCGTGCCGCAACGTCGCACGCTGGTGCGCGTCTATCTGCCGCAGCTCTACCCCTACCTCATGGCCGCCGCGCGCTCCGGCCTGGCGCTGATCTGGAAAATCGTGCTGGTGGTGGAACTGCTCGGCCGCAGCAACGGTGTGGGCTTCCAACTCGGCACCTTTTTCCAGTTCTTCGACATCACCGGCGTGCTGGCCTACAGCCTGGCCTTCGCCGCCGTCGTGCTGCTGATCGAGGCGTTTCTGCTGCGGCCGCTGGAACGGCGCCTGACCCGGTGGCGCGCATGAGCGGATTGCGGATCGACATCGAGAGCAAGGGCTACGCCAACGGCGCGGACGTGCTGCGCGAACTCCGGTTGGCGGCCACGCCCGGTGAATTCGTCGCCCTGGTGGGTCCGTCGGGAGTCGGCAAGAGCACGCTGCTCAATATCGTCGGGGGATTGGACGACGCGTTCCAGGGCAGCGTCCGCTGGGACGGGCGGGCACTGCACGACGCCGCCGCAACGCCGGCACGCATCGCCTACCTGTTTCAGGAGCCACGTCTCATGCCGTGGCTTACGGCGGAGGAGAACGTCGCACTGGTACTGGGTGACGGCGCGCCGCACCGCGAGCATGCACGCCGACTGCTTGGCACGGTGGGTCTGGCCGGGTTCGAAGATGCCTATCCGCAACAACTCTCCGGCGGCATGCAACGGCGGGTCGCGTTGGGTCGCGCCTTTGCGGTCGAGCCCGAGTTGCTGTTGATGGACGAGCCGTTCCAGTCGCTGGATGCGCCCAGCGCCGCGCAGTTGCGCGACCAGCTGTTGGCGCTTTGGCAGAAGATGCATCCGACGGTGCTGTTCGTCACCCATGACCTGCGCGAGGCGTTGACGCTGGCCGATCGCATCCTGTTCCTGTCGCAACGACCGGCGCACGTGGTGTTGGAGATGACGGTGGATCTGCCGCGTCCGCGTGAGATGGACGGCCCCGAGGTTGCCGGACGCCACCGCCGCCTGCTGGAGCGCTATCCGCAACTGCTGACCGGTATCACCGGCGCGACGCCGTCCGACAACGTCGTTGTCCTGGCACGGGAGGCGCAGCGATGAACGCCGTTCCACCGCTGCCGCAACCGGTAACAGCCATATCCGCCCTGGAGGTGACGAAGGTACGCAAGACCTACGGGCGCACCGTCGCACTCGATGAGGTCAGCCTGAGCGTGGCCGCGGGTCAATTCGTCGCCTTGCTGGGCCCCAACGGCGCCGGCAAGAGCACGCTGTTCCAGTTGTTGAGCGGTCTTTACGTACCCGACACCGGCGAGCTGCATATCCAAGGGCACAGCGTGCGCCGCCACCTGCCCAGTGCTCTGGCAGGGATGGGGATCGTGTTTCAGCAACCGGCGTTGGATCTGCAGCTCTCGGTACGCGCCAATCTGCGTTTTCACGCCTTGTTGCACGGTATGGGACGCCGCGCCGCTGCACGCATCGACGCGGAACTGGAACGCATGAATCTCCGCGACCTCGCCGACACCTTGTGCGCCCATCTGAGCGGCGGCCAACGACGGCGCGTCGAACTGGCCCGCGCGCTGCTCCACGAACCGCGCCTGCTGCTCATGGACGAGGCGACCGCCGGCCTCGATCCCGCCTCGCGCCGAGATCTGCTCGCCGACGTACACGCACTGTGCGCCACGCGCGGTCTGGCGGTGTTGTGGGCCACCCATCTGGTTGACGAGGCGGAGGGTGCCGATCGCATCGTGGTGTTGGTGCGCGGCCACGTCAAAGCGCAAGGGACCCCGCAGGAGCTGATGCGCGTGACTGCGCGGCAGACGCTGACCGCAGCCTTTTTCTCCCTGACCGATACAGCGAACGATGAGGGGACCGCATGACTGCACGACGTCCGACTCTTCTGGTGGCGGTCATGGCTTGGCTGGGGATTGCGCCGCCGCTCGCCGCCGCGGCCTCCGGCCAGCTTTTCGTCAGCAGCGAAAAAGACAACGCGGTCCGCGTGTTCGACGCCCGCACGCTGCAATCGCTGGGCGAAATCGCCACCGGAGCGCGACCCCGTGCGCTGAAACTGAGTCCCGATCACCGCTACCTCTACGTCGCGGCCAGCGATGCCGATGCCATCGAACGCATCGACCTGCAGCGCCGGCAAGTGGTCGAGCGGCTGGCGGTGGGCCCCGATCCTGAGATGTTCGACATCAGTCCCGACGGCCGGGTGCTGTTCGTTTCCAACGAAGCCGACGGCGCGCTGACGCTGTTCGATATCGCGTCCCACACCGTCACGGCCACCGTCGAGGTGGGCGAAGAACCGGAAGGAGTCTTGGCGAATCCCGACGGCAAGAGTGTCTACGTCACCTCCGAAGTGGCCAACATGGTGCACGTGGTGGACGTGGCCAGTCGCGCGGTGCGCGCCAACGTGCTGGTGGGCAACCGGCCGCGCCGACTCGCTCTCACTCCGGACGGAAAAGAGCTGTGGGTGACCAACGAGCTGAGCGGCAGCGTGAGCATCATCGACACCGTCTCCAACACCGTGACGGGGGAGATCCGCTTTACGCCCAAGGGTTTTCGCGCCGACGACGTGACTCCGGTGGGCATCGTCATGACCCGCGCCGGCGACGTTGCCTACGTGACGCTGGGTCGCGCCAATCACGTGGCCGTGGTGACGACGGCGGAGCGCAAGATCGTCGACTACGTGCTGGTGGGTCAGCGCGCCTGGGGGTTGGCGCTGAATCGCGACGAAAGCAAGCTGTACGTCGCCAACGGTCTCAGCGACGATCTCTCGGTCATCGACACCCAGCGCCGCAAGGTGGTGCGCTCCGTGGCGGCCGGGCGGGTTCCGCACAGCATCGCTATCGATGACTAGGCGTCTCGCATGGCCGATGATGATCGGCGTGCTGTGCGCGGCGGCGTTTTCCGCGCACGCGGCTCCCGCCAAGGTGGTGACCATCGGCGTGCTGGAGTGGGCGTCCGATGCGCGCTACCAGGCGCGGCACCTGGAGGCCCGCTACCGCCTGCAGCCGTGGGGTCGTCCCTGGGACGGCGCGCGCGTTGCGGTCAAGGAGAGCCGCTTTCCGCTGGCCGCCAGGAATGTGCAGCTCAAGCTTGAGCGCGTGGTGGCCGCAGACCAGGCCGAACTGGACCAAGCGGTGGCGCGCCTCAACGGGGAGGGCGTGGGATTCTTCCTGGCCGACCTGCCTGCCGCACCGCTGGCGCAGTTGGCGCAGGCCGTTGCCGGACGCCCGCTGTTGTTGTTCAACGTCTCGGCCCTGGATGACGACCTGCGCAGCAACGGGTGTCGGCGCAATCTCTACCATCTCGCTCCCAGCCGCGCCATGTTGGCCGACGCGCTCGCGCAATATCTGGTGCAACGCAAATGGCGTTCGATATTGGCTCTGGAAGGACCGCGTCCCGACGACCAGGCGATGGCCGCCGCGTTTCGCCGTTCCGCCAAACGCTTCGGCCTGAAGATCGCAACGGCGCGAAACTTCGAACTGGGGCGCGACCCGCGTCAGCGCCAGCACAACAACATCGCGTTGCTCACGGCGGGCACCGACTATGACGTCGTCTTCGCCGCCGATGCCGACGGTGAGTTCGCCCGCGAACTTCCCTATCAGACGCAGTTGCCGCGTCCCGTTGCGGGCGGCGCCGGCTTGGTGGCGGACTGGTGGCATTGGGCGTGGGAACGCCACGGCGCTCCGCAGCTCAACGACCGTTTCCTGCGTCTGGCGGGACGCCCCATGACCGGCTACGACTGGTCGGCCTGGATGGGCGTCAAGGCGATCACCGAGGCGTTGCTGCGCGTCCAGCAGAGCGACTTTGCTCCGTTGGCCGAGTACATCGCCGGCAACGCCATCGTACTCGACGGCTTCAAGGGTTATCGCATGAGCTTCCGCGACTGGAATCACCAATTGCGTCAGCCGCTGTTTCTCACCACGGACAACTGGGTGATCGCGCGCGCTCCGCTTGCGGGTTTTCTGCATGCCCGGCAGAACCTCGACACCCTGGGCCTGGATGAGCGCGAAAGCGACTGCCGGTTTTGAACGATGGAATCGCACCGCATGCTCTCGCCGATCAACCGCGTAACGGGATCTGGACCATGACCACTACCCACGCACTGCAGGCTTTCGGCGCCATCGCCAGCCGCGAGGTTGCCAAGTTCGTCCGTCAACGAGGGCGGTTGGTGGCCGCGCTGGTGCGACCGTCGCTGTGGATGCTGGTCTTCGCCGCCGGGTTTCAGAACGTGTTTGGCGTTGCCATCATTCCACCCTACGAGAGCTACATCGAATACCAGGTCTACATCGTGCCCGGACTGCTGGGCATGGTGCTGCTGTTCAACGGCATGCAGTCCTCGCTGGCCATGGTCTACGACCGCGAGATGGGCATCATGCGCCTGCTGCTGACCGCGCCGCTGCCGCGCGGCTATCTGCTGTTCAGCAAACTGTGCGCGGGCACGTTGCTTTCCATGCTTCAGGCCTACACCTTCCTGGTGATCGCCATGCTGTTCGGGGTCGATCTACCTTGGGACGGTTGGTTGTACGCCTTGCCTGCATTGCTGTTGGGGGGGCTGATGCTGGGTTCGTTGGGACTGTTGTTGTCGGTCTACGTGCAGCAACTTGAGAACTTCGCGGGTACCATGAATTTCGTCATCTTTCCCATGTTCTTCGTCTCCACGGCCCTCTATCCGTTGTGGAAACTGCAGGAATCGGGTGCGGAGATCGTCTATCAGTTGGCGCGCTTCAATCCGTTCACGCATGCGGTGGAGTTGGTCCGCTTCGCGTTCTACGGTCAGCTGAACGGCACCTCGGCGTTGGTGGTTGCCGCTGCGTTCGTGCTGTTTTTCACGGCGTCCGTCATCGGCTACCGGCCACAGACCGGAAATCTGGGGCGGCGGTGATGATGCTTGCGCAGGGTACGCCATGGCCGCGCCGCCAAGGCCTGCTGCAAGTGGGGCAGGGGCACTGGATGCACTGGCGGGAATACGGCGCTCCCGACGGCATCCCGGTGGTCTGCCTGCACGGCGGACCGGGTTCGGCATTCAACCCCGCGGCGGTATCGCTGTTCGATGCCACGCAGTGGCGCATCATCGCCTACGATCAGCGCGGCTGCGGCGCGTCACGGCCGACGGGTGTGTTGCACGACAACACCACGGCGCATCTCGTGGCGGATCTGGAGCGATTGCGCGACCAACTGGATGTTCCCCAATGGGTGATGTTCGGCGGCTCCTGGGGAGCGGCACTGGCCCTGTGTTATGCCCAGAACTTTCCGCACCGGGTATCTAGCCTGGTATTGCGCGGCGTGTTTTTGGCACGTCCCGGAGATTTTGACTGGTTTGCCGGTGAGCAGGGCGCGGCGCGCCTGTTTCCCGATGCGTACCGGTCGTTTACGCGACACTTCACTCCCGCCGAGCGCAACCGGTTGGTGCATGCTTATTGGGAGCGGCTTCACAGTGCAGACTCCATTACTGCCCGTCGAATCGCACAGCAATGGACGGAGTGGGAAGCGTGTCTGGTGAACCATCCACAGCAAGGTGCGGGAGCACCTGCATCACGCGACGGACGGCAGGAGTTGGCGCGGCTCGCCGTAGCTTTGCACTACGCACGCAACGACTACTTTCTCGGTGGCGAGGGCGTGTTGCGGTCGATCTCCGCGATGGCGCATCTGCCGGGCGCTATCGTGCATGGCCGCGATGACGCCATTTGCCCCGTGGCGGGTGCTATCGAGCTCCACCGGGCGTGGCCCCAATCCCGTCTGGCGATTGTGGAAGCGGCCGGTCACTCGGGCAACGCACCGGCCATGCGGGCGGCGTTGTGCGAGGAGATTTCACGACAGGCATCGCTCGCTACCCGGACCCGCAACCTGGGCAGCGGACGCAAAGCCGGCGCGGCGTACGCGTTCCAGTCGTGAGACATCGTGCCGTAACCCTGCGATGGATGCAGGACATACAACTTCGGTCGCGGCATCGAGGCCGGTCGCGTGTGGACCAACTGCTACCACCTCTATCCCGCGCACGCGGCATTCGGCGGTTACAAACAGTCGGGCATCGGACGCGAGACCCACTAGATGATGCTGGACCACTATCAGCAGACCAAGAACCTGCTGGTGAGCTACAGCACCAATGCGCTGGGCTTCTTCTAGCCGGAACTGCATCCAACAACCGGGTGCGGGGCAGGGATGCCCCGCATGCGGATCGAACGCGACAGAGGCAACGACCATGAGTGACGGAGTTCAACGCGTGGTGGCAACGGAGAGCGCGTTGCGCCTCATCGATCGATTGAAGCGAAGGCACGGACCGTTAATGTTCCATCAATCCGGCGGCTGCTGCGACGGCAGCGCCCCCATGTGTTATCCCGATAGCGAATTCCAGATGGGCGACCAGGACGTGCTGCTCGGTCGCATCGGCGGTTTCCCGCTGTACATGGGGCGCGCCCAGTTCGAGTACTGGCGTCACACCCAGCTTACTATCGACGTGGTACCCGGCCGCGGCGGCATATTCTCGCTCGAAGGGCCTGAGGGGGTACGGTTCCTGACCCGGTCGCGACTCTTCAACGACGCGGAGTGGGCGCAACTGCAGTGCGCCGACACGCCCTGACGCACCATGGACGGACCGTTACCGGTACGCGTCGCGGGGAGCGCAGATTGAGCGCCCGCATCCTGAATCTTCACCTGCGGGTGGCCGTGACGGCGTGGTGCCTGCTCGCAACCACCCTCGTCGCAGCGGGCCAGTTGAATCGCGACGA
This sequence comes from Gammaproteobacteria bacterium, assembly GCA_050287605.1. Lineage (GTDB taxonomy): Bacteria > Pseudomonadota > Gammaproteobacteria > QQUJ01 > QQUJ01 > QQUJ01. The sequence goes on along the minus strand of JBNKCG010000019.1, from coordinate 4,787 downwards.
TCTCGCGCGTTTCATTCACCCCCCTCTGCATGTTGCCGATCGCCTGCCGGACGCACCCGTGTGGCCGATCACCAGCGAGTTGGAGCCCGATGCGGACGTGGTGGGCTACGTCTTCGAATCCATTGACCTGGCACCGATACCCGGTTTCGAAGGAACTCCCTTCGATCTGCTGGTGGCGCTGGACCGCAAGGGCAACTTCGTCGACGTCACCTTGCTGCGGCAGCACGAGCCGGTGTTCCTGAGCGGTCTGGGAGAGGGACCGCTGCGCGAGTTCCTGCGCCAATACGCCGGTCACAATCTGCGCCAGCACATCACCGTGGCCAGCGCCTACGGTGGTGCGCGCGGGGGTGAAGACGGCAATCAGGTGACGTTGGATGGCGTCACCAAAGCCACCGCGTCGATACGCATCGTCAACCAGACCGTACTCTCCGCGGCGCTGGCTGTGGCGCGATCGCAACTTGGGTTCGCCGCTCCGCAGGCGAACCGCACCGCCATCGTCCGTGAGGATGTGTTCGAGCGACTGAGCTTCGAGTCCTTGGTCGAAAAGGGGTACGTCAGGCGCCTCACGCTGAGCAACCGTCAGGTGGAGCGAATGTTCGCGGGCAGCGACGGCGAAGGGTTGGACGGTGAGGGGCTGCAGCACCCGGACGCGCGGTTCACCGATCTCTACGTCGCCTATCTCAACGCCCCCACCATCGGCCGTTCGCTGCTGGGGGACGCCGGGTACGCGGAGGCGATGACCAACGCTACCGAAGGACAGCAGCTGCTGTGGATCGCCTGCGTCGGACGCTATGGCACCGTCGACGACGAGTTCGTACCCGGCACCGCACCGCCGCGACTGCTCCTGTCGCAGGGCGATCTGCCGCTGGAACTGCGCGATGCCAACGTGGATCTGCCGCCGCCGCCCGTTCCGCTCGACCAGGCGCGGGTCTTCTTCGTTCCCGCAGCGGCCGGCATGGACCCGGCAAGCCCGGTGCAGCTCTCCCTGGTCATCATGCGTACGCGGGGTCTGCTGTACGCCCCCGTCACGCAGCGCGAGGCCGTCATCGAGTATCAGCCACCCGCCACACTGTTCGAGTACCCGCCCGAGCCGCTTCCGGAGTGGTTGCTGGCCTGGTTTGGACGGTGGCCGGACCTGGTGCTGGAGGGCGCCATGTTGACGGTGCTGGTCGTGCTGCTGGGATGGCCGCGTCGATGGGCTGCCACGCCGCGACGGCTGCGCTGGATACGCACCAGCTATCTGGCATTTACGCTCGTCTATCTCGGCTGGTACGCCCAGGGGCAGCTTTCGATCGTACAGGTGACAGGGGCGATCAAATCGCTGACCGCCGGCCAGGGGCTGGCGAGTTTTCTTTACGATCCCATCTCGCTGCTGTTGATCGTCTTTACGCTGGTCAGCTTCCTGGTATGGGGGAGGGGTACTTTCTGCGGTTGGCTGTGCCCGTTCGGTGCTATGCAGGAATTCGTTGCCCTGGCGGCGCGGTGGTTGCGTGTACCGCGATTACGCTTCCGCGCGTCCTGGCATCGTCGCCTGATTCACCTGCCCATGTTCTTGCTCGGCGGGCTGGTAGTGGCCGCCGCTGTCGAACCGCAACTGGCCGAACAAGGGGTCGAGATCGAACCGTTCAAAACTGCCATCACCGTCGGCTTCGATCGCAGTTGGCCCTTCGTCGTTTACGCCGTGCTCCTGCTGGCTGCCGGCGCCTTCGTCTACAAGTTCTTCTGCCGTTATCTCTGTCCGCTAGGCGCGGTCATGAAACTGGGTGGTTTGTTGCGACGCTGGAATTGGCTGGCACGACGCGTGGAGTGTGGGACGCCGTGTCAGACCTGCCGCCACTACTGTCTCTATCAAGCCATCGAAGCCGATGGTGCAGTTCGCTATGACGAATGTTTCCAGTGCCTCGATTGCGTTGCGATCTACAACGACAGAGCCAGTTGCGCGGCGACGCTTTATCTGGCGCGCAAAGGGTTTCCCATGTCTCACCAGGGCAAGCACGGATCACCCGCGTCGCCTCTCACCCCACGCACCGTCGGCCCCTTACAGTCGCGGTCGGGTTGACGCGCGTATGTTGCTCCCGTGCCGACAATCCGGTGTTTGGATGTCAGGGTGGTTGGCGGTGATTGTCCGAAACCTACGATCCGGTGCCGATGAATCGGGTGTTGATGGCACCGCGCTTGCGCATCACGATGGGCCGTGCGGGCGCACCTGCGGCGCTCGATGTCTGCAGCGCGTTTTCGACCACGGCGTGTTGCGGCGACTTGCTGCACACCGGATCGGCATTGGCCGCATCGCCGGTTAGCAGAAAGGCCTGACAGCGGCAACCACCATAGTCGTGGTCTTTTTCGTCGCAGCTACGACACGGTTCCTTCATCCACGAGTCGCCGCGGAATTTCTGGAAGGCCGGGGACTCGTTCCAGATCCAGTGCATATCGTGGTCGCGGACGTTGGGAAATTCGATACCCGGAAGAATGCGCGCCTCCTGGCAGGGCAGCGCAGCGCCATCCGGTGCCAAAGTCAGGTGAATGGCTCCCCAACCGTTCATGCAGGCCTTGGGGCGCTCATGGAAGTAGTCGGGGATGACGAAGTAGATGGTCATCTTCTTGCCGAGCCGTTTGCGCGCTTCGATGATTGCCGCCTCTGCGTACTCGAGCTGGTCGCGGGTCGGTAGAAATTCCGAACGATTGAGAAACGCCCAGTTGTAGTATTGGACGTTGGCGAATTCGAGGTAATCCACGTGCAACGCTTCTGCGAGGCGCAACAGTTCATCCACGTCGTCGATGTTCTGACGGGTGACCGGCACGTTCAGCACCATGGGTAACCCGAGGCGCTTGATCTCTTCGGCGACCGCCATTTTGGTTTCGAACGCTTCCGTACCGACCAGCGCATCGTTGAGTTCGCGATTACTGGCCTGCAGGCTGAGTTGTATCTGTTTCAATCCCCGCCGTTTGAGTTCCCCCAAGCGGTCGCAGGTCAGACCCACGCCGGAAGTGATCAAGTTGGTGTAGTACCCCATGGAATCCGCTTCACCGACCAACTCTTCCACGTCGCTGCGAACCATGGGTTCGCCGCCGCTGAATCCCAACTGCAGCGATCCAAGAGCGCGGCACTCGCGCAACACACGCTTCCATTCCGCGGTCGTGAGCTCGTCGCGGAATTCGTCGAAGTTAAGCGGGTTGTTGCACCACGGACAACTCAAGGGGCAGCGATAGGTCAGCTCCAGCGTGACCCACATGGGCATCCGATTACCGTCAAGCGTTAATCCGGATCCAGCCTTTGGCATGGGAAACCTCCAGAAATTTATGCACGCTTTGGGTGATGCCCTCGCCGTGAAATTGCGATTCCAACTCGGCGACAATTTGTCCGACGGTGCGTGTCCCGTCACACAACTTCAAAATGGATGAGGCGGTCTGATTGAGTTTCACAACACCTTCGGGATACAGAAGAACGTATGACTGCTGAGGCTCCTCCCAGCGAAATAGATACATCGGATCCAAATCGATGACCGCATCCGATTGTACGGGTGCCTCCGTTCCTGCACTCATTGGCCTCTCCTCGCTGTGACGCGGCCCGACCGGGGGAGACCGCAGGATCGCGGTCTCCCCGATCGCCTTGATGATCAGCGCACGTAGACGTACGCCGTAACCTCGAACCCGAGGCGGATATCGCAAAATGCCGGATCAGTCCACTGCATGGTGTCCTCCTGTCGTGATCCCTGTTGGGTGGTCAAACGGGCTCCGCCGCAGGGTCGCTCTTCGCGCGCCCTTAGCCGAAGCGGGAGGTTTTTACTACTCGCTTTGACTCGTGCCTCCCCGAGTAGAATTAGCAAGCATCGCGCCAATTGCGCGCAGTCGAGAGGGCGCCCGGAACGGCGAGGGCAGTTGAGACGGGACGTGCAGTCACTTGCCCGGAAGAAATCTATAAATTATTTATTAACAATAAGATAGACACTATATTTAAAACAATATCTCACCTCATAAAACTGCCGCGGCTGGCGGATCATTGCATGGGATTGAATTTCGTTGCGTGAGTGCGCCACTTCCGCGTGGCGCGGTGTCACGGATGCGCAACAGATCGTTCAGACGTCAACTTCCACCGTGCGGAACCAGCCATCCTCTGATGGCTGCGTCGCGGATGAACAGTCTCAACTCCTCCGCGCTTTCACTGCACGACCGTCGACCGATCGCAACGATCTCATCGAGTCTGCGTGTCCCGTCACAGAGCTTGAGCAGCATTCCGTAGCGGGCGGGCAGTTTGACCAGTCCGCTGGGGTAGATCAAGGTGTGGGTTCCGCTTTGCGCATCCCGTTCCACGCGGCAATAGGGATGAAGTACAGGGCGCTCATCGTTCCCTGTGTCGAACATTGTTCTCATTGTGCGATACACAGCCTGTGAGGGGACGGCGACAGCAGCGGCAATGTTCCGCGAATGAGTGAAGGGCGATCACCAGTCCAACAAAGTCGGTACAAGTATCCGTCAACCGAGCCGAATTGGAAAGTGAGGGTCACTTTCCACGATTCAGGCTTGCCGGCAGAAAAGTGCCCTCACGAAGGAGGGCACTGGGCGTTCGATACTCCTGGTGTGGTTTCGCTCAGGAATCGGGGTTAAAAATCCCGTGACGCTTCATTTTGCGGTAAAGCGTATTGCGACTCATATTGAGGCTCTCCGCCGTATTGGTGATATTCCAACGGTTGCTCTCGAGTGCCGTCATCAATGCTTCCTTTTCCGCACACAGCAGCGGGTTTTGGGGCTCGGCTGACACGTTGTCGCCCTTGCGGCCGGCCGGAGCA